>JAIETF010000009.1 GCA_019745415.1 Candidatus Obscuribacterales bacterium | reverse complement strand
AATAGTCATCCACAGCGGTTATGACACGGCCGTTTTTGATTAGTGTTCTCATGAGAGCCTCCGCGGCTGAATTTAAGTAACCAACTCAGGGGTGCAAATATTAGCTGGAAATTATAAACAATCTAATCGGCTTTCGTCTGGGAAAGCGGCATGTCAAGCTGGGGCTGCACCCTGCCATCTTATTTGGAGATGCCCACGGCGTATCTGCCTCTATTTCGCTTCCTCTGTGCTTTCTTTTCTTTCTTTTCTTTGCTTCTCTTTTATATCTGCCAGCCTGCAAGTTGTTATAAACTTGAGTCCAGATATAGAAAGACAAAGGCGTTTTGGCGCCCGGGAGGTTCCTCTTTGAAAGGCGTGACGTCTGAAGTCATTGCTGAAGTGAGAATGCGCGCAGGCATTCTCGAGGTCATATCGGAGACTGTTGTTCTCAAGCGAGCTGGTAAGGATTACAAGGGTCTCTGTCCGTTTCATGGCGAGAAAACCCCTTCATTTCACGTAAATGCCGAGAAAGGCATCTTTAAGTGTTTTGGTTGCGGTGAAGGCGGCGATGTTTTTGCCTTTGTGCAGAAAACCAAAGGTCTCGATTTTATAGATTCAGTGCGAGAATTGGCGCGCAAATATGGCGTCAAGCTGGCTGAATCGGTGGAAGATCGCAAAGAATACGACCGCCGTTCGCAAATTTTGATGCTTTACCAACAAGCCAGTGAATATTATTTGCGCCTTCTGCGCGATCCGGTGGAAGGGGCTTTTGCTCGAAAGTATCTTGAAGATAGAGGACTTTCCGGCGAAACAATCGAGAAGTTCAAACTCGGTTATGCCCCCAACAGTTGGGATGGACTTTTGCGTTTTCTTACTGAGAAGACCAAGGTCTCAGCCGCTACTTTGGAAGAGGCCGGTCTGGTGCGCCGGCGGCAAGAATCAAGCGGGCACTATGATTTGTTCCGCAATCGTCTGATGATTCCCATCTGCGACAGCGAGGGACGTGTCATCGCCTTTGGTGGCAGAACCCTGGGTGACGATCAGGTCAAATATCTCAATTCGCCTGAAACCCCCATCTATCACAAGGGTTTGCATCTCTTCGGCTTTAATCTGGCCAAAGAAGCGATTAAGTCAAAAGATTCAGTGATCGTAGTAGAAGGCTATTTTGATGCCATCACTTCGCATCAGTTTGGTTTTACAAATACAGTGGCTACTCTTGGGACAGCGCTCACTGAGCAGCAATCCAAGCTTTTGGTGCGCTATACCGAAAGTAAACGGGTTTATCTATCTTTCGACGCAGATGCCGCTGGTGTGCGCGCTGTCGAGCGCGGTATCGAGATGCTCAGTCAGATTGCCGAAGGCATTGGCATCGAATTGCGGGTCATTGCCATACCCGGTGGTAAAGATCCTGATGAATGTCTGCGCTCCGGACCGACAGGGGTAACGTCTTTTCAAGCTGCCATAGATAAAGCGGCGCTGATGGTCGATTATCAATTAGAGCAAGCGGTTAAGGGCATTGATTTGCATTCGCGTCTCGGTCGCATCGATGCCGCCCGCAAGATTGTGCCAATTTTGGCCCTAATCAAGAATGCCGTTGGGCGAGGCGAATATATCAGGCTCTGGGCCATGAAATTGCAGGTTCGCGAGGAAGAGATATTAGCCGATGTCGGTCAATATCGGCGAGCCAACCGCATGGACCGAGAGGCTTATTCATACAACAATAAGCAAGGCCAGTTCCGAAACGGCCAATACTCCCAAAATCAATATTCTCAAAATCAGTACTCCCAAAATCAGTACTCTCAAAATAAGTATTCGCAGGGGGGTTACCAGCGCCAGTACAAACAAAATGCGCCCGAACCAGAACTAGAAAAGGATCCCTTCTTGGAGGTCGGCGACGCCGTGCTTGCTGATGACTCAAGCATGAACAGTTTTCGCGGCGAAGAATTTGAGAAAGAAGTTAAAGTTGCCAAGAGTGGTGCGCCGCCCCGGCAGATGCGTATTGAGCCTCCTCAGTACACTAATTCCGGACCCCCGCCCTTTCAGCCCCAGTCTCAGCAGTTTGGCGGTTTCAAGAAAAACAACAAGAACTTCAAAAAGGGCAAACCCGAAAAAGACATAGCCGATGAAGAGACTATGCCCATGCCTCTTTCGGCCATGGGACCGGCCATGCGTCGCGGTCCGCTATCCGGTTCTATGGAGGCGGAAAGGCAGCTTCTTGCCCTCTATCTAACTTCGCGTGAAGACTATGATATTGCCTATGCCGCTCTTGCTGAAGAGCGTTTCTTGAGCCCCAGTCACCAGGAAATCAAGAATGCTGTATATGGCGTCGGTACAACTTTTTCGACCATTGAAGACTTGCAGTACCAGCTTATGGATCGCCTCGCCCCCGACCCTACCGCCACCAAGTCTCTGGTGGAGGTAATTCTAAAATGCGAGGAATTTAGAAAACAAAAAGTGCCGGTACAGGTTGTTTTGAAAGAATCCCGGGCAAGACTAATAAAGGAGCGCTTGTCGCTCTTGATTACCGGTGCTCGCGGTCAGCTTTCTATTGAGGAGGATGAGAGCAGGGCCACCCAATTGCAGGGTAGAATAAAAGAACTCTCCACTCTTGATTCGATGGTATTGCCCAAAATTGAGACTCTAGAAGAGTTGGAAGACTTGAAGCGCAAACTGGATGCCATAGAGGACGAAATTAATAGTTCGGACAAGACGGAGACCCATGTGTGACTAAGGGCAAAGATAAAGAAGATAGTTTCATTCAAAAGTTGGATAAGTTAGAAGTGTCAGGAAAACAAAGAGAATCAGGATTAGAAGAACTTCTTTCCCCCGGGGAAAATGAGCTGGACGAGGAAATGCCCAGTCTGCCCGAGGCTAGTTCCGAGGATACTTTCGAGTTCAAGGACGACCTCGAAGACGATCCAGAGCGTTTTGAAGAGAAAGTCTCCCAAGGTCTTTCCTCTGATGATCCGGTCCGTATGTATTTGCGAGAAATCGGTAGAATTCCACTGCTTACTGCCGACCAAGAAATTGAACTGGCCCGCAAAATTGAAATGGGCGGTGCCGACGGCGCCATCGCCAAGAGACGGTTGGTGCAGGCCAACCTGCGTCTGGTTGTCTCTATTGCCAAGAAATATGTGGGAAGAGGCATGCTCTTTCTTGACTTGATTCAAGAAGGCAATATGGGCTTGATTCGTGCCGCTGAGAAGTTCGACTATGAGCGAGGCTATAAGTTCAGCACCTATGCCACTTGGTGGATTCGTCAGGCGATCACTCGAGCTATTGCCGACCAAGCTCGCACTATTCGCATACCGGTACACATGGTCGAGACAATTAACAAACTGAAAAAGGTGACCAGAAAGCTTCAGCAAGATAAGGGACGCAAGCCCACCGAAGAAGAAATCGCTGAATCGATGGAGATTAGCATTACCAAGCTGCGCGACATTATTAAGGTGGCGCAGGAGCCGGTCTCTCTGGAAACACCTATCGGTAAAGAAGAAGACAGTAAACTCGGCGATTTTATCGAAGATAGAGACGCCGAAACCCCGGCGGCTTCAGTCACCCAAGATTTGCTGCGGGAAGATATACATGAAGTGATGGCATCACTTTCGCCTAGAGAAAGAGACGTGCTCAGGCTTCGTTTTGGACTGGACGACGGTAGGCAGCGTACCCTGGAAGAAGTCGGGCAGCTATTCGGTGTCACCAGAGAGCGTATTCGCCAAATCGAAGCTAAGGCTCTGCGTAAGTTGCGCCACCCTAATAGAAGTAGAAGATTGAGAGAGTATATCGACTAGCAAATTTAGCCGGTCGCCTTATTCGTCCAATTCAGATTGCTCGTCGAGCCACTCCAGCACTTCAGGTGGCCGCCTGATTTCTTCCAGAATTTCATAGAGCTTGGCTGCATCTTGGGCGGCTACGTTTTTTTCGGGTACCGAAACAACCTTAACCGTTATCGCTCGAGCCCCAAGCTCAATATGAACTTTATCTTCAGGTTTGAGAACCAGCGAAGCTTTCGCCGGTCTTTCGTTGATATAGACTCTTCCCTGCTCACAAGCCATTTGGGCTACGGTTCTGCGCTTGATAAGCCTTGAGACTTTCAGCCATTTGTCAATTCTCATTCGGTCCTCTTTTTTTAAACGCTCACCAGTGCAGGGCTTTGCTTAATAGTGAACATTGCGATTTTTCAAGAGTTTAGCGCAGATTTTCTGCCCAAAAATCTTTCTGAGGTGTATGCTCTAATTTTAAAAGGCAATCCCTGAGTTAGAGCGCGAGCATTCGCCCTTAAATTACAAACTTTGTTCAACCATAGTAAATCAGTTCCTTTAGATTCCACAGTGCCGAGTAAGTCTTGGGCTTCCACCTATTTGCTTGAGAATCATTTTGTTTCGGGACTTCTGCCTCTTGTTATTTGCTGTGCTCTTAGCTTCAGCCTGACAGGTTGCGGCGAACACGGCAAACCCGAGCCCGAAAAGAAAACCGAGACGAGTTCAGCCTCAAAGATCATTCCTTTATCTGAAGAAACTGCCAAGAAAATCGAGTTCAAGACCGAAAAGGTTGTCAACAGGGATGTGATCGTACCATTGCACCTGACTGGGCGTATTGAAGCCGATTATGGCGCCTCTGTAGACGTTTCGGCGCGCATCGCCGGCAGAATCACCGAAGTTCTGGTGAAGCCGGGCGATATGGTGCCCCGTGGGCAGCTATTGGCTATGGTGGATAGTCCTCAGGTCACCGATCTGCAAGGTGAACTGGTGGAGGCTACTTCCAAGCTTGGTATTGCCGAAGCTCATGCCGACCGAGAGAGGCAGATTTATGAAGAGTATCTGGAGCGCCCCAAAGGTTTATTAGATGCCCGCGCTCTTATGCAGAATACCCGTGTGCAGGCTGAACTCGCCGAGTTGGAATATCAAAGGCTGGAAGGTCTCTACAAAGAGAAAATTGCCGCCACTAAAGATTATCTAGCCGCTAAGGCCGCCCTTGCCAGAGCCAAGGTCGACTATGAAAATGCCTCAACCGCACTGGCTCGCGAAGAGCAGCTCTATAAAAACCGCGCTTTGATGAAGCGCGACTATCAGCTTGCCATAGCTGAAGTGACTCGTATGAAGCAGCATGTCAATACTATTGTTAAACGACTGGATTTTTTGGGCGCTGATCACACCATGACCCAGAAAGTACTAAAGACCGGTAATATCAATGGTTTGGTGCGCATCGTCGCCCCTATTGCCGGTGTCGTTAGCAAGTATGAGATCGGTGTCGGTGAAATGGTTCAGCCCGATATTTCTATGTTTAAGATTACCGACCTCAAGACTGTGCAAGCCAGTGCCGACCTGCCCGAAATCGATTTGCGCCGGGTGCGTATCGGTGACACAGTCAAAATAAATGTACCGAGTTTTCCCGATCGTCGTTTTGAAGGACGAATAAGCTTCATTGCGCCTGATGTCAATCCGCTTACAAGAACTGTTCCCATTCGCGCTCGACTAGTCAATACCACTGGTTTGTTGAAGTCTAATATGTATGCCGAGATAGATTTGGAAGGCGCTTCGCGCAACTTCCTCGCCTGCCCGAAAGCGGCTATACAAGAGCGCGACAATCGCAAGGTGGTTTTCGTCAAGCATCCCGACGGCTATGAAGAAAGACCAGTGACTTTAGGCGTCATTGGTGAAGACTATATTGAAGTGAAGTCTGGACTCACCGATGGAGAGACTGTGGCCACCCAGGGTTCTCTTATGCTCAAGACCGAACTGAGCTATAGAAATTAAAGCCAGAGGCGCTCTAAATAATTCATGATCAAATTAATTAGATTCGCGCTCAAACAAAGATTGCTTACTGTGGCAGCCGCACTTGGCGTGGCTGGTTTCGGCGTTTATAGCGCTATGAATATCCCCATCGACTCATTTCCCGATGTATCCAACGTGCAGGTGCAAATCATCACCGAGCCCGAGAGTATGGCCACAGAAGAAGTGGAATCTCTAGTTACTTTTCCCATCGAGAATGGTCTCAATGGCTTGCCCAAAGTAAACAAAATTCGCAGCAATTCAAGCTTTGGATTGTCAGTGGTGACGGCTATTTTCGACGACGATGTCGATGTTTACTGGGCGCGCAATCTTGTTCAGCAAAGACTTTCGCAAATCGAGTTGCCGCAGGGCTCGGCCAAGCCTGTTTTGGGTCCGGTCGTTTCCACCTTCTCGAACGTCATGTCTTACTATCTTACTTCCGACAGGCACGATTTGGTTGAACTGCGCACCATTCAAGACTGGCAAGTGGCCAGGCGTTTGCGCGCCGTCAATGGTGTCGGCAATGTGGTCAGCTATGGTGGTTATGTCAAACAATATCAAGTGCTGGTCAATCCTCATTTGATGAAAGGCTTCGACATCACCATTCAAGATGTCATTCATGCCTTGCAGACCAATAACTTAAATGCCGGTGGTAACTTTATCGAGCGCGGCGGCGAAGAGATTATCATTCGCGGTCTTGGTCGCATTGAAAGTGTGCAAGACATCAAAGATGTTCTGCTCAAGTCGGTGGACGGCACTCCGGTCAAGATTGGACAAATCGCCACAGTCGAGATTGGTCCTGCCTTCCGGCGTGGTTCGGCCTCGATGAATGGCAACGGTGAGACAGTCACCGGCGTGGTCTTGACCCGCAAAGGCGTCAACACCAAAGCTGTGGTTGAGCGTGTCAGAGACGTGGTCGACGAGATTTCTAAAGAGTTGCCCGACGGCGTCAAAATTCATGTTTACTATGACCAGAGTGCTCTAGTTGATAAAACCATCGAGACTGTAAAAGAAGTTCTCACCTTGGGCGGCTCTCTGGTTATCTTGGTACTGGGAGCGATTCTGCTCAATTTGCCTTGCTCGTTGATTGTGGCGGTGATCATTCCACTGGCTCTGCTTTTCAGTTTCATCATGATGAAACACACCGGTTTGACCGCCAACTTGATGACCCTGGGTGCCGTTGACTTTGGAGTCATTGTCGATGCCGGCGTGGTCATGGTCGAGAACATCTTTAGGCATCTGGCCGAAGAACAAGAGAAGATGCACCATGGCTTGATATCTAAAGAAGAATACGAAAGAAACCGTTTCTCTGTGGTCTATACAGCAGCCAAGGAAGTGGGTAGCCCAATTTTCTTTGCTATTGCCATTATTATTGCCGTTTATCTGCCTCTCTTTACTCTAGAGGGTGTGGAAGGGCGTATGTTCACGCCTTTGGCTCTCAACTATATCTACGCTCTTTCCGGCGCCTTGGTCGTCTCCCTCACTGTCATTCCGGTGCTCTGTTTCTGGTTCATGCGCGGCAAGATTGTGGAAAGACCGAGCCCGATTATCGAAGGCTTTCGTAAGTTTGCCGAACCGGCTTTGTATAAATCTCTCAAGCATCCGCGTATGACTATTGCCGGGGCACTGGCTCTGCTTTTCTTCTCCTTTTGTCTCTTCCCATTTCTTGGTTCGGAATTCATTCCTTCACTTGATGAAGGTTCCATTCTTTTGCGCACCAAGCTCTCCGCCAGTGTCTCTCACACTGAGTCTCGCCGAGTTGCCGCCATTGTAGAAAAAACCTTGATGGAGTTTCCGGAAGTGGACGTGGTCGTCTCTAAAATTGGACGATCCGGCATGGGCGGTGACCTGGAAGGGGTGGACAACGCCGACGTCTATGTTGGTTTGAAGCCAAAAAGCGAATGGAAGACCACCCACGATAAAGAAGACCTGGTCAATAGAATGGCCGACAAGGTGGATAAAATCCCCGGCTTGATTTATAGCTTTTCGCAGCCGATTGCCGACATGATCGATGACTTGGTGGCTGGTATCAAAGCCGACCTCGGTATCAAAGTCTTTGGCGAAGACCTGGTGACGCTCAACAATATCGCCTCTAAGATTGAAAAAATCGTTAGAGAAGTGCGAGGCTCTGCCGATGTGCAGAAAGAACATTTGCTCGGTTTGCCCCAGCTTAATATCAAACTGCGCCGCGATGTTATCGCTCGTTATGGTCTCAATGTCGATGACGTGCAAGAAATTGTCGCTACTGCATTAGCGGGAAGGCAAGTGACTGAAGTGGTGGAAGGTACCAAGCGCTTTGGTCTATTGGTGCGCTTCCCGGTCATGTTTAGAGATACCCAGGAAGATATAGAGTCTATTTTGGTGGATACCCCCCAGGGGGGCAAGGTGCCCCTTAAGCAATTGGCTGAAATCACCAATACCAGCGGTACAGTTATGATCAACCGCGAAGATGGACAGCGTCGTACTGCTGTTCTGGCTAATGTGCGCGGTCGAGACTTGGGTAGTTTTGTTGAGGAAGTGCAAGCTCGCGTCAATAAAGAAGTGGAAATTCCCAAAGGTTATCGTGTTGTCTGGGGCGGTCAATTCGAGAACCAGCAAAGAGCGATGGCGCGTCTTTGCATGGTGGTGCCGGTGGTGCTGCTCTTGATCTTTGTCTTGCTCTTCGCTTCTTTCAATAGTCTGCGCAATGCCGGCCTGATTATGCTCAATGTCCCCTTTGCCATTATCGGCGGTATCATTGCCTTGCTTGTCTCGCACCAGCCTATCTCGGTGCCTGCCATTATTGGTTTCATCGCCTTGTTCGGTGTCGCTGTGCAGAACGGTGTAATCATGGTCAGCTATATAATGCAGCTCGAGAAGCAAGGGATGCCGGTTTTGCAGGCTACACTGGAAGGTGTAAAAGTGAGAATGAGACCGGTATTGATGACCGCTCTTGTCGCTATGGTCGGCTTCCTGCCCTTGATTTTCTCTCACGGCACCGGCGCCGAGGTACAAAGACCTTTGGCCACTGTTGTCTTAGGTGGGCTTTTCACCTCGACCATTCTTACTTTGATTGTTTTGCCTACTCTCTATACTCTTATCAATAAAGATACTGAAGAGGTGCCGACTGCCGGTAATAACGGTGGTTCAGGTTCAGCCAAAGAAGAGCAACCCACGGTTCATCCTGGCAGCGAGACCTAAGAGACCTAACTGATTGGTTTAGCGCGGGGTGGCGCCAACCAAGATTGAGTGCGGTCCGTGAAAGCCCACTAAACTCTTGCCCGGCTCGCTTTGCGGCAACGCAGTCGGCTTTTCGACAATCATTGCCGCCGTCAAGTGATTAAAGAGTCTTAGCCAGTCGCAGCTTTGCCCCTCTTCTTTCGCTCTGGCAAAAGAGAGCAGCTGCCTTGATGTACCCCAGCGTCTGCGCAGGCGCATACCGTCAAACTTTCTTTCGTCGGCGCTGCCTTGCCTTAGTCGCGGCCCGTTTGAATAGTAGCGAGCTTGATAGACTTCTCTGATGGCTCCGCCCAACTGCCAGATTCTGAAACAAAAGTCTTGCGCCTGCGCTTCTTCGGTCAAAAAGGATGAATCTATCGGGCTGCCGGCTGCATCTTTCTCTATTTCTAGTTTGCTTTTATTGGTGTCGATTGTGCCCAAAAGACTTTTGATATCTTGGGGAAAGTCGCCCAATACAAGGGCTTTAGGCAATAGCATAGCGCTAAACTCGTGCCAGGCCAGGCAGTCGTCTTTGCGGCTCAGGGAAGCGTCGGGGCGGGCCGGCCCTTGCCCTTGTCTTACTTCGGCTCTAGCGCAGAGCACGGTCAATTGCTTATCTCTTTGCTCGAGCTTTTCATAAGCTTGGGCAAGCCTATAGAGGCAGTCCCCGGCAGGCAAGCTGTCTGCATTCAAGACAAAGAGCAGTTCGGCATTAGAACCCATGGCTATTTTTTTGAGGGCGCGGCCGCGGTTGGAAATAGCTCGGGCCGATAGACTTTGCTGCTTCAAAATGCAGTCGCGGGCGTGTTCCGGTGTTTGGTCCAGGCTGCCTCCAGAGAGGAAGCGGAAGCTGCGAAAGTCGCTTGCAGCCATAGGCGGACTGGCTTTGTCGGCACTGTCGCTATACTGAATCTGATCTTTTTCGGCTTCTCCAGAAACAAACCAGAACTTTAGTTTGGTTTGGGGATAATCTATGTTGCGCAGGGCGGCATGGTAGAGGTCACAAGCCTTTTGCAGAGCCGTTTCGAAAACGACTATGTCTATACTGGGCAGATTCTTTCTAGAATTCTCATTAGCATTCTGGTCAGCTTTATCTCGCGAGAGCGAGGCTTGCACAATAAATTGATAGGTATCGCCTTCGGGATCGCAGTCAAGCAGAGTCTTTAGCTCTGCCAGGTTCTCTGGCAGGGCATTGGCAGCGGCGAAGGAAACTTCGGTGGAAGAAGTGTTCCAGCGGTTTCTTTCTATTTCATCAATGCGATAGCCACTCTTGATAAAGAGGTCTTCCACTAAACTTCTGGTGAAGAATTTGACATGGGTATGGTCAAGCAAACCCATGGGGCGAAAAGGCAGGCGGCCGGTGAGCAAAGCCATCTTGATGTCACCATGTCCGGCATGGGGAATAGAGGCAACAATCTTTCCACCTGGCGCTAGTATTTTGCTTATCTGCCCTAAAGTGGCGGCAGGGTCGCGCAGATGCTCAAGCACGTCGGCAAGCAGCACCGCCTCAAATTTTTCACCGGCAAATTCGACACTGAGGTCGGCAAAGTCGAGGTCTAAAACTCTGACATCAAGACCCTTGTCTCTGGCTTTTTGGGCTGCGTCAGGGTCAATCTCCACTCCGGTGACGCGGCAGCCGAATCTTTCCTGCATGGCTTGGGTGAGATAGCCGGTGCTGGAACCTAGCTCTAGAACGCGTTTTGACTTGCCGACCCGATGCAAGAGTCGCCCATAATGGCTGTCTTCCTCAAATTTGTCTTGCTGATAGTCGTATCTCAGACTTGAGTCGGCGACGGCTTCTCTATTTTCAGTTTCAAGCATGGGCGGCGTCTCATCTAGAGCTTACGGCACCATATTCTAGGAGAGTCTGACTTTTCTAGCATTAGCCTTGCGTTAGGCAAACCCTAGATGAGATGCACAAGGGCGGGCATTGTTTATTGACGCTCTTCTTGCTTTAGCTCAAGAGGCTTTCTTCGGCGCTCTAGGCTTCCAGATCAGCGAGCAGACACCGTCAGAGCAGTGACCAAGCCGCTCTTCTTCGCTAAAGGGTTTCCCTCGACCAGATTGATTGTCCTGACTGCCTTTGCTGGCGTTACTTTCTTTTACGGCTAGAATTGCCTTGTCTTCTTTGGCTTTCACTGAAGATTCAAGATTTTTCTGATTGAAAGACGCGTTCATCTAGACCTCCAGCCGGTTCAAGGCGGTAAAGCAGTAAACATTGGTTACTTCGTGTGAATTGACAACGAAAAATGAGACGGAATTAGGGAGGCATTGTTCCCCATATCTTAGAATCTTAGTGTGTCGGCGAGCCGGACTGTGAGAGTTATGGAATTGAGCAGATTAGCCCTAAGAAAATTCAGTTTGAGCAAGAGACCGGCTTGTCTTGCCGCTGCACTTGCGATTTCTTCCTTTCTGGCTTCAGCTGCCCAGTGCGCGCCTCTTTCACTTAAGGAAGGACAGTTAAGTGTCAATCAGTCGGCTGAAAGACTGGGACGTTTGCAACTGCCCCAGGGTCAGGTGAAAATTTCGGGCAGCGAGTTGAATATCAAAGCTGTTCCAGACTGGCTCTTTGATCGTCACACTGTGTTGAGCGGACAGGTCGTATCGGCTAGTTATGACGCTTCCAGCCAGTCTGTATCTGCCTTGGCTTATTTCACCGGCGGTGATTGGCTTTCTGAGCTTACCTCAGGTCGCAAGCGCGCCAAAGAAACCGTCACTCTCAAGAGCGGGACCTCTTTATCGGGTAATGTGCGCTCGGTGAGCGGCGGTAAGTTGAATTTCGAAGTTTTGCCCGGTCAGGTCCAGGCCCTTGCTCTTTCTGATATTCAATCTATAAGCTCTCCATTTGCCTTTCGTCTCGATTTCAAAGTCGGTGATGTCAAACTCAATCCCGATACTCAAGAATTAACCGCAGAAGCTGCATCGGTGGCTTTGCGTTCGCCCCAGGCGGGGCCGGCACCGGGGGCTAACAAGGCTGTTCTCACTGCTTCTTCCGGTCTTTCTTTTGGTAATAAGGGTGAAAGCTACTTGCCTGCCTCGCATTTACCAGGCACAGAAGGCGGCATCACCAAGAACAAGATTGCCGGCATGATTGCCATGGACACCGTCAATACTCTTGCTCCGATAGTAGCAATTCCACTGGTAGTGCCGCTGGGCGAGAGAGGCGCTATCAACCAACTGAACACCTTTCAACAGGCCGACATAGCCAACTATGTCTTCAACTTCCCGACTCTGCCAACCGCAGTTTCAAGGTTCTAAAGAGTTCTTCGATAGTTTATTCTAGGGCTTTCATATCGGCTTTGCCGGTGTCTATATGGATGAAACGGCTGATTGGAATGGCATAGACTATGCCATCGCCTTTCTGCTGGGTGCGTACAGTGTTTGCCATTATTTCCATGACTTCATCGGCACGGGCGTCGTTCACCGCTACATCCACTCGCACGCGCGGCATAGCGCTCACCGGCTCATCGGCAACATTCACCGAGCCTTCTACTTCAATAACTGTATAACCTGGCACATTGGCTTTGCGCAGGGCGCGGGTCAGTCTGTCCACCATAAAGGGTTGAATTATCGCCGTCACTAGCTGCATTTATTTGTCCTTGCTTAGGTTAGGTCTATTGGCCTTGGTTTATTTGCTCAGGCGTTGCAAGGCCATGCCGAGCAGTTTAAGACTGCCCTCTTCGGCCACAGTCTCGCCTTCTTTCAGTCCGCTCAAGATTTCTACATTGTCCCCTAGGCTTCTACCTGTTTCTACCCTTCTTTCATAAAAATCACCGCTTTTGCGCACATAGACAACCGCTGCTTCACCGACTTGCTGTACGCATTTACTAGGCAGAAAGAGGGCGGAGGCTTTGCCAGTCTCGATTGTCAATGTGCCGAACATTTCTGGTTTCAATATTCTTTCTTTGTTTTCAATTGTGGCTCTAACCGGCAGGGTGCGGGTCTCTGTTTCGATATGCGAGTCGATAAAGTTGAGGTGGCCTGGGAATTCCAAGTTGGGATAGCCCTCGACCTGCGCCTTAACACAGAGACCGCATTTGACCTTGCTCACATCTCTTTCAGAAAGCTGGGCGGTAAGCCAGACCTGAGAAAGGTCGGCGATAATGAACAAAGTCTTGCCGGCAGAAATTATCTCGCCCGGATCAGCGTCTCTCATGGTCAAGACCCCGGAACGCGGCGCCCTTATTTCAAAGAGATGATGCACCTCGCGGGTTTTGATCACTCGGTCGATTTCGTGGCGCTCGATGCCAAAGAGCTTTAGTCTCTGAACGCAAGCTTCAGTGGCTGCTGATTGTTTGTCCGAAATAGCTCTCAGCGCCGCCCTCTCTTGCTCTAATTCGTTTTCGGCTAGTTCTAGATCGGCGCGCGAGCCGATCTTTTCTTCCAAAAGCACTTTTTTGCGCTCATAAATTTTCTGGGCCAGCTGCATCTTTACTTGATACTGCTTGCGTTCGGCTTCCAACTCCAGCAATTTACTGATCAGCTCGCTTTCTATCTGGCCGACTTCGTCAGATCTGATCAGCCCCAATAATTGCCCTTTGCTTATCTCGTCGCCATGCTGTACGTGCACGTCTTCAACTCGTCCCGGCACCAGCGAAGCGACGGGAGTGGTCATATTGGGATTGGCCTGCACCACCGCCGGTATCTTTAATTCTTCCGGCAAGGTGCGACGCAACACCTCAATAGTGCGCAGTTCCATTTGTTTGGCTTGCTCAGTAGTAATTTTGAGTGGATCTTCGGCGCTCACATCGGGGCGATTTTCGCCGGGTTGTTTCTTAAATAAGCTGGTTTTGGGCTCGCCGCTTTCCTGCGAACAGCCGGCAAGATTGACCATTAGAAAGCCTAATGCGACAGCCTCAATTGTTCTTGCCCTTGCTTTGCTTCGCTCTTTCATAGATTTTTTCGCTCTACTTTCCACTGATATCGCTCAATTCTGCTCTTATAGAAGACCGGCTGCCGCTGCCTGATTTCTTTCCGGGGCTGGGTCCGAATTTTAAATATAGGGCGGGTAAAACATAGAGTGTCAGTAAGGTGCAACTGATCAAGCCGCCGATAATGACAATGGCAAAGGGTTTTTGGGTCTGTGATCCGATTTCATTAGAGAGTGCGGCGGGCAAGAGCCCCACTGCCGCTATGGTGGCAGTCATTAGCACCGGGCGCATACGCACCAGTGACCCTTGATAGATTGCTTCTTCGATGCTGAAGCCCTCATGACGCATTTCATTGACAAAAGAAACCAGCAGAATGCCGTTCTTTACCGCTAGACCAAAGAGAGCGATTAAGCCCACCCCGGCAGATATAGAAAAGTAAGTATGGGTGAGAAAAAGGGCGCAGATAGCTCCGATAGCCGCAAGCGGCACAACCGAGAACATCACAATGGCACCGCCCAAGGTGCCGCAAGAGAGATAAAGAATGATGATTATGAGCACCAGGGTGACAGGCAAGATAATAGCCAGTTGGTGCGAAGCTTCTCTTTGTCTTTGAAATTCACCGGTCCATTTAACGCTGTAAGACTCAGGCAGTTTCAGTTCCTTTTGCACACGCGCTTGGGCGTCTTCTACTGCCGTAGCCAGGTCTCGCCCTCTTACATTGGCTCTGATAGTAGCCATGCGCGAGCCGGCTTCACGCCAAATCTGAGTGGCGCCGTTCATAGTCCTTAGAGAAGCTAATTGACTGAGGGGCACTTTTTTGCCGCTTGGTGTATCGACCAGAACGTCTTTCAAAGCTTCTTCACTGTTGCGGTAAGGGGCGGCTAAGCGCACCATCAAATCATAACGGCGCTCGCCTTCAATGACGGTGGAAGCGCTGGCACCGCCTATGGCAATTTCCACCAACTCTTTCAAGTCGTCTTCTGATAGTCCATATCTGGCTGCCTGGGCGCGGTCGATTTCAATGACAAACTGTGGTTGGCCAAGCAAGGGGTCGACGATTACATCGACTATACCAGGGGTTTCGCCCATGATATGTCCGACTTGTCTGCCTAGTTTTTCCAGCTCGGCTAGATCTGGTCCGGCTATTTTGGCTACAAGCGAACCCTGCACACCAGAAAGGGCTTCGTCGAGAGTGGTTTGAATATATTGGGTGAAATAGAAGCCCACACCCGGTATCTGCTCTAGATCTTTGCGCATGGCGGCAATCAAGAGTTCTTTGTTCTCTTTAAACTCCGGCCGCCATTCTCTTGCCGGTTTTAAGTCTACATAGTGTTCTTGGTCGGCAAACTTAGCCGGGTCGGTGCCGTCATCCGGTCCGCCTTCTTGAGACAAAACTTGTCTTACTTCGGGGTACTTCTCTATCAAAGTAGTACGAATGCGTCTGGCTACCTTAACGCTTTCTTCGAGGGTGACCGAGCCGGGTTTGAGAGTGGCTCTCAGCCAGATATTACCTTCTTCCAGGTGGGGTAAAAACTCACTGCCGATATTACCGAACAAGAGTGCTGCACCGCTCACAGCTAGGGCAGCAAAGCTTATCACCACAAGAGGGTGCTTGAGCGACCAGCCCAGGGTCGGCTTATAGATAAGACGGGCAATTGCCACCAGCGGTGATGTCGTTTCCTTTACCGGTTTCTTGACCATAAAGAAAGACATCAGTACAGGAATCAAGGTCAAGGCGACAAAGCCGGCTCCAATCAGGGCTGTGACCATGGTGATGGCAAGCGGCTTGAACAGTTTGCCTTCTACTCCTGAGAAAGTAAAGATGGGCAGAAATGTAGCGATGATGGTGATGATGCCGAAGACAATCGGTCCGCCCACTTCGCGGGCCGATTCACCCAACAAAATGAGCCTTTCACCGGCTGACAAGTCTTGTCCTTCTTGCGATAGGCGCCTGACTATGTTTTCGGTCATGACTACGGCCGAATCTACCAAAATGCCGAAGTCTATGGCGCCTAGAGACAATAGATTGGCCGGTACGCCCATAAGAGTAAGACAGATAAAGGCAATCAAGATGCTCAGTGGAATGACCACGGCGGTGATCACTGCCGAACCCAGGTCGGCTAAAAAGACAGCCAGCAGCACCACCACCAGGCTGATGCCCATAGTGACGTTATTGCCAACTGTTTGCAGGGTTTGATTGATAAGTTTGTCGCGGTCATATAGAGGCGCCAGCTGAACACCTTTCGGCAATTGTTCTTCGATGGCGGGCAGTCTACTCTTTAGAGCTTTCAAGACTTGGGTGGGGTTTTCGCCTCTCCGCAAGAGGACGATGCCTTCCACCACATCGTCTTCATAGTCTTTGCCTACTTGTCCGCGCCTCACGAGTGGTCCGATTTTTACTTCGGCCACATCAGAGACCCGCACCGGCGTGCCTTGCGGTGTCGCTTTGATGACGACATTTTTGATGTCGTCGAGATTTTTGATTAGCCCCAGCTGCCTTATGATCAGGGCAGAACCATTATGTTCTAAAAAGCCGCCGCCAGTGGTGGCATTAGATTTGCTTACTGCGTCAAAGACTTCCTTGAGGGTGATGCCGTAGGCCTTTAATCTATAGGGGTCGACATTGACTTGATAAGACTTAGTCGGCCCGCCGGCGCTGACCACGCCGATAACACCGGGAATTTGTCTGAAAAGTTTTTCCAGCTCCCACTGTTGGATGGAGCGCAGACCCATCGAACTATAGTAAGGGCTGTGCAAACAGTATCTATATATCTCACGTAAAGAACCCACTTCCGGTTCCAGCCGCGGGTTGACGCCATCGGGCAGACTGGCGCCCTGAATGCGCTCCAGCACCTGCTGTCTTGCCAGGGTGGTGGGAGTAGTGTCTGAAAAGGTCGAGATAATGACCGATAAACCATAGATAGAAATGGAGCGCAGAGCCGTTTGTCCGGGGATTCCATTCATCTCTTTTTCAAGAGGAATGGTTACTAGTTTTTCTATCTCTTCCGGACCCTTACCTGGGACGAGACTAATTACCCGTACTTGAGGGTTGGCGAGTTCGGGATAAGCTTCAATAGGTAGAAGTTTCCAGGCGATGATTCCGGCTATAAATACGGCAATGCAGGCAAAGAGGGTGAGATAACGACCCTTGATGGCTGCATCGATAAAGTCATCTATAGTCTGAAGCATTTATTTGCAGGCTGGTCCGTAACCGAAGGCGAAAATACAAAACCGTTAGGTCATTGTCTCAGAAGATTGTTGTGAACTTGTGATGAAAGCCCTATAGCCGGGCTAGATTGAAGAAGAGGAGTGCTAATACTCAAGCGGTCTGCCGCAAGCCTGTTCCAACTCGGTATAGGCATCTTGATAGAGTCTGACGGCATCAAGATATTGGCCTCTGATGTTGATGTTAGCCTGCTGTACTTGCAAAGTAGCGGTTATATCAGATTGTCCAACTTCATAACTGCGTCTGGCCAGGCGGGCTACTTCAGAAGAGTCGGCCAGTACGTGATCTTGATAGACTTTGAGTTTTTGTCTGGCAGCCAATACATTGTTGTAAGCAGACGAGACCTGCTGGCTGACAATGTTCTTTTGGCTATCCATTTCATATCTGAGCTGTTTACCAAGGGCTTTGAGGCGGAAAATCTCGCCTTGGTTCCAGTTGGTAGCCGGGGTTTCTATATTGAGCGAGACATAAATTGAATTGAGTTTGGGACCGGTGGGGGCGTTACCCGACTGAGAAGAGCCGAAACTCACCTGTGGGTTAGGAACGATATTACCGTAGGCGGTTCTCAGGTTGGCATCGTTCAGCTTTTGCTTCTGAGCGATGCTCTTCAACTCCAACCGTTGTTCCATAGCTTTGCCGATAAAGAAGTCCAGGGGCTTCATTTCTTGAGTAAAGTCGGGCAAAAGCTGGTTCTTCTGATTCTCATCGAGCACCACTGAGCGTTGCTCTTGCAGGAAGGCCGGCAATCTAGGCACATTAATGGGCGTCTCGGGGGCGCGGCCCATGATTATGTTGAGCTGCTGTTTGGCTCTTATAACCCTTCTTTGTCCCACCTGTCTTTCCACGTCGGCTTGCGAAGTAGCCAGCCTCGCCTTTAAGACGTCCAATTCAGGCACGTCACCAGCCTGGAAGCGTTTTTCCGAGACTGTGGAAAGGCGGCTAGCCAAGTCATACAAAGAATTGAGAGTTTCCACTGTTTCTTGGGCGACCACCACTTCGGTATAGGCGCGACGTACATCGGCCCGCAGGCTCCAGAGCAGGGCCATCAAGTCGGTCTTGGCTTGGTCCACCAGTCTTTTTGTGGCAAGAAGACGAAAGACCAGTTTCCATGGAGGTTCCCAATTGAATGTCGGACCTAATCTCTTCACCTGTTCGGCATAGGGACCACGGTCGAAGAAGATGCCCGGGTTAGGCTGGGCAGTGGCTTCAGCAAAAGCAGAGCGGGTGATATTAAGCTGGGCTCTTATGGCTGAGGCACGGGGGCTTTTCACCAAGGCTTCGTCCAGTGCTTGCAAAATAGATGTGCCTGGACCGCTTTCACTGCGGTTGTTTTCTTCGGTGAACTGCACAGTGCCCAGCACTTTTGCATTGGTTGGGCTTTCAATAGGCGGCTTTAAATCAAGAGCTTGAATCGGACTCGAATTAAGCGTACTCGAATTTGTAGACGGGGCCGGGTTGGACCCTGAGTCTGACTGGCTTTGGGGTAAAAACTTGCTCTGGTCTATGTTTGGGCTTTGTACAGGTTTAAGTACCGGATTTTGGGCCAGAGTGTCCAAAACACCCTCTTTTGAGGGTACATAAACCTGGGCAGGTAAACGCGAAGCATTCGCTTCTTTCGGTCCTGCTCCTTGCGCTAAAGCCGCCGACGCGCTCGTGAGAGTGGTGGCGAGCATTAGAAATCGTATAGATTGTGACAGGGTGGACAGTTGTGGATACCTATTTAGTACTTATTACAAACTCGATTTCAAACTTGATTTCAAAGTTTAGTTCAGGTTTTTCTCTAACCGGCTCAAGTATAACGGGTTCTCTTGGGCTGACTTCTTCTTATAATCTGCTAACATTGGGCTTTGTACCGGCTGGTTCTGGTCTAAAGCCGAGCCCGCTTGCAATCCAGGTTAGAGAGGCGATGGTTGTAAGGGGAGTGTAGTGGTAAATATTATGCAAAGTGCAGGTGCTTGCATAAAACTTGGAAAGAATTTTGAAAGTTATCCGGGCCATTTTTGAAAGCTATATATCGGCATGAACAGTAAGGAAAGCAGGGCGTTTTTAAGGGGGGAGATGGAATTCACCCCCCAAAGAATGATGCGATATATAAGATCGAGGGCGCGGCTCGCCACCAGTGAAGATGCGGAAGATATTCTGCAGAATGCTTTGCTTTTGGTCACCCAGCATTTTGACCCAGCCCACCCTGATGCCAAACTGGCCTTGTATTGCATGGGTGCCTGCAATAAGGCGATTGCGCAAAATTTGGAGCGTTATCACAAAGTCTCTTTGCGCAAAAAGCCCATAGAAAAAGACCAAGATGATGACCAAGATGCTGATGACAAAAAGCCCCAAGGCAATCTAAAGCGTGCCAATCTAGAGTTAGAGATGGAGAGCCGGGAAGCGGTGGTAGATGGCTCGGTGCTGACAGTGAAGACTCTCGCCCCGGCAAAGGCCTTTGACGATACCCCCTCGACCACCAGTCAGTACCGCACCACATCTTTAGATAGTATGTTCGACGAAGAGGATGGACGTTCGGCGGAAGATTTGTTCGGTGAAGAAGTGAGTGTCACTGGAGCAAGCGGCGGAGGCGACCCAGCCGGTAGAGCATTAATTAATGATCTGGTTGAACAGGTTTTGCAGGAGCTTCCTTCGGCAATACACCGCACCTGCTTCGTTTTGAAGTATGTAGAAGGATATAAGCGAGAAGATTTGATTGAATGTCTAAAAATGGATGCGAAGAGTATAGATACCATCGACAAGAGAATCGTCCGCACGTTGAAAGCATTCAAAGACAAGCTTGATCAGGACGATGCCCGCATTAGATAGATTCAGGAGATGGCAATGACGACCTTAAACGACAAACTAGAGCAGGTGCTCTCTATTCAAGACGAGAATGAGTGTGCCAAGTCATTCGAGAAGTTCTGTCATGAGAACTTCAATGACCTACCCCTGCCCGGGGAAAATAAAATGTTCGATAAAGCCATGTGGATGGCTTCCCAATTCCTTTCTTTATCAAAGACTGATGAAGAAGTGGTGAAGCGCGTCACTGGTCGCATGGAAGCTGAGCTTAGTCTGGTTCACAAAGTTGATAAGGCTGTGGAAGCGGCTATGGATAAAGCTGTCTTTCATCTCAAAGACTTGCTTGGTCAAGCCCGCGATACTGCCATCGGCACCTGGCAAGATATGCTGGCTGCTTCTTCCTGGCAGCAGATGGTGCCGGCAGGCGCCACTCGCGGCGTCGGCAATCAGTTGGTTTCGCTTGGCACTTTTGAAAAGGTCGAAGGCGATGTGCGCATCCAGGTCAATCTTGGTTGGATGGTCGACCAGAATAATCTGCGCTTGCTTTTGCAGGCTAAAGACGCGGGTGAGAACGCCATAGCCGATGTAGAAGTGAGAGTGACCGAGAATGATAAAGGCATTGTCTATTCTTCTAAAACCAATGAAGATGGCGCTGTGGTGGCTCCTTCGGTCAAGATCGAACCAGGTCAATATCAAATTCAGGTCTTCTGGTCTGACAAAGTGGTGGAAACACCCTTTTTCAGAGTCTAAGTCTGCAATCTTGTCTGCAAATATCTCCTCCGGGTTTTGTCGTCCCGGCTCCACGATAAAAGAAAATCTAATGCTGCAAAAGGCGCCGAACTGGCGCCTTTTCTTTTGTCAGTTTATATTTTGCAAGGTTTCAAAGAGGATGGCTTTTTTGTGTTATTCTCTTTTCTGGCGATGGCAATAAAGACAGAGATGATTTTGTGGCGTCCTTTCAAAGTGATGCCGCCGCAAATTCGATTGGCTCTCTGGCTGATTTGAGAATGCAAGACAACGATACCCCCGATATGTTTGCTCAAGAAGAACTCGACCGCGAGATCGAGGTGCTTTTGGCGGAACTAGATCAATTAGAGAAGCGCGAATTAGAACTTCTCTCTCTCCAGGCCCTCGAAAAGGATGCCTATGAAAAAACCCATCCGCCTAGCTCTTGCGTAGTCGGTCTGGAGAATCTAGACAGTCGTCAAATAGATCTACTTTTGCGGGATTCGGCCAGTCAGATGCATTTTCTCATTGCCGATTCGGTTATAACCGTGCCTGCCTACAGGGTCGGCGCCGACGGTCGAGTTTTAGACGCCAACTCCAGTTTTTATAACTGGCTGGGGTATAAGCCCGAGCAAGTGCTGGGTGGGGCTTTGCAGCTTGCCGATTTTACGCCGCCGGAGGATATAGCTAGAGAGAAAGCTCATTTTGCCGACTTTACCGGCTCTATCGTTTCCAATAGTTTTGAAGGAAGCCGCATTAGCGTTGACGGCAGCTACATTCCCACTGCCACTACTCTTCGTTTGCTCTCGCTAGCGCCCCTCGAGTATGTCGGCTTTATGCTTGATCTAACTGGAGTGCGCACTCTGGAAGAAAATCTGCGCAGAAGAAATAGTATTTTTTCCGCTATCGTAGAAGAAATGCCCCATATAGTTTTTCTTTGCGACGAGAACGGCTTTGCTCGGCAGTTCAACCGCAGACTTTACGAACTCACAGGCAAAACTGCGGCGCAAGACGATGGATCTATCTTTCTAGAAAGCATGCATGAAGGCGACAGGCAGACTTTTTTGCGGCGCTTCAAGCAAGCTGTAAAGGAAGAGCGAGAGTTGAGCGACGAGTTTCGTTTGCTTGCTCAAGACGGCGAGTGCTATTGGCATACGATTAAGTTGCAACCGCTATCTTGCGTCAATGGACTTTTGGCGCTGACCATCAATAACAATATGGAAGGCGACAGGTTGGCGCATTTTGCCGACCCCGCCAAGCTCTGGATTGGAACCGCCACCGATATAGATAGGCGTAAGCGCATCATGGATGAAGTCTTGGAATCAGCCCAGGCTTTTCAGTCTTTAGCCAATCAGATTCCGCAGATCGTGTGGACGGCAGCGCCTGATGGCCGCATCGAATTTTTGAATGAGCGCTGGTATGAGTTTAGCGGGCATAGTCGCGAACATAAAATGGGACTTGATTTTGCCCTCTTTATTCATCCAGACGACCGCCGCGAATATATGAGTCGCTGGAAAAATAGTGTGCGTTCAGGAGACGCTTTTGAAGCTGATTTTCGTTTGCGGGAAGCAATAGAAAGCAAGGAAGACTATGTGCGCTGTCTGGCTCGTGCTGTGGCTTTGCGCAACTATCGCGGTGAAATCGCCCAGTGGATTGGCACCTGGACATCTATCTAAAATGAACTATCGCAATATCCAGTTTGATAAAGCCAAGAAAGTGAAGCTTTTGCAAGAGCGTATCGCTCAAGCCAAAGTGCGCATCGATAATCTAGAGAAGGCAGTCACTGATGAAAACTGTCTTGCTCTTTCGCGCATCGTCAGCAGTGAACCCGGGCTTGTCTTGCAGATGAGCTTAGACTTGCGTCTAATCAGAGTTAATCATAGCTTCGCCCGCTTCACCGGTCATAGCGATGAATTGAGTCGAGGGCAGTCGGTCGACATATTTTTTGACCAAGAGACGATGGAACTGCTTAAAGGTGGTTGCGCTCAAATAAAGAACGGTCTTGGGTTTGAGCCAATAGAAGTGGGGGTGAAGTGTCAAGGGGGTAAGACCAAAACGGCCTTGCTTGGCTTAACCCGCATTGGTTCAGAGCAAGACGAGCTTATTGCCTATTTCCTTGATATAGATGAAAGAACCAAGTTGGCAGAAAAGCTCGCCTATAAAGAGGCGAACCTGCGCGCTCTTACCTCGGTGATTCCGCAGCTTTTGTGGGTTTCCGATGCTGAAGGAGCAGTCATTTATGCCAATGATAAGTTCTATGCCTACACAGGCATTGCCAAAGAGCGCGAGGAAGAGCCTTTGCTTTGGGCTCATTTACTGCATCCCTCCGACCAAGTCAATTTCAGCGGCGTTGGTTTTTCTGTGGGCGAGATTTATGCTGATTTTCAGAGCGAAGTTCGTATATGCGACAAAGATGGTGTCTATAAGTGGCATTTACTCAAGGTGGTGCCCTTTTTTGACGCCGACCGCGCTTCACTTAATTGGCTCACCATTGCTGCTGATATCGACGAACAAAGACGTGTAACTGATGCGCTCATGGCTTCTGAAGAGCAGTTGCGCCTAATTGCCGATGCCCTGCCTCAGATAGTCTGGACGGCTGATGCCGTCGGGCAGATTGACTTTTGGAATCACCGTTGGTTTGAATATACCGGGCTGACCGCCCAGCAGAGTTCCCATGGCGGTTGGCGCTTGCTCATTCATAGCGAAGACTTGCCGGTTTATGATCAAGCCTGGAGCGAAGCTTTGACCAAAGGCGAAGCCTTCGAGGTGCAATTTCGCCTCAAGCGTGTGCTTGGATTGAATCGCCATCGCCGTAACGGTCGTGATCGCGATTCTGTTAGTCGTGACTATCTCTGGCATCTCTGTCGGGCTGTACCGGTTAAAGAGGCAAGTGGTAAGGTCTTGCGTTGGTTCGGCACCTGGACAGAAGTGCAAGACCATCACATTTCGCTTAACTAAAGTTTTTGAAGTAAATATCGAGTATACAACTGTCACATTTGTTCAGACAGGCTTAAAATTCGGTCCTTTCACAAGTAAGCTCATTGAGCGTCACCTTGTTAAGCGTCACCGTAAGGAACTAGAAGTGATAAAAGCTGAGCAGCGACTTTTGCGCGTGTTTCGCATTAGAGTACTCGATAAGCCGGGCTATCTGGGACGATTGGCCACCAAATTGGGTGAGTTGGGCGCCAACATAGGCGAGATCCACATTGTTGCCCAAGGCCCAGACTTTCTAATTAGAGAAATCAGTTTACAGTTCACCAATCAAGAGCATTTAGCCGCTGTCATTGCCGGTCTCTCTTCCTTAGAAGACGTCAGTCTGGAATCGGTTCTAGATCCGGTGGAGCAGGCCCACGAGGGTGGCAAAATAGCGGTGAAGAGCCGCTTTCCTTTAGATAGTATCGCGCAGATGCGCAAGATTTATACCCCCGGCGTCGCCCAGATTTGCAAGCTCATTCAGCGCGAGCCCGCTTACAGCCGCTCCTACACCTGTATCGGTAATTCGGTGGCGGTTGTCACAAACGGCACCGCTATTCTTGGTCTGGGCAATATTGGTCCGGTGGCCGGGATGCCGGTCATGGAAGGTAAGTCTGTCCTCTATGAACAGTTAGTCGGAGTCAGTGGGGTACCGATTCTCATCGACAGTACCGATGTTGATACTGTGGTTGAAACAGTCAAAGCAATTGCCCCTACATTTGGTGCTATTCACCTGGAGGACATTGCCGCTCCCGAATGTTTTGAAATTGAAAGACGTTTGCAGAACGAGCTAAATGTGCCGGTTTTGCATGACGATCAGCATGCCACAGCCGTGGTTGTTTTGTCTGCTCTGATGACCATAGCGATGCGCAACGGCCTAGAGTTGCCCCTCTGCTCAGTCGGTATCATCGGACTTGGCGCTGCTGGTTCCGGCATCGCTCAGCTTTTGCTGTCTTACGGCGTTCAACATGTCTTCGGCACCGACCTCAGAGCTGATGCCGCCTCCAGGCTAGAGTCATTGGGTGGCAAAGCCGTCAGCCTCAAAGAAATTATGTCCGACTGCGACGTGGTGGTGACCACCACCGGCGTGCCCGGTCTAATCAAGCCCGAGATGGTCAAAAAAGGTCAGGTCATTTTGGCTTTGTCCAATCCTGACCCTGAGATCTTGCCCGAGGTGGCTATGGCTCAAGGGGCGCTCTTTGCCGCCGACGGACGCACAATCAATAATGCACTATCTTTCCCCGGTCTCTTCAAGGGGGCACTCAAAGCCCATTCAGAGCGTTTTACCGATGCCATGAAGTTGGCGGCCGCCCATGCTATCTGTCGTCAGACCAAGCTCGATAATATCGTGCCCAGCATCCTCGATCGTGAAGTGCATCAGCGGGTTGCAGACGCCGTGGCCGATGCCGCCTATATTTAGAGCATCGGTTTATTGATTTAGAGAAATTTCTCTAAAACCATCTTTAAGTGAGAGCGGGGCGCCATGCCCACATTGCCGCCTACCAGTTCACCGTTTTTGAAAACTGCTAAGGTGGGAATAGGACCGATGCCGCAGAGCCCTGTGGTGATCGGACTTTCGTCTATGTTGAGCTTATAGAATTTGACTTTACCCTTATATTCGTCAGCCAGCGATTCCACCACTGGTTCCATCATTTTGCAGGGCTGGCACCAGTCGGCATAAAAGTCTACGACCACTGGTTCTTTAGACATTAGTACGTCTTTCTTGAAAGTCTCGTCGTTGGTCTTTTCTATAGAGATTGCTTCTATATTGGCCTCGGCAGAGCTTGCCGCCTGCTTTTCAGGGCTGTGACTGCAGGCAGATAAAGAAAGAATGGCGGTGGCAATAGTAAGTGCCGCAGTCAGACCGACTTTGCTAAATACTTGCATCATATGTTCTCTCCGCACCTTTCTTCTCTTCTTCATAGAGTATGCTTATTAGAACGTCTTTCGCGCCGCATTTATTCCCGCCTTTGGCAAATTTTAGGTTCTTATGGAAGCCCCGGACCATTCTCTGTTCAAGAAAGAAGATAAGGTAAATTCTTTCAAGATCTTGCTTTCCTTCGCTCTGGTCTACATTATCTGGGGTTCGACCTATATAGCTATCAAGTTCGCCCTTCAGTCTTTTCAGCCTTTCTTTATGGGCGGCATACGTTTTACTTTTGCCGGCTTGCTGATGTGTTTAGTGGCTATATTTCGTGGTGAAAGACCGCCCCAAATGAAAGAGCTTGTTTCAGCCACAATTTTGGGCACCCTGCTTTTGGTCTTTGGTAGTACCGGTGTCGCGCTCGCTGAAAAGACCGTAGCCACCGGTCTGGTGTCGCTTTTAGTGACATCGGTGCCAATCTATATTGTGCTTTTGCAATGGCTTTTCTCGGGCAAGCGACCCTCCGGTAAGACTTGGTTGGGTCTCTTTATGGGTATTGTCGGGCTTTCTCTTTTGCTCGATCTCGATAGTCTAGATAAGGACGGCGAGGTCGACCTGTTCGGCGCCACTTGTGTGCTTGTCGGTGCCTTTGGTTCGGCCTGCGGGGCTATCTATACTCGTAAGGCAGTTAATCATCCTTCCCAGGTCTATTCAGTGGGTATGCAGATGCTTGCCGCCGGACTTATTCTCTTTGTGCTTTCTTTTCTTACCGGCGAAAGTGGTCATAGTTGGTCGGCTCTAGCAAACGCCAAGGGCGAAGCTTGGCTGGCTCTCGCCTATTTAGCGGTGTTTGGCTCGATTGTTGCTTTCTCTGCTTATGTTTATCTCTTGCAGAATGTTACCCCATCAAGAGTGGCCACCTATGCCTATGTCAATCCGATAGTGGCTGTCTTTCTAGGCTGGCTCTGGAATGGCGAGGCTTTGACGCCCAGGGTCTTGCTTTCTGGGCTGACTGTACTTTTTGCTGTTTGGCTCATCAATACGGCTAGAAGAGCTTAAAGGCTGCTTTGGCGATTCAGAACTAGTATTTTGCGCGAGCGCGCCATAGGGTTTTCAACCTGTTCTTGGTCCTTGTCAAAGCATAAGCTAGCTGCACTTACTACTTTTATATAGAGGAGGTCTGCCATGGACGAGTTTGTGGTTCAGGGGACCAGCACCGCATTTAGGGTCAATATGCTTGCTTGTCTTGAGGCATTTCTCAATTTTTTCTCCAGTACATTGCAGATTGGTCTCATGCTTAGTGGTTTTTTCTTCTTATTCTCCGGCATCTATTTCTATAAGAAAATGGGCAAGCAACTGCTTCCCCAAGCTCTCCACAAGAATGGCTGCGCTCTTGGCGGCGGCCTGCTCACCCTCGGTTTCTTTGTGCCTGTTTTTGTAAATTGGGCTTTGGCTGCCGTTTTGGATAGTGTGATCTTTTCTTGGTGAGCTGAAAAAATGAAAATAAGCAGTGAGAAAGAAATGAGACCATATTTTGTTTCGCCTCTATTCGACTCGCTTTTTGTCTGCGGCGGTGCCGTCTGGATCTTATTTGCTATGACGCTTTCTGTAAGTTCTCAAACAAGCAATAGCCACCAAATGCAGCTTCTTTATCAGATCTCCGCCCTCGGGGCTGTCTTCCTTTCGGCTTGCCATTCTCTCGCCACTCCGGTCTTGGAAGCGGTTGAGAATTTTAATAGCGAAAAATCTAGTTTTAAGTCTTCACTTTGTTCTTCTTGTAAGCCGGGACTGGGCTCGCTTTTCGCTTTAATTATTGTAGCCGCCATAATTCTATCGCTTGATGTTTGGCTGAGGCTGCCACTAATAGCGGTGCTTTGTAAGTATTATCTTTTGCTCGTGCCTTATCACTTCCTCTTCCAAATCAAGGGTATCTTCCTCATTTATTGCCGAAGAGGCGGCTTTACTCTCGATAGTAGCGGGCGCAGACAGTTGGATTTTCTCTTTCATATAACTGCTTTTTACTGGGTTGCTTTTCTTTTGTCGTCGGGTCAGCAGGCCGGGCAGACCTTTCTTTTTCAAGAATTGCCAGCCTGGGCTCTCTTTAGCGAGAGCTTTGTCAATATTTTGCGCTTACTTTTGAGCGTCTTCGCTTTTTGCTTTTGCGGTCGACTTTTGTTTGGGCTTGGGCGAAAGGTTAACAGCGTACCCTGGATTGCCATACTCTTACTAGCTAGCGGGCTGGCTTTCTTTTTGCTGCCTATCTGGTGCGTCAAGGAACTCTGGCTCTTTGTGCCATCTTTCTTTCATGGCTTGCAGTATTTAGTCGTGGTCAACGAGAGGCTCAAAGAGAACTTGAAAGAGTCACTGAAAGACTACAGCATCTTCTTTTACCCGGTCAGTTTTGTCTTGGTGTTGCTTCTGTATGGCTTGCCTTGGCTTTTATTTTTGGGCAGCGGTTGGAAAGTTATTGCCACTCTCTTTGTCATCTTTCAGCTCTGGCACTTTCATTTAGACGGGCATATTTGGAAAAAGAAAAAAGAGCGATTTTGTAATCGCTCTTTCAAAAAATTCATCGCTCTGTCTAGCCTTTGCGAATTTGCCAGAAATCTTCGCCGAGGATATCCCAAGGCAATCTTCTCTCATCAGGCTCATTTGGATCGAAGCATTGATTGACGAAATAGATCATATTGGCAGGATTTTGCCAGGGATTAGCTAGCCCATGGGCAACGCCGCGGGGAATATAGAGAGCTTGGGCTCGTCCTGCACCCAGTACGAAACGCATGGTTTGATTGTAGGTGGGTGAATCTTTTCTGGCATCGAAGAGACCGATGAGAAGACGGTCGTAAGGCATTATGAACCAGACATCTTCTTGATTGTAATGCAGGTGAAAAGCTTTGATTGTGCCGGGCAACATCTGTGAATAAGTCGATTGCTTGACTTTGAAATCTGGCAAAATTTGCAGATTGCCGTTGTCGTCGAAGCGTACGATTTCAGCCAGTGAGCCGCCATCATCGACAAACATATTGAGGGTAATGATTTTTACACCGTCAATGACTGTCTTTTTTGAATAATCTTGCACGGAGAGTTCTTTGTTGTACTCTTCTCCGATGGCTTCGTGTGTTAAGGGTTTCAACATGAGCATAATTATCGACTGTTAATGTGTTGGCGGCTACTACGACTCGGCAATTATAACATTAGTGACTGGCTGCTTTCTGTGCCTCTCTTACCGAGGCGAGATAATCAGCAAGAGCCTTTTTCCAGGGTGTTAACTCTTTGCCGATTGTGTGCACCAGAGTGGTTTTGTCAAGCACTGAGTATTTTGGTCTGGTTGCCGGTCTTGGGAAGTCTTTTGTTTCTATGGGCGAAACTTCTACTTTCAAGTCTTTCACAATCTCTTTGGCGAATTCGTACCAGTTGGTAACGCCTTCGTCGGTGGCGTGATAAACACCATATCTGCCTGTGGCGATAAGATCGGCAAGATATTCCGATAAGGTAAGAGTGCAGGTGGGCGTGCCAATCTGGTCACAGACCACTTTCAGTGGTTTGCCTTCTTTGGCCATGCGGCTGATTGTATCTACAAAGTTTGGTCCGTTCGGTCCATAAAGCCAGCTTGTCCTGACAATATAAAACTTGTTCAGATGTCTTTGAATGGCTTCTTCACCGGCTAGCTTAGACTTGCCATAGATTGAAAGCGGGCGAGTTTTGTCCCAGGTGGTGTAGGGGCTGGTTTGTTCGCCGTCGAAAACATAGTCTGAACTAATATAGACAACCGGGATATCTAGAGCTTGAGCGGCAAGCGCTAGATTTTCGCTGCCATAACCGTTGATTAGGTAAGCCAGGCCGGGTTCAGACTCGGCCTGGTCTACCTTGGTATAGGCTGCACAGTGAATCACCAGCTCGGGTCTGACACCTTTGAGAGTGCTTCCTACCTGAGCATAGCTAGTGACGTCTAGGTCTTCTTTGGGCAGCGCTACGACTTCATGTCCCCTTTTCTTGAGACAGGGGGCGAGGGCGCTGCCCAACATGCCACCAGCACCGGTGACAAGTATTTTTTGTCGCTTAAGATCTTCAGTCACTTCCTGCGCCTAATTTAGTGAGTTGTCTTGGCCAGTTCGCGCACCGCTTCTTTGTGAGGCGTGCTGACGGTATTTACCCACTCGGTGTTCTCGGTGTACCACTTGATAGTGGCTCTGATACCGGTTTCGAATGTGTGTTTCGGCTTCCAGCCCAGTTCCTTTTGAATTTTGCTGGAGTCGATGGCATAGCGACGGTCGTGGCCCAGTCTGTCTTGTACGTATTTGATCATCTCTTCGCCTTTGCCCAGTTCAGAAATGATTAGTTTGGTTATGTACATATTGGTGCGCTCATTATGACCGCCTACGTTGTAGACTTCGCCCGGAACGCCTTTGTGGAAGGCTAGATCGATGGCTGAACAGTGGTCTTCCACTTGCAACCAATCTCTGACATTGAGACCATCGCCGTAAACCGGTACTTTCTCGCCCTTGAGCAGATTGGTGATGAAAAGAGGAATTAGCTTTTCGGGATGCTGATAGGGTCCGTAGTTGTTGGAACAACGGGTGATGACGGTGGGCATGCCATAGGTATGGAAGTAAGCCCGGCAGAGCATATCGGCCGATGCCTTACTGGCAGAATAAGGGCTATTCGGTTGAAGCGGGGTTTCTTCGGTGAAGAGACCTTCCGGTCCCAGAGATCCATAAACTTCGTCGGTCGAGACCTGGACATATTTGATTGTGTAATCTTCCGGCTTATAGGGCTGGCTGGCGCCGGCTTTTAGACCGTGTCTGAAGGCGGCGTCGAGTAGCACATGGGTGCCCATGACATTGCTCTTCACAAAAACAAAGGGGTCTGAGATGGAGCGGTCGACATGGCTTTCAGCAGCCAAGTTGATTATGCCGTCGATGGTGCCGAATTTCTTACCAGAGACTATTTCATCAACCAGCTTCTCGTCTTCGACGCGGCCGACTACCAATTTGTACTTGGGATTTTTGTCTACGTCGGCCAGATTTTCTCTGTGACCGGCATAGGTCTCGGCGTCGAGATTGATGATTTCATAGTCGGGATGGGTCTCAAGCAAGTATCTAACAAGATTGCTGCCGATAAAGCCCAATCCGCCGGTAATGAGAAGTCTCATCGAAATTTCCTCGTGATTCAAAATACGGGTCTTCTACAGATATGCAATTTTCCACTTGAAAGGTGCTTCGGATCAAGCGAAAACGGGTAATTTAAGGCGCTATAGCGCCTTAAATTGCTCAGAATTATTTAACTTAACGGTGTGCTCTCTAGACTACTTCCACTTTAGAGTCGTCGCCGATCATGAGGCGAAATGCATGTGGTTTGTTGTTTGAGCGAGTCAGCTCCACATTTACACCAATCAAACTGTCGGCAATGCGTCCATGGAATTCCATGATCTGGCACTTCTCACGCAAAATGCAGTGTTCTATTTCGGCATGGCTGACCCGGGCGCCGTCGCCGATTGATGTGAAGGGACCGACATAGCTGTTTTCTAGGTGGCAGTTTTCGCCGATGACAGCCGGGCCCCTGACTGTGCAGTTGATCAGCTTGCTGCCCTTGCCGATTTGTACGCGACCTGATACTCGCGAGCTCCCGTCCAAATCGCCGTTCATGGCTACGTCGGTCATTTCGTCTAAAACGACGCGATTGGCTTCGAGCATGTCGTCTTTTTTACCGGTGTCCAACCACCACGATGTGAGAATGTGACTGTCGACGCGGTTTCCGGTATTGATCAGCTCTTGAATGGCGTCGGTAATTTCCAACTCGCCTCGTTTGCTGGGCTTGATGCGGTCTATAGCTACGTGAATTTTAGGGTTGAAAAGATAAACACCAACTAGGGCTAGATTGCTCTTAGGTTTGGCCGGTTTTTCTTCCAGGCAGTTGATGCGACCATCCGGATCAAGAAGCGCCACGCCGAAAGAACTAGGATTAGCCACTTCTTTGAGCAGAATGAAGGCATCGGCGCCGCCTTGCTTGAAGCGCTCCACCAAAGGTCCGACCCCATCTTTGATCAAGTTGTCGCCCAAGTACATAACAAAGGGAGAATCTTTCAGGAAGTCTCTCGCTGTCTTGACTGCATGGGCGAGTCCGAGTGGTTCAGCCTGCAGAATGTAATCTATTTTTATGCCCCAGCGGCTGCCGTCGCCGACGCATTCTTTCACATCATTGCCGGTTTCTGGGCTGATGATGATGCCTATTTCCTTGATACCTGCATCGATGAGGGCTTCGATGCCGTAAAACAAAATAGGCTTGTTGGCCACGGGTAGAAGCTGCTTGGCGGCTGTATGTGTGATCGGGCGCATTCTTGTGCCTTTTCCGCCGCTCAATATTAGACCTTTCATTTCTTCTCTCCTTAGAAAACGAGCCTCAATTGGCTCCTTTCTTGCTGAACACCGCGCCGAACGTCATAAATATAATGCGCAAATCGAGCCAGTAACTCCAGTGATCGCAGTACCACTTGTCGGCTTTGACTTTGACTTCATCGGGAAGTTCGTCTCTGCCATTGACCTGGGCCCAACCAGTTATGCCGGGGAGAAACTTAAGGACCCCTTCGTCCTTTCTCCGCTCCGTCAATTCCAGTTGATTATACAGAGCCGGCCTAGGTCCTACTAAGCTCATCTGTCCTGAAAGGACATTGAATAGCTGCGGAAGCTCATCTAGACTGGTTTTGCGCAGGAAATTTCCTACCCTGGTTATAGGGCTGGGTAGTTTGAGCATCTGGTCTGTGGGCAGATCCGGCGTACCTGTGCGCATGGTGCGAAATTTATAAATTTCAAAGAATTCGCCGTTTTGACCCACTCTTCGCTGCTTAAAGATAACTGGACCTTTTGAATCTAGCTTGATGGCCAAGGCGATAAGAATGAGTATTGGTGCCAATACCACCAGGGCGGAAGCGGAAATGATAAAGTCGGTAAGTCTCTTGGCAAGCATTAGGCTATCTAAAAGTCCCACAAACACGCTGAAGTCTGAACTTGATAGATAAGTCTAAAAGATGTGGACAGGGCGCGCATGAACAACAGTATAAAAAGCGCTTATAAAAATGACCTAAATTAATCGCCGCTCGAAAGGGCTAAACTAAGGCGGTTTTAAAAATGTCAAAGAAATGCTCTTATCTATCGTAATCGTCAGTTGGAATACTAGAGATCTCTTGCGGGCCTGTCTTGTGGCTCTGCAGGCTGAGATTGAGAGGCTAAAGTCTGAAAGCGATTTTGCCTCGCATAACGACGTAGAGGTCTTCCTTGTCGACAATGCTTCGGCCGATGGCTCGGCTGATATGGCTAGAAGCGAGCACCCTTGGGTGCATCTTATTGCCAACGATCAAAATTTGGGCTTTGCCAAAGCTAACAATCAGGCTTTCAAACTAGCCGGCGGCGACTATATTCTTCTGCTCAATCCCGATACCGAAATCAAGCCGGGAGCCCTGGCCACTCTGTTGCGGTTCTTTGCTAAGCACCCGCGCTGCGGCGTTGTGGCGCCGCAATTGCTCAACAGCGACGGCTCCATTCAGAGATCTTGCCGCGAGTTTCCTACTTTTACCGGCATGCTCTATGAGCTTCTTGGTCTATCCAGGCTCTTCCCAGCCTCAAGCAAATTCGGCAAAGAGTTTCGCCGCTATAAGATGCTTGACTGGAACCATGATGATGAGCGCTGTGTCGACCAACCTGAGGGCGCTTGCTTGATGGTCAAACGCGAGATTTTTGAGAAAGTGGGAAGCCTCGATGAAGGTTATTTCATGCTATTCGAAGAAGTTGATTGGTGCTTTCGCATTATTCAAAGCGGTTACGAAATCTGGTTTACGCCCAGTGCTCAGGTTGTGCATCATTACGGCCAGTCGATAAAGCAGGTGAAGGTGCCGATGATTATTTCATCGCACAAAGGGCTCTATCGCTTTTGGCATAAGCACTATCGCGGCGGTCGCTGGTGGCTGGACGGCATCGCCTATTGCGGTTTGATGTCGCTGGCTTATCTGCGTATCGCCATGTACAAATTAAGATAAGAAAAGTTTTACGACTGGCTGGCTTAACTGGGCTTAGGGCTTGAAAAGAGGAAGGGTGGTATTATCACGCCAATTCCTCACCGAAGAGTCAATAGATGCTTTTCACAAGTTTGCAGTATTTAGTTTTCTTGCCAATCATCGTGGCATTGTTCTGGGTCTTGCCCAGAGCTTGGCGTCTGCCCATGCTGCTTGTCGCCAGTTACTACTTTTATGCAAGCTTCATCTGGCAGTTTCTTGCTCTCATCGTGCCGCTCACATTGTTCAACTGGTTGTGGGGCAAATATTTAGTCAAAGACCATACCAACAAAAAGATTCTCGGCGCCGGCATAGTGATCAACTTGGTCGTCCTGGCTATCTTCAAATATGCCAATTTCTTTGCCGATTCAGTGGGGGCGCTCTTTCCTTTCTTTGGTGCGCAAAATCCGCACTGGAGTTTCAATATCATTCTGCCGCTGGGCATCTCCTTTTTTACCTTCGAGTTCATTCACTATTTGTTCGAGATCTATCGCGGCAAGAAACCGATAGATTCTTTCGTGCTCTTTGCTTTGTTTGCCGCTTTCTTCCCGACCCAGATAGCCGGACCAATCAAGCGTTTCCCTGATTTCGTCGCCCAGATGCAGGCCGACAACAAAGTCAAGCTCAGCTATTTTGACGAAGGTGTACCGCTCATCATCATTGGTCTGGCTAAAAAGCTTCTGCTCGCCGACAATCTTTCGGTCTTTGTGCAGATGGGCATGGAACATCCCGAACTATACAGCGGCCCTGAATTATGGCTCTTTGCCTATGCTTTCGCCTTCCAGATTTATTTTGACTTTTCCGGTTATACAGATGTAGGACGCGGTTCTGCTCTGCTCTTCGGCTATCATATTCCAATCAACTTCAACATGCCCTATATCGCCGCCAATATGGCTGATTTCTGGCACCGCTGGCATGTCTCGCTATCGACCTGGTTGCGTGATTATCTCTTCATTCCTTTGGGTGGTTCGCGTGGCGGTAGATGGCTGACCAATCGCAATCTTTTCTTGACTATGGCTCTTGGTGGTCTCTGGCACGGCGCTTCTTGGAACTTTGTAGTTTGGGGTGTCTTCCACGGACTGGCTCTTATCGTTCATCGTGAATTCGCAGCTTGGCGTGCCACTATTCCTGGTGTCAAATCTTTTATCGAGAGCAAGATTGGCGGTCAGATCTGGCACTATTTGTCTCTCTTCCTCACTTTCCATGCGGTTTGCATCGGCTGGGTCTTCTTCCGTATTCAAGACATCAATGCTGCTTTTCTGATGGTAAAGCGCATGCTGATCATGCGTCCCTTTTACAGCATGGGGGCTCCCGAACATTTTCTGGTTATGCGTCAGGAAATGCCGGTGATTGTGCCGATAGTAATGATCATGGTGCTTGGTTTATTGCTCACCAACCTACCAGTGAGCTGGCTCAACGAAAAACGCTTCTTCCAACGCACTCCAGCCATTGTTCAGGCTGTCTTTTGCACCTTGTTGATTGTAGCTATGGTCACTTTCCAGCCTGACAACTCGGCGCCCTTCATTTACTTCCAGTTCTAGCTCTAGAAGCGCAGGATTAATCTAAGAATTTGCTCGCGTCTTTGAACTTTTTGTTGGCAAATTACGTCTTATATATAGGAACTGGCTAACTCTTAGATTAATCTGGAAGGGGGCTTATATGAGCGCGCTTATGTCGGCATCAATTTGTGGCATCCAGGGCGGTAATTTTGAGCAATTGGTTGAGACCAGTGCTTTTCTTAGCCAAACGGCGTCCTTATCAATTCCGCAGGCGGGCCTGATAGAGACTGCGTTTTTGCTTGCCGCTTGTGCTTTTGTCCTAGTCTTTCTGGTTAGTTTGACCAGGCTCTATTTTAGTAGCTGATCTATTGAGCTAATCTCAACTATTTACATTGTCTCAAGCGGGTGCCGACCAGCCGAAACTATCAAGGGTTTCGTCTATAGTTAAGTTGTTTTCTAGGGCGTAGACAATTGCAATTGTGGCTTGATTGGGCTGAATCAGCTTATGGTCTAAATAGACCTTGCACTGGTTGGCAATGGTCAAATTGCGTTCACTGACCAGTTTGGCGTCGATAAGTGTCTTGAGCAAAGGCTGACGATTTGAAAGAGCGAGATTGGTGGCTATTTGCAGCTCTTTATCAGAGAGCAAACCGGCTTTTTTGAGAATTTCGGGAATTTCAACTTCTACGTTTTCTTCGTCCATCTCTTCTTGAATTTCATCGATGGAAGCCAATACTTTGTTCAGCTCATCGTAAGAGGTAACAAACTGAATCTTTTTCAGTATGTTGGCGGCTTGATTTTCGAAGAGCATGCCTTCTTTGATCATTTTCAAAAGCTGATTCGCCGTTTGTACGCAGGGCTCAGAGGCTGCTCCACAGTTGGTGATTGCTTTTTCCAGGGGCGTGCCTTCCACCACTTCTTGCTCTTTAGCTGTAAGCAGCTGACTTTCAGAAAGTACACCGGCCATAACCAGCAATTCACCAACACCGAAGTCTTGCTCTAGTACTGATGGGTCTATGGCGTTTTTGCGCAAAGTCTCGCTGAAACTCTTGGCTCGCAGTCTAGCTTCTTTCAGGGCGAAGATAATCTTGTCTCTTTCGTTCTCGCCGAGTCTAATCAGTCTTTGGGCCCCGAGAGCGGAGTTTAGACCGGAGCGAGTGATGATGCCCTTGCTGACCAGCACCATCCCTAGTGGCAGCCCTGTTTCGGCGGCGTGTACCATGGCTTCTTGTACTTGTTTGGGAGTGGCATAGCCGGCGGCCATAATTATTTCGCCGAGACGATTTTCGGTCGGTACCGGCAAAGGCTTGGCTTTTGGGGTGAGCTTTTCCACTGCCTGGTCAATATCTAGATTTTCTCTGGCGACCAGAGCCAGGGCTTTGATGCCAAGTTCGATGCTTATGGCTTGGTCTCTAATTCTAGCCTGCACCTCTATGGCTTTGGCTAAGATGGCTTCGCTCACATGTCCGTGCATGGTGAGAATGCGACCGATGGGCAGGCGCATTTTTAGGGCGAGACGGCTGGCTTCATCAAGCTTCTCTTCCGGCAAAAGCCCTGCTTTCACCAAAAGATCGCCTAGTTGTATGGTTTGCCCTTCCGACACCGTTGAATTCCCTGTTTAAGTGCATGAACTCTCTAAAGAACGCTCTAAAGTCTTGTGGTCAGTGTTCTAGCCAGGACAATCGGGAAAGTTCCCTCTCTTGCTTCCAATCTGGCTTGTTCTGCCGCTTGCAGCAGGCTTTCGATATCTTCGCCGTCGGAGGGCAAATTGGCGATGCCGAAAGATAGCGAAATATTGGCGCGGTCGATTCCGGGTGAAAGCGGTGTCACGGTCAGGGCGTCAAGGATGCGATTGGCTACGAAGGCTGCTTGTGAAGCCTTAGTGTTCGGCATGAGAATGGCGAATTCATTAACCTGGAAATGAGTGAGCAAATCGAGTGGACGCTTGACCAGACCGATTCTCATCGCTGCCGAAGATAGAGCCTGGATAGGTAAGGGCTCTGTCTCGCCGATGGCAGAGCCGGGGCGGCGCAGACTCATTTCGAAAGCAATTATCGAAAGGGGCCAGTTATAGGCTTCATAACGATAATACTCGTATTCTAAGAAATAGAGCAAGGCTTCGAAGCTGACAATGCCTGTGTCTGGTCTTACAAAGTGATGGGCCAGGTTTTGAATTATTTGCTTGCCTTCGCCAAGAAAGTCTAGCGCACCACCTCTGGTGGCGGCCGGCGCTTTGATTTCTATCAGCCCGCAATAAAGCAGGTTGAATAAGATTGGCGCCCATTGGGTTTGTTCCATGGGATGGTCGCGCAGCAAGTCGGTGAAAGTCTTCTTGTGACTGAGGGCATCGTAAATTACTTTTTGGGTTTGAAAATCAAGGGGATGTCCCTTAGACAGCATGAGCTTGAGCTCCGGCTCGCCTAGATTTTTCTGCTTTTGCACCAAAATCGACTCATAGACAAGCCCGGCTTTTTCAAGGTGCTTGAGCTGGTCCAAAAGGGCCACGCCTTCCAGCAAAACTGTCTGTAAACTGCGCTCTACCGAAGACATTTCGGTGCGCAGCCCTTGTTTGAAAAGATAATTGCCTTTGCGCCACAAAACCAGCTCTTTTATAGCTTCATCGCCCCGGTTCGTCGAGGTTTGGGCGTCTTTGGGTATACCGTTTTCGAAATAGACATGGGCAACGGCTGTGTCGCTCACGCATTCCAATTTGCCGGTCAGTTGCTGCATACCAATATTGGTGAGCACTGTATTGAGAGGATTTTGTTCGATCAGACCTTCAATGGCGCTACTTCTAACAGGCGCCGCTCCGGCTATGGTGGCCGGTGCATCTGAAAAGAAATCTGCTGGTAAAGAGCCTTCCGGCATACCGTGATTGGAAGTACCGGCAAGCAAAGCTTGCTGCGAAACTTGCGGATTAACCGGCGGTGCCATCGGCGCCGGGGCTTGTCCTGCCTTGATAAGAGCTTGGCTGGCCGGTAAGGGTGGTGTATTTGGCAGGGGCTGACCGGCTGCCAGATTGGCCATAGCTGCTTGCAATGGGTTAAGACCAGTGGGGGCGGGCGCTGGTACCGGCGGTTCGGCGGCTGGTTTCCAGCCTGTCATGCCCTGCCCGGGCATGGAGTTTTGTGGCGCCGCTTGCCAGGTGCCGCTGGCTGTGCCTTGGTCGGCGGCTTTCCAGGCGCTGCCTTCTTCTGCCGGCTTCCAGCCGCTTGTCTGCTGTTGGGGCGGGGCGTTTTGGTAATTACCCGAACTGGTGCCGAAAACCCCAGAGTTGGCGGCGCCGCCGCTGCCTACAATGCCTGACCGCTGGGCTTGCCCATTATTGCCCATAGCCGGGAAGGAGCCGGTCGCTCTTGGAGTTTGTCCCAGGGCTGGGAATGACCCGGTGGCTCTTGGAGTGGGCGCGCTCATGCCAGTCTGGCTCTGTGAAAGAGTTTGTACCGTGCCGGTGGTTTTTTGGTGAGTAACTTCGAGCATGGCAATGACGTCGAAGAGCATGTTTATGTCTGAAGTTTCAAAGCGCCAGACCATTTTTGTTTCTCTACCGTTGTCTTCCCAAACCTGCCAGAGCGGATGCGGGGTGACCCGGTCGAATTTGATCAAAATGCTATAAGTTTTATAGGTGCCGGGAACCTGCCAAATAAGCTCCACTTCGCGCCCGCGGTTCTCTCTTGCCTGTTCATAGAGCGCTTGCAATTCGCGCACGCCCGGTGCCGCCGTCTGCCTGGGCAGGCGAATTTTTCCCTGGTCTGGTCCTTTTCCTGGTCGCAGCATCTTATTCTGGGCTTACTAACGGGGATAACTGGTAAGTTTTCAAGCTCATCGCCTGGCTGGGCGGCAAAGCCGACCATAGTTAGTTTAAGCCACGATTGCCCTATTTTCATGCATATTTGATGACAATCTTGTCAAATAAGTAAAGCTAGTTATTATCTGCAGCTTTTGCCTTTATTTTTGAGGCTGATCTTTATGTAAGGAAAGCTGGTCGGACAAGCTGTATCATGCCAAGTGGTCGGCTTTCTTTGGGTCTTCTCGAAGCTGACCTTTTCAAATGGTTCGGTACTGGAATTAATGGTCGGAACAGCTGAAGTCGAAAAAAGTGTCGCCTCGCCAACTGGCGTGGTTGGTCAAGTTGGTTCGATTGTATCTGCTGGTGAGTCGATAAAGCCAGATAAGATAGATTCATTGACGGCGCTGCGTTTCTTTGCTGCTCTTTGTGTTGTCTTGCACCATATGAAGGGGCATTTCGGTCTTGGTTCGCAGTTCTTAGAACCCTTTGCCCTCGACCAGGGGGTAAGCTTCTTCTTTGTTCTTTCTGGCTTTATCTTGAGCTTTGTTTACGGCGCCAGATTACAGAAGGTCGGTGCTTCTTTCTCTGAAAAGAAGGCTTGGGGTCAGCTCGTATCCAGCTTCTTAGTGGCTCGACTGGCTCGTATTTGGCCTTTGCACATCGCCTGTTTGCTCTTAACTCTGCTGCTTCTACCAGCCAAGTTTCAAGCCGACTACAGTCCTTTGAACATGCTTGCTTCGCTCCTCTTGGTACAAGCCTGGATTCCGCTACTAGATACTACCTTTGCTTTCAATAGTGTCAGTTGGAGTCTTTCGGCTGAGTTTTTCTTCTATCTGGTTTTTCCGCTATTGATTTGGAAGAGTAATTTATCCGCACGTCGTCTGGCTAATTTGACCATTACCCTTCTTTCGGTCACTTTCTTTGTGGCTCTCAGCGGCTTGCTGCACTTACCTGAAATGGCTTGCGGCACGGTTTCTTATCATGAACTCCTCTATGCCGGACCTCTTTGTCGTGTTTTTGAGTTTATGCTCGGCATAACCGCTTACTATCTTTTCTTGAGGTCAGGCAGGCGTCGGCGGCAAAACCGGCGAAACTAGATACCTTACTCTTTACTGTTTTTGAATTAGTAGCAGTTGCCGCAGCCATTACAAGTGCGTTCTATAGCGAGCGTATCGCCCATTATTTATCGGCTTTGCTCACTTTCCAAACTGCCGCCCAAGCCCCTCTCTTTACCTGGCTATATCATGCCGGTACTGTCGCTCCAGCCTTCGCTTTGACGATTGTGGTTTTTGCCCTCAATCGAGGCTGGCTGAGCCGTGCCTTGAGTTTGCCTCTCTTAGTATATTTGGGCGAGATTAGCTTTTCGGTTTATCTTGTGCACCGCTTGCTCTTGTACTATTACTACAATCATTTTGCCACCTACGAAGGTTGGCTGCCCATAACACTTTATGCTGCAGCTGTTCTCGCTGCCAGTCACTTACTCTATGTTTTCGTCGAATGTCCTTGTCGCCAAGCAATTGTTTCTTACTGGAAAACAAAGAAGCCGGTTTGGCAAATTCCTCGCCTCGCTTGGTTTAATCGTTGCTTTTTGGCACTGGATTGCTTGTTCATTGCCGCTCTTCTTCTTTTTATACATTTTGGACAGAGCGCAGTGGCGAAAGTTAGTGCAGAGCAGAATAATGCAGACTCAAGACTTGCTTCTTCTCTTGTTTCTACTGCGGGACCGGCCCGCTTTGGTGAAGAGGTGGAACTGGTTGCCTCTAGACTGGAAAGAAAACCGGAAGGTGCGATTTGCTATCTGACATGGCGCACTCTTAAAGAGCAGCGCCTTGAAGGTTTTGTCTCATTGCAATTGCGTACTGCCAAAGATGAATATTACAAGCGTCGAGATTATAAAAGAGCTTGGCGAGAAGACCTTCTGCCCGCCGGCACGCTCTATCAAGATAAGATTCTGCTCTCTAGCCGGGAACTAGAGAATACAGCTTCTCTGAAAGTAGGCATCTGGGGTATCGGCAATGATTTAGCCACCCTGCCTGCTTATGCCGATAAAGAGCGTCTCAGTGATGATAAAGTGACCTTGCTGCTAGAGGCGACTAGATAGATGTCTTGCCTCTAGAAAATGCGCTTGTAGAGTCGCATTACGCTGCCGTCGCTTACTGTTTTGCGCCCCAGTTCAACATATTTTTGCTTGTCGATGAGAGTTTCGAGCAGTGTTTTCCAGTTTTTACTGCTGCTCTCATCTAGCAGCGGTTTGCCGTTATAGCCGTCTTTCACTAAATAGTATTGATAAAAAGCCAGTTGTTCCGGGCTGTATTCAAAGACATCTCCATTTAGGGTAAAGCGTCTGAAAGTCGAGATGGCAACCGGCTGTTTGCTTTCGAGCTTGAAGGCCACTGTCAGTGTGTGCACGCTCAGTTCTCTGGTGCTAGGCAACAAGTTTAGAAAAACAGGCTTGCCGGCGGCGTCTTTCTCGATATTTTCAATAAGCCAGTGCTGTCCCCAGGGATCATCGGGCGGGCTTGGTGAAAAAGGTGGACCTGTGAAATCAAATTCGGCCATGGCCAATTTTTTTACGGCAGCCGTTAGCTCTTTGCCCAGGGCGAGCGGATAAGGACTAAATGAGAGCACCGCGTACTGAGTGAAAGCTAGAGCGATTGTGCAGGCAGCAAGCAGACTAGTAAGTTTGCCTTTCTCTAGCAGTGTTTCGAGGAGGAGGGCCGACTGCACGGCTGCCCATGTGAGAACCGGCATGACATAGCGAGCCTCAGCATTGTTCATCGCCAAGATAGACATAAGAGGAATACCACTGACGGCGCTAATAAGGAGCAGATTTTCCACCAGGCTGCGTTTCTTGAACCGTCTAAAACTGACTGCCAGTGCAATAAGAAAGAGACCGAGCAAAAGAGGCGACATTAGTCCGACGAGCCCTTCCAGGTAAAGTCTCAAATGTTCGAAGAATACCGGTGCCTGCCCGGCTGCTCCCAATGAGGCGCCGGTTTGAGGCTGGTAATAGTCGCGCCACTCTTTTAGGGCCTTATAATTGGGCAAAATCCATAAAAGAAGCGCCAGAGCGGTGATGCCGCCGGCGGTGGCAAGACCGGCCACTGCCCGCCAGTTCCCTTGCTTAAAAAAATAAAGCAAAAGAAAAAGAGATGGGGCAACCAGAAAGACTGCCGCTGCCTGTTTTGCCGTTGCCCCTAAGGCAAGAGCCAAAGCTAAAAAAAGAAAAGTTTTGCCGTTTTGTTTTTGCTGAAAAGCTGCCAGTGCCGCCAATGCTAAAGCCGAAAGGGCCAGATGTCCGAAATCTAGCATCTGGCTGTGGCTGAACTGAATTGTGGCCGGATAGAAATTGATCAGGGCAATTGAAAGGGCCATGGCCTTTTTTGAGCCGCCGCAGAATTTTGTCAAAAGAGCAAGCGCTATTGAAAGAGTAAGCGAGAATAAAAGATTGACTAGAGCATCCGAAAATCTGCCGCAGCCGAACAATGCTTTTGAAAGCCCGTAAATAAAGTGCTGGGTGAGGGGGTAGTTGAAGTTGACTGTGAGGAATTCCTGCCAGAATTTGCCGTTCAAAAGCTTAGGGTGGCGAATCAACTCGGCGTATTTGATGGCGTCTTGAAAGTGCGAGCCGGCATCCCAAATAGGATAGCTGTGGTCTAGGCTCCACCAGAGTGCCAAAAGCAGGGCAAAGACTACACCGACCAGCAAAGCCGGCAGGTAGAGGCGGTTATTGTCCTCACTTTGCTGCAAGTGGGCGCTCAAGCAAAAGTCCTTTCCAAAGAGTATTTGAATTCTAGAGCATGGTCCTTCCCTCTTAAATATTTCTTTTTGTGATCTGCTAGCCTCTGTCTTAATATGCTGCATATGTATATTCGTCGAGGGTGGGTCAGACCATGAAACATGCCGTGATACTTGCAGGCAGCGGTGACAAAGTGAGACCGGTGCAGGATGACAAGCCAACATCGATGATTTCGGTGATGGGCCGTCCCTTACTTGCTTGCCTTATTCAGTGGCTTTCAGCCAACGGCATCCGCAATATCACCATTACTTGTTCTCATCGCTATGAGATGATCCGCGAATATTTTGGAGACGGCCAGACTATGGGCGTCAATATCAACTATCTTTTAGAAGATGAGCCTTTGGGCTCAGGCGGCGCCGTCAAAAATGCCCTGCGCTTCCTGGCGCCGGCTTCAGACGAGCCTGTTTTGGTGGTTAATGCCGATTCGATAACCAATCTCAATCTAGGCGATGTTTTTGCCTATCATGATTTACGCAAAGCCAAAGTGACCATGGTTTCGGTGCCCATGGTCAGTCCTTACGGCGTTGTCGACTTTAACGAGAAAGGGCAGGTAACTGCTTTTAGAGAAAAACCGGAACTGCCCTATTGGGTCAATGCCGGCATTTATGTGATCGATCCAAGCATCTATGAACTCTTGCCCGATCGCGGTTCGCAGGAACAGGTTACTTTCCCGCTGCTGGCTGAAAAGGGTCAGTTGCATGCCTTCAAGTCTCAGGCATTCTGGCGTTCAATAAATAACGTCAGAGATATAAGTGAGCTGCGGTCCGATATGGAGAAGCTCTTCCTCTCGCTTTTCTTCTCGCCGGTGGTCAGTTATGCGGCCAATAACGCTTTGAGGCAGAGCAATCAGGGTCTCTCCTATGTGAAAGCTGCCGAACCTCCAACTGTGCAGGTTATTGAGACAGAAGAAGCCTCTTTTGTTTCGGTCAATCGAATCAGTATCGTCTAAATAGTTTTTAATTTGGATTAATTCAGCTCAGAATTTTGAACCTTTTCGCTCGAAATTACGTTTAGAGAATAGGCGTTATTTTTCGACCGTTTATGTATGAGGTAAGTCTGAAATGAATTTCACAGCCAATCTAACAAGAGTAGTCTCGCTCTTTGCCTTTGCTGCAATTGGTCTAGCCGGGTCGGCTTTTGCCCAGGGACAAGACATGGCTCCTTCTGGTGACTCAGGGGGCGCATCTATAGGTGGGGCTGGGGGTGGGGCTGCCGACGGCACGCAGATGGCTGGTCGTCACGGTGGTCGTCACCGAGGGCATCGTGGTCGCCGTGGTGGCGGCAGGGGCAAGATGGGGCAGAACGGCGATCGCAAGGCGAAAATGCTCAAGCGTTTTGACAGCAATGGCGATGGCGTCTTAGACGACAGCGAAAAGCAAGCCATGAAGCAAGCCCGCGAAGCTCGGCGTGCCCAGCGTCAAGCCATGCAACAAGATGGCAGTAATGTTGGTCGAGGCGGCAATAGTCCCTGATTTTGCTCTTTGTACCAGTGAGAATTTAAGGCTTTTCATGGGCAGGCAGAGCTTTTGTGCTAGCATCTTGGGAACTAATTCCGAAAGCCTTATGAGTTCCGAAAGTTCTAAAGAGCAATTTAAAGTCGAAGTAACCGGTGTCTCGAAGAGATACAACATCTACGAACGTCCGGTAGATCGCCTGAAAGAAATAATTACTCGCAACAAGATTTGCTGTCATCGCGAGTACTGGGCTCTGCGCGACATTAATGTGCAGTTTCCTAAGGGGGTCACTGCTCTAATTGGTCCGAATGGTTCGGGTAAATCGACACTTCTGCAGATAATCGCCGGTGTGCTTGAACCCACTACCGGCATTGTCGAGCGGCGTGGTCGCATTACCGCCATATTAGAGCTTGGCGCCGGTTTTCAACCCGACTATAGCGGTCGCGAGAACGTGCTTTTAAACGGCATGATTCTTGGTATTCCTAGAGAAGAAATGGAAGAGCGAGTCGAGTCAATCGCTGAATTTGCCGAGATTGGTGATTTCTTCGATCAGCCTATAAAGACTTATTCCAGCGGCATGATAGTGCGTTTGGCATTTGCCACCGCTGTTAGTGTCGAGCCCGAGATTCTTCTTGTTGATGAAGCTATGGCTGTCGGCGATCAGAGCTTTCAGGTGAAGTGCAGAGACCATATCTGGCAGATGAAGCAGTCAGGCAAGACGATCATTTTTGTTACCCATGACATGAATATGGTCAAGTCTTGGTGCGATCAAGCAGTTCTTTTAAATGGCGGTCGCACAGTCAAGATTGGTAATGTGAACGAAGTCGTCGATGCCTTTGAAGATCTCATGGCCCATCATGAGAAAGTTGCAGTGAAGCGTTTTACGGCGCCAGTGTCTTAAATGTCTGGTTTGATATCTATTCTTTTGCCCGTTTATAACGGCGCGAAGTATCTTGAGTCGGCTTTGGACAGTCTCTTTGCTCAGACCGATCAAAACTTCGAAGTGATCGCTTGTGATGACGGTTCTACCGACGAAAGCCTTTCTATCCTGCATAACTACGCCGCTCGCTTTCCTCAGCTTAAGGTACACAAGAACGAAAGCAATCTTGGTTTATTCGGCAATTACAACCAATGTATGAATTTAGCTGCCGGAGAGTTCATCAAACCTTTCGCCCAAGACGATAAGCTTTCTCCGCATTATCTAGCCAAGGCACGTCGCGCCCTCAATGAGCATCCGCAAGTTTCGCTGGTGCTCACTGCCAAGTCTATACTCGATGGACAAGGAGGCGAGACGCCTGCGCCTTCTCTCAATCGTGAATGTGTTTTCCCCGGCAAGTTCCTGATCACCTGGAGTTTGATTCTCCTCGATAATCGGCTTGGTGAGCCGGTTGTCGGTATGTTTCGCGCGAAAGATAAAGGCTATGGTTACGATACTCGTTATTTCCATTTCGGCGATCTCGAGTATTGGTTTCGCATTTTAGAGAAAGGCGATCTCTATTTCATTAATGAGCCGCTTTGTTCTTTTCGCTTACATGAAGGCGGAACTACTACGGTCAATCATCGCCATTTGCGTGACTTGATCGATTGTTTCAAGCTGGGTGTGCAATATTATTCGTATCTGGAAGAGATTGGTGAAAGTCTCGACCATTACTTCAAAAGGTTGATTGAATTCTCGTCCCTGCAAGTTGATTATCTTGTGCGCGAGCAAGGGCTTTCGCTGCAAGCAGTGAGACGCAACGCGCCCGAAGCTATACCCGGCGGCAGACCTGATCTCTCGGATGATTATGCCCAGATGTTATTTTTGGCTTTACGCTATATCAGCCCCACTATCGCCGAGCTAGACCATCTGAAGCGCTGCCGTGAAAAAGACCATATCAATTTTCAAAACGAAATCGATAAGATTCATAGTTCTATATCGTGGAAATTAACTGCTCCGCTGCGAGCCATTCGTAAGCTCAAATAGCGAGCAGCCGAGGCTATTTGGTTAGTGTGGACAAGAAAGCCGCTATGGCATGAATTTCTTCCGGGCTCAAAGCAGAAGCGGGCATGACGCTGCTATGTTGTATGCCGCTGGAAGAGCCTTCCTTCACATCATCAAGGGTGGCGGGTTGCAGTTCGGCTCTGGTGATGCGACTTTCGATGCTGTCTATAGTTTTTCTGCTGCCGATACCAGCTAAATTTGGCGCCAACCTGCCGCCTAGATTGCCGATGGAATGACAGGCCAGGCAGCCTGATTGCAGAAACTTATTGCGCCCCTCTTCGCTGAGAGCCAGATCGCCCGGCAACTTCTTATCTGCCGGGGGCAAGGGATTGGTCAACTTCTCTTCGCTTGTTTCTTCGCGGTTATGGCCATAGACTTTATAGCCGCTTTCAGGCGAAGAGAGGCTGAGCAAATAGTCTGCGATTGCCGAAGAATCTTTCAGAGGCAGACGGGGGTGGGGCATAAGCTCTTCGTCTTTATAGCGGCGGGCGAAGTCTTTGATGAATTTATCACCCAACGTGATGCGGGCGATAATATATGGACGTCCACGATAGGCGCCGATGCCGTCTAGCGGTGGTGCCAGGCAACCGCCCTTCTCACCTACTGAATGGCAATTTTGACAGTTATTCTTTTCAAAAAGTGCCCTACCGGCAGCTACATTGCTTGTGCTTTTGCCTTTATAGCTCTTGGGCTTTACCAGTTGATAGCCAGTGCCGCCGCCTAGAGCCGGAATGACGGCTGTGATGGCTAGAGCCGCCAAGCTGTAAGCTAATAAAGATAGGCTTCTTTTCGCTTTCATAAAACTCCCTGCTTTGCTCTTCCACCACTTAGGTCATTGTAAAGAAAATCTAGGGGTTTGGCGGTCTGAGCGCAAGAGTCTAAGGGATGATAAAAAGAAAGAAGATGTCAAAAGAACAATTAAGAAGCCCTAGAAGAAAAGAAGAAGCCAAAAGGTCAAAAGAATTGTCACTTTGAGCCAAAAGTGGTTGTCAATGCTGGATATTTAACTAGATCTATAGCCTGGTAATTTTAGTTGTCAAAAGAAGCTCAGTCCGGTTCCTATCGCAAGGTCTGTATGACCTGCGGCAAAGAGTTCACAGAGGACATCGTACTCTGTCCGGACGATGATGAGTTATTGACACCGGTAAAGACCGATAGTTTGATAGGCACAATACTTTCGGGCAAGTACGAGATTCTCGAGAAGCTTGGTGCCGGCGGCATGGGCTTGGTCTATAAAGCCAAACATACTCTCATGAAGAGAATGGTAGCGATCAAAATAATGCTGCCCCAGCTCATTGCCAGTGTCTCAGCTCTGAAGCGCTTCAAACAAGAAGCGCAGGCGGCAAGCAGTCTCAATCATCCAAATATTCTTACTGTTTATGACTTTGGTGTCACTCCTGATGGCATGCCATATCTGGTCATGGACTTTTTGGAAGGCACCAATCTTTCCAAAATGCTTGATGCCAATCAGCATTTGCCTCTTGATGCCGCCATCGATATCTTTATTCAAACAGCATCAGGGCTTGGTCATGCTCATCGCAAAGGTATTGTGCATCGAGACTTGAAGCCTGCCAACATTATGTTGGTGGAATGGGAAGGGCGCAAGAATTTCGTCAAAGTAGTCGATTTCGGCATGGCTAAAATCACCGGAGCAGTGGACGGTGAGTCTGAAGACCTCACGAAGAGCGGAGAAGTATTCGGCAGCCCGCTTTATATGAGCCCAGAGCAGTGCATGGGTAAGACCCTAGATGCCCGCTCTGATATTTATTCGGTGGGCTGTGTTATGTATCGGGTTCTGACCGGCGTCACGGCAGTTTCAGGGCAAAGTGCCATCGAGTGCTTCTCCAATCATGTAAGCGGAGTGCCTCGCTCCTTTGCCGAAGTCGTGCCTGATTTTCAGTTCCCCCCTGGTTTAGAAGAAATTGTCTTTAAAGCTATGGCTAAAGATCCTGACCAGCGCTATCAAAGCATGGATGAGCTCAAGGACGATCTGGTCGAGTTGGCGCGCAAAGAGATGTCTGGGCTTTATGGCACTCTCTCAGGTTCGATTTATGCCCAGAAAGAAACCAATTCGGTGGCCAGCCTCAATATGAGCGAAGCGGCAGCACAGGCTCGCGCCGAGGGTGTCGCCGCTGCCGATGAAGAGGTGGTATCACAAACGGTGCGAGTGCCGTCGGGCACCGGAGCCGATGCTCCGCCGGTCTTCCGCTCCATTACCACCGATGCGCGCACTCCCGAACAAGCGCGGGCGGCGTCAGGCAAAGATACGGCGGAAGCCGCTAAACCAACAGTAAGCGCCGAGAAACAGTCGCAGACCGGGGCGCAGAAAGTAGATGAAGCGCAGTTGCGCACTTTTGTTGGTTCAGGTGCCGGGTCAGGTGCCGGTTCAGGTGCCGGGTCAGGTGCGAGATCTAGTGGCGGCTCGGTCAAAAGTCAAAATGTAGCAGCCAGCAGAAAATACGACAGCAGTGCCTTGCCCCGCCCGGTCTTGATCGGCGCTGTAGTGCTGGTGCTTATTGTTGGTGTTCTTTCCTTTATGGCATTCTCGGGCAAGCATGCCGAGCCCGGCAGAAACTCTTCTTCTGGTTCAGGCGGGTCTAGCACAGGTCTGGGCGGTTTCAATAGCGTTCTCAATGTGGTGGGCGGCGGTGACAATAAACCCGCTGCTGGTCTGGCTTTTGAAGAGATCATGAAGCGAGGCCACTCTGCTTTCGAACACGGTGACTATGATGTCGCCCTAGATCAGTACAAAAGCGCCCTTGCTCTAGCTAAAGAAAAGGGTCGCTATGAAAAGCAGGTGCCGGAAGCACAAATTTGGATCAATAAAGCTTGTTTTGAGCTTGGTAAGTTCGACGAAGCCCTTGAAGCCTGCCGGGCTGTTTTGAAAGTAAGAGAGAGTGCCGGTCAGATTAGTTCGCCGGAGGCCAGCGAAGCTCTCAATGATATGGGCGAAATTTATTTGGCTATGGGTAACTTCAAGGAGTCTCGTCTTTATTTAGACCGAGCTTTGAAGGTACGCAAAACTTTCACCGGTCCCGAGAAAGACAAAGTAGCAGAGACGTTGGCTGCTCTGGGTAATCTCTCTCTCTCTCAGAATAAGCCAAAAGAGGCGGTGAAGTATTTATCTCAGGCTCTCAAGATTGCCGAGTTTTCTCTGGCTTTCAACCCTATCGACAAAGCCAATATCGAGAGCGCACTTGGGCAGGCATATCAATTTACAGGCGAGTGGATGAAAGCTCGCGATCTTTACAAGAAAGCTCTCGATTTACGAGAGAAAAGTCTCAGTCCTGATAATCCAGCTATTGCCAATTCGCTAATCACTCTTGGTTCAATCGAGTATCACGCCAAGCGTCTAGATGAAGCCCACCAGCATTTTGAGCGGGCTCTAGATATAAACAAGCGCAGTGGCGGTGCAAGACAAGAGGGGTTAGCTGATGCCCAGTTCTGTCTGGCTATGGTTTGCAAGGCGCAGAAAGACAAAGGCAAAGCCTTAGAGTATGCCAAAGGGTCCTATGAGATTCGAAAATCTCTATTTGGTGATAAAGATGACCGCACTGTACAAGCCCTCAAGCTTATGCAGTCTGTATCGCAATAGCTCTAAACAGGAATAATTGTTTGGGCGAAGACATTCTCGCTCATCAATTGCTTCTTGCGGTCTAGATATTCCAGCACGCAAGTGACAAAAGTGGCATGGCTCCAAGTCAGCGGTGATACAGAGAGGGGCTCGTTGCTGTAGGGATGCACTTGTTCAGCCAAGACGCCCGACATCAAGGCGCGATTGGCTACCCATTCCATCATTTTGACTGCATCTTTCAAATCTTCAGGGCTGCGGGCGGCGGCAATGTCATATTGGGCCAGCCACATCGTACAGATGAACCAGGGGTTGCCCGGCACATTTTCAACATCTTGCGAGATCTGATGATAATAGTCGTTTTCATAACGAGCCAGACCACCCACTTCGGTCTTAATCCACAGTCTATCTTTGATGGCTTTCATTGTGGCTGCTACTTTTGAGTCATGGGGGCTCATATTGCCGAAAGCAAACAAGGCATACATGGCGGCGTCTATATTCATGTCGAGGTTATAGCCGCTTTCGGTGCGGGTGGCCATGCGGCAGAAGCGTTTATGCTCTTTGCTCCACATATGTTCGACCATGGCTTCTTGTATTTCATCGGCAACTGCTTGATAGCGGTGCGCTTTAGTCAACTCGCCTATAGCCTGGCAGAAATTGGCGGCAGCATTGAGCCCGCCTATGACACTACAGACGGTGAAAAGATGCACGCCCCATCTCTCTTCCCAGAGGTCATAAGATGGATGCGGCAACTTGGTTTCTTCGTCACGGTAGTTGCAGAGAAAATCGGCCGCTTTGAAAATTAGATTGTCGGCCACCGAGCGAATAAACTCGATATTGCGGAATTTTTTGAAATGATGCCAGAGCGACCAAATCACCAAGGCTGTTTCATCTTCTTGTATAGGTAAAACTTCTTTGCCGTCTTTCAGCCAGGGGTGCCAGCTTGAGGCGACGCTGCGGTCTGGATTGTATTTGTGCAAGAGATAGCCGTCTTCTTTGATGACGTCGCTGCAAAATTTGAAGAAGCGCTGGGTCAGGTCGCGGTGACCGGCTTTGGTCATGGCATAGGCAACCAGCGCCCCATCGCGCGGCCACATATAGCTATAGGTGTCGCGGGCAAACTGAGTGATATCGTGATCGTTGGCGGCGATGATGGCGCCTCCGTTGTCCACCTGGGTTCTTATGGTCAAGAGCGAGCGTTTGAAAAGCTCGGTTACTTTCGGGGGCAGACCATGAAAATCTATATGCTCGGGATTGACCCAGAGCTTCCAATAGTTCTGGTTGCGGGGTACCATGCGCTCGGCATGCTCCTCTTTGATCATCTCATCGTTGAGAGCCTTTACTTCTTCATAGTTGCGGCCCATGCACATCCAGTAATGTCCGCAAGCTTCACCATTGGCAGGCACCGACAAATTAAGCCCGACTACCGAATCGACCGAACCCTGCACAATCGGGTTGCCGCCTAATTTGCCGTCTTCGGCATCTTTATATGTGCCTTCCAGCCCATCTACACCTTTTTTGCCCACCGACCAGTCGGTGACGCCGCATTTAAGCGGGGTCTTTGTGCTTATCAAAAACCAGCGATTTTTCTTATAGTGAATGACAGAGAGTGTGCGGGGGTCATAAAATGCCGTGTCGCCCACTTCATTTTCCGAGATGCTGAAGTCTTGGTGAAAAAAGACTCTGACCAGGTGATCTTTGCCATCCAGTGATTTGATATGCACTTCTCTCAGCAAGATGTTGTCTTGGGCGTCAACCAGGTCGTGCATGCGCACTTCTATGTGCAAGCGGTCATTGCGCAAAAGCACATCGGTGACCAGGCTCTCTTTCAAGTAGCGTTTCTCGATATGCCAGTCTTCGTTAATCCACGAGAATTGCCCATCCACCCAGAATCCTAGATGATTGACCCGCCCGACTGTCTGATTGTCCTGCCCCACCCTCGGGAAATATATGTCTCTAATTTGGTATTGTCCATCAAAATTAACAAGCACATTGCCATTGCCGATAGGGAGATCTCGGGGCATATTCACCTCTTTTATAGGAGCCTTCTAGAGCCCTATGCCAACCTTTGGGATGATTAAAACGACCTATGAGCTAAATTTTGAATCAGTCTTCATGCTGATGTTGAATGTCGGCGGCGGCGCTATTATAAAAACGTGGATTTAAGAGAGGCGCTCAAGAGGAAGTTTAAGAATAAAAGAGATGCTCCTGATAGCGAGCAACACTAAAGATTTCGTTCCCAACTTAGAGCTCTCACTGCGGTGGTTGTTGCCACCGAAAGCTAAACAAAACGGCAATTCCAAGCATAACCCTCTTAAGGGCTTGAATAAGGGAATTGCCGTTTTGCTTTGCTTTAAGCTTGGCTTTACAGATTAATACTAAGACTTGGCAGTAAGTCTTTGCTCACAAGCAAAAGCATTAAAACTGCTCGGCTCTATTTGCGTCTTTGAAAAAGGGCTTTCCAGGCTAGATATTTCTTGCCGTCAGGCAGCACAAAGTAGGTGCGACCCAGGCTGATTAGTTCAAAAAATGGTTCGGTTTCGCTCAATAATTCAAGAGCACTTAGCTGCGGCGGTCCTACTTCGGGGTTCTCTCTGGCTTCATCTTTAGAGCCCGCAATACAAAGCCATCTACCTGCGGGCTTAAGCGCTTTATGTAGTTTGGCAGCAAAGAGAGGGCGGCTTTCTTGGGGAATGACGTGGTAGACGCCGCGGTCAAAAACAAAGTCTTGTGAGCCCGCTTCAACCGGGTCTTTCTGGCAAATATCAAGCAAATGGAAATCAACTTTCACCTGCAAGCTTGCCGCCCGCGCCACTGCCTGTTCTAAGGCTGTGGGAGCAATTTCAGTAGCATTTACTTTGGCACCCTGCTGGGCCATCCAGACGGCGTTAGTGCCGGTGCCGCAACCTACTTCCAAAACCGCCGCCGGTTTCTCTTGCGGCGCCAGCGCCGCATAATACTCGCTCAATTCAGGTGCCACAAGCCCGGTGTCCCAAGGCAGGTCTTTTACCTTATAGCGTTCATCCCAGTCATAGCCTTGCTTTTGTACTTCTTTTAACTGGTGCTCTTCAGCCATTTCTCTTGCTTGCCCCGAACTGTCTAGATTGCTATTTATTCGTTTTGCATTCGCATTAAAATTCGAATTTGCATTGAACAATCTCTAGATTTTAGCAGCTTTAGAGAGAGCCGCTTTGACTTGTTCGGTGCCGGTGCTGCCGGGCGATGTTTTCGCCTGCAGCGAACCTTTTGGGTCAAATAGTTTAAAGAGATCGCTCTCAAAAGCTTGATTGAATGTTTGGCAAGCTGAAAGACTCAGTTCATTCAAGGGCACGCCGCTTTCTCTCGCGTGGGCAACCAGGGCTGAGATATCTTCGTGGGCTTTGCGAAAGGGCACGCCCTTATTGACCAAGTACTCCACCAGGTCGGTGCTAATCATCTCGGCATCATATGCAGCCTTTAGGGTTGTTTCTTTATTGACGCTCAGGCATTGCAAAACCACGGTCATGACCCGCAGGCAATTGCCTATTTCTTTAGCTGTCTTGATTAAGGGAGGCTTGGTCTCTTGTAGATCGCGGTTGTACCCGAGCGGTAAGCCTTTCAAGGTGACCAATATATTGACCAGTTCACCAACCATTGAGCCGCATTTGCCCCTGATTAACTCCACTGGGTCGGGATTCTTTTTCTGAGGCATCAAGCTTGAGGCCGTGGTCACTGCGTCGCTGAATGAAATGAAGCTGAATTCTTTGCTGGCGTAGATAATAAATGTCTCTGCCATTTGACTTAAATGCACGCCGCACATAGCTGCGACAAATAGATATTCGGCAACAAAATCACGATCGCTCACCGCATCGATTGAATTGGCAAAATGCGATGGCATACCCAAAAGCTTGGCGCTTAGAGCTGGGTTGATATTCAAGCCAGTACCGGCTTGGGCGCCCGCCCCCAATGGCGAAACAGCCACGCGCTTGGTTAGATCTTGCAATCTCGCTTTGTCTCTTTCGAGCATCTCGACAAAGGCTAAGAGCGCATGGGCGAAATGCACCGGTTGTGCTCGTTGTAGATGGGTATAGCCCGGCAAAATAGCATCGATATTTTCAGCCGCTACAACCTTGATTGTTTCCACCAGTTCGTTGATATCGTTAAGATTGGCTTCGATGCAGCCCAAGGCATAAAGTCTAATATCGAGCGCCACTTGGTCATTGCGACTGCGCGCCGTGTGCAGCCTGAGGGCATCTTCACCAATTAGTTCTTGCAGTTTCTTCTCGACATTCATATGCACGTCTTCGAAAGCCGGGTTGAGCTTGAAAGCGCCTGCTTTATATAGGTCGAGAATTGTTTGCAGCCCGCCAACAATATTGTCTGCCTGAGCGGCGGTCAAGAGACCGCCGCCGGCAAGCATAGTGGCATGGGCGATACTACCCCTGATATCGGCTTCGACGAGAAATTCATCGGCATCTATCGAGCCGACAAATTCGGTGAGCGCCTGGTCAAGCTTTTGGCTGAAGGCTTTTCTTAATACTTCCATTTTTCTTGCTCCAGGTGGAAAGTCTTAGTCCGCTAATATTGATGAAACCGCCTGAATCGGCAGGGTTGAAGCTGCTCATGTTTTCAAAGCTTGTCATCTTTTCGCTATAGAGAGACTGTTCTGACTTTCTTGCCACCACCATCGAATGCCCCTTATAGAGCTTCAGCTTGACTGTGCCGCTGACAGTGTTCTGTGATTCTTCGATGAGGTTGTGCAAAAGTTTTGTTTCTGGGGCAAACCAATAGCCGTTATAGGTCAATTCGGCTATTTTGCCTATCAAGCTCGCTTTCAGATGGGCCACTTCTTTATCTAGAGTCAAAGACTCAACAGCCTGGTGGGCTTGCATCAGTATAGTCACCCCTGGTGTTTCATAAACACCTCTAGATTTGATGCCGATGTAGCGGTTCTCTACCAAATCTATACGACCAACCCCATGGGCGGCGGCAATTTCATTGGCTTTTGCCACTAGTTTGGCCGGTTCTAATTTCTCGCCGTTGATGGCCACTGGGCAACCGGCGTCAAATTCTATCTCGACAAACTCAGGCTTGTCCGGCGCCTCTTCTGGATTTTTCGTCCACATATAAATGTCTTCCGGCGCTTCTGCCCAAGGGTCTTCAAGAATGCCGCCTTCATAGCTAATATGCATTAGATTGGCGTCTATAGAATAGGGTTTGTCTTTGGTTACAGGCAAGGGAATACCGTGCTTTTCTGCATAGGCGAAGAGATCGCTTCTGCCTTGAAATTCCCATTCGCGCCAGGGCGCGATTACGTTTAGTTGAGGGGCAAGACTTTTGATGGCTAGTTCAAAACGTACTTGATCGTTGCCTTTGCCTGTGGCGCCGTGGGCGATAGTGTCGCAGCCTTCTCTAAGAGCTGCTTCCACCATACCTTTGGCTATGCAAGGGCGGGCCAGCGATGTACCCATCAGATAAACCAGCTCATAGACGGCATTGGCTTTGATAGAAGGAAAGATAAAGTTTTGAGCGAAGTCGGCCTTTAGATCATCGATAATGCATTTTTCTGCGCCTGTCTTGTGGGCTTTCTCGATTACTTTGTCAAAGTCTTCTTCTTGACCTACATCGGCTAGATAAGCCACGATTGGCACTTGGTACTTTTCTTTGAGCCAGGTGAGAATGCAGCTTGTATCAAGCCCGCCGCTGTATGCTAGAAGAATTTTTTTCATTTGTATGACCTCGCTCAATGTACAGATTTAAATAAAGGGAAAATTTTTGCTTACATAATCAGAGCCATAATGGCTTTCTGGGCATGCAGTCGGTTTTCTGCTTGATCAAAAACAACCGAATTGGGTCCGTCTATGACCTCGTCGGTGATTTCTAGTCCGCGATGGGCGGGCAGGCAGTGCATAACTATATGGTCAGGCTTAGCAGCTTTCAAAAGATTGCTGTTGAGCTGATAGGGGGCAAAGATACTTTCTCTTTCTTTCGCCTCGGCTTCTTGCCCCATTGATGTCCAAACATCGGTATAGACAGCGTCGGCATCAGCTACCGCCGCCGCCGGATCAGCAGTTAAACTGAGCTTGGCGCCCGATTTTCCTGCCAGCTCAAGAGCTTTCATCCAGACCGAGGCTTGTGGTTCATATTTATGGGGACAAGCCATGGCAAAGTCGGTGCCCAGTGTCGCTGCAGTAAAGAGCAGCGAGTTGGAAACATTGTTGGAATCGCCCACATAGGCAAGTTTGATGCCTTTGAGTTTGCCTTTGTGCTCGATAATTGTTTGAAAGTCTGCCAGAGCTTGGCAGGGATGCTCTTTGTCGGAAAGCCCGTTGATGACTGGAATATTGGCATTGGCGGCCAAGCTGATCACCGTTTCGTGGGCGAAAGTGCGGGCCATGACTGCGTCTACCCAGCGCTCTAGATTTTTGCCGATATCGTTTATCGCTTCGCGCTCGCCCAACTTGCCTTCCAAATAGATGGCGTGTCCGCCCAGCTGAGTCATACCGGCTTCAAAGGTGACTCTGGTGCGCAGTGATGGTTTCTCAAAGAGCATAGCCAAGGTTTGACCCTTGCCGAAAAGAGTCTGAGTCTCGTCGAACTTATTAGCCTTTAGTTTTGCCGCCAGGTCTAAAATAAGCATCAGCTCTTGAGCATTGAGATGCTCGATGCCGATTATATCTTTGCCCCGCAAGCTCTGTTCATATAGTACATATTCTAGGGCTGATGGACCGTCCGGCTTTGCCATACGCTGAGGCTTATTACTGTTGAGCTTATTGGCGTCAAACTTAGTTATTTCTGCTGCTAGGTCCATTCTTTGTTCCTTGTATTGCGCTAAAAAAAAATCCCCGGTGCATCCGGGGATTTAATGATCTTGCTGCAAGCCGCTAATCCCTCGGGTTCAATTGAACTCGCGGCGACGACGGCTAACGGTATTAACTGTTTTGAGCATAAGCTTAGTAAAATGGCAAAGACATTTTGTGTCAACAAAGTAAAACGAATTATTGCGAGCTCAGTTTAACTAATTTATGGCGACCGACTTAGATAAGCAATCAAAAGCAGGTAACGACAGAAGCGACGGCTTCGTGCAAAGGCTGCATCTTAAGAATGCTGCAAGCGGAGCTCTTCAAGATTTGACTTTTGCAGTCAAAGACAACATAGCAGTGCAGGGAATGGTTGCTGGTTTTGGCTCGCCTTTCTGGGCTAACATGCAGAGCCCGGCGCAAGCCCATGCAGACTGTGTGCAGAAAGTGCTTGATGCGGCAGCCGAACTGGTCGGCACAACTATTTGCGATGAGCTCACCCTTAGTATGGATGGGATAAATGCCTTTTATGGTACTCCGGTCAATCCCCGCTATCCTGAGAGAATTCCCGGCGGATCTTCCAGCGGTTCAGCCTCGGTGGTGGGCGCCGGACACGCTGATTTCGCCATCGGTACCGATACCTCGGGCTCGGTGCGTGTGCCGGCAGCATATTGCGGCACCTACGGTTTGCGCAGCAGCCACGGTCTTTTGAGTAAGGACGGGGTTTTGCCTTTAGGTGAGACATTTGACGCTGTCGGCATATTTTCCCGTCAAGCCCAAGTATTGACACGAGTGCTTTCTGTCTTGCTGGGTGTAAGCTCAGGGTGCGAATTTGATAAGTCGCCCGATGATGCGTCAGGAAATGTGTTGGCGAAGAGAGAAGAACTAATGGTTTTGGTTGATGCATCGGCTCGCCGGCTATTAGATGCAGCCAATCAAGCGCGTTTTGACTCTTCGCTTGCTGCCGCTTTTGATCTTGGAAAGTTTGTAGAGCCGCCTTACGATTTAGAAGAGATGGTGGGATTGTTTGCTGTAATGCGCGGCTATGAAGCTTGGCAGCACTATGGAAAGTGGTTTAGAGAGAGCAAACCGGCTCTCTCGCCTGCCATAGCCGAGCGTTTGCTGGCTGGGGCGACAATCACAGAAGCGCAGTACAGAGAAGGGCAAGCAAGACGAGAAGCGATCATAAGTGAGACTATAGCTTGGCTGCAGGCGGAAGGCATACGAGAAACTCGCCACAATGGCTTGCCTTGCGTCACGGTAATGGTATTGCCAGTGGTGTGTGATTTGCCGCCCTTGTTGAACGCTTCTGACCGCGAACTTTTCGACAATCGGCGCAAGAATCTTCTGCTTAACTCTCCCGGTTCTTTTCTTGGTTTTCCCGAACTAGTTCTCGGGCACTTGGATTTTCCGCTCGGCTTGCTTGCCTTGCCTGGTCAAGATCTTGAACTTTGTCGCTTGGCTGAGAGTTTGGGGTGGAGTTGATAGGGGGCAAAGGTTTCTGTTTTAGCAGTTGTCGCCGCCAGTTTTGCCGTTTGGGAGGCTGGACCGAGATGGCTGAGATAAGATAATTATTTGAGACCTTTAAACTAGACTGTAGTGTTTTCTACCGAGCTGAGAAGTGAGACATGCCAATGAAAGATGACTTCAAAGCCAGCATGTATTTTCTTTTGGCTTTGGGTTTTTCATGGTGTCTGTATTTGGCTTATCCAAAGGTCCTTCCCTGGGAGTTCTTTGGAGTCAACATAAGTCTTCTGGTCGTACTCTGTATTCTTTTGATGGTAAAGAACTTAGGCTTCAATCGGTCTTTCTTGGTCCAGAAGAAGACGCTTTTGTTGCTCGTAGCCATTAATCTAGTCGTTATCGCCGTGTTTTCGATACTCGATACGGCGCAGTTGCTTTCGCGCTGAGGAATCGCTTGGGGTAGAACTTTCGGTTGCTATGGCGGCTTGTGACCTTTAGTGTTATATATACTTCTATTCTTCGTTCACGCCGTCGAGCGGTCATATCGCATGAGCGGTGCGTTTTTAAGCTATCACCTGTTGCCAGACAATCGAGAGTGTGGCAACAGGTGTAGTTGATTAGGGCGTGTATCTATCATCAAATATCTATGGATTGCCGCTTGAACTACTTGATTCCAACCTGTGTGGCGAAGCTCGATTTTTTAGGTCGGCTTTGAGGCTAAAGCTATTTTGCCTTCTGCTGTATTGCAATGAGTTCGTCCAGCGTGAGAGAAAAGGTCGCGTTCTCTTTGTGATATGCCTTGATCATCTTTAGTCCTTCTTTAGATAGAGTGTCAGATCTTTGGGAAAGATTGCGAGCCACCACATACTCTGCGAATTCTACTCGTTTGTAGATTGCTCTATTTTCCAATTCGCATACGTCCGGATTGACAGCATGAAGAAGTCGGCATAGTAGTAAGAGGTCCGTTACATTCGAAAGCTTGCTTATTGACTGTTTTATTTTTGATTCTTCAGCCTTACATGGCTTATTGAATGGATTTGCAAGCTCTAGCTGTTTTGTTCCAGGGCTACAGTAAACTTTTCCCCGGACTTGTTTAAGACATCATAGTCACAGAGGGTCCGTGCCATTTAATTCTGAAACTTACAACGCCTATCTAAAGGCAGTAAACTGGTACCGTCCGGCAGATTGGGCTAAGGAGATTCAGAATCAGCACGTGAAGCTCATAGTGGTTGACGAAGCCTTCAGTCTGAAGTATCAGGCGCTGGAACAGTTGCGAGACATAAAGGAAGAGTGGGATGACGGGACCTTGCTTATGGCTGACCCAGGCTTTGAGAGAGCCTTAAGCCGCATGTGGCTCTTCTCCGTCCGGGTCTCTAAGGTGGAAGAATTGAAGCCGCTTAGCGAAGCAGAGACGAACCAGTTCATTGACAAACCGCTTGAAATAATGGGGCTTCCAAAGCCTCCAGAAGAGGTGTATAAGCTAATTCACTGGTACACACAGGGTGTTCTGAGAGGGCTGGTAAACCTGTTCTCTATGATTGCAAAGATTCTGAAAATCAACGAAGACGTTGTTAGAGAGGTAACCCGTGAGGTTGTTGAAGCAGCCCGTGAGATGATGATTTTTGGAAAGCCCGGAAGGTTGTCAAAGCAGGTGCCTCTGCTTGCCTCTGAGGCCTAGCACCGATCTGATTTCACTCTGTATTCAGAGTTGAATTGAACGACTCACCTTATTGCAGCCACTGTAGGTAGTGGCGCCAGTACCGGCGCCAGAGGAGTGTCTCTCCAAAAGATTTTTGGGGTGGTTAAGTGTGCCAAATAATTCTGAAACTTACACTTGTCCCAGCTAAGTCGCCTTAGGTACTGACTACCGTACTTTTACTATGGACTTAGTAACTCTGATTTGCTATTGATTGAGACAACTGTTATTGGAGTGAAAGAATGTTTGTCTATAAAGCAATGAAGATTTGCCTCTTTCTACTTCTAGCAGCGTCCTTGGTGTCAGCGTTCTCCCTGATAAAACCAACCGGCTTTCCTTCAAGCTTAATCGTTTCAGTAGTTATGGTTTTGATCTTTGTGATGGTGGGAGCTATGATCCCCCCACTTGAAAGCTTTGTTTTGCACAGCCTTAAACAAGTGTCTCCTATTGAAGGTCGAGTTTTTGTCGGGCTGATGTTTATCGCGGCTATTCCGATTTGTATGGTGAGTACTCTTTGTTTCATTGACACCGTGGTGCAACTTTCCGTATCCAGACCATCTTTGGTGGAATGTATTAAGCATCTCTATTCGTAGAGAACCGCGAGAATGTTTCCGACAGCATATCTTAGATGGCAGGAAACCCCTCTGTGCCAATAATGTTTGAGAATGTGACTGGTGCTCCTCATAGAAAGAATGTCTTCGGAGCGGGCTGCGTGGCAGTTGCTGGCTTTTATCTTGGCATCAACCCTGGAAGTTTGCCAGAATCTCCCCATTCTGGATTGCCTTCTGGCAGTACCCATTGTTGGTGGGGCTGATCGCCAGGAAACCTCTCAGATGTTGGACCAGCGAAGAAGAAGGCATGTGCCTACAAATGTCCATCCGGAACCAAGAAAGTTATCTGGTGTAAGCAAGGCTATGTGGATCAAGGCTCGCGCGGGCCATCAGGAAGTCCCGTTTCTGATCCAGCGGGGCCTTGGGATAATAGTGGCGGACTCTTCAACTACAGTGTCTACTTCCCTGAGACAAACACGTTCATTGGAATGAACACGTCCGGAGGATGCGGCTATTCATCTCCGAACATACCTGGCGCCGCTATATCTCCCTCGATGAATGGTACGATGTGCTGCGCAACATGCCTGAAAAAGAAGGGCAAGTAACCGCGCAATTGCTAAATATAGAACCAACGACTGTTTGGAGATTAAGTGAATGCGTACAAGCCTGTTTCTTCTAGCAATAGCCCTGACTTTCCTACTGAGTCCGATTTCACTCGCACATGAAACCGATGTTGAGGTCAACATCGACGACACAACGCAATTCCAGAAGCAGGTTGGCCGGCAAGTAACTGTAAACGGGTGGATTGCTCGTGGCAAGCCAGGTCTGATGATTTGGCTAGAAGATCGCCGAACTGGAATCGTCATAGCGAGCCAGAAGGGTCGCACTTGGAGGTCTTTACCTCCAGAAGACTCGCAAAAGCTAGCGACCCAGGTAAGGGCGCTTGAAGCGAAGTACGATCACTGTTTTGTGACCGCGACCGGCACGCTGTGCCGCAAGGTTCCTTCCCACACCACGAGAGATATCAGTTTCTTCTATTTTCCCGTGGACGGAATCAAGATATCTACCATCAAGACTGCGGTGTACGTAATTAAGAGAATTCCAAAGGGCCAAATCATTACGAAGGATTCTATAGAAGAACGCAACTTCGAACCGAAAAACTTCGGCTTCGCTTTCGTGACTCAGAAGAACGCTGTCGGGAGCAAAGCCAAGTATGATTTAGAAGTAGGGCAAATCCTCATCGAATCGGATATCCAACAGAATAAGTAGCCATCATTAGTTATGGACCACTGTTTGGTAAATGCCAACGGGATGGGCATTTACTAACAGTGGAACACTGGCGGCGAGTGTTTTGGTAAGGTGAATAGAGGCAGCAATTTTTAAAATTCAATTTGGTTCCATGAGAAGATTTCGCACACTGTTTTTCGCATTCTATGCTGTGATATTAATTGCAGTGCCAGTCGTTGTGGCGCGCGAAGCCTTAGATGGTCTTGCGCAGACAGTCCAGTTTCAGGAAATTGTTGAAAGGTCCGACTTGGCGATAAAGGCCAATCCAAGCGATGCTTATGCTTACTGCATGCGAGGCTGGGCTAAGAGCCACTTACCCCAGTATCAGCGTGGGCTTGAAGATTTGGATGAGGCTTTGCGATTGCGACCAACCTACACAAGAGCTTACAAATACCGAGCTTTGCAATATTATGATTTTGGACAATTTCAAAGGTCCCTAGATGATTTGAATACTGCGATCAGGCTAGAGCCTAGCTCCGACCCGGAACTGTATTTTCTGCGCTCTTGGTTAAAGTGCAACTGGCTCCATGACTACGACGGTGCATTGAATGATCTGAACGGCGTCATTCAGCTTAATCGAAAAGACGCCTATGCCTATGTCGAGCGAGCCTGGCTGTACGAAAAACGTTGTGACTATCAGAACGAGATTACTGACTTAAACACCGCCTTGTGTCTAAATCCCAAGGACGCCTATGTTTACCTCGATCGGGCGCAGGTATATGTCAACCTGAAAGAGTATCAAAAGGCTATGGCAGATATCGATAATGCTGTAAAACTTATTCCGAAAGAAAGATCAGTTTTTATCAATCGAGCTTGGTTACTTTGGTGTATGGGCAATCCGCAGCAGGGAATCGAAGATATGCTCAATGCAGAATTGATTAAACCTACCGAGTCAATTCGCTATTTCGACTTTACTTCAATGCACCAACAGTTAGCCTATTGGAGGCAATCAGCCAATGATTTGGAGAAAGAGATTGCTGTGCTCCCGCAAAATTGGGCTAGTCGATTCAATAGGGCTCTTATTCATGAAAGACAGGGCAACTACCAGCGTGCCATCGATGACCTCAGCGCTGTAATCAGCATTAATGGTGAGATTAGGGAGGCATACCTGCACCGTGCATCGATCAATGTGAAGTGCAAGACGTATGCTAACGCAGCCTGTGATTACTTTTGGGCAACCGTTTTGTTTATCAAGTCGAATCCTCTTTGGCTAAGTCTTTTATTCATTAAAGTTAGGCAAGTAGTTCGGTGAGTCGCAGTATCATTTAATTATTTAGGTGAAGCTTGCAACCTCAAAAAACAATTCTAAATCTCTTACCAACTGTCGCCGCCACCGCTTGAGCCGCTGTCTGAGCTGGAAGAATCTGAAGAACTGGACGAATCTGAACTTGACCAGCCTGATGAGCCTGACGAACTAGACCAATCTGACGAGTCATAGTCTGAATAAGAATTGTAGTTTGAGTACGAATTGTAGTTTGAATATGAATTGTTATTGCTATAGCCGCCGCCGTAGGTTCTGGGGCGAGTCATGTTTCTCAGCGCTGCACACAAGAAAAGTGTGACAATCAAAATGAAAACTACGCCCCAGATAGTGTCGCTGCTGCTGCTAGTGACAGTCGGCGATTTTTTGTAGCCGTCCTTAAGCGGAATGCCAGTGAGGCTCAGTCGCAGGGCTTGCCCCGGCTCAAGGCGTCCGGTTTCAAAAGTGACACTGCCCTTTTGCTTTTGCGATGCTGTCTTAGGCTGCCAATTGTTGCTAGAAAGCGAAGCGACAGTAGGTAATGAGTTTCCTTCACTTTTGATTTTTACGCTCATATGATCAATTGGCATTAGCCAATTCTTGCCGTTGGGCGACCAATTGGTCTTGCCTGTTTTGTCGAAAATATTAGACAGGGTGTACTTGATGAAATAAACTTTGTTGCCGCTGACTTTTTTGTATTTATTGCCTATTTTGATTTGGTATGACTTATTCAGCTCGCTTTTTTGAAACTCAGTGTCTACGCCAGGTGGACATTGCACAGCTTGAATGCTTAAGTCGGCAGCGTTAGATGCAAAATCTAATGGAATCTTTCTTAGTAGTCCGTGTTTGTCCGGTTCGTTGAAATAGACTCTGATCGTCTCTTCCACTGCCAGTTTTCCCTCTTTGTCGAGAGTGGCGATGACGTTGAAATCTCTTACTTCATCTGCTGCTGCACTCTCAGCCATAGCGCAGAAACAAACCAATAGCCCCAAAAGATAAACCGGTGCAATAAAGGCTAAGCAGAAAGTCTTGAGCCTGGATTGATTTATTTGCATTGTTTATTACCGCTTTTGCATTTAAGAAAACGACGCTTGACAACACTCCGATTCTGCCTTTGCGTGGGTTAAGGCTGGTTAAAGGATCACTTGAAAAGACTGCGATTTAAGAGTTATGTAAGATTTCGAGCCGGTGCTCCAGCAACCCTGGCGCCGCTTTCTATATCCTTGATAACCACTGATCCGGCGCCTATAGTTACATTCTTTCCCACTTTGACGCCTGGCAAAAGCACAGCCCCTAAGCCAAGCAGGCTGCCCTCGCCCAGGCTGCTGCCCCCGCCCATCACTGCCCCGGGTGCCACATGGCAATGGTCTTCGACTTGGCAGTCATGTTCCACAATGGCGCCGCTGTTGATGATGCAATTGCGCCCGATGCGAGCATCTTGATTCAAAATGGCTCCGGCAATTATTTGGCTGCCTGCCTCGCATTCGGCGCCGTCGATAATGGCTCGACCATGGTTTATGAGAATAGGCTTTAGCCCTCGTTCTATCAGCCTGACAAAGCATGCTTTTCGCACCTGGTTGTTGCCTATGGCGACAACAAAGGGAAGCTCCTGGTTTAAGTCTGCTTCTTCCTTTATTACCGGGCGGCCCATCAGGGTTGTTCCGGCTTTGGCATCGTCTAGATAGGCTTCTATTTCTAGACCCTGGCTGTGGGCGGCGGCTGTTACTACTTTTGCATGACCACCGGCACCGGCAATGTATATCTTCATTGAACCACTCTCTAAATCGTCACTAGATTTTACCCTGAGCTTCAGTTCCTGTTGGTTCTCTTGTATGATCTGCATGCTTGCTAAGGAGACAGAGGATGTCAAAGAAAGTCCTTGTTACCGGGGCGGCCGGCTTTATCGGCTCGCATCTGGCGGAGAGGCTAGTTCGCGACGGTCATTCGGTCAAGGCTCTGGTGCGCTATAACAGTGCTGGACGCCGGGGATGGCTCGATACGGTGCCGCAAGAGATTGCCTCTGAGATTGAGTTTTTCGACGGCGATATCAGAGATTCGTTTTATGTCAAAGAGAGCATGAAAGACGTCGCGGTTGTCTATAACCTGGCTGCTTTGATTGCTATTCCTTATTCTTACCATGCGCCTAATTCATACGTAGAGACCAATATCAGTGGTGCACTAAATGTGGTGCATGCTGCTAGAGAAAACGGCAATGTGCGCGTGATTCAAATGTCTACCAGTGAAGTGTATGGTACGGCGCAATATGTGCCTATCGATGAGAAGCATCCTTTGAAAGGACAGTCTCCCTATTCGGCTTCCAAAATCGGCGCTGATCAGATTGCGCTCTCTTTTTATTATGCTTTCCATACACCGGTGACTGTGGCTAGACCGTTCAATACCTTTGGCCCGAGACAATCGCTGCGTGCTGTTATTCCCTCTATTATTGTGCAATTGCTCAAAGGTGACGGCAATCTCGATTTAGGTAATATCAAGGCCACTCGCGATTTTAACTATGTTGGCTATACCACCGAAATGCTCACTAAAATTGCCGACTGCGATGCCACTATCGGTGAAACCGTAAATATCGGCACTGGTTTAGAGATTTCTATAGAAGACACAGCTAAACTAGCCGGTGAAATTCTAGGCAAGCCGGTAAAGCTCAAAATCGACCCCGAGCGCCTGCGCCCCGAAGACAGCGAAGTTTATCGTTTGTGCGGCGATAGTTCAAAGTTATTCAGCTTGATTGGCGGCAAAATGCCTGCCGATCCGGTCGCCGATTTTAAGCGAGAACTGAAGACTACCATCGAATGGTTTTCGCGCCCCGAGAACTTGTCACACTATGATGGCGCCGGTTATAGACTTTAGCGCGGCAGTCGCGAAATAGGAAAAGAGCATGTCCGAATTGAAGAATAATATAGGTAATAGCAAGGGTCATCTCATGACTGAGTCTAAAGATAGCAAGATTGCCGATTGCATAGTCGAGCGTTTGGAGAATTTCTTTAAAGATCATCCCCGCCCGGTCGAATTGCACGGTCCGGTTTTTGACGGCAACGAAGAAAAGTATGTGCGCGAATGTGTGGTGACCCGCTGGGTGTCTTCTGCCGGTGCCTTTGTCGGTAAGTTTGAACAGATGCTTGCCGAGTATACCGGCAGCCCTTATGCAGTCGCTGTGACAAATGGCACAGTGGCACTGCATATGGCGCTGTTGCTTGCCGGTGTGGAAAGGGGCGAGGAGGTCTTGATTCCTTCTCTGACTTTCGTCGCCACTGCTAATGCCGTCAGCCATGCCGGCGCCATACCGCATCTTTGCGATGTCAGCGAGACCACCCTCGGTCTTGACCCGGTCAAGCTTGCCGATTGGCTTGATGAGATAGGTGAGAAGCGCGACGGCAAGGTTTTCAACCGGCTTAGTGGTCGGGCTATCGGTGCCATTATGCCGATGCATGCCTTCGGTCATCCGGTGCAGCTAGATGAGCTTTTGGCGATAGCCGAAAAATGGGGACTACCCCTTGTGGAAGACGCCGCCGAGTCACTAGGGTCTTTTTACAAAGGTCGTCATACCGGCACTATCAGTGGTATCGCAGCCTTGAGCTTTAACGGCAATAAGACCGTTACCACCGGCGGCGGCGGGGCACTTTTGATTAGAGACCCTGAGCTGGCGAAGAAAGCAAAGCATCTCACCACCACAGCTAAGAAGCCTCATGCTTATCGCTTTATACATGATGATGTCGGTTATAACTACCGTATGCCTAATATCAACGCAGCCTTAGGTGTGGCACAGATGGAAAGTCTCGAGCGCTTTTTAGAGCGTAAGCGACAGCTCGTGGCTGAGTACCAAAGGCTCTTTGCCGATCTTGCCGATTGTAAGCTCTTTGTCGAACCCTCATACGCCAAAAGCAACTACTGGCTGAATTGTCTAATCTTACAGGGCGAGCAAGCAATATTCGACCAAACCTGTCTTGAGTCAATCTTTGAGAGATTGGCTGAGAAAGACATTCAAACCCGTCCATTCTGGGAGCCCATGCATAAATTACCTATGTATGAAAGCTGCCCAAGTATGCCTCTCAGCGTCAGCGAGAGTCTCAATAGTCGTACAGTCTGCATTCCAAGCGGCCCCGGGCTCTAACTATGAAAAAGTTGAAAGTGGCGGTTCTCACCACTAACCGTGCCGACTATGGCTTGCTCTACTATCCAATGAAAGCGATTGAAGCCCACCCCGCTCTTGAACTTAGAGTTATAGCGGCTGGGGCGCATCTTTCCAAGCAACACGGCTATTCTTTAGACAAGATAGAGGCGGACGGTTTTGCAGTTGCCCACAAGGTGGAGGCTCTGCAACCTGAAGGTGACGATAGTGCGCATGCCGCCGCCCAAGCCGCTGCCCGCGCTTCTCTTGGTTATGCCGACGCTTATCGCGCTCTCAAGCCCGATCTTTTGATGGTTTTGGGTGATCGATTTGAGGTGCTTGCAGCCTGCCAAACTGCTTTGATTATGTCTTTGCCTATAGCCCACATTGCCGGCGGCGACCTCACGCTCGGTGCTTTTGATGATTCTTTTCGTCATGCTATTACAAAACTCTCACATCTTCATTTTCCCACCAATGAACGCGCTGCCAAATTGCTTGTGCAGATGGGGGAAGAGCCTGATAGAGTGCATCTAGTCGGTAGTCCAGGCATCGATTATATAAAGTCGATGCGTTATCTGAGCCGTACACAGCTGGAAGAGTCTTTATCTATCAGATTCAGAAAGAAGATACTGCTTACCACTTTCCACCCTGAAACCCTGTCCGGTGAATGGCTTACCTCTCTAGGCAACTTGCTCCAGGTCTTTTCGGAGTTGGACGACGAACATTCCATTGTCTTTACCGCTCCCAACAACGATCCCGGTGGTGCCGAGGCCCGCAAACTGATGGAGGCTTTTGTCTCGAGCCATAGCAATGCGCATCTCTTTGAGAACCTTGGGTCAACAAGGTATCTCAGCTTGATGAGTCATTCAAACTGTGTGGTTGGCAACTCTTCGTCAGGACTTTATGAAGCGCCGGCTTTAAAGGTCGCCACTCTCAATATAGGCGACAGGCAAGCAGACAGACTTTCCGCTTCATCTGTGGTCAATACCGCCGGTGGTATCGATGCAATCAGGCAGGGGCTAGCGAGGGCTCTGTCTTTAGATTGTTCGGAAACAGTCAGCCCCTATGGAGACGGCAACGCATCGCAAAGAATTATTGATGTATTGGCAAACATAGCCGAAGAATACGATGTCGGCAAGCTCTTGAGGAAAAGGTTTCATCATGTCTGAGTGCTTTATCATTGCTGAGATAGGGGTCAACCATAACGGTTCAATGGATTTGGCTAAAGAGCTGGTTCTGCATTCGAAAGAAGCGGGCGCCGACGCCGTTAAGTTTCAGACCTTTAGTGCTGATCGTCTGGTGACAAAGGCGGCATCCCGTGCCGAATATCAAAAACAAAATACCGGCTCCGACGCTTCGCAGCATGCTCTGCTCAAGGGCTTGGAACTGAGCGAAGAGGCTCATTTGCAATTGGCTGAATTTTGCCGCCTCAATGAGATTGAGTTTCTTTCCACCCCTTTTGACGTAGAGGCTGTTGGGCTTTTAGAAAAGTGCGGTGTGCGGCGCTATAAGATCGCTTCGGGGGAAATTACCAATACGCCCTTGCTTGCTGCCATCGCGCACACCGGCAAGCCCTGCATTCTTTCTACCGGTATGTCGACATTAGAAGATGTCGAGTCGGCATTACTTGACCTTTATGCGTCTTACCATGATATCGCCGGTAGTGGTGACTTGGTCTATAACGACTTGGTACGAAAAGATTTGCACAGCCGTGTTTCGGTCTTGCATTGTACAAGCATTTATCCTTGCCCTCTTGAGTTTATCAATTTGCGTTGCATCTCAACCTTGATCGAGCGTTTTGGTCTTGTCACTGGATTGTCTGATCATTCAGCTGGTCTGGAAGTGGCTCTTGCCGCCGTGGCGATGGGGGCGAGGGTGATCGAAAAACATGTCACCACATCTAGAGACCTGCCGGGACCGGACCATATGGCTTCGATGGAGCCTGCTGATTTTGCCCGTCTGGTGCAGATGATTCGCAATGTGGAAGTGGCGCTTGGCTCGCCTAACAAAGAGCCGGTGGCTAGCGAGCCGGAAACTGCCAAGTTGGTGCGCAAAGGAGTCTTTGCTAGAAAGCCGATAAAGAAAGGCGATATTTTCAGTGTGGAAAATATTGTGGTGAAACGCCCTCTCGGCAAGATGTCACCTCGGCAATTTGGTGGCTTGCTTGGCAGAGCCGCACTGGCGGACTATGAGTTGGAAGCGCCTATAGACGAGCCTTTGACTTAGTCCTTCCAGTAAGCAGCTGATGCTTTCTTTGAAATTGGAGGCGGTATCGCCGCCGGTATGCTTTCTCAAGCAAGCTCGATAGTTAATAACGATAAAGGTATAGTTAGACTCTGCATGTTAGCCTTGACTTCCTCGGAGGTTCAGGTGTTAGCGGCGCAAGGTGACAGACAAACTCTCATGGCAGATGAAGCTGCTTCTGGAGCCGCTTCTCGTGCTTCTGCGTCTGCGCTGTTAGATAAGCCGATCGACTCAAGGGCAAGTTTGAACTCCGGTGCAAAGGAGTCCGAGAAGAAGATTCTTTTTCTGGATGGTCTTCGGGCTTTGGCGATTTTGCCCGTGCTTGGTTTTCATCAAGTAAGCAATTGTCTTCACTCCTTCTTTGGTTCGAGCGGTTGGGTAGGCGTCGAAACATTTTTTGTCATCAGCGGATTTCTCATTACCAAACTCTGTCTGTCTGAGCTTGGCAAAACCGGTACCCTCAACCTCAAATATTTCTGGGCTCGTCGCATTCTGCGAATCGCCCCAGCTTTGCTTGTTTTTCTTGTCGTCGCCTGTGCCTTCGGGGCAGGGCTTCCTTACGCTTTAGTGGCGGCTTTTTCTTGCTTCGATATCTTGCTTGTTACTCATTTTATTCCTGTCAATCTTGATGCTATGCCCTTGGTTCATACATGGACACTGGGTATAGAAGAGAAATTCTATTTGATACTGCCATTGGTGCTTTTGGCTTGGCGTTCTCGGCTAACCGGGCTAGACCAGAACCGTGAGGCCAGAAATCTTTTTATCTTATTTGTTGCTGCCTTTTTGACCATGGTTGCTTACCGATCTATACATTATCTTTGCTACGCTACTTCGGTGCGTCTCTTTGCCGGATTCGACACCCATCTTGATGGGCTTTTGCTTGGTGCCGCCAGTGCCGTCTTGCTGCACTACAAAGAGGCTTTCCCGCGCTTTACCAAGCTGAGCGTACATTGGCTTGTGGTTGTGCTTTTGTTTGCCGGCTTTGTTTATTCCACTTTGAAGATTGGGCATCCCGAGCGCATCTTTAGTCGCAATCCCAATGGCATTTTGAATTGGTGGATGTTGAAGTTGCCTTTGCATTCGCTTGTGACCACGGCGCTTTTGCTCTCACTGTTTAAGTGCGCCAATCAAAACTCACCGGTGCATTGGCTGCTCTCGAATAGCCTGGTGGCTTTTCTAGGAAGGCTTTCTTATAGTCTTTATTTGTGGCATTGCCTTGCCACCGATCAAATTTATGAGGTCTTGATCAAGTGCCAGCCGCATTTAACCGACCATGTCGATTTGGTGAAATACTCACTTTGTCTGGGGCTGGCGAGCTTCTCTTATTTCTTGATTGAAAAGCCTTTTCTCAAGCTCAAAGATAGATTCAAAGCTTGATATAGAGGCGTCCTTTGCTATAGCAGCTGCTCTAGGCAAGCTAGACTGGTAGTCTTTTCCTTTTCCTTTTCTTTTGGCATTGAGCTCAGAACGATTGATTTGCTAGCATAGATGTTAGTAGTACCTTTGAGATTTCATATATTGCTAGCCTTCACTTGTCTCGTAAATTTGACTCTGGGTTTCGCTGATGCCGTCTGACGCCCTAGCCGTGGCAGATTATGGCTATGACACGGTTCGGGATATTTGTAGGATCGGTACAGCACTTTGGACTCTCTGGTCTCTCTTCTTGCCTTTCTGCTTTTTTTGGCATGCTAGAAGGCGTAAAGATAAGTCTTTACCGGGGTTTCTTAAAGAATTGCAGGGGCAAAGCTGGCGCACTGCAATAATGCTCTTTAGGCGTCGCTGGTGGCATATCCCCTTCTTTGCTGCTGCTTTTTGGGCTCTTAGTTATTTGCCCTATTTCTTTCCAGCGGCAGCGGAATCAGAAGTAATCACTGAAGTTTCAGAGTATGGCTTTCGGCTTTTATATCCGCTTCTCTCCTTTTCCTATCTCTGGTGTCTGCCTGAGCAGTTACGTTCTGATCAAAAATCTCAGCTTGTGGTTTCGACCCCTTCCGTGTTTTTTACTTTCCTATGGACCCTTGCTGTATTGACCTTTTCAAAGGGCTCGGCTGGGTTCTTTGGCTTGCTTGCGATGTTCTATGTCTTGCTTGCAGTTCGTGCAGATTTGACTCTAGCGCTTGTTTTTACCCGCTCTATGAATCCAGTTAGCGCCATGTGGAAGAGCTTCCAATATTCCAGGGAGCGAGCCTTGCAGTTCGCCTGGACCTTTAGTCTGCTCTCCGGTTTGGCATATTTTCTGATTTTTGCATTTGGTATTGCTGTTGTTACTGCCGAACTTTTTGCCCATTATCTGAAATTCGAATTCAATACAAATTGGCAACTCGGCATGTCCAGTCTTTATTATGCTCTCTTGGCGAGCGTCCTCTCTTTTATCGATTGCCTCTTTCTTGCGCGCGGTATTCTCTTTCTGCAACATATAGAGGGTGAATCTAAAGCCGAAGGTGGAGCGGCTGCTAGTGGCAGTCCTGTCGCACCTTCGGCTTAGTCGGTCTTTGGTTTTTCGTTTTGCTTATCGGCGCGACTTAGCCAAGAGTTCATCTACACGTCTTTGATCGAGAGGCACGGCATAGCTGTCTCGGGTGTAACCGTCTGGTCCCGATTGATTCAAGCCTGCCAGGCGACCCTCGGAGGTAACAACCGGACCGCCCGATTGACCGCCTTTGATATGGTTTTTTACCTTAAGCTGACTGGCGTCCGGCTCCAGTCCCAGTTCTCTAATATTGCGAGGGCTCATATCTTCGCGCATTGGTCTGATGCCGTCTGATTTGCCTGGGGAGGCATAGAGGGCGCGAGAGCCCTGTGGAAAGCCCAGCGCTACTACGTTTTTGCCTTTGCCGGCTTCATCGTTGACGTCTTGAACAGCGGTGAATGGTTTGCAAACTTTTTCAGTGTCTGCGCCGGTCTTCATGGCAATTACTGCAGTATCTTTCTTGGGTTCGGTATAGCGCACTTCGGTGTCATATTTCTTGCCGTCGGCACTGACTGCCTTGATGTTTGAGATGTTTACTTCTTTACCGCCATTGATTACATGATTAGCTGTGGCGACAAGACATTCACCCTTTTCCACATCTTTGCCTATAATGGCGCCGGTTCCGGCTGGACCTTCTTGTTTGTAGCGTCCTTTCTTGTCGTGAGGGTCGGTCATGGTCGAGTCTATGCGCACAGTGCTCTCGGCGGCTTTGTTATAGATATCTGGAAAGTCTAGATGTTTGAGATCTTTGGGCAGGTCTTTCATGCCTTTGAAATCGCAGCCGTTGCTGTTTTTACCAGGCATCAGGGTGGGCACCGTGCCTTCTTCCGGATTGGTTTTGCAGGCTTTGGCGTCGGCATGGGTGAATCTACCGATTGTCTTGCCGCTATCTATGTCGTCAAAAAGAATTCGCGAAGTGCTTTCTTTTTGCGAATCGGCAGCTTGGGCGGGCTTTTCTGCAATGTTTTGCTTTTCAGTCATGGCGATAACCTGGTAACTGCTCAGCCTGAGAAGACCCCTCTTAAGGGTCTGTTCGTGCCTGGAGCTTTAGGGGGTTAGAAAAGTGAGGTGGTATAGACGCTAGAATAATGAGATTTTGTAATCGAGTCGTTAATCTCGAATCTCGTTGGTATTTAATATAGATTAGCGAGAGGGAGCCGCCGAGCCATGGAAGCGTATTTGATTGAGTCGCAGTTTTATTCGGCAGACCCTCAGTTGGCTGACCGAGAATTTGATATGGCTGCACTCTCAGCTCAGGTTTTCAATCTGGTTTGTCGTACTGACCACAGTTCTTGCGGCTTCGCCCTTATAATGCTTCCAGCCGATTTCGGTTCTCAAAAGCAGCGGCGTATGATGGTTGCTCTTAAGGAGGGTCTTTCCGCCCTACACTCTGCCGCCCGTGGACTGCCTCTGGAATGGTTCAATATGATTCGCTTCGACCAGAAGAATACAACCAAGCCCCATCGCGATGCGGCTCCTGCCGAGTCTTTGTTGATACTCGGGTATGAGCCTAGCGAGGTGAAGAGTCGCCTTTCTATGTATGATTATTCGGCACGTTCCGTCGCCCGCGGCATCACGCCCGAGCAGTTTCTGGAGGATTTCAATCCTATGTATACACAGGCGTATGAGCGGGGGCTAGCTGAACTGGCGGACTTTGCCTGGGACATTGACTGCTTTGATGCTGGAACCTATCAGATTTTGGTGGTCAACAATAGCTGCACTGCTTACTCGAAAGAAACGCCTAAGTGGCAGGGAGTTTTGCATAGCGCAGTTGTCGAAAATTCTCCGGGTTCAAGGGTGATTAATTCGACTTGTGTAGCGCCGCAAGCAGACTTTGCCGTAGTGGAAGAAGAGATTATTGCCAAGTTTTTGAATGATGATACCCTGGCCGGAAGTAATTATTGATATTCTAGGGGCACTGTCCTTTTCTATGGTTTAGCTTTCTTGTCTGGAGAAGCAGTTTGCGCGATTTTACTCAAGTTGACTTTGCCGTGCTTAAAGCCCGAGCTTTGCCGCGGGAGTATTTGTTGACTCTGGCTCTAACACCTGAGCAGATTGCGCAGCGGTATAAGATTGAGTTTGCTCAGATTGTCGACGAACCTTTGGTTGATAACTTTGCCGCCGTTAGCTTTGCCGGCAGCAATCTCTATTTTGAGCTTTATACAGGCTGTTCGGTAGGCAAGGGCACGACTTGTGTTTGTGTCAGAGGCGGCGAAGATGACGGTATTGATGCCAGAATTGCCTATCAGCTCTTTATGTCCGAGTTTAAGCCGGTGATGCGGGAAGTTCTCTGGATTTCAGATGACCTTTAGAATATCCAACTCTGGTTTTTCTAAGATTCAAAAACCGTTCTTGAGAAACTCGCTCAGCCCTTTCAGTGTTTCATCTTTGTACTCATAAAAGAGGTCATTATGACCGCCACCTTCTATCAGTAAAAGTTTTTTGGGTTCTGCTGCTTTTTCATAGATAAGCTTGCTTTCTTTGCATGGAATGATGCCATCGCCTGTACCGTGAATGATGAGGAGCGGTGGATGCGCTCCAGCGAGGATCTTAGCTGAGTCCATTTTGTTTTTGGGAAAGAGAAAGTTTGGATAGGCTCGCATAAGAAGCATCTTAGAGCGCGCCACATGGGGCAAAGAAGAGAATGTAGACTGTAGAACTATGGCTGCCGCTTCTCTATTGCCGGCGATATGAGCGCTGACGCCTCCGCCCAGTGATTCACCGAAAAGTACGATTTTTTCTGGGGGGATTTTTCTTTCTTTGCTAAGGTAATCATAGGCGGCTAGTCCGTCTTGGCATATTTTGTCGATGCCCGGCTCACCTGTGCTCAAGCCATAACCTTGATAGTCGTACGCCAGCACAGAAAAATTTTGAGAGAGGAAGTATTCGATTATCGGTATGCGATGTGAGATATTGCCGGCATTGCCGTGGCTTATCAATACCGTACCCTTAGCCCCGGTTTTGTCAAATAACCAGGCGTTTAGTTTCTCGCCCCCTGACGCTATAAAGATGTTTTCTTTGGCGGTGCCGGCCAGACTTTCTACCGCAAATGCGTGTTCTTTGCTTGGATAGAAGAGAATTTTGTTGTAGAGCGGGCTAGCCACAGCCGGTGAAAGTAGAGCATAGAAAACTGCTATTTGCGGAATTATTGCAACTAGATTTGAAAAAAGCACTCTTCTGTTTACCTTGGACAGCTTTTGCAGGCAGTTTCTCCACTGGTTCAGTGAGAACGCGCATGTTAGATCATTCCAGAACATGGCGGCAAATTCTTGCATTGGCGGCGCAGCTTTCATTTTGTCACCATCAGATTGGTTGTTTTGCTAGTATAGGCAGTACCTGACAATCGCAGGTAGGAGCTAAACAGTTAATCAACTGTTGATTAACTGTTTGGGCTTTTGGGTGGTTAAGTCGCCGGAGCCTCTGATGCCTTTGGATGATGTCATAGCACTGACTGTAGTATCATTGTGAAGATTGTGGGTCGTTTTTAGATAAGCGATAGAAAAAGGAAGGCAAGCAATTGAAGCCGGATAAAGAAGAGAAGAAAAAAGAAGCGAAAGCTCATCTCAAGGAAGAACTGCGTGAGTTTTCAATCATTGCCTCCTATCTGGGTATTTGTTTTGCCTTTCTAGCTACCGTTAAGTCGCTAATTTTGATTCAGCTGGGTATTCACGACTTTGTGCACGGTTACACGGTGGCTGCGGTAGAGGCTTTAGGTTTGGGAAAAATTGTTCTTCTTTGCCATAACCTACCTTTTATGAAGAATACTCTGGACAAGCGTCCAATAGTCATATCTGCCTTAGTGAAGGCATTGAGTCTGGCTGTTATCGTCTTTATCGGCGGCCAAATAGAAGAGAAGATTTTCGCTCGGCATGCGGCTGAAGTGGCGATGCAGCAGAGATTAATCATGGATTGCACGAGATTGTTTTGTCTTGTTTTTGTGTTCTATTTGATGTTCATTTGGCGCGAACTGAATGCTGTACTTGGTCCGGGTAAGCTCAAATCACTTCTTCTTGGCGCTAGAAGTTAAGACTTTTCGATAAAATTTCGAATTGGTTTCGGAGGGGCTGTAGCCAAGCGTTTACAAGGTATAGTTAATAGAGCACTCAAGTAGCCCTACTTCAGAGCTGCTTGCAGCTTTCGCACTCGATCGCTGACGTCGCGAAATTTGAAAGGTTGACCATAGGTGGCATAAATTTGCCTGTCGGCAAGCGCCGGCAGATCGGCACCAAAGAGTTCGGAGAGAATTACCCTGAAAGAGTTGACGGGTGTAATGCCGCGATAGATTTTTTCTTTCATATCAGAGGGCACCAAATAGGCATTGAGAATACCGTAGCGCTCTTGGTAAAGTTCTTCTTTGGGAAAGTCTTTAGCCATTTCGTCTTCAGCATATGTGCCATGGTCGCCTTGCAAAACAATTATCGGTTGGTTTTTGCTCTTCTCTATAATGTTGTCTATGGCGGTAAGTATTCTCTTCTCGATAAATTTTACCTGACCTAGATAGGCGCTTCTCGCTTCTGCGTCCCAGGCGCTTTCTACTCGATTGGGCATGATCTCTTGGCGGGGGCTGCCGTCGGCATTTATATCAAAAGGTTCATGAGGGCAAAGAATATGGCATAGCACAAACTTGGGTCTCTTGCCGGCATCGGCCATCTCTAGATATTTTATGGCGTCCAGTCTAGATTTCCTGCGCAGATGCGCGAGAAAATTACTGAAACCCGGTGTCTGACCAAGTGTGGTCGATTGCCAGAATCGCAGAGAAAACTCATCTATGAGCGGATATCTATTCTGATTAGCCATGACAGTGCTGTCTGTGGGCGGCATCTCTGAGCCGATATGTATATAGTCATAGCCTTGCTGTTGCAGAAATTTAGCAAGGTTGCTTCTTTGTAGAAGGCGCGTTGTGGGTGCATAGTCTTTTTGATTTTGTTTGGTTTGGGTGTCGCCAAGAAAGTCTAGATAACTCATATTCAAGATAGAGGCAAGCGAGAGCCTGGTGAGCGGGTAGTTGCTGAGGCTTGCCTCATCTACGAGAAAACCGCGCTGGCGCAGTTGACTGACAAAGTCTGAATTATCATAGGCAAAGACACGCGAGAGTACCTCAGGGCTAGCCATCTCATCAAGCACAATCATATAGATGTCGCGCCTGCTAGTTGTCTTGCTGGTTTTTATTTTAGGCATCATTTCTGCCTGAGCTATAGCCACTTGCGGCTCAATAGCAAAGAAGTAATTGAACTCGTGCTGGAACAGCACCACTAGCTGCAAAATCAATAGAAAACCGGTGGCTCGGCAGACTAAGCTATCGATTTTTTTTAGCCAGGTTTTTTGAGTAATGAGGGCGAAGATAATTGCCAGAGTAAGTGCCACAGCTAGAGAAATGAAGATTTGTCCGGCTATTATGGCAAACCCTGCATCTTTGATGGATAAGGTCATCAAACAGAAGTCGAAGCCGATCACAACATAGGTAAAGGCAAAAAGCGTGGTCAGAGCAAGCCAGGCGCAGATGGGGGCATTGTCTATTCGGTTGGTCCAAAGTTGCCTGAAGAAGGCATAAACAATTACGCTTAGTAAGGCTGAAACAATTAGGGGCGGCAATAGATTTTGCAAAGCCACATGATTGGCGCCTCTTATGTTGTACGTGACCAGCACCGGCAATATACCGGCTGCCACCGGATAAAGCGGAATCTCGTTAAGCTTTGCCACCTATCTGTCTCCGCTCAGTCGCACAAAGTGATAAATCATCCGCTTCGAGTCTGCTATCACTTGTTTGTCAATTAGCACAAAGTGACTGCAGAATGCCTCTTCAAAGGCGGTCTGATTATAGGTCTGGCAAACTCCTGCTTTCTGTTTTCGTAGCAGTTCAACCTGACTATCGTCTTCTGGCACAAACTCTATGATTAGTTCTTGCCCTAGCTTCGCCATATAGGCCGCAACTTCTTCCAGGTTGATGCTTCTGCCAATCACCAAGTGATGAATTAGAGCCAAGGCCATCAGCAGGTCGCAGGGACCGCGTTCGGGCAAACTCAACCTTTCCAGCAGAGCCCAGCCGAGAGCCGGAGAAGGCGCCGTGCAGTCCATCAGAAGGGGCAGAATATTGCTTTTACCTTGCTTCTTCAAAGCAAGATAGTTGTTTTCTACACACAGGGCATCGTAATCCATGGCTAGAACCATGTCTGCATGCGGAGAAGCCAGTCGGCTGTAATGTCCGGTGTTGGCTCCGAGATCCCAGATTCTCTTGCGCTTTGATTGAACCAGAATTCTCTGTACTATTTCTTCCTTAGCGGCAAAAGCTTTGGGGCTATAGGCATTATCTTTATAGTAAGCGCTCCAAACTGAGTCTTCTTGTTTGAGTCTGAGATTTGAGATAGTGTCTTCAAGGTCATTGAGCACATTGAGCAACTGTTGCAGTTTCACCCTTTGCTTACTGTCGCTTCCATGCCCCTCACTTTTTCTGTAGTGAGCATTCATAAAGGCTGTGACAGCGAGATGCCCGATAAGACTGGGGTTTAACCAGGTGCTCAGTGGTAATAATTTTATGCCTATATCTAATGGTATGCCGTCTGGATAGGCGAGCAGCAGCGAGTTGAGTCGAGGTTCGCATTTTGACATAAGCACCAAGGGCAATAGAAAGAAGCGACAGAACTGCCCATAAGCCGACCAAGGTGAGCCTTCTTCGTGAATTTCGAAACTAGATGTGTCGATGAAGACCGGCTTGCCGCCGTGAAACTGAACGTTCCAGGCATTGGCATCTTTCAAAGTCATGCCATAGGCTAAGGCAAGTTTTTGAATGCGCAAGGTCAAAAGTGCTGCATCTTTTAGTTGTGAAAAGCACCATTCATAGGGATAAGAAATGAAAGGTATTTTGCAGGGTTTGATCACAGTTTGAAAGTCATCTTGTCTCTCGCTCAAGGAATCCGGCGCTTCCACTTCTTCATGGCAGATTAGCAGACCTTCCTCTGTTAGGTGCTTATAGAGCCCGCTCTGCATAAGCTTGCGATAGGCGGGCTCATATTGGCTTGAGATGAAGCGAAATACGAGCGAGTTCTTTCGATATACCGTGGCGCATTTATCCCGGTACGAGAGTTTCTTGAATGTTGTCTGCATGGCTTATTTGCCTGTTTTTCTATTGAAGAAGTTACGCACTGCTCTTTGCAATGGCAAAAGAAAAGTAAGCACTGTGCCGAAGAAGAATTGCACAGCGTAGCTGCCGGTGCAGGCGTCTATATATGCATGAGCGGGAGGAGCAAAACTGATGGTAAGAGCGCACAAAGCCAGAAGGTAAAACATGAGTTTCTCCAGTATTTCGAGTTGAAAATTTTAGTAAGTTCGCGGCTGCCTGTTTTGATGTTAGGCAAAGCTTGCGGTGGCGTATATTATCAGGTCCGTTTGGACGAAAACGTGTATAAGCTTTGAAAGGTTGGTGAATACTCGTTTTCTAGACTTTGCCGCGAAAGTATCGATGTCCCACTGTAAAGACATTGTTATAACCAGCAATCGCAGCGGCTTGAATTGAGGAATTAATTAACCTGTATAGAGCGAGCCTGAACACCTTGCCAGTCTTTAGATATTTAAGCGGCGAGATATGCAAGTCGGCGCGTGCTAGTATGAATATAGAAAGTTTGTGAAGTTGTGCCATTCCTGAGACTTGGATCTCGGTTGATACGCCTCTATTTGCACTCGGACTAGAACCGTGCTTATTGGGGTTTTAAAGTTCACTTTGTTTTGTTTCTTTTGCCAAAAGTCAAACCCTCATAGAGGTTTTGTTGATTACTCGCTTTGCCCGTCTTTGCAATTTGACGGTGTAGATGCTGCGTTTTTCGAGCGCAGCATATCGGAGGTTTGATTATGCTGAGTACTAGCTTCCTGATATGTTTCGGCCTTGTGGTCGTTCCGGTTGTCTTTTTCGCTATTTTCTTTCTGCTCCTGCTTTCAACCTTCTTTGGTATTGCAGAGAGTAGTTAGATATTACTTCCAAGATTTTTATAAGGAGAATTCCATGCAGAGTTCCATTCAACCACACAAACATGATGCAGAGGAGTTGACTTTCTTATATGACTTTGTTAGTGAATGTCCTAACCCTCAGATTTCCGCTTCCTTGAAGAAAGTGGTGTCAAAGTGGCTCAATCAGCCATCGAAAGCGCCGCAGCTGAGCTTGGCTATTCGCAATAAGTTGGGACTTACCGATGCACAGCTCTTAGAGGTTGCCTGGCTTCTTGCCATTAATCCACATACGCCGCCTTCGGTTTTGCAAGATCTTTGCACCGAAGGCTCACCCGAGCTGTTGGAGCGAATTGCCGAAAATAGACACAGTTGGCCGAGCACTCTGGCTTGTTTGTCCTATCAAGCTCTGGCCGAAATTCGCATTGCTGCCGCAGGCAATCCGAACACTCCTTTGGCGTCAATAATGATCATGGTCAGGGATGAGAATCCTGATGTTCGCTTCAGTATGGCAGAAGATGCTAATCTTCCTGAGGATGCGCTCAATATATTGGCTGCCGATGATAATCCCTTTGTCAAACTTCGTGCCGAGAACACTCTGCACAGAATCGATATAGAGAAGAAATTGAAGCTGGTAGGGTCGGAGAATACCCTGCAGTAAAGCCAATACCAAGGTCAACTGCCGAGCCGCCCTCTCACCTTCATGAGACCCTTTAGCATGTCTTTGGCATCTTTGATTTGGCTGTCCGGTTCGCTTGGGGTCGGTAGGCGTTTTGGCAGGGGTATGTCGGTCGAGAAGCCTGCACGTTTATTGTGCCCGTCGCCGGCATTGAGACCGTTCGGTGCAAAGAATTTGATATTGGTGACATTGACGCCGTTGCCGCCGGTCATTTTTTCGCTTACGGTTTGTCCGACGCCTTTACCGTAGGTCTTCTCTCCGGCGATCAATATATTTGGTTTGGCCATAAGGGCGCCGGTCAATAGTTCTGATGCCGAAGCGCTATTGCCATTGACCAGAACAATGAGGGGGCGACCGTTAAGTAGATATGGGAACTGGCGTGGCGTCACCTCTTTTGTATCGCTTTCAATTATTTGCGATTCCTTGCTGACGCTGAACTGCCTAGTGGTAAAGAGAGGAGAGGATAGGCTCGATGGCAATCTTTCTTCGGCTACTGCAAGCTTGCCGTGTTCCACAAGCATCGAGGCAATGTTGAGCGAATCCACTACTCTGCCGCCTGGATTGTTGCGAAGGTCTAGAACAAAGGCTTTGGCTCCTTTATTGCGACGAAATGCCTGCTCGACGGCTTTGTCTGTGTCTTGGGCAATGAAGTCTCTGATGCGAATATAGGCGACACCATCGCCAAGATCTCTATCGAGCACCTTAGGCGTTTGCAGTTCAGCCTGTTTGATTTCAGCAGAGATAGACTTACCTTCTCTTGAGGCATCGACTCTGAATCTTTCGCTGGCTACAAGGGCGGTGATTTCATTGACCGTGAAATCTGAGACTGGTCTGCCATTCAGTTTTTCAATTTTGTCGCCTGGTTTCAGCCCCGCCAGTGCTGCCGGTGAACCCGGCAGCACATCTCGCACCGCCAAATCTATATGTGAATTGGTTTTCTTGCCATCGGCAGATGGATTGAGAAAAAGGTCGAGGTCTAGCCCATTGCCCTTTTCCTTCCCATTCATACGGTCATCTAGGTCGGCTTTTTGCTTGGCGTCAAGCACTTTTGTAAAAGGGTCGTCGAGCACCAGGGTGGCTTGCTGGGCTTGCTTTACGGCGTCTTCGCCGTCCTTGCTGCATTGCAGCTTGTCGGCTTTGTCCATTACCTGGCGCGCGCCTGAAACGTCATACAGTTGTGTTACCACTCTAGAGACAAGTGATAGGAAGACCTGGTTTTCTTTGCAGCTTACTGTATTTGTGTTGTCCATAAGAAAAATGCGTGGGTGGGGAACACACTTTTGCGTAGGGTCAGTTTAGGATGGTTTTGTGACAGTTCCGGGGCATCGGCGGTCCGAACTGCTAAGATAATTGCTTGGTGTTTAGGTGGATTGGATAGCCATGAAAATTTGGATTGATGCCGACGCCTGCCCCTCGGCTGTGCGCGATATAGTCACAAAGGCTGCCTTGAGGTTGTCTTTGCCGGTAGCCTTTGTTGCCAATAAACAGCTCAATATACCTGCCAATTCGCTCTATAGTTTTCATCTTGTGCCGGCTGGACCAGATCTTGCCGATGCGTATATCGTTGAACACGCCCAGCCCGGAGATCTGGTAGTCTCGCAAGACATACCGCTTGCTGCCGCTCTCGTTCCAAAGGGAGTGGTGGTCATCGAACCACGCGGGACCGTCTTCACTCCAGACAATATTGGAGAGCGTCTTGGGGTGCGCGATTTGCTGACAGAACTGCGTGACAGCGGCATGATAGGCGGTGGTCCCGCTCCTTTTGGCGATAAAGAAAAGCGACAGTTTGCCTCTGCTTTTGATCGTGAGTTGACAAAACTAATGCGTTCTAAAGCTTTGTAAGTGACTTGCCCGTGCCTGTAGCTGGACAGGTTGCCCAGGAGAGTTGAATTCCATGCCCAATATTCTTGTGTATGCATATGCGGCGAACATTTTGATTTTGCTGCCGGTGCTTTTTTTAATGTTCACCGATAGCGGTGGCAAGTCTATAAGAGCCTTTCAAGGGCGTGTGGAGAATTCAGAAGGGCTGCGCCTTTTGGTTGCTTGTCTCTGGTCTTCAATTTTATTGCTTTCTTGTTTGGGCCTAATCTATCCAGAGAGATTTGTCGCTGTCTTGATGCTTCAAGTTGTATACAAGTCTCTTTATTTGTTGCTCTATATCTTGCCGAAGTTCAGGCGTGAAGGCGCTGGATCTATTCCAGGCGGGCTTACTGCCAGCTTTATATTGATTGTAATTGTCTATCCTGTTTTGATTTATTTCTCTATGACATAGCTTGAGGCTAGATATTAATTTCTGGAAAAGTCTGCTTGGCAAATAAAAGTTCTTGTGCGAGAATCGAAAAATCGATATAAACAACCGTGATTTATTCTTTGCGGCAGAGCCGCTTAAATCATAGATAGAGTCACGGGCAGAGGTCACCGGAGGAGTTCTAATGGTAGACAAGAAATTAAATAGCCTCCGCTTTCTAGCAGCCAAAGCCGCCTCAACTGGACGCTTTAGCTCAGACTCGCCGCCTCTGCTGTGTGTTGTTAAGTCAATCGATCGTCATTGATTTTCACAATTAATTTGCTGCAAACGCGGTCTGTCGGCGGATAAACCGACCAGCCATATTGATTGCTTGCTTGATTGCAAGGTCGATTTGAAGCTGGTTAAGATCTTCCCGGCATCGTTTTTGCTTGTGCTTTCGCATCTGCACATGTCGTGGAGAGGACCGCGAGCACCGCCGGAAGTGGCGTGTGCCTTTTCCCTTTGCGAGATCAAATATTTTATGAATTTACGAAATAACGCCTTCGCTTTGTTGTTTTCTAGGGGCTGGCATTACGCCGGTTCTCATAGAAAGCTCTTTGTAATCTATATGCTTATGTTTGTAGGCGCTCAGGCTTTTGAGCTGATAGAGCCTTTCGTGATTGGGCGCATGCTCAATGATGTGCAGATTGATTTGGCTGCCGGGCTCAAGCTTGGCGACAAACTTTTGCTTGATGTCGGCAAGTATCTGCTTATGCTTCTTGGAGTATCGGTGGGCTTCTGGGCTTTCCATGGTCCGGCTCGGGTTATAGAGCGCTATGTCGCTTTTCAAATCAGGTCGAGCTTCAAAGCTGAACTGTTCAGAAAGGTTACCGCCCTGCCTGTGCAATGGCATTCGGGTCACCATTCAGGACAAACCATAGACAAGATCAATCGCGCCACCACAGCCATGTCTAACTTCTTTCAAGACACTTTTGAAATTGTCTATATGGTCTTGCGCCTTTTGGGCACCCTGGTGATTCTCTTCTACTTTATGCCGATTGCCGCGGCTGCCGCCCTCGGTGCTACGCTCTTGTCGCTTTTGATTATTGCTTTGTTCGATCGCATTCTAGACAAGCAGTATGACGAGCTCAATATCATGGATAACCATGTGGCATCTGCCATTCACGACTATGTAAGCAATATTGTTTCAGTGATTACATTGAGGCTCGAGAATCGCACTCTTGCCGAGGTCTTGAGGCGCATTTATCGCTCGCAGTCACTTTTCACGGTTAACGCCAAGGTGAACGAGATTAAGTGGGCTCTAACTTCCTTTATTGTGATGGGAATGACGGTTATGGTCATGTTCTGGTATGTGCAGAGCAATTTGTTGGCAAAGCAGGTAATTCTTGCCGGTACATTCTTTACTCTCTTTGAGTATTTGCGACGTATCGGCGAGTCGTTTTATACTTTTGCCGGTTATTATGGCGTGGTTGTTAGGCAAGCCGCCGACCTGCGTGGTGTCGATACCATTAGTGATGCATATGAAGAGCTGGATCATTCTGCCGACCAGGCAGAGCCTCTATCTTATGATTGGCGGAAAATCCGGGTGCAGAACCTCAATTTCACGTATGAGGACGATAAACATCGTTTGCATCATTTGAACGATGTGGCAATTGAGCTGGTGAGAGGTAAATCAATTGCCCTCGTTGGTGAAAGCGGCAGCGGCAAAAGTACATTACTTAATTTGCTTAGGGGTTTGCAGAAGCCTCAGACTGTCTCGGTTGTGGTTGATGGTACGCAGATGCCCCATGGCTTAAGGCATCTCGCTGCTGCTACGACACTCATGCCTCAAGACCCAGAAATCTTTGCTGATACCATTGCATTCAATATTGCTTTCGGTATGGATGCAGATCGAGCCGATATGATTGATGCAGTTGAGGCAGCTCGTTTTGCGTCAGTGCTAGGTCGTCTGCCTGACGGGCTCGAGACAAATATAGCCGAGAAAGGGGTCAATTTGAGCGGTGGCGAAAAGCAGCGGCTGGCTTTGGCGCGCGGTATTTTCTTTGCCAGAGAAAGCAGCATTATTTTGATGGATGAGCCTACAAGCAGTGTCGATACTGCCAATGAAAGGCTGATATATTCTGCCGTGCTGAGAAAATTCGCCGATAGATGTTTGGTTTCATCTATACACAAGTTGCATCTTTTAGAGCTCTTTGATTGTATCTATGTTCTAGATAACGGCAGAGTTGTAGAATCTGGCAGTTTTAGCGAACTCTTGGCTAAGAATGGACAACTGGCAGCGATGTGGAGGAACTATCAGGTGGTAAGTGCTGGTGATGGGCTTGGTTTGAGTACATTGCATGCCGAGTCAGAGGTCTTGAGGCTCTGAATGGCTTGAGTCGAGTCTCTTGTAAGGTATTTGCTGGCCAGCTTTTGTTGACGTTGGTGCGTATTCTATGACACAACAGCTTCGGCTTTTGTATTCGATTGAGGTGTCTCGTCGTAGACCTTGTTTGAGCATTTTGCAAGATAGTTCTTGTAGTTGATGCAGTCCTCATTTTTTGGCGCGGCAACGTAAGAAACTAGTATTTTTTCCCTTTCCTTGGGAACTTCGCTTTCCTTGCATATTGTGGGAAAGGTCGCTTTATGCAAGATTCTCATGTTGAAAACAATGAGATCTCCTGGATCGTTTGGAATGACATATGGCAGACCCTGTATGGGCTCGGTCATGTCAGTTTTGTTTCTAATCCAGTGCAGAGCCCTGCGGCGGAAGCCTCTGACTACCTGGGAGCCTTCGTAGTCTGTTTTCTTCCAATCTCGGCGCAAATGAGAGCCTGGAATTACCTCAAGGCCTCCTCCGTACTCAGGACATTCTGTCTGTAGATACCACATCAGTTGAACTAGCTTGAGATTTGGTTTCCACGCCCAAGCTTCTCCACCTAGTTCTGGTCCTTCAGTGTCTCTATGCCATGAGGTGTACCAGTTCAGACCCACGGAAGCTTCTCTTTCTATGTAGGTAAATTCCTGTCCTAGCAAATCCTTTACGAGAGAGTTGATGCATGGGTCGGTGAGGAGCCATCTCATTTCGTGGTGGCGAGCAAACATGTTGGCGCGTAGTTTGTCCGAGTCTTGCAATTGCGCTTCCTTTTGAAACAAACTAAGACTATCTTTCCTAAACTCTTCCGCCTTTTCTTTGTCCAAGACTCCGGGAATTCGAATGAAACCGTTTCTGTTGAAGAAGTCAATTTGTGTCTTGTCTAGCATCTTTGTTACCGATCGGAAAGAAATGTCTCGAAAATCACGCAGCAAAAGAGTAGTTTATCTATGGTTTGATGTTGCGCAATTGGAGTCGCTTAATCTCGCGGAAGGGCCGTGGATGGCCAAAAATGGCTGTGTCCTATTGTTGGCGCAGCTCTTGGAATTCGGCGGCAAAGGGAAAAATGTCGTAAATTTAAGGGCTTATGCTTTGGCTTTTGCTGGGCGTCTCTAATGTTTGTTCGTGATTTTGTGTGAATTTGTTCTCGCAACATCTTCTTTTTAGAGTTCGGACAGTAATTTCTTACTTCTCTAGTGTCATTGAGTATGGGCTTTTGACCCTCTCCCCCCAAAGAAAGTAAGCTGCATTGGTTGTATTCAGTTTGGCTTTTCTCTGTTCCTGTGACTTGACGTTTTTCGTGCAAGGCATTACTTCTGATGGTTCTTTCGTTCCGAGCCTTGGCAGCCTTAAGCGAGTCAGAAGATGCTGCTCTGCCTCATCCGCGAGCATGTGATGGCTTTATAGGATTGACTAGAGTGATGGAGCCAAAGTGAATTTGCAGATATGTTGGTTCACTTATCTGTACAGCCTACCATTTGATAGGTGTTTGGTTTCTATAGATAGTGGCTGCTGAGTCTGCAGTATGTTGTTTGGCTGGCGGCGGCGCTAAGCAGAGTGTTCTTTTAGTACGCTAGCCGACTGTCTTGTTTGGAGCGGTGGTGCCTGCTACCGCACGGTTAAGCGAAGGATTCATAAAGGCGAATTGGTGAAGTTTCAGTGCGTAGGCGTAAGAACGGCACCGTTCTGGTTTACTGATGTCTCGAATGCATTTTATTGAAGTCTGCCCAAGCTTCTCAGGCTGGCAAAGCGGTAAAGTAGCAAAGGAGTCCTTTTCCCAAGCCGTGCGGTGGCTCCATTGTCTAGTCTATTGCGCAGTAAACATGTTCAGATTCTAATTGCTGTGGCAATCGGAGTTTACGCTCTGTTTGTCGGCTTACCTCTCTTTGTCCTCCATGCCAGACCGATTGGCCTTTATCCTGCCTTGGAGTTCAGCCCAGAGGCATGGCGCAAGGCACGTCTATCTAAAGAAGAGCTTTGTCTGCAGAGGTTATCCCAAGCTTTGATCAAGAAACATGTTTTGAACGGGCTAACTCACTCACAGGTGATTGCACGGCTTGGCATGCCTGACGCAAGCGACCTCGGCGCTTCCAGCGCGGAGCTGCAGATTTTGCCTCCCGCCGGCGGCAGCAGTAATCAGGACCTGTCCATTGAAATCTGTGGACAGTTTGAGTATTTTCTGGTTGGTGATAACCTGATTATGCGTGTCAAGTTTGTTTCAGGACGAGTCGACTCGGTAGATGAGGCTCTTAAGTTTATGTGACTGCTACCAGGCGGCTCTTTGCCTGTTTGGCTGCACGCGGCTGAGCATGCCGTCAATGCGAGCCCGGTCTATAGGAGTCGCCCAGGTTCTTTCGATATGGGCACGACCGCTCGGTGGTCCACCATAGACCAGACCTTGCACTTCACCCCTTTCGTTAAAGACTGGACCGCCCGAATTGCCGGGTCTGGTGTGCATGCTCATGTCTAGAAGGGGGCGGTTGGCTCTTTCGCCGGGTAAACTGTGGATAGCCGCCCGTAGGTTTGTTCCTGCGGTTGTTCTTTCGACGATGCCGGGTGAGGCTTGCAAGGTACGGCTGCGTTCAGGGAAGCCCAGAGCAGTGGCTTGCCCTGGCACATCGGCTCTTTCGGCAATGGTGGCAGGCTGGCAAACTCTCTCAGTATCTCTTCCGGTATGAGCGGCTACTATGGCCAGGTCTCGGCTTCTGTCTCTTGCTTCTATTGTGACTGGATACCGCTCACCGCTGGCGAATGTAGCTGCTCTTGAGGCTATTTGCTCGCCTTGTATTGAGCTGACGCTATGATTAGCCGTGGCAATCAGGCAACGGTCGCCGTCTCTTGCGACAATTACGCCGCTGCTGGGTTCGGTCCTTAATCTACCGTCGCCTCTTTGTGATGGGACGCCCACATCTAATCTGACACTCTGCTCACGGCTTCTGTTATAGAGTTCACCGGTATTGAGCGGCGGCAGTTGTGCCCCTGTGTCTCTTGTTTGAAAACCGCTAAAGCTGCAGCCGTCAGAACGGCGTCCGGCTTCTAGGGTTGGTATTTGACCTGGGTTTGGCTGGTTGGCACAGGGCTTGCCGTCAAAGTCGGTAGCCGCCGCTCTTTCGCTTGTTCTTGTCTGGGGCATAGACTGTGCGCGATAGTCTGAAACTTCAGTTTGCATAGCAGTTGTAGCTTGCCTCTCGGCCTGCTGCATGGTTTCACCGGCGCGCTCTTGTACGCGCCCGGTTGTGTCACCGGCGGGTTCTCTGTTCATAGTAAACTCCAGGTCAAAGAAAATGGGGCGTAACTGCTGCCTGTTTAAAAGACAATAGTTTGCCTAGTTGACATGAAGATGACATGGACCGCCTTCGCCGCCCTAGATTAACTTCGGCCCGCTCCCACCGGTTGGCGCTTAATCTCTGCTTCCAGTTTCTTGATTACGGCTGGTTTGTCCTTTAGCTTGAGCGCACCGGCAAGTTTGTCGGCAGCATTAACCAGCACCGTGGCAGAGAACAACTTGGGTCGGTCTTTGCACATATGGAACCAGTAGCTTAGTCTGAAAGTCAAAGATCTCTTATAGAGGAAGCCGTAGACCATCTCGTCGAACTTGGCCATGAGGTGCTGGGAGCTTTGCAAAATAGAGTCTTTGTCCGTGCGAACCAAGGCTTTCAGCTTGTTTATCTGGAAGTCGACAATAGCCTGCTCATAAAGTTTCAAGCTGGCACGCGCTGTTATTTTGCGGTCGTATAGTTCCAGCGCACTTTTCCTCGCCTCGCGACCAAAAGATTCTCTTTTCACCTTGTCGGAAAGTAGCTCTAAAAGGGCGTCCGTCAGCGCTTGCACATCGCTTGGTGGTATGATTATGCCGCTTTTGCCGTTTTGAACATATTCTTTCATGCCACCGGCACTGGTGCCAATTATGGCGGTGCCGCTCGATAGTGCTTCTAAGCAAGTGAGTGGGGCATTGTCATAGAGGCTTGGCAAAACAAAGATATCAGCCGAGCGGAAATACTCTGGCATGGAAGCATGCGGTACCGGCCCGGTAAAGACCACATGCTGACCGCATCCCGATTTCTTCAGTTCGGCTTCGAGTTCGGCTTGCACTGACTTGCCGCCATGGGCCGTATTGGTGTCTTTGCCAATCAAGAAGAATTTGACTTTAGGGAATTTTTTAACCACTTGCGGAATGGCGCGGATAAGCTGGTAGACGCCTTTTCTTTCTTCCAAGCGTCCGACCAAGATCACTTTCAGAACGTCTTCGTCAATTTTGAGTGCTTGCGCACCTTCAGGGGTAAAGCGATTGGTATCGACCAAACCTTTCATTATGTGCATTTCTTCAGAGCTAAAGCCTATGGCATTGGCGACATAGTCGCCCAGATCTTGGCTGGGGCTCACCACTGCATCGGCATTAAGCAATGTCAGTTTTTCGATGATGCTCAATAACTGATGGTCAAAGCCTTCATCAATAAGATGCAGTTTTTCGTCGATAAACTTGAAATGCGGTGTGTAGAGCCTGATCACCAAGGGGCAAAGCTTGGTGAGGGCAAGAAAGACCCCTTCGCCGAACATTTCAGGCACTTCCACGATATCGAAAGGCTTTGCTGAATGCAGTTCTACAAATTTGAGATGCAAGGCCACAAGCGATTTCAATAAGCTGTGGCTGTAAGGCATCAATGAAAGCAGCATCTGATACTTGTCCAGGTCGGCCACTGGTGCCACCCGGTGCAGTTTGATGCCTTTATAGTCGACAGTTGAGTTCTTCCCATCTGCAGACAGAGCAATGACTTCTACTTCGGCGCCAATCTCGGCAAGACCCAAGGCCAGGTCGTGAACGAAGGTGGCTATGCCGCCCCAACCGGTATCAGGGGGGAATTCTCTTGAAATTAGACAAATGCGCAATTTCTTTGCTCCAGGACTTAGGGACTGATCTTTACTCGTTTAGTTTATTTATCTGTAGGTTTATCAAAAGGTTTGTTTGGTTCGGTTCTGTTGAAGGCTTCAAGGCGCTACCGTCGCGGTTCATAACTTTGATACTCAAATACTTTGCCTCTTTGTAGGCATTTGAGCAGTTTGGCATTTTGAAATCGAAGCGGCTGTCTTTGGCGGCAAATTGCGGACGGGTGGTCAGAGCTGTCTGCAAGAAATAGATTGTCTCACCTTTGGCATTAAGCAGCCTTGTTTCGACTGTCTGAAAGAGCAGCAGCGGCTTTTCTGCCTTGAAGCGCAGAATTATATCTTTGTCGCTCAGGCAGGCTGTTTCAAGGGCGATGCCGTTATCAAAGAGACAAGCAGGGCTAGATATTTTTATGCCTTGTGACAGTTCTTTCGGGTAGAGATTTGTGCCCGGGGTGAGGGCATAAATCAAAGCTGGTACTAACGCTAGGCCAATTAACTCAGAACGGTTGAAGATACTTTTCTTGGCTTTGAACAAAGAGCGGGTAGGCTTCTCTATATAGGTGAAGGTGAAATAGCTGGCCAAAACAAGTATGGCTGAAAACCTCAAGAAACCTGCTTGGTTGTAGATTAGTGGAACGGTCTCGAATTTATAGCAAAGCAAAATATAGTGCAGCATATACATGGCAAAACTGATTTCGCCAAGCAAGACCAAGGGCTTGAAGCGTAGTGCTTTAGAGAGAAGCCCTCTTTCTTGGCTGAAAACAATAATGACCAAGGCGGCAGACAGCGCTGAAAAACCTGCGTGGCTAGCCCAAAGCGAAAAGTATGGCCAACTGGAAAAGTTCTCTACCTTGGTGGAAAGATGGCAGGTGAAAAGAAAGCCGGACAAGCTCAAAAGCTCTAGCAGGGTGGGACAGGGCAAGGGCTTAATGCGAGTGTAAATAAGGCCGAGTGTGATGCCCAGAGCAAATTCAATCGAGCGAGCTAGGGGATTGATATACAAAAGACCGTGGGCGCTCATTGCACTGCCGGTGGTGCTATTAGTCGGTAAGTGCTGCCAATCTGCCAGCCAAAATGAAAAGGCAAAGAAAATTGCGGTGATAAGCAGTGGTGCGAAAAGCTTTTTGCGACCTAAGGTGAGCAGAAGCGGTAGTGAAAGATAAAAGAACCATTCGGTGGAAATACTCCAAGAAGGAGAGTTCCAGGCAAAGTAATAGTCTTGAATAGGAACCCAGGCATGGGTCATTGTCAAATAAGCAAGGCTGGCTTTCCAGTTATTGAAATGCTTTAGATTTTGGGGCAATAAGATAAGAAGAGTGGCCAGCGCCGCCAAGTGAACCGGGTAAATGCGCATAAAGCGCGAAACGATATAGGTTTTGCAGTTCTTTAAGCCCAAGTTGCTGTGGGCATAGGTAAGAATAAAGCCCGATAAAACAAAGAAAAAAGAAACTGCTTGCTCTAAGGCGAAACTACCGGCTATGCCCGAAAGAAAGGGAAATTGGTCTTTTGCATGGTAAGCCACTATCGAGAAAGCGGCAAAGAAGCGAAGGGCCGTCAGACTATCGAGACTTTTTCGATTGGTCTGAGCGCCTGTCTGCGCCAAAGGCGCGGTAAGCTCCGCGCTCTTCTGGGTGGTCTCGATCGGGGCTGTTATGCTCAATTGCACTTCTTTTGACCTATAGACCTAGAAGTTTAACCAATTGTGCTTTCTCTTGAAAGCCTCTTAGTTGTTGAATTTTTAAGCAAAACTTTCCTGGCTGGCGCTTGTGGCGCTCAAGGCTTGCTGGGCTTGACTCTTGGCGCCTTGCTCGATGGTCGTGAGCAAGGTTATTTGCACTAAATATATGACGCCTGAAGTCGTCTTAATCTTTACCAGGGCCGAAGCGGTGCCAGATTAAGCTCAAATCAGTGCCAAAGATGATATTCGGTTACCGGCTTCAAGTCGGTGTTTATGCCAAAAGAGGCTGAGTTTTCCTTGATGTGGTTTTCGTCGCCGAGAAACTCTTCCTCTGCACCTATCTTTTTCACTTCCTCTTGGCTGAAGTTATTTAGCAGTTCAGCGTGTCGCTGGTCATGTAGGCTTTTGGGGCAGAACGCATCGGGCGAAGCCAGGCAGAAACTCTTGTATAGCTTCACATGATTGAACTGCGAGGCAATCGTTTTTGGAATGACTGTCATATTGTCGAGCCAAACCATGAGAATTCCTTGCTCATTGAGATGCTCGGCAACAAGTTTGAAAAATTCGGTAGAGTAGATATTGTTGCTGTATGCGGTGCTCGACCTTAGTGGGTCCATGAGGACTACATCAAATTTCTCTTTGGTGCGGTAGAGGTAACGTCTACCGTCGTCGATTATTAGCTCGATTCGTTTGTCTTGCAAGAGTTTCTGAAATTGCTCCATCTTTTTGAGATTGGTCATAACCTCTTGGTTTAGCTCAACAACGGTTACCTTCTCAACCTTGGGGCTGCGCAAAACTGCTTCTACAATCGAGCCTGTACCGTAGCCAATTACCAGAATATTTCTCTCTTTTCCGGCAAAACTGAGAGCTTCAAGAGCGCGGTTGTAATAACCGAACATATGGGGCAGTCTGCCACCATGGGCGAGACCATTGATCCAATGCCATACCGAGCCGTCTCTTTCGTAGGCCATCGATACGCAACTGCTGCCTTCCTGCAAATAGGTAGTGCATTCGCCGTCTGGCTTATAGTGCATTTGATTCATCAACTTCTCATTGCTGGGGTAGCGCAAAAGCAGCAAAAGGGGCAGAAGCAAGAGCAAATGCTTGGTGCCAAAGCGCAGCTTGAAGTCGACATGCTTGAGATAGGCAAAACCAAAAACGGCGATGAGAATGAGACAAAGAGCTAAGACCGAAGATGCTGTACCAAGCAAGTTGAAGAACAGAAAACCGGTGCATAGTCCACCTAGAACATTACCCATGACATTGACGAAATAAGCCCGCGAGACTGTTTTGCCATCGCTCTTGCTGATGCCGGCTGTGATACTGCTCAAAAGCGGAAAGCTGGCTCCCATCGCGAAAGTAGGCAAGAGCATAAAGTAAGAAGGCCAGATAGCTATGTCGAACCAGGCAAACCAACCTTCTGCAAAACTCTTGAGAGTATGAAAGATTTCCAGGCTAAAGGACGGATGAAGCTCTTGCATGTCGGAAAGACGCATGAGAGCGTGCAGTTGATGGGTGTTGAGCAAACTATATGAAACCAGCACATATAGAGCTAAGCCTAATTGCAGCAAAAGATAGAGCTTGGTTTGACCAATCTTTTTAGCTTTGTCTATATGCTTGCCAATAAAGCCGCCACCGGCTGCCAGCCCGAATAAGTAGACCCCGAGCACACTGGCAAAGGCATAAGGCGATGACTTGACCAATATTTCTATTGTGCGAAACCAACAAAGTTCTAAACCGATTGCCACAAAGCCGGATACAAAAGCAAGCAAATAGATTGCCGAGGCTTGGTGTGAGTCGGCAGAAGCGGCTTTGGTTGCTCTTAAATCGTCTTTTGAACCGTCTTTTGAGTTGTCTTTTGCATTGCCTATTGTACTGTCATTGGCATTTGCCTCTATGCCCATCTTTAGCTGGGCTTCTTGCCTTTTCAGAAAGGGATAGAAAATCGCCGAGAGAATAAAGTTTGTAGCACTGGCACAATAGATGGCGGTATCTAGACCCCAAATTGATATAAGAAAATAAGCCGAAACGAGCGAACCGGCGCAGGCGCCAAGAGTATTGGTGCAATAGAGTTCACCGACAGTCTCGCCTATCTCCCGCCCCTCGCGGCTTTCACTTTCTACCAAGAGAGGCAGTGTGGCCCCCATCAGTATGGTCGGGATAGCTAGGAAGAGTGAAATTAGTAAGCCGTATAGATGTATTGGTGCACCGCTTGTGGTTTGCCCGAGGAATTGCAGTATGGGCAGGCTGAGCAGTCCGTATAAACCGAGGATTAGTTCGAAGGTAAAGTAGAGACGTCCAGATTTTTCTGAGTAGCGGCTGGCCAATTCGCCGCCGAGAAGCGCTCCTAAGCCCAAACCCAGCATGAAAATGGTGACAATTAGTGTTATTGAGACGCTACCGACACCGTAAGCGATGGTGAGAATGCGCTGCCAGCTCACTTGATACAAGAGAGAAGACATGCCAGATAGAAAGAAGACTAGAGCTAATCTCTTGTACTGCTTATGGCTTGTGCCGTTTCTATTGTTTTCTGACAAGTATGGTGAACTCGTATGCGCCGTAGTCATGCAATAAAGCTACATTCCTCGAGAAGTTTCTTTTGCAGAAGTCAAAATAGAAAGCTGGCTCAGGATAGTAGAGATGGTCCAGCATTTTGTCTTCATCAGAGTATGAGGTTAGCAAATTAAAGGCGAAACCTCTTGTGGAAAAGCGGTCAATATTCCCTAATGTGTCTAAAACGTAGTCTTGCCACTGTGAAAAAGGAGTCATACCTTTGTAGTTGAAAGTACCGCTTACGACCGTAAAGTCGGTCTGGCTGCTCAAAGAGGTAGCTTCTTCGAAGCGACAGTTAGCTTTATTGCTATTTATTTTTCGGGCGGTTTCGATCATTAATCTTGTGCAATCGATGCCTAGATAGCTGAAATTGAAGCTCTTTTGGGCAAGAAAATCGCTGAAAGCGCCCGTCCCGCAACCGAAATCGGTGACTTGAAAGTTGTCGCTTCCTACTTTGTCTAGAATACGTGACAGCTCAACAAAGCGAAGTTGCTGGGCGTGATCGTCCTTCCAGTCTGCTCCTTTGGCGGTTGCACCGTGTTTGGTGAGTGTTTCAGAAAAGTAGTTTTGAATGATTTGGTACATATTTTCCTTGAAAGCCCGGTTGTCTGCGAATTCAGGCAATATTTTCCCTTTGGTGTGTAAGGGAAAAGCACTATAATACAAGGCGGAATCCCTCTCATTGGCAAGGTTTTATCCGGGAATGAATCCCGCGATTTCTATAGTGGTCCCTTGTTATAAGTCTGGAGCACAGCTGCCCAGGCTGGTCACCACCATATTGGATGCAGCGGCGAATCTACCGGGCGGCATTGAGATTATTCTGGTTAACGACGGTAGTCCAGATGCACACGCCACCTGGAAGGCTATCTGTGTTGAGCAATCGCGAGATCAAAGAGTTGTCGGTATAGATTTGTGGCGCAACTTTGGGCAACATAGCGCCACTTTAGCCGGCATCAGCCAAAGCCGTGGGCGCACTATCATAACGATTGACGATGACTTGCAGTATAACCCTTACGATATTCCGCGTCTGTTGGAGGCTTGCGATGCCGGTTGCGACCTGGCTTACGGCATCTATCGCGATACTAATCACGGCATTCTTCGCGGTTTGGTCGCCTACCTTATTAGAATATTCATCGGCTGGGCCGGTATTTCAGACTACGCAAAGGCTACTTCTTTTCGTTGTTTTAGGGGCGAGCTCAGACCTTATCTTGGTAAGCTGTTCGGGCGTTCTATCTGCCTTGATTCTCAGCTCTTTGTTCTGACTCGTTCGGTGCAATATGTGCAAGTACAGCGTTCGGCCCGCTCCGAAGGTGAGTCTACTTATACTCTCAAAGCGCTCTTTTCTGTTGCCTGCGACTTTGTGCTGGCCATCGATAATGTGATGGTGAAAGGGCTTTTGCTTGCCGCCTTTGCCTTTGTGAATATTGGGCTGGCTCTCTTGCTGGCACGGCTTATGAACTGGTTCAGCAGCGACCTGGCCGGTATAACAGGCATAGTCATGATTTTCTCGGCTGTGCAGTTATGCTTTATGGCCGGTGTACTTGAATACAATACGAGGCTTTTGTATTCAGCAGCCAGGCGACCACTTTTTGCCATTAAAGAGGTCAAGTCAGCAGATGATTTGGAATGCCAGCCGGAGTCTTTTTGCGACAGAAGAATTTTATAGTTTGTCCTAAATTTGCTAGACTCTCGCCATGAAGCAGAGACTTGGGTTCGGCATAAATGCTTTTCACTTGGCGGTGGCGGTAGCCCTTCTGCCTCTTTTTTTTCAAGCTTATCTAATTTCGACTAGTTCGGCCAATGTTCCAACAAATGACTTTGTGGAGCTGGTCGAGCGAATGATGCGCATACTTTCACCCGGCTATGACTTTAGAAATCTTGTGTTTGACTGCAGCATGAGCAGTCATTGTCTCTTGTTGCCGCTTTCTGTTCATCTGCTCAATGCCAGTTTCTGGCAATGGAACGTGCCCTTAGAGTTATATTTCGGCTTAGCGATGGCCGCTTTGCGAGTTGTTCTTTTATTTCTTTTGCTTACTGAAAGAAATTATCGGCAAGAGCTTTCTTCCTCTACTTTATTGTGGCAGATTGCCTTTTGCTCTTTGGGGGCCGGAGCCGTCACAGTTCTTTTATACAACGAGACCAGCATAGCTTTCGGCACAATCTTATTGGCTTATTGTCTTGGTCTTTTTGCTTTGCGATACGGGCAGGAGAGCAAGTTTGGGCTTGTCCTGGTTTTGTTTTGCGGCTTTCTGTCAGCCATGACCAATGCTTGTGATGCCTTAGCTACCTGGCTTACTTATTTAATTGCCGCCCTTTCGCTGCAGTCGAAGCATAGACTGCGCACTGTCGGCATAATAGGATTCGGTGCCGCCTTGTCTCTTCTATTTATTTTTTATTTGCTCTCCTCTCCCTATCTCAGTAAGGAAGGAATGAGTCCGCACCAGCCTAATCTTGTTTTGTTTTTGGAGAGCATTTCGCTCATTTACAAGCGCAATTTGGTTAGCCCGGCTCTCTTTCCAGCGGGTGACAGCATCTATGGCATTGTGCTGGCAGCTGGGGGTTTAGCGCTTTATGCTTTATTGCTTTATAAGTACATTGCCGCAAAGCGATTTTCAACTGTGCCGGCTTTCAGCTTGGCTCTGGCCGTTTATGGTCTGGCCCATCTGGCTGCTGTTTCATTATTTCGCACAAGCCTTGCACCCTGGTATGGCACTTACAGTGCATTGTTTTGGTTTGCCTTATATGCACTGATGATTCATGCCTTCAGCTGCACCGATTCTCCCGTCCAGCAGCGGGGGCGGTTTTGTTTGCGCTTATTTTCTGTGGCGGCGCTCTTGCCGCTCATACTTGCCAATTTGTCTTACAAAGATAAGGACGCCTTTCGTTTATCGCATTCACCAGCTTCTGAGGCGGCTTTGCGTCGGTTTTATCAGTGCCCGACTTATGCCGAGCAAAATTTGTTTAGTTACACCGTAGGCGAGTTTGATCGTGTCTCTACCCTGGCTAGACCGCTGGCTGCTAAAGGTCTAGCAGCCTTTTCAAACAAACAAGAAGTTTCTTTGCAGTCTGAATTTCTATTCGCCGATGTGCAGTTCGAGCCGGCTTCCAGCAAGGGACATTGCGCTTTTGTCGATGGCCGGCGTGAGTGCAAGTGGAATGTTCCGGAGAAGCTCGATTTGGCTATTAAGGGCAAAAGTGCAGTCTTTTGGACTATTGATCTTGCTTCTGATACTAGCTCGGCCCGGTTTGTCAGTAATTTAGACTTTGTCTCCACCGGCCTTTCGAGCACATATGCCGATGGACCCGCAGCTAAGCTGGTTGTTTATGAAGCTGGTGATAAGAGCGCGCCGCTTTTGGAGAAGGTTTGGTACCCTGCTCTCTATTCGCAACCTATTTCAATAGACCTGCATGATTATCTTGGTAAGTCTATCGTCATAGAGCTGAGTGCCGAAGCTCATCCCTGTTTTACTGCTGTATTTTCTTATCCACGACTTGAGCTTGAGAAGACCATCGCGGCACTGGCATCTAAACCAAGCAAGCCTGAAAATACCGACCTGAGTGATTCTTTTCGGCGCCCTGAAAAATCAGATCTTTGCTGGTCTCTGAGATATGAGCCTGAATTGCCTGCTATTTTCAATATTGAGGGTCTTAAACCCCTTGGGCGCTCGCTTTATTTGTTGGAGAAACAGTTTGCTTGTTTTACATATAAGTCTAATCTGGTAATTGATCCGGCTCAGTTTGACCGTTTCTATATAGAATTAGCCGCCGACAATTCGATAAAGCCGCGGGCAGTCTGCTGCCAATTATTGTTAAATGGTAATAGGCTTGAGTCTCTATTAGTGCCTCTTTTAGCCGACGAGGCTGTGCATGGTTATTCATTCGAACTGAAATTGTTAGATCTAAAAGCCGGGGATAAGATAACCGGCTTCAAGGTCTTGCCCGCATATTTGTTTGCACCCAATGGCGACAAGAATGTTTTGCAAATAGAAAGAGTCGGTTTCTTGCGGCGCAAGGGCGACTAAGTAATTTGGTTTCAATTAAGCCTGCGTAAATAGCTGCGAGCATCTCTGCCTGTATTGAAAAGCAAGTCTATAATGCTGACGGCGTGTTCAAATGGCGGATGAAGTTGACTGTATTCGGGATAGTTGCCATATTCGTACCATTCGACTTTTATGTTGTGTTCTGCAAAAAGGCTTTCGTCTAAATAAGATTTGGCGGCCGGCCCCGAGACATAGACATCAGCATGCAAGTCTTTGCAGATGCTGAGCAGGCGCTCTGATTTTCCGTCTTGCAAGGTGAATTGGCATGATTGTCTGATTGGCGTTACTATTTCTAATTCGCTGCAAATGCTCTCGATAAATAAAGCATTGATCTGGCTGAGGAAGTTTAGCTCGGCTGCTTCTGTGTAGAGTCGCTCCACAAAGGCAGCGTATTCGTCAAAGCAGGCTGCTTTGGCATATTCATGCCTAATCGTCTTGAAGTGTTCTCGACTCCAATTTGGTTCTGCAACCTTCATTTCACTGATTTTGTCGGTAAACAGCCCTTTTGATTGCACTGGAATAGTGAGCCACTTTATGCCGCCTTTGGTCTTTATTTTATTGCGGTTGCGCCAGTCTCGGCGTGTGTACTGTACTTCATCAAATAGGACGAATTCATCAACGTCGGCGATTAGATTGAAATATCCCTTCCAGGGAATATAGTTCGATTGCAGAATGGCAACTTTCTTCACTGCGCTTTTGCTTGATAGAATCTTTCAATTGATGCAATTATGCGTTTTTGAACAGCTACACTCAGATCTGCCCAGAGAGGCAGACGCAACAATCTTTCGCTGGCACTGTCGGTGGTGCGAAGGTCGCCTGCGCTTTTACCGTACTTCAGTCCGGCAGGCGAACTATGGAGCGGAATATAGTGAAAGACGCTTTCGATCTTGTCTTTCTTTAGGTGCTGGATGAGTTCATCTCGAATTGTTTTCGATTGGGTGAGAAAGTAAAAGATATGGCCGTTTTGGACGCAATCTTGTGGCACATGGGGGAGCGCTATGTGTCCTGTTTGGGCGAGTGGAGTGAGCATTTCATAGTATCTTTGCCAGGCGGCTTTGCGCATCTCCACTATTTCAGTCGCTTTTTCAATCTGGGCCCAGACTACGGAAGCGGTAATCTCGCTGGCGGCAAAGGCTGAGCCTAGCTCGGTCCAAGTGTATCTGCCCACGAGTCCCAATTCCATATCGTGCTTGTTTGTACCTTTATGCCAAAGTTGTCTGGCCTTTGTCAGATACTTTTCATTGTTGATGAGCAAGGCTCCGGCTTCGCCGCCTACCACGTTTTTGGTTTCGTGAAAGCTCAAGATTCCGATATCGCCAATGGTGCCAAGGTATTGATCTTTATAAGTGGCTAAGATGCCGTGGGCCGCATCTTCAACCAGGGCAATAGAGTGTTTCTTGGCTAGGTTTTTCAGCTGGTCCATATCGCAGCCGACGCCGGCGTAGTGCACGGGCACAATCGCTTTAGTCTTAGCTGAAATTGCTTTTTCTACTTGAGCCAAATCAATGTTCATGGTGTCTGCTTTGATATCGACAAAAACCGGGGTGGCGCCGGCTCTGACAAAGGCGGAGGCGGTGGTGACGAAAGTAAAGGAGGGCATGATTACTTCATCACCGGGCGCTAAGTCGAGCAAAAGTGCTGCCATCTCGAGGGCGAGGGTGCCGGCGCCGGTGAGAAAAGCTCCGTTAGTTCCAAGCCGCCCTTTGAGCCAGTCTTGTACCTTGTGTGTGTATCTACCGTTACAGGCCAATTCTTTCTGTTTGAGAACGTCCGTAAAATACTCTTGTTCTTTTCCGGTGAGGTAAACGCGATTAAACGGGATAGTTTGATCCCCATTCAAGTCTTCTATTGCTATTTCTTCTAAAGTGGCTCTTCGTTTCATGAAGAGAATATCGCAACCTATAATCTCGGTACCGGCAAACAAAATGGAATGGCGCAGCAAAAGACAAACCGGAAGATCGCTACCATCTCTATTTATCGACCTGCAATTAACCTTTGGCAAGGCAGAGAAACTGCATCACGAGGAATTGCTTTGCAGACTGTACTCAAATGAGTCGTCTTTTGTGCTGACCAACCGTTGGCAACTATAGCATGATGGGCTGTTCGGTGCCTTTCAAGACACGTGAAAGTGCGGTAATTTCAATGTCTCTTTTTTGCCTTGCCGGCAAGCTGCTAAAGAAGCAAACAACGAAGCTTGACTGCAGCTGAATTCAAGTCTCGATTTTCGGAGTTGCTTTATGCGAAGAATACCTGCATTGTTTTTCGGGACAAATCAGATTTGCTCTGTGAGCATATTAGTAAGTAATAATATTCTTTCTGGGACAGAATCACAGTTGCGCACTACACTTGTTAATTGATTCGATGCGATGCTGCCTCGATTTTCAATGTTTTATTTGGCGAAAACATGGTTTTTCAATTTAATGTCTGAAGGAAATCCCAAGGTATCGATAGTCTTGCCTGTACGCAATCAGGCTGACCACATCAGGTCTGTGGTCGAGAATCATATAATTGTCCTCGAGTCCAAAATTGTACCACGGTTGGAAATAATTTTGGTGGAAAACGGTTCCACTGATTCGAGTGTTGCTGTTTGCGAAGCGCTTGCCCAGGAATATCAGGGCCGAGTTCAGGTGGTTTCTCTGGTATCTCCCCGCACCGGTTGGGGGGCTGCCGTGCAGTTTGGCTTGTCCAAAGCCCGCGGAGAGCTTCTTTGTTATTCAAGTTCAGCCAGGGTGGCGAGCGAAGTGCTTGCTGGTTTTGTCGAGCGCGGCCTACAAAATCCTGATAAGGTCGTCCAAGCAGTAAGAAGCGGTCATGATAATTTCTTGCGCAGCATCGCCTCTTGGGTCTATAACCTTGAATGTAGACTGCTCTTTGGACTCAGCACTCGCGACGTGAATGGTAACCCGAAAGTTTTTCCTCGCAAGTTTCATCGCCTTCTTGAACTTAAAGAGGAAGGCTTTATGATCGATCTAGAGTTCAATATTGTCTGCAAAGAAGCAGGGTATGAGGTTTTGTCTGTGCCGGTGGCTCACACCAAGAGGCATGGCGGCAAATCTATGACCAGTCTCAGCTTAGGCGGCAGTCTATATGTAGAGGCACTGAGAATGTTCCGCGAGTCGCGCCTGGGTGCTGGGGCTGTTAGAGGTTCAATCAATGAATCCTGAATCGTCTATTTCGCAAGTGGAAACCGCTCTTAAGCCCTGCTATCAGTCAGCCGGATTTTATGATCTGCTTAACCGCCAGAAAGACTATGCCGCCGAAGTGGCATATCTATCTTCAAGAATCGAAAAGCATAAAAAGTCTGAGGGCAACAGATTGCTGGATGTGGCCTGTGGGACTGGGCAGCATATCTACTTCTTGCAGACTTCGATGAAATGCGAAGGTCTTGATATTGATTCTGAGTTTCTCGATATTTGTTCCGACAAGTTGCCCGGCATGAAGTTTCATCTGGGCGACATGACCAACTTCCAACTTGCCGACAAGTTTGATGTGGTCACCTGTTTATTCAGTTCTATCGGTTATGTCAAGACGGTTGACTTGCTGGACAGTACTATTAAAAATATGGCAGATCATATCAATCCTGGCGGTTTGCTTATTATCGAACCCTGGTATACACCTGCTACATTCAAGCCGGGACATTCCACCGTGATTGTGGAAGAAACCGATGAATACAAGATTGTACGTATGAATCTCTGGTTGCAAAAAGAAATGGTAGCCCAGGGACATTCTCACATTTTGGTGATGAACAACGCCGGCATCCAGCATATACAAGAGTTGCACGAGCTGGCTCTCTTTACCAACGAGGAATATGCCGCATCAATGCGTGCAGCTGGTCTTGAGGTTGTCGAAGTCGACGAGAACGGTCCCATCGGACGCGGTCTTTTTGTCGGAAGGAAGATTGCTTGAGCGAGGCGGTGGAACCGCCTCTTTCAGAAGCGGAGCAGCCACCTGCAGAAGCGGGCGGCAGATCTTATGATCAGGCGCATTATCTAGCGCTCGTTGCTTTTCTCGTCTTAGTCATCCTAGTCTTTTCTCCTACTCTCTTTGCCGGTAAGTCTATTTCGCGGGTAGATCTGCTCTGCCACTGGGATACACTCTTTGCCGGTTATAGTGGTTCAGCCATGGTCGGTATCGAACCTTCATCGATACTTTTTATAGTGCCCTATTTTTTCTTTGTCGCCGGTCTTTGGCGTCAAGGCGAAGTGCCTCTCTGGAATTCATTATCTGAGTTTGGATGCCCTTTATTGGCTGACCCTGAGTCGGCGGTGTTTTCAATTTTTCAGATTCCACTTCTACTTTCGCCGACTTTCTATACATATAACTGCACCTTGGTTTTGAAACTGCTAGTCATGGGGCTGGGTACATTTTTCTTGGCCAGGCGTCTTGGTCTAGGGGCGCTCGCTTGCGGCGCTGCTGCCTTGACCATGGCTTTCTGTCCCTATAACCAGTGGTATTTAGAACTTATCGGTAATGGCTACTGTTTGACTCCGTTTCTGTTTTTTGCCTTTACTCGCCTAGCCTTTAGTTTGCGTGAGAGCGGCGCCGAAAAACTCTCGCCTCAAGTTGCCAAAGCGGCTCTCTGGTGCGGCTTTGCTGCTGCTGTAATGATTTTGTCGGCCCATATTGAGATATCATTTTGCGCCATATTCGCTGTCAGTTTATGGACTTTGCTGCTCGGCGTCTTCCCCCCTCAAGCCGGTGATATGCTGGCTAAGTTACCGGCACAGCGTCTATTGTTCGGCTTCCTAGCCCTCACCATATCTGGTGCCACTGCCTTCTTTCTGGCGGCACCGATGTTATTGCCGTTTCTCGAGTTTTTATGCAATTCAGAGAGTTATAAGTTTGGGGCAGGTAACCCTAGTTATGTCAGTTTTCTTGCTCTCTTACTAAGTTTGAGCCAGCCTGTCTATGGCGGCGCCAGTCCCTATTTGGGCTTCTGCGCCTTCGCCTTTTTGCCCTTAGCTCTTTTCTATGACAAAGACAATAGAACCGCCAATGGTGTACCTCTCGCTAAATTGCTGCTTGGACTCAACCTTTTTCTGATTGGGCTCAGTTGTCGCATCTTACCGGTCAGCCTACTCTTCAAAGTGAAGCCCTTCAGCTATATAGTAGCCAATTACTATCTGCACATTGTCATTTTGCTCAGTGCCATACTTGCCGCCATGGGCTTCGATTGGCTCGTCCGTAAGCAAGATGAAGGGAAAGGCTGGGTATCCGTCACGGCTGCGCTCACGGCTGCGCTCGCGGCGGGGCTTTTCGCCTGCTTAATTCGCCCTCTTTTGAGTCTTTGCCATTTTCCCCTCTCCGCCCTCTCTTTCGACGATACTTTGCCTGCAGCCTCTTTCTGCAATCATGATTTTTATGCCGCTTTGTTTTCTTGCTTGGCTCTTTCCTTTCTCATTGTCTTGTTGCGAGTGTCTAGACGGGCTGGCGGCTACGCTCTGCGCCGTTTTGCTGCACTCTCTATTTTGCTTGTCTGGGCCGCTTCTCTTTTGTGTCTTTCTAAGCCGGCTTTGCCTCTGCGTCAGTCTTTTTCCTATCCCGATGCCGAGCCACTGCCTGCGGTGAAAGCATCTGGCGCGCGGGTGGCGGCCACCGGCAGCCATATCTTTAAGCCTAATATCAATCTTTGCTATGGCATAAGAGATGTGAGGGCGCTCAATGCTATTTTCCCGGCCCGTTATTTGTCATTTATGGATAAGCTGGGTGCAAAGATAACAAGCTTCAATGTCGGGCTGGACTTGCCAGTTTCGGGCTTGCTCAAGCTGACATCGGTGCAGAATGTTTTGAGCGGCAGCCCAGTTTATGATGAGGCTGGTTTAAATAGACTGGCGATGAAGGAGGCAGAAGCAGCTCTGCCCCTTGATTTTGGCGGCGGCATTAGTTTGCAGCAGGCAGCATTTTGTTATGAGCCGAAGCAGCAGGCAGTCTTTGGTAAGCTTACTTTGCAAGCACCCGAGCCTGTCGGCAATGAGAAGAAGTCTGCCCGTCCAGGTTTTCAGGCGTATCTTTTAGATTCTGAGAAGAATGTCGTCGCCTTATGCGAGCGGCATAGCTTTAGAAAGAATGCCAGTTATTCGCTTTCGGTTCCACTTAAGCTTAAGGCGGGCAGCCGTCTTGAGCTCTATCTGCAAATTTTTGAGAAGAACGGTGCGGTGCTTGGCGCACCGGTTAAACTGGCTGAATTTCTTTCAGGCGAAGCTGTCGGTCAAAATTTTGAGCAAGCACAAACTCAGGCTCAGGCCCCTTCAGACTATAGGCTGGTTGCCGAGAGTCCCTCAGGCGTGCGTCTTTATGAGATGAGGCAACCTCTTGCCGATGCTTATTTGGTGCGACGCTATCATTTCGTCGACAGCAAACAAGAGGCTCTAGACTGGCTTACCGGCTCCGCTTTTGATTGGCAGTCAGTGGTTCTAGAGCGTTCCGAACCAGGCGTGCAGACTCTCGAGAAAGACTATATAGCTAAGACTTCTGCCAAAGAAGATGCCGAGATTGAGGCTGTTGCCGTGCAGCGGCGCGGTCAGTCTTTGCTGCAACTTGAGGTGGAACTTACTAAGCCGGCCGTGCTCGTCCTTACAGATATTAACTATCCAGGCTGGAAAGCTTATATAGACGGGCAGGAAGCACCGCTATTGCATGGCAATTATGCCTTTCGGGCACTCGCCCTGACCACAGGCAAGCACAGAGTGGAAATGCGTTACCAACCGCTAAGTTTCTATGTGGGGGTCGGTCTTTTCTTTACTTTTTGCATTTTGCTGCTGATTTTGCTGCTTGGAAGAGGGTTTAGAGTCTCTCAGCGCGCATGTAAGAGCGCCTCGAAGTCTCATTAAGGTTCTTTCACGATAGGCGCTTGTGCAGCCATTGCGGCGCCTTAATTAGCCTTTAGTTGACAATTGCTTGCAGACAGGATGGAATGGAGGGCATTGTCGCCGCATCCGGTCTTTTCAGCCTTAATCCAGCACTTAATCGAGCATGAACTCTACAGCAAGCAAAATTGAGAAGACTCCGGTAAGCAATCCGAGCGCTTCAGAGAGTCAATCCAGCTCAATCTTTAGTAGAGCTGCCGTTGCTAAAGCTTTGTCCCTATGTTCGGTCTGGGTCGTCTTTTATCTTCTTTGCATTGATGCGGCACTCAGCTATTTCAAACCTCTTCAGTATGTGCATGTTCCTGGTTTGGTCTTTCGCGATGCCGACCACCAGCTGCGCAAGATAGACATTGCCGTTTCCAAAGGCAATGCCGATGCTCTTTTGCTTGGCTCTTCCACCCTTATGGCCGCTGCAATAAGAGGCGATCTCGGCGACAAGGCCGATACTGTTTCAGAAGAGACCTTTGGTACCTATATGGAAGCGAAGAGTCTGCAGGAGCATCTCAACAAAGCCTCAGCTAAGGCTTTGCGTGTCATTAATGTTGGAGTTTCAGGGGCTATGGCTTCTGATTTAGAGAAGATTTTCAGCGAATATATCGGTTCAAATAACAAGGCGCCAAAAGCAGTCGTTCTCTTTCTATCGGCTCGAGATTTTGCTGATTCCAATTTGCCAAGCCCTGATAAATCGAGAATTGCCCAGCATCTGAACGAGAAACCCGGTGGCGGTTTTCTAGAGGCGAGCGAACAGCAGATTGCTAGACTTTGGCGCTTGTATGGAGTCAGGGGTGAGTATCAGAAATTGCTGGAAGTAATTGCTGGTTCGGCTTTGTCCCGCCAGACTTCTCTTTATGCCGCCGTGCAAAGCAAACAAGCCGGCGCCTCTCAGACTAAGCCTCAAGTCACTGTCGACTGGCCTTGGCTGGAGAAGAAGCAGAGCGGACGAATCGCTCAGATGGGCACTTACAAAAAAGACTTGAAAGATTATTATGCCCGTGGCTTTACTGGGGTGACTGCTCGGGCCATGGCTGAGCAGTCTGCCTATCTGGAGCGCTTGGCACTTACCTGTCGAGAGAAAGGAATTACTCTCGTCATGGTGCGCATGCCTCTTTCTCCCGAATTCCAGGCTGTTACTCCGGCGCCGATTATGGAATTTTTTGAGCAGACCATCTCTAAGACGACTGCACAGGCTGGTCCCGGCAGTCTTCTTATTGAATTCTCGCCTGCTGCGTTTGTCGATTCCGATTTCGGCGACGGTATTCACTTCAACAATGCAGGCGCAAGCAAGTTTTGGACGCAGCTCTCTCGGCAGCTGGATGCTAAAGGGCTGACCTCCCGACTGGCTTCCAGCGCGCAGAGTAATTAAGGAGAAAGACTGTGTTATTTGCAAGTTTGCAATATATGCTCTTTCTACCGGCGGTGGTGCTGCTCTTTTGGTTCCTGCCCAAGTCTTTCAGAATGCCGATGCTGCTTATCGCCAGCTGGTATTTCTATTCTTGCTGGTGCCCGCCCATGGTGCTTTTGATCATTGCCATGACTGTGGCTAATTTTTATATGGGTCGTATGCTCAGCCGCGCCCCTAAAGAAAAGAAGCGCACCATATTTGGTGTGGGTACAGCTTTGAACCTGCTCTGTTTGGGGGTTTTTAAGTATGGCAACTTCGCAGTTACCAACGTCTCATCTGTGGTCGGCTTTGTATCAGGTAATGATCCCCATTGGACTTTGAATATCATTCTGCCCCTGGCCATCTCGTTTTTTACTTTCGAGTTTATACACTATCTATTTGAAATCTACAGAGGCAATAAGCCGATTGATTCTTTTGTGCTCTTTTCGCTTTTTGCTGCTTTCTTCCCCACCCAAATCGCCGGACCGATCAAGCGCTATCCTGATTTCGTCAAACAGATGACAGCCGATCGTCCTTTTGATATTTCCCTCTTTGATAGAGGGCTTATGCTCATTATCATCGGTCTGGCTAAGAAAGTGCTTGTCGCAGATAACTTGAGCGCTCTGGTTAACATGGTTATGACCGAGCCGGGTGCCTATGGTTCGGTCGAACTCTGGATTATGGCTCTCGCCTTCACTTTCCAGATTTATTTTGATTTCTCTGGTTATTCTGATATTGCTCGCGGCTCTGCCATGCTGTTCGGCTATGACATACCAATCAATTTCAATATGCCTTTTGCCTCTAAGAACATTGCCGAATTTTGGCAACGTTGGCATATGTCGCTATCTAGTTGGTTGCGCGACTATGTATTTTTGCCCGTTTGGTTCGCCAGCAAAAGAGACCGCTGGCAGACCCACAAAGCCCTTTTCTTGACCATGGTTATCTGCGGCTTTTGGCATGGTGCTTCTTGGACCTTCATGGTTTGGGGCGCCTTTCACGGCTTGGCTTTGATTATTCATCGCGAATTTGCCGACTGGAGAACCAAAACCGGCATATGGAAGACCTTCTTTGAGGGTCAGGTCTTTCGCTATATGTCCATTGTCATGACCTTCCTCACCTTTTGCGTCAGCCTGGTTATATTTCGTTCACCAGATATCCAGACTTCTTACAGCATCATCAAGCGCATGTTTATCTGGAAGAATTTCTATTCTCCCGCCACCGACGGGCAGTTCTTGATGGCTCGTCCGGATCTGCCGATTATTGTGCCTTTGGCGCTTTTCATCTTGGCTCTTATGCTCATTCAAAATCTGCCGCTCAGTGCCCTGATTGAGAAGAAGGCTTTTCAGACCACGCCGGTTCCTCTGAAAGCGGCTTTCTATACCCTTTTAGTGGTTGCCATGCTGGTCTATTTCCCTTCTGATTCGCAGCCCTTTATTTACTTTCAGTTCTAGAGCTTAATCAGCTATTGACTAAGGTCTCAGGGGTGAGCTAGCATCAATCTTTCGTTTTAAGGTTGATTATTTGATATGCACTGGAAAGTCGGTGATCAGCGAAGCTTTGAGCATCTGTTCACACAGGAGCAGGTGGAAGCTTATGCCAAGTTGGTGGGCGACCATAACCCGATGCATGTCAATGCCGAGTTCGCCCGCAAAGCCTTAGGCGATGAGCCAGTTGTTCACGGCATGTTGGCCGCTTCACTTGTTTCTACCCTGGTGGGCATGCATATACCGGGACCGGGGGCGCTTTGGCAGTCTTTTCAAGTGAGCTGGCGCCAACCTATTCGTTCGGGCGATTCGATTCGCTTCGAAGCGAAAGTGACATCCACTCATCCATCCACCCAAACTATGGAGTTGGAAATTACCGGTACCAATGTTGCCACCGGGGCAATCTGCCTTGATGGTAAGGGCCGGGTCATGACCATAGAAGAAGAGAAGGTCGTTGAAGACAAGACTTCATTAGTTGATAAGGTGGTTCTGGTCAGCGGTGCCTCGGGTGAACTGGGTGCGGCAATCTGTCGCGATCTAGCCGCTAATCAGGTGAAGACAATCGCTCTTGGCCGCAACGAGAATCGTCTGCGTGGCTTGCAGAGTGAGCTTGGCGAGAACATGGTCGATGTTTTTGCCTGTGACCTGCGTGATGCGGCAAAGCTAACTGAAGTTCTCAATAAAGTTGTTGCCAGTCACAGAGTTTTTGGTTTTGTGCATGTGGCGGCGCCGTCGCTCTCCAATCTAGAAGTGCTCGATGGGCAAATGTTGGAGGCCCTGCAGGAACAGTGGCAGGTCAATGTCTTTGCTTTTCAGCAGATTGTTTCAGCTTTGGCCAAGCAAATGCACGACGGCGGTTCTATCGTGCATATTCTCACGCAGTATGTTTTCGATACTCCGCCTGCCAAACTGGCGCATTATGTCTCAGCCAAGGCTGCTGCCCATGCCCTAGTGCGTTCTATGGCCTTGGAACTTGGTCCGAAGGGCATTCGCTGCAATTCTGTCTCGCCTGGAATGATGAATACAGCCTATTCTAAGAATGTGCCTTTGCGCATCAAGCAGATTGAAGCGGCGAGCAATCCCATGCGTCGGCTTTGCGCAGTGGAAGATGTGGCTCGCACGGTTACTTATTTGTGCGGACCCGGTGCCGCTTTTGTCAACGGAGTCAATCTGCCCGTGACCGGGGGCGGCAGAATGCCATAGATATGCAGATGAATAAAGCCTCCCTTGATTTGCCTAGTCTCAAATGCAGTGCAGAGCTGAAAGCTCAAATCAGCGAAGCTTTTCTCACTTCGCGTACTCATTTGGTTAGAGAAGCTCTGGCGGAGTTGGGCAAGACTGATTGGACGGAAGCCCCCGAGTTCAAGCTTTCAATCGCAAGATCCATCACCCTAGAGAGCCAGCTTGATTTTATCAATCTGGCGCTTGCCACTCTCAATTGCAGACCTTCGATCACTCTCGGCGATTTTGGCAGCTTCGAAACCTTGCTCTGGAACCCGCACTCGCCTCTGCTTGCTGCACCACAGGCGGTGCTGGTGTTGTGGCGTCTCGAAGATTTGTATCCTGATGTGGTTGAGTCTTTCTCTGCTCTGTCTAGGCAAGAACGTCTTGATTTTGAGGCTGGTTTGATCAAGCGGTTGCAAGATCTCTGCGCCGGCTATGTGAAAGTTTCAACAGCGCCGCTTTTCATAGCGACGCTGCCTGATTTTGGTCAAGACTGGCTGCACGAGCTCAGTGCTGTGCCTAATCTTTCTATGGTTAAGCAGTCTTTCAACCGCGCTTTGATGGAAATTGCCGCCGTCGATGCCCAGATCAATGTCTTTGATTTCGCCGCTTGGTGCGCCCGAGAGGGAAAGGCTTGCTTTGACGAGCGCCTCGATCTCTTTGCCAGGCAGCCGCTCAGTGCCAATTTCGTTACCTCCTTTTCTTTAGAGTTGGCTCGTCTGTTTCGACCGATTTTTCAGCCTCGCGCTAAAGTCTTGCTGTTGGATTTAGACAACACCCTTTGGGGTGGTACCATCGGTGATGATGGGATGAGCGGTTTGAAAGTCGGCCGCGATTATCCGGGCAATGTCTTTAGACGCATTCAGAGTTTGGCTAAGCGTCTGAAAGAAAGCGGTGTTTTGTTGGCTCTAGTCTCGAAGAATAATATTGAGCCTGTGCAAAAGGCCTTCGAGACTTTGCCTGATATGGTCTTGCGCTGGGAAGACTTTGTGGTGCACAAAATAGACTGGAATCCGAAGCATCAGAATATTCAAGCCATAGCCTCGGAGCTCAACTTGGGACTGGATTCTTTTGTATTTCTTGATGATAATCATTTAGAAAGAGAAGAGGTAAAGCATTATTTGCCCCAGGTGCAGGTGCTCGAAAATGGCGGTGATCCTTATTCTATTTTGACGGCGCTCAGAGGTTCGGCTCTTTTCGATGCTTACCGAGTTTCGGCTGAAGACAGTCAGCGCACCGAGCTTTATTCTCTGCAGGCAGCTCGCTCAATTGATGTCGGTGCCGCCAATATAGAGGAGTTTCTTGCTTCTCTTTCTATGGAAGCCATTATTGAGGCAGTCAGTGCCGCCAGTTTGCAGCGCGTTGTGCAAATGCTTGGTAAGACTAATCAGTTTAATGTCACCACCAGACGTCATAGTGAGGCGGTGGTGCGCGATTTGATCAAGAGTGAGCGGAATATCTTATTGACTGTCGAGCTGGTCGATCGCTTTGGTTCGCAGGGTATAGTCGGACTAATTATCGGCGTCGAGCAAGAGCCAGGCACCCTTTTGGTTGATTCTTTTCTCTTGAGTTGTCGAGTTATTGGTCGAGGGGTGGAAGAGTCTCTCTGGTCCGCTTTTGTAGAATTGGCTACAGGGCGAGCTTTCCAGCGAATCAGGGCGCAATATATTCCTACCGAGAAAAATGCTATGGTGGCTGATCTGTTTCTGCGTTTAGGCATGCAGGCGGTCGAGTCACCACAGGGAGAGTATTTGTATGAGTTGGGCTTGCCGGCAGCAGTGCTCAAGCCAGATTGGATCAAAGTAAAGGTGAAGGGTGATGAGCAATCAAGAGAAACTGTATAACGTCTTTTCCTCTCTTTTTGGTGTGCCGAAGGACGAAGTCAATGACGCCCTCTCGCCGGATGCCGTGCCGAAATGGGACTCTTTGGGAACAGTCAATCTGGTGGTCGAATTAGAGCGCGAGTTCAATGTCAGATTCGATCTTATGGATGTTATGGGTTTTCTCAATGTCGGCATAGTCAAAACTGCTTTATCTGAGAAGGGCGTCAGTTTTGATTAGTTAATAGTCGACTGCAGGCTTTTCTAATTATCTTAGTCTTACCAAACCGAAAGTCCGCCGTCTATGACGAGGTTCTGACCGGTTATGTAGCTTGCCGCATCGCTGGCGAGAAAGACCAGTGCACCCACCATTTCATGGGCTTCCGCCATACGCCCCAAAGGCACCCGATTGGAATAGAGGTCTTGGAAAACACCGTTCTGACCGCTTGATACACCACCGGGGGTGATGGTATTCACCCTTACTTTGTTCTTAGCCCAGTATGTGCTCAAATACTTTGTCAGTCCCACTACTGCTGCTTTCGACACCGAATAAACCGCTGGAGTATTGATTGGTATGCCCATATACTCCGAGCCTTGATAGATGCGTTGGTCGGGCGCCATGATACCGTATATAGAGGCAGTCTGGATAATCGAGCCTCCGGCAGTCTGGCTGCACATTATCTTGCCGGTTTGTCTGGCCATGAGAAACATGCCGTCCACATTCACTCTCATTACTTCTTGCCATATTTCCATGTCGAACTCTTCAACCGTATCGAAGAACTTGACTAGACTGCTTGATTTGGAGGCGGCATTATTGTGCAAAATATCTATCTTGCCGAATTTTTCTCTGGTTTTCGCCACTACTTCTTTGACAGAGTCTTCGTTGGTCAAGTCTAGAGCCATGGCATAGGTCTTGATTTGAAAGCTCTCTTCGATGGCGGCGACGGTGGCTTCGGCATTGGCCAGGTTGAGATCGGCAGCCACAACTGTGGCGCCGTGCTGAGCCAGTCCGGCGGCAAAATGTCTGCCTAGTATGCCGCCTCCGCCGGTGACTATCGCCACCTTGTCCTTGAGGCTGAAACAGGCGCTCATATCTCTAATCGACTGCGTCATAGCTGGCTTCCTTTCTATAGTCTTGGCTTTGCAAAATTTGTTCGACGATGAACCAGTCGAATTCGCAGTCAATATCATGAGAGCGCAATTCGGGCATGACCATCAGTCTTGTATCGTCGTAAAAGACAGAAGGCTCTTTCAGCAAGATATCGCGTTGCCAGACATAAATAGAGGCATTCATATCAAAGCAGGGCGGTGCGTCCTGGCGGCGGACCACTTTTTGTCCGGTCATTCTTTTGGCTAGATCGATTTTGCCGTCTTTTAGTTCGACTAGATTGAAGTAAGGCGAGCGTCTCGCTTTGCAGGCTGTAATCAAGTTGCTGGCACCGCTGCCCTCTAAAATTGCCACGGCCAGTTCTATATCGGCAGGCAGGCGCACCGGAGCGGTGGCGTCGAGATCGACTGCGGTATCAAATATGATGCCTAATTGGGACTCGGCGCATTTAAGGGCGTGCACGATAACATCTAATTTGCCGGCATTATCGGTGGCCATTTCTTTCGGGCGGTCCACCACCACTTCTACACCGGCTTCTCTTGCTATATTCAAAACTTCGGGCGAATCGGAGCTGACACAAAGGGCATCAAAGAGCTTGGTTTGGCGCGCTTGTTCGATTGAGTGCAAGATTAGCGGTTTGCCTAGAAGTGGACGCCAATTTTTTCCGGGCACGCCTTTTGAGCCGCCGCGGGCGCAAATACTGCAGAGTCTTTTCTTTTTCACTGGCGCTTCCACTTCTTTAGTGCTCCTATAGAATAGCTTTTGCTTTGTCGTCAGCTTTCGCTATTTTTCTCTGCATCGCTGATCATTTGCATGACGGTGAGCCCATCTTGTAAGGTGGCCGCCTTTTCGCCCTTGGCGAGTATGTCTTGGTGCATTTTTCGATAGGTGTCTTCTCTAGCCACATCGAATTTTTCGATGGCACCGTTCTTGTTGAAAATGCCTTCTTTGACATTCAAAATATAAGTGCTCTTTTCTCGATTGACAGTTATGGTACGCTGCGCTATGTGATCGATATAGTTCATTTGCATCGAAACAATTGGGCAGTTTTCGGTCTTTAAGAGTAAGGCGAAGACATCATCGCTGTCTTTGGTAAGCTCGGCGAAACGCCCACCCAAAGCCTTGATTTTTTGTGCTTGCCCAAACAAATAAAGGGCCAGGTCTAATTCATGGGAAAGGTCGCGCAAGACCCCGCCGCCCATGGCTTTTGAGACCGAATAGCAATCTTGTATAGGTCGCCCCTTGCGCCAAGTGTTGAGATTTTGACCGACATAGCAGTGGGCTGAAATAATGCGGTCTTCATCCCTTTTGTCTTCTTCCTTAAATCTTTCGATGACCGGATGGTAGCGGAGGTTATAGCCCACAAAGACTGTAAAAGGGTATGGGCTTGAACTAGCCTGACTCTCGGCAGTAGCGCTTGTATAAAGCGGCTTTTCCACCAGAACTTTGCCCTTGAAACCGAGCTCAGCAAGCTTTTCCAACGTATGGCGATGCCGGCTGGTCTCGTTGGCGATAACTATATAGTCGAGGGCTTTGATGTCGAGTTTCTTTGACTCTTTAGAGCCTGTCTCGTCTAGACTTTCAAAGATTTCCACCAGGTTCTCTAAAGACCCGGCGTCTTTCCTAGATGTCACTATCTGTACTTTGTAACCAAGGTCAATCAGAATCCGGGCGTGGAGTTCGCCGATTGACCCTAAGCCCACTACTGCCGCTTGCAACTCTTGCTCCATAAAAAAGACGTCTATCAATGAGACATATCTTAGAACCTGTGCCCCATCGATTGCAGCAAAAGCAGTTAATATAGGCAAATTCCCATGTCATGAGTCTTGTCTCTATGCGCTTTGAAGAAATTCTAGTCGCTCCCGAGACGCCCATCATCGAAGCAATTCGCATAATCGATAAGGGCTCGGTGCAGATAGCCCTAGTGGCTAAAGAAGGCAATATCTTGGTCGGTACTGTCACCGACGGCGATGTTAGGCGCGGAATATTAGCAGGAATAGCTCTAGATGAGCCGGTTTCTCGCATTATGAATGCCAAGCCGACCGTGGCTCGCGCAAATCAGTCGCATCGCGAAATTTTGAAGCAGATGCGCAGCACCGAAGTATTGCAGATTCCTGTCGTGAACGAAGTCGGCAAACTTGTCGGCGTGCGCTTCTTGAAAGACCTGGTGGCTGAAGTTCAGTTCCAGACCAGGGTGGTACTCATGGCGGGCGGATTGGGCAAGAGGCTTAGTCCCCTCACTGATGACTGTCCCAAGCCCATGCTCAAGGTGGGAGATAAACCTATACTTGAACATATTGTCAGGGGCTTTATAGACTGCGGGTTCAGCCGCTTTTCCATGATTTTGCATTATCGCGGCGAGATGATTGTCGATTACTTCGGCGATGGCTCTAGTCTTGGTGCAGGCGTGGAGATTGATTATTTTCACGAAGAAGCTCCCTTGGGCACTGCCGGGGCTCTGGCTCTAGTGAAGGAGCGTCTTGATGAGAGCTTTTTTGTTATGAATGCTGATCTGCTCACCAAGATAAATTTCAGACAGCTTCTGCATTTTCATCAAGAGCAGGGGGCGGCGGCCACTATGTGTGTGCACAAGCAAAGCACCCAGATACCCTTTGGTGTGGTCAATTTGGACGGACACATTATTAGAGGGATTGAAGAAAAGCCAATCACTGAATATTTTGTAAACGCTGGTGTTTACGTGATGGAGCCCGAGGTGCTGGAGCATATCGGCCGTCATGAAAACCTGGATATGCCCGACCTCTTCAACCGTCTCATTGCTTCAAAGGCAAAAACAGCGGCGTTTCCAGTCAGAGAAGAGTGGCTCGATGTAGGGCGCATGGAAGATTTCAAGAGGGCGCAGAGCCTCTACGTCAAGAACTGAAGCCGAAAAATTAAGAGCAAGACTTAGCTGCTTTTCAAGCGAAATCAGATTAAACAGGCTATTCTATGCCGGTTGTGGCTAATTATCGAGCAGAGGTAGTCTATGGCTCTGGGTCTTACAAGTGCAGAACTGGCTGGTTTCCAAAGTGATGTTCCTGATCGGGAAAGAGTCAAATATGGTCTGCCGTCGGAAGTTAAGTTCTGCAAGAAATGCGTCATTTCAAACCAGAGGCCCAATTCGGCGGTGGAGTACAACCATACTGCCGATTCAAAGAAGACGACTATCTTTTTTGATGAAGACGGTGTTTGCGATGCCTGTCGTTTTGGTGAGCGCAAGCATCAGGGTATAGATTGGAACCAGCGTGATTTGGAATTGCGTGAGCTTTGCGACCGCTATCGTAAGAATGATGGCAGTTATGACTGCTTGGTACCCGGCTCGGGCGGTAAGGACAGTTTCTATGCGGCACATATACTCAAGACCGTCTATGGTATGCATCCTCTCACTGTCACCTGGGCGCCTCACCTTTATACGCCTTGGGGTTGGCGCAATTTGCAGAGCTGGATTCATGCCGGCTTCGACAATTATCTTTGCACCCCCAATGGCCGCGTGCATCGTCTCTTGACCAGGCTGGCCGTCGAGAATATTTTTCACCCCTTTCAGCCTTTTATAATCGGTCAGAAGAATCTGGCACCACGCATGGCTGCGCTATTCAATATTCCGCTCATTTTTTATGGTGAGAATGAGGCCGAGTATGGTAACCCCATCGGCGATACCGAGTCTGCAAAACGTGACTGGTCTTATTTCACCGCCACCGATAAGTCAAAGATTCACATCGCCGGCACTGCTGTTTCCGAGCTAATCGAAGACTATGGCATCGACGAATCAGATCTGCAGCCCTATTTGCCTTCTGACCCGGCTGTGGTCGAAAAGTTGGGTATTGAGGTGCATTATCTTGGCTATTATCTGAAGTGGCATCCGCAAAGCTGCTACTACTATGCTGTTGAACACGGCGGTTTTGAAGCTTCGCCCGAGCGCACCCCTGGTACCTATAGTAAATACAACAGCATCGACGACAAGATAGACGATTATCACTACTACACCACCTATATCAAGTTTGGCATCGGTCGTGCTACCTATGATGCGGCCCAAGAAATTCGCTCCAAAGACATCACCCGCGATGAAGGTGTGGCTCTGGTCAAGCGTTTCGATGGCGAGTATCCCGAGCGCTTCGAAGAAGATATCTTCAAGTATCTGAGCATTCCCGAAAAAGAGTTCCCCGAAGCCTCTAAGCGCTTTGAAGAATGGCAGATGACTCGTCCTTATTTCATGGCTTTAGCCGATAAGTTCCGTTCGCCTCACTTGTGGCAGTACAAAAATGGCGTTTGGACCTTGCGGCACCAAGTCAGTTAGGGATTGGTCGCTAGAGCAATGATCAGACTGATAGCCAGATTAGATATTAAGGGTGAGAATCTCATCAAGGGAGTACATCTTGAGGGGTTGCGCGTCATGGGCGACCCCCAGGCTTTCTCGCAGAAATACTATCTGGACGGCGCCGACGAGCTAATTTATATAGATTCTGTGGCCAGCCTGTATGGGCGCAATAACCTCACCGATATAGTGAGGCGTACCGCTAAGGATATTTTCGTGCCTCTCACCGTCGGTGGTGGCGTGCGCAGTGTCGAAGATGTGCGCCATTTGCTGGCATCGGGCGCGGACAAAGTGGCGATTAACACCGCGGCTGTAAAAAATCCTGGTCTGATTAGCGAAGTTAGCCGTCGCTTCGGATCGCAGTGTATGGTTCTTTCGGTGGAAGCAAAGCAAGCCTCCCCAGGCAAGTGGGAAGCTTATACCGATAACGGCCGCGAGAAGACCGGTCTGGATGTGGTGGAATGGGTGCGCGAGGCTGTTAGGCTTGGTGCTGGTGAAGTCTTGCTCACTTCGGTTGATAAGGAAGGCACCAAGAAGGGTTTTGATATTCCACTGCTCACTGCCATATCGGAATTAGTCAATGTGCCTGTCATTGCCAGTGGTGGCATGGGCAACCTCGATCATCTTTTTGAAGCCGTGGAGAAAGGTCATGCCAATGCGGTGGCTATGGCGACAGTTTTGCATTATGGGCAATTGAGCTTGCCTCAGATTAGGTCCGCTTGTCGTGAACGCAATATGGTGTTGAGAGATTATGAAAAAACAAGTAGTCATTGTTGATTATGGCATGGGCAATGTCTTCAGCGTCTCCCGCGCTTTAGAGTTTTGCGGCGCCGAAGCCCTGCTTTCGGCTGATGCCGACGTTATTGAAGGGGCGCAGTATCTGATTCTGCCGGGGGTGGGTGCCTTCCCCGACGGCATGCAAGAACTTTCCGGGCGCGGTCTTGTCGAGCCTTTGCGCCGTTATGCCCGCAGCGGCAAGCCCTTGTTGGGTATTTGCCTGGGCATGCAGATGTTCTTTCAGTCGACTGAAGAGTTCGGCTTTCATGAAGGTCTCGGTATTTTGCCTGGTATGGTCAAGCAGATACCCGATCGTAAAGCCGATGGCAGCTTGAGACGCATTCCTCATATCGGCTGGAACCGCCTTCTTTATGGGGCGGCTAAAGACGGTGCTATTGCCACTGCCCTTGGTGATAATTTCTGGGGCTATTTCGTTCATTCATTTGCCGCCGAGACTGCCAAGCCCGAGCACCGCCTCGCCTATTGCGATTATGATGGTTTCGAAGTTACCGCCGTGGTCGGCTCTGAGAATATTCTCGGTTGTCAGTTCCACCCAGAAAAGAGCGGACTGGCTGGTTTGAAGCTCTTGGCTCGCTTCTTGGGCGAGGAGACCACAGCCAACCCGGCTTTTCAGACCGAGCTGGCTGCCAGAAAGTAAGCACGTCAAAGTTTCAGATTTAGTTTTCGGCAAAAGAGACCACAATCGCCTTTTTGTTTATACTTAAGGTTATTTCCTAACTGCTCTTAATTTTCGGAGGCGACCTTGAGACTAGCTAAAGGCCTGAAACTTGCCCTGGTATCCTTCAATATGCTTGCCCTCACCCTGAGTCTGGCTCTGCCGGCGCAGGCCGACCGTTGGGAGAAGTTTCCCGGTCGGGGTAGCCGTGCCGACTGGGAAAAATCTTGGAACCTGGTCATTAAACAAGCCTATCCGCTTACTCAGCAAGAAAAGTGGAAAGAGGCCATGCCTATTTTGGACAGGGCCATCAAGATTTACCCAGGGGACAGCTTTTATCATTTTTTGATGGCCATGGCTCATCAGAAAACAGGCAATGCCAAAGCCGCCATACCTGAGTTTGAGAAGGCAATGCAGCTAGACCCCAATGATGATCATTGTCCTTACTATCTAGGGCTCTTGTACGAAGAGCAGAATGACCTTGCCAAGGCCAAGCCGCTCTTCCGCAAAGCCACTAAGATAAGCCCGGCAAATCCTGAACCCTGGACCGAGCTTGCCTTAGTCACCCAGGCTGTGGATGGACCCAAACAGGCAGTCGAAGTTTATAACGAGGCTCTCAAGTATTGCCCTAAAGAGCTGATGCTCTGGAATAACTTGGGCGGCACCCAGTTGGAGTTTCTCAAGAACTATAAAGAGGCTGAGCGCGCTTTCAAAGAGGCTATCAAAATAGATGGCAAGGCTTATTCCCCTAAAATCGGTCTGGCTGAGACCTATTACAAAAAGGGCTCATATCGCGAAGCTCTCAAAGCTTTGCAAGAATGCTCGCGCATGCCCGAAGCTAAAGATCCAGAGCGTTCCAAGTCACTCAATGCCATGATTAAAGACTGCAAGAAGAAACTGGCTCCCAAGCCTAAGCCGAAGAAGAAGGTGCAACCGAAGGTTCCAGCTCCTCAGGCTCCGTCCGCCGGCACCACTGCACCGGCTCCGAGCCCGGCTCCTGCCGCCGGCGCAGCCAATTAAGCCAACGCCTTTACAAAAGCTTTAAAAAAGGGCTGTGAGCAACATATTTGCTTAACAGCATCTTGCTGAAATTGGTATGTCAGCCAATTTCAGGGACTTTCTATGCCTTTAGCCGATGCTTTTAACTCCAGGCAGTCGGGCACGCTCACCCTTAACAAAATGAACAGCGTGCCTTCGACTGAAGACTTGAAGTACGCACTAACCGAAGCTTCTCGCCCGGTTCAGGGTAGCTTTAGAGTGGTGGAGCTGCCTTTCGTTAACCCGCTCAACCAGGGGGGAACGGTCTTTATGGTGACCGTTTCGCCTGCTTCCGGTGTGATACCGCCTCGATGGACTTTCTATCGCTTGGAAGGTGACAGTAAGGTGAAGCTATGGACGAGAGAGACTAGCGAGATAATTATGATACAGGGGCGCATCAAGGTAGAGTCGCTTTATCAGCGCACAGGCGACACCGTTCAGAATTTGCCGGTAGTGGACAGTCTTTGCCTAGAGCCGGAATGCGGCAAAGATACCAGTGATAACTTAGATGGGGAGAATATAGATTGCCTGACCAGTCAAGCCATAACGGTTGCGCCGGAGCCGAAAGAAGAACTGAAACCTCAAACTCCGTTAGACTCTCAATTGGAACCGGTTGCCGACCTCTACGCGGTGCCATTTGATGTCTTTGCCGGTCAGTCGAAAACTTCCAGTGCTTTGCCTGAGCCTATGGAGATTGATAGACAAAGAGTTAATCTCCTCCTTGAACACTTGCGTGAAGATGAATGTGAATTGCTCTCATACGATGGCTTTTGTCTTTTTCTGCTAGCCTGGTGCGCACCGCGGGCGGGGTCGCAAGCTCCACTATCACTACTCTATTTGCGAGTGCGTCACCGTGAGCAAGTTCCGGCTTTGCCGCATTTACAAGCGATAGCCAGATCTCTTAAACGACTTTGCGCTCCTTACGATGTCCTAGCGTATTTCGGCGAAGGTAACTTTGGGTTGATGCGTTATTGTCTCGACGGCCAAGGAGCTATGAATGTGGCCCGTGCTGTCAGTGATGTTATTGAAGCCAGTCCTTTGTTGCCGGCTGACGTCTCATTGAAGGTCAATTTAGGCATAGCGGTTCTGCCTCAACAGAATAGAAGCGAGCCTGGTACAGCTTTGGCGACAGCCCGGGCCGCTTGCGAAATGGCCTGCAAGAGTGGTTTACCGGCTTTGATTTACCCTTTATAGAGACTTGTTTGGCCGGTGATCAATCTGGTGGTTAGGGTGCCTACCCTGTTTGGGTTTGTGTTTGGGCTGTCGGGGCATATTTTGAAGCATGATGGCGGAGACTGAAAACGAAACTAGCAAAATCTTACTGGTGGATGACGATCTCAAGTTTTGTCGTCTGACTGCCGATTATTTGGGGCGGTTTGGTTTTGCAGTTAGTTTGGCCAACGATGGTGCAGAAGCGCTGGCGCGGCTTGAGAAAGACGGCTTCGACGCTGTGGTGCTCGATGTAATGATGCCCGGTATGGATGGTTTTGAAGTCTTGAAACGTATTCGCGACCGGTGTGATACGCCGGTTTTGATGCTCACCGCCCTTGGTGATGAAACCGATCGTATTGTTGGATTGGAAATTGGTGCAGACGACTATTTGCCCAAGACTTTCTCGCCTCGTGAATTGCTCGCTCGCTTGCGGGCTGTTTTGAGAAGAGCGCAGCGTCCCGAGTCTCGCAGAGCGGAGTCCGATTCTGCTAAGTCAAATCGCGATGAATTGGTTGTCGGTGCTCTCGTGTTTGATTTGGCAGCCCGTCTGGTTTCTCTTCAGGGCGAAGTGCTGGCTTTGACCCCGGTTGAATATGACTTGCTTTTGGTGCTGGCCAATGCAAAAGGGCGTATAAAGTCGAGAGAGCAGTTATTGAATGAGATACGAGACCGCAATTATGATATTTTCGATCGTTCAATTGATGTGCATATATCAGCCTTACGCAAGAAACTGGGTGATCCTCCCCAGAATCCCCGCTTCATTAGAACGGTACGCTCGGCTGGCTATATGCTCTTATCTCAGGATGCAGTCGGATCATGAGGAGCGCATTTAAGTCCGGCACCCTTTATCTCAAGGTTTTCAATTTCCTAGTAATCTACGTGTTGCTTTTATTTGGGCTGGGCTTTTTCTTTTTCAATTCGGCTTTCGGTTTTGGTTGGGATACTTTCATTGCCAGTCCGCTCGGTGAGAGAGTTGATATGGTTGCGGCTGCTCTGTCCGGACGCTTGCGCGGTTTGCCTGTCAACCAGTGGGACACTGTCTTGAAAGACTTCGGCAGTATCTATAATGTTCAGTTCTATATCTTCGATCAAGACGGTCAGGTCTGTGGTGCCAAGTCAGAGCCGCCCTCCGCAGTTCTCGGTCGGGTGAAGTTGCTTTTGCCTCCGCACCGCTTCGGTCTGCATCATCCCTTTCCGCCCGAATTGCATAAGCTGCAGCCGTTTGGCGCCGGTTCGCCGCCGTCTCATTTTAAGGATTTTCCTGGTCCGCCGCTGCCTCCTCTTTTTGCCGGTCAACATGATGTTATTGTCGGAAGCGGTTTTCCAGACCGGGGTCTGAAGGGTCTGAGCAGCGGACGCTTTGTTATTGCCGGTGGTTTGGATGGACGCTTCTGGATCGGCACCAGGATGCCTCTTGCGAATGATATGGGAATTCGACCGGCGGTACTTTTGGCTGCCAGCGATAATATTTGGCAGAGCAGCCTTTTGGTTGATCTCAAGATTCCGGTGATAATTGTTAGCTGTGTCTTGCTGTTCTCGCTAGCTTTCTGGTATCCGGTCGTCTATAAGCTTGTACGCGCCCTCAGCGAACTTACAGCAGCCACAGAGCGTATCGCCGAAGGTAACTTCGATGTGCGGGTGCAGTCTCGGCACAAAGATGAACTGGGGCGTTTGGCCGAAGGTGTCAATGTGCTGGCGGCTCGACTTGATGGTTATGTCTCGGGGCAGAAACGCTTCCTTGGCGATATTTCTCATGAACTGCGGACTCCGATTGCTCGCTTGCAGATGGCTTTAGAACTGCTAGCCGAATCTGAGAACTTAAGTGATGAAGATCGCAAGTTGGTGGGTGATATTCGTGAAGAAATAACCGAGATGACACAGTTGGTCAGCGAATTGCTTGCTTTTTCCAAGGCTGGTTTGAAGGGTAGTACGCCTACTTTGAAGAAGTTTGATCTTTTGCAATCTGTGCAATCTGTGGTGCAGCGTCTTTCACTCGGCGAGCGAGTGCGTCTGGAGTTTACAGAGCCGTCTCAAGTTTTGGGCGACAGTAATCTACTGGAAAGAGCTATTTCAAATGTTTTGCGTAATGCCGTACGCTATGCCGGTTCTGATAGTCTCATTTTCGTCAGCTATAGGCAAGATGGAGGAGAGGGCATCCTGACCATTCAAGATCAAGGACCGGGTGTCAGCCCCGAGTCTTTGCCACACTTGACCGAGCCTTTCTATCGCCCTGAATCTTCACGTAGTCGCAGCTTGGGCGGCGTCGGACTTGGTTTAGCCATAGTCAAATCTTGCACCGAAGCTTCCGGCGGTAAAGTTAGTATTGAAAATGGTGTAGAAGGCGGCTTGGCCGTAACCCTTCGTTTGAAGACCGTAGACTGATTTTTGCTCCTTTATCAGCGGTACTGTCCGATCAGCTCCACCAATGCATCTTCCTCTCTGGGCGGGCTGCCGCAATAGAGGGCATTGCCGTTTCTATCCACAATGGCAATACGGGGAAAACTTCTTACTCCATAACGTTGGCTAAGTTCTTGGAAGCTGTCTTCTTCCGCTCCCACTCTTTCGAACCTTACACCTGAAACTTTTCTTTTAGCTGCGTCAAACACGGGCGCAAAATATTGGCAAGGTACTCAGCCGTCTAAGTGGAAGTAGATCACTTTATCTGCTTTTTCTTTCCGTTCCGAGCCACCTGGCGCCGAAGTCGGCGCTTGACCCACCGGCCCGCTCTGCGCTAGTTTAAAGGGCGCACCGCCGCTTGGACCGCGGGCATTGCTAAGCTGTCTCACCCCGGCTGCCGCGTAACTGTAAAGCTGTCCTCTATCGAGTTGCATAACTAGTTGATACTCACCTTGGGCTTGGCTTATATGACCGACTGCCTGATGACAAAGCGCCAAATAGTAGTGAGCCATGGCCAGTCTCGGGTAAGACTGTGTAATTGCTTTGAAGCGATCCAGCGCCTGGTTGTAGTTTTTGCTCTGATAAAGTTGCATGGCTTCGTTCATTTGAGCCATATGAGGCATATTTTGCGCCTGGAGAGGGATGGGCGGCGATAGGGTATATGTACCTAAAAGCAGGAGTATCTTGAGGAAATTGCGCCCAGTTAGCTTCGGCATAATCGGCATGAGTTAATCCTATTTATTCTCGAGTGCGTATGATTAATATAATAATCTAGAAAATGAATTTGAAGATATCTCACAAACTCTTGCTATTGGTTACCGTGCCGCTCTTCTTTGAGCTGGTTTTCGTCGGCGCCCTCTATTATTTGCTTGATCAGACCGAGCAAGAAAGAGCCCGTGAGGCCCATGCCCGCGATCTCAGCAAGCATCTCAACCGGGTGCATCAGATTCTTCTCACTGCTATTGCCTATGATTCTTCCGAAGTGATTTCGGGGGAAGAGCCCGATGGCACACCTCGTAAGTCTAGTTTTGGCGACATGTTCAGACAAGAATTCGCCGATATAGAGAAACTAGTTGCCGGTCATCCGGAAGAACAGCACGAATTGAATCAAGTCAAGTCGCGTTTGTTTGACACTTGGGTGGAAATGCAGAAAATCAGAGTGGAGTGGAAAGAAGCCGGAGCTGTGGCTTCACTTGCCTATATCAAGAAAGTGAAACCGACATTCAGGGCGATAGTGCGAGATATCGACGGTTTGGTGGCGGTGGAAGAACGCATCGAGCGGGAGAGCCCGATTATTCAGCGTAAACAGCGCGAACTGATTAAGGGTGTTTTGGTGGGCGGTATTGTCTTTAATATCGCCCTGGCCCTCTTTCTGGCTCTTTATTTTAATCGCGGCATCACCAATAGATTAGCTGTCTTACTCGATAATATTCGGCGGCACGGGGCCAATCTGCCTCTTACGCAGCTTTCAGGCAACGACGAACTCTCTGAGGTAGATCGTGCCTTTAAAGATATGGTTTCCAAACTGAAAGCAGCTAAGCGCAAAGAACAAGCTATTCTGGCCAACTTTGTTTTGCTTTTGGAAAGCTTGCCGGTCGGCGTGCTCTTGCTTAGGCGCGATGGAGAGGTGGAGCTGGCCAACCTGGCTCTTTCTAATATGCTCGGTTATGTAGACTCGCCGGTGAAGAAGAATGTGCGTGACCTTGTCTATCTCACCGATGCCTCTGGTAAGCCTGTGAAAATGCCCGATGGCGAAGACGAGAAAGTGTGGTGTGAGACCGATGCCATAAGTAAAGACGGCAATTCAGTGCCGGTAGAATTGGGACTGCGCAACATTGAAACACCCGATGGTGAGAAAGTACTTGCCATCATGGTCGATATCACGCAAAGACGCGAAGTCGAGCGCTTAAAACAAGAGTTTCTCTCGATGGTGAGCCATGATCTGCGCACGCCGCTCAATTCTATACAAGCCTTTTTTGAGCTGGTGGCAGACGGTATTTATGGCAACCTGAATGAAGCCGGCAGTAAGAAGGTGAACCTGCTGGAGGCGGAAGTCGGGCGCTTGATGCGTTTGATTCAACAGCTCTTGGATCTTGATCGTCTTCAATCCGGGGCGGTCAAACTGAGTATTCAGAATCTCGAGGTTGCTCCTCTGGTTGAAGCTTCAGTCAACTCGGTGCGCAGTCTTGCCGATAGCAGGGGCATCGAAATCGAGGTTTTGGGCAGTCCATTATCGGTAAAGGCTGATGCCGACAAGATAATTCAAGTGTTGGTCAACTTGCTTTCCAACGCCATCAAGTTTTCTCCCGACTATTCAACCATTACTGTTTCTGTAGTCAGGCAAGGCAGTCAAGCCATCTTTAAGGTGCTCGATCGAGGACGCGGTATACCAGTCGAGGCGCAGTCGGTAATCTTTGAGCGCTTCAAGCAAGTGCGTAAGAGTGATGCCACCAGAAAAGGTGGCACTGGTTTAGGTCTGGCTATATGCCGCACCATCATAGAGCAGCATGGCGGCAAAATCGGCGTCGAGAGCCAAGAAGGCGCCGGCAGTACATTCTGGTTCAAGCTGCCTGTCGCTTAATTGATATATTTAGGATTGATTTTATAGCCCACGCCGTGCAGAGTCTGAATGAGAGACTCTTCGGCATTATCGTCGTCGATTTTCTTGCGTAGCCGCTTCAGACAAGTCCTTACAGCCTCTGTACCGGCATCCGATTCAGAATTCCAGACTCGGTCGAGCAGCATCTCGGCTGTGAAAACCTGGTTGGGGTGGCGCATCAAGTATTCCAATAGGGAAAATTCTTTCGGCAATAGACGCACTTCTTCCCCATTTTTGGTGACCACATGGGTGGTGGGGTTGAGGGCTATGGCACCGGCGGTGAGAATACCCGTGGGGCTGGGTCCTGTCCTTCTGATCAGAGCTCTCACCCTGGCAGTCAGTTCCCTCATGTTGAATGGTTTGGTGAGATAATCGTCCGCGCCGGAGTCTAATCCATGTTCTTTCTCTTCCACTTTGTCTCTGCCGGTGAGCATCAAAACCGGTGTTATGCCGCCGCGACCGCGGAAATCACGCAGAATTTCGATACCACTCATATCGGGTAGGCCCCAATCGAGGATCACTACTTCGTATTGGAAATCTCTGAGAAGATTCTGGGCGTCTTTGCCATTGTCGGTAAGTTCTACTCTAAACTGCTGAGCCGAGAGATAGTCGACAATCATCTGGGCAAATAGTGGGTCGTCTTCTACTAAGAGTATTTTGGACATTTTTCACGCACCGCTTTCGCTTGCTATTTTCTCATTATGTGCCCCGGCGATCAATCTAATCTCAGGTTGACAGGAGCTGAAGGTAAGAGCAGCTCGCCTCTCGGGCAGACGGGTCTGACCCGGACTTCCTGGTAGACGCCGGTTTCAAGCTTTTCCGGGGCAATTTCAATCTCTTCTTTGCCACTGATATCTATGGTTTCCGACAGGTCCAATCGGCCTTGCTCCATATTCTGAAAGAATGAATTGGGTCTGGTGATTTCAAGAACTAGACCAGTTGGTTGGCTGCGTAGCTTTTCGGTATTTACTTTTAGCTTTACCGGCTCTTTACCGCGAGAGTAAACGCCCCGCTCGTCCACTTTCAGGTTTTGCACAGTGAGGGTGGGTCTGATTGTTTCTTCGTCAATCAGAGCGGCATCTTGCAAGAGTAAGTCTACCCCGGCAGGCAGTTCCAAAATCAGGCGGGAGATCTTAGGTACGGCGAAGAAGCGCCAGTTTTCCCCCAAAGGCAGAATGACTTCTTCGGCGGCGTCGGCTTCTACTTCGTATTGATTCAATATGCCTGCTTGGTCATCGCCATCTGACAGCCTCACCTTCAGCTTGGCGCCCCGGAAGCTCTTGTCGGTTTGTCCTTGGCGCTTAAGTTTCAGCCTGAGGGTGTCGCGTCCTGGTTTGAGCGGCTCCAAGGCGAGATCGTCAAAGACGAGGGCATCGCCAGGCTTGATGTCTTCTAGTAAGAGACCGTCTTGAGTTGTTCGTGCTCTTAGCTCGCCTTTCAATCTGGCTTTGTTCAGTAGAGATAGGTCGGGCTGTGCTGTTTGCAATTGCGCTGCTTGCTTAAGCTCGATAAAGTCTCTGCTTGTGCCGTTCCAGACCTTGATGCTGCAGTCGGGGTTTTCTTTCAAAAGTTTGCGCAGGCGGGCAGTATTGAGATACCAGTCATTGCCAAAGATAACCGGGTCGAATAAATAAACGCGGTCTAGTGCCGAAGCTTTCTTTGCGGTAGCGAAAGGCGGCGAGTTGACGACGGCGAAGGTGATGCTGTTCAAGATCATATGGGCGCCGCCCCGTCTTTTGGGAATACCCAGAATAACGGCATTAGAGAGAGCGCGTGATTTTTGGCAGAATTCTCTTACTTCTTTGCCGGTTTGCACCCAAGCCAGGTTTGAGAGTTGGGCGGCTTTTAAAAGAATCGCGAACATGATGATAAGAGTGAGGCTCGTCAGAGCGTTCAAAACCGGCAAAACTGTCATCGCCTGCATAGATCTAGAAATGCCGCTTGTCTGGTCTTTAACCGGTGCCAGCAAGATAAGCGGTAGGGCGCAGAGGGGCAAGGTGAGGAAGTAGCAGAAACGGGCGCCCTCTAATTCATAGCCCAGACCCCAGAGTTTATAGATCGGCAAAAGAGTGCTTAAGATCCAGATTGGAAGAAAGATCAATAACCTGAGCGGCGGACGAAAGGCGGTTAGTCTCAGGATAGCCACTGTCAGTAGTATCGCAAATAGAACCGTGAAGATTTTATGGTAGAGATGATCGCTGCCGAATATCTGGAAAGCAAAGGGATAAAAGAGTCTCTTCAATGTGTCCAGGTCGAGCCAGCGGCTCAAGGCTTGCGCTGCTTGGGCGTCGCCGATACCTTGTACATAGCCTCCTAAGATAGTCTTGAGAGCAAGATAGCGACCAATGAAATAGACCACAGTGGTGGTCCAGAGAGGCAGGCAGAAACGCATTACATCCCGCCAGCCCGGCTTGTCTCCCGGCTTGAAGAGATAGAAAAGAACCGGGGCAAGAACCGGCAGCCCAATGGGCATTTCTTTGGTCCACATGGCGATAACGAAAGAGAGCAGGCAGAACGCCATACTGGTGCGATATTTCTTAGGCTCACTATCGTCAAAGCGAGCCGCTGCGGCAAATAGCAAATTGAGTGCGCTCAGGTAAAAGACCGCCGAAACTATATCCACTCGTCCTACTACCCAAGAGATGCTCTCGCAGTGCAGCGGTGAAACGGCAAAAAGGGCGGCGCAAAGCAAAGAGGTAAGACCTGAGCGCAGTGCAGTGAAAGAAGCGGTCAATTTGCGCAGGAAGAAATAGTAGAGAATGATGCAGAGGTTGTAGCTCAAGAGATTGGTGAGATAGAATCCGAAAGGATTGGCTCCCCAGATCAGATAATCGGACAAGAGGCTGATCAAGAGCCAGGGACGCCAGACTGCCATGCTTGGTATTTGCATATAGTTGCCGGCAAAGTTGGCCCAAATTAGAGCAATTTCGCCTCCGTCTTTTATGCGCGAAATATAAGCCACTTCACCGAAATCGTCGGCCAAGAAATAGCTGCCGAGAGTGCGGTTGAAGACCAGCCAGGTTAGAGCTGTCAGCAAAAGAATGTGCAAGATGGGGCTCTTAATAAATTTCATAACCTGAACCTAGTGGGTGCCCGCACAGTTCTTTGAGAGCAAGGCGAAGGCGGCAGTCTTCATCGCTAATTAATCTGACCGTCACAAGCTTGGTCTCCCTGGCTAGAACCGAAACCGGCAGCGGTATACCAAGGCAGAGATGGTTAGCAGGTTTTCTGAAATAAGGAAGGTCCATGGTCAGGGTTCGACCATCTTTCTGCTCGAAAATAATCTGGGCTGTTGCCACTTTGTATGGTGCGGAACCGGCCTTGCTTATCTCCAATTCCAATAGCTTATAAGTCTCATCCAAACGGGTCGGCGACTTAGCGCTCTTTTCGGCGGGGTCAAATTGCAGCAAAACTTCTTTGGGACCGCTGCTTTCTATTTTTTCTTGAAACTCGTCTATTAGAGCGTCTGCAATAGCGTTCTTGTCCAAACTTTGAGAAGGTGGTCCGGCAACTATGTGCAAGTTCAAATCTGTCTCAGTGAGAGGCAGATCTTGGTTTTGCAGCTTGATAGACGCTTGCTTTTCTTTGCTCTTGACCGGCAGTTTTGTATCAAAGCGACTATCGGTCAAGCCTCGATCGTTTTCCACCCCATAAAAGGCTTTTTCCCAGCTATAGATATTCAAGCTTGGTTTATTGGCAAAGCTCTGTTTGCTTTTGTCGCTGCCGATTTTTTCTGCAAAAATAGTGAAGCTCTCGCTGCTTTCTATGTCTACCTTAAACTTGAGCTTGCCGTCTTGCACCGGTGCGTCGGCAACTAGAGCCGGCGGCAGGGGCAGCATATACCATTGTCTGATGTCGAGATTGCTCATGCCGCTTGCTTGGGTCATGCAGTCAAAGATATAGGTACATTCAAGATAGGCTGAATTGTCTTTTCTAGACTTAAGATAGTACCAATTATCAACTGCAGCCAAGCCCGGTATGAAGGGCCCGCGGCATTCAACTCCGTTTATCTTTATATGGGTGGCATTGCGCAAGACCTGACCCTGATCGCTATCGATGAAAAGATAGCAGTTGCGTCCTTGTTTCTGGATGATTTCAGCTGGAGCGACAATGGTATTACTAATAGTGCCACCTTGGAATTTGATCAGATTTTCACCGATGCGTCCATTTGCTCTCTGCGGCAAGGCTGTAAGCAGGCAGACTGCCAGACCGCTGCCGATTAGAGGAATTAGGGCGAAGCCTTTATATTGGTTCTTGAGAAAGAGCGGCAGGCACTTAGCCATGGCAATATAAGAAGTGAGAGCGGCCGCGGTAGAGATAAGTCCCTTGCTAAGCAGATCATTACCTTGCACTATATAAAACGAGAAGGGCGCGAGGGCTGCCGATATTGAGCTAAAGTCGTCTCTCAAATAAAGAAAAAGAAAGAGCCAAGCCCCCGCGCAAACTTTCGCCCAAATTGCCTTGTCAGTCTTGATTAGACAGCCAATTATGTAAAAGCCGGCTGCGGCAAAAATAAGTAGAACCGGCATGGCGGCAAGGTTATAGCGGGGGACCGTGATAAATAGCAAGTAAGGTAGGTTGAGGGCAAAGCCCGAGAGCAGATAAAGCCTGCCCAATAATTGTTTCTTTCCTTCAAGCTCGCTCTTGAGAGCAAAACCGAGAGCCATGGCTAATCCAAGCATAGCCCCGGCAATAACAATTTGATGATAAAGAACCTGCCAATGGAAATCAATTGGACCGATGGGCGCGCGATAGTCGTTCCAGGGAAACTTGTAGAGACGGGCCGGTTTGTCCAGCATCAGGCGCATAAATCCGTTTGGGCTTTTCTTGCGGGCGCTTTCGATAAGCTCTAGAAAAGACTTCTTTTCGATGCCGTGACCGTCTGGATAAGGATATGAAAGGAAGCCTTGAATCTCGGCATTGGTGCCGATGAATAAGTTATAGTGACCGACTCGGTCTACAACTAGGCTGAGTTTGTTATAGACAGTTTTTTCATATAAAAGCCAGGGCGCAAGCAAGGCAGAGGCGCCCAAAAGAAAGGCCAGCAAGCTTTTGCTGATTTCCTTTAGCGAGCCTTTGAGATCAGCTTTGTCGAAATCGGCAAGTAAGACAAAAAACATGCTGGCAGCGGTGAAAAGCAGCATGGATGAGCGGGTGAGTTGCAAAGCCACCAGGGTGGCAGCCAAGATTGCCAGAAAAATATATTTTTTTCTGGCAGACCGCGGTAAAGCCGCAAAGAGAGCGAAACAGGCACATTCAAGAAAAGTAGCGAAAACTTCGCTATAGAGGCGGCCGCTATTGACTATGAAAGCCGGATAAAAGAGCGACATTAGCGCGGCCAGTCGGCCTATGGTCTGATTGTAGAGTTTGCGGGCCGTGATATAGATAAAGCCCGTGGTCAGAGCCGAAACCAGCGATTGTAAGACGAGGGGTGTCGTGTAATTGGCTGGGTCGAATGAACTAAAAGTGGTGAGCCAGTTGAAGGCTACAAGAACCAGAGGAAAAGTGGGACCGGTGATGATGAATTCTTTGAAGGCTTCTGGGGCGAAGCTTGGGTTGAGCCAATTGACTTGACTGAGGGCTGTGGCGTAACGCAAATATTCTGAGGCGTCGGCAGCAGAAAAAGCATTGACATGATTGGTGCCGAAATTAAACCAGAGAAGGACCAGAAGGGCTGCGATAGTAAAAACCAGGAACTCGCCGAAGAACTCCAAGCGTTGAGTGAGATCGTTAGTCTTCTCGTCACTCTCTTTTTTAAAAGTCGCCATTTCTACTACTCTGGGCAAGGCGATCCGCTTCTTGAATCTTGTCTTCCAGCTTGCGAATGAGCGGTGAGCTTGTGGCCGCCTTCTTACCTAGTGGTAAATGAGCGATTTTAAGCGCTTTCAACAAGAACTTGCAAAGAAAGAAACGCGGACGGGCCTTGAGATGCCGCCACCAGTGGTTGATTCTAAAGCGATATGAATACTGGAAGAGCATGTCGTAGAGCATGCGGTCCATGGCATTGAGAAAAACTTCCGCGTCGGCAAGCGCCTGTTGATACTGGTGTCTGTAGAGCTGTTTTAGATCGGTCTGATCGCGATGATTAGCTAGGGCCAATTTGTATAGTTCGGCAGTTTGTCTGGCGATTTCGCAGCGATCGAATTTTTCTACTGCTCTTTTTCTCGCTCCCCGGGATAATCTCTCTCTCTCTTGCGGGTTTTTCAGGAGGGTCAAAAGCGCTTCCTTGATGGCGGCGGCATCTCTGGCCGGAATAATCAATCCCGATTCTTGATGGATCATGTATTCTTTTGTGCCTCCGGCCGAGGTGCCGATCACGGCTCTGCCGCAAGACATAGACTCAAGGCAGGTATAAGGGGAGTTGTCGTAGACCGAGGGCACAATGCAAATGTCGGCGCTGCGATAATAGCTAGGCAGTGAGTCGAGCGGCACTCGGTCTATGAAAGTAACTTTGTCGAGGGTGCGCGTTTGGGTTAAGGTCTCTTTCAAGCCCTTCAATACCGAAGTCTGACCCTGGGCTGTATTTGTATCATCACCGATGATGACAAATTCCACTTCGGGAAATTCCTTAATTACTTCGGGAATGGCTTCGACCAGATAGTTGATGCCTTTACGCTCTTCCAGTCTGCCTACGAAAAGCACTCTCAATTTGCCGCCGGCTGGGCGCGGCAGTGCTGTTTCCCCTTCCGGGGAAAACACGTCGGTATTGATAGGGTTGCGCACGATGCAAATTGATTCTTGCCTGATGCCCAGGTCGTTCGCCACAAATTCGGCTAAGTCGTCTGAGGGTGAAGTAAGCACATCGCAGGAGAGCATAGCCACTCTCTCGACCATGGCTACAAACTGATGGTCGAAAGACGGGCGAACATTGTGCAATTTTTCGGCAATGAATTTTGAATGGGGTGTGTAGAGTCTGACCACCATGGGGGCAACCTTGGTCAGAGCCGGATAAATGCCCTCGGCTAGAAGTTCGGGTGTGTCGACGGCATCGAAGGGCTTAAAAGCGTGTCTTTCGGCAAATTTGCGCCAGAGTGCCGTTGATGTGCAAATGAGATAACGGCTATAGGGCATAGCCATGTTGACGCAATCTAAGCCGGTATGAAAGTTGTAAGGTAAGACTCGATGGATGGTAATGCTTTTAGCACCGTCGGCGCTCTCGCCAACGGCTTCGACATAGGTTCTTTCTTGTTCTTTGGCGAGAGTGACCACTTCCACATCGTGGCCGTTCAAAGCCAGACCATGGGCAAGATGCTTGGTAAATGTAGCAATCCCGCCGAAGCCTGTCTCCGGCGGATACTCTCGCGAGATAAGACAAATTCGCATCACACAATTATAGAGTGGCTCTCTTCCCATCTCTAAAATCCTGGTAACATAGAGGCTCTTATGAAAAGAGTTTTACTTACTTCTCATAAATTTTTTCCAGAGCATAGAGCCGGCACCGAAGTCTTGACTCTCAAGATTGCGCAAGAATTGCAGCGGCGAGGCTATGTCGTTAAGGTCGTTTCGGCTTGTCCACCCGATCTAGATGCCAGAAGAAAAGAAGAGCATGGGCAGCAAGGCGATTCTTATCAGTATGAATATGAGGGGGTGCCCGTCCATATTGTCTCTGAGGCGCTTCGCCTGAAAGACTACGAATTTAGTTATGAGTATTATCACCCGCTCATTAAGAGTCACTTTAGCGGCGTGATCTCTGATTTTAAGCCAGACTTAGTGCAAATTGTTCATGCCCAAAATCTTTCGGCCAGCATAATTGAAGCGGCTAAAATTCATGATCTGCCGGTGGTGTTTTACAGCACCGACTTTTGGTTCGTTTGCCCGATCGTGCAGCTGAAACGCCCTGATGGTCAGGTTTGTCGCGGTCCCGGCCCGATGGCTCTCAAATGTCTAGATTGTTATACTCCCAAACTTTTTCCCCCTGCCAAAGAAGTCATGCAGGCTGTAGAAGCTCGTTATCCGGCTTTATCCGGTGCTCTTTCCGGCAGTCCATCCTTCGTTTATGATAGTGCTGCTTTTTGCCTTTCCACGGCCTTCAATGCCTTGAAGGCGCCACCGGCGGTGGCGGCTACTCTTGAGCGTCCCTCTGTCTTGAGGCGGCTGGCCAACCAGCTCGACGCTATTTTTGTGCCTACGGGGTTGATGCGCGATATATTTGTCGAAAACGGCATCAAGAAAGAGTTGATTGAGAAGGTTGGTTTTGGTATAGACACCAGCCGGCTGGTTAATCACAGGCAAAAGAAGCCTTCGAGCATACTTCGTATTGGTTTTGTCGGTACTTTCTTTGAGCACAAGGGTGTCGATTTGTTGCTCAAAGCCTTTCTGGCTTTGTCTGCGCCTCAGGTGTCCGACGAGAAAAAGCTGCAAATCAAGCCGGGCGAGGTTTATCCCGAGCAGTTTGGCGGGGCGCAGTTGAAGCTTTACGGTGATCCTGCGCAGTTTCCCGAATATTTTGCCAAGCTCAAGGAAATTGTCGACAAAGGTGGACCGATGGCCGAGCACGTGCATTTTCTCGGCACTTTCCCCAATGACAAACTAGGCGAGATTTTCGAAGAGATTGATGTTTTGGTGGTGCCATCGAGGTGGTACGAGAATACACCTTTGGTGATGCAGTCGGCTCTGGCCACCGCTACGCCCTTGATTGTCACAGATCTTGGCGGCATGGCTGAACTTGTGCAGGAGGGCGTCAATGGTCTTCTCTTCAAGCTTAATGATTTCAAACATCTCTCGAAACAGCTGGCAGTCCTTCTAAATAGCCCTGCCAAGCTCAAGCAGTTCGCTGCCAATATCAAGCCTGAGCGAACTGTGGGTGATATGGTCGATGATATAGAATCAATCTATGCAAAAGTGCTGGCTAAGCGGCTAAAATAGCGGCTAAAATAGACAAGACCTAAGCTAAGACAAACCATAGATTAGAACAACGGATATTAATTGAAGAATGAAAGCAAAAGCTTTAGTGATTGGCGGGAACGGCTTTATAGGCACCAATCTCGTTCAACTTCTTGTCGACAGCGGCCATCAAGTCAGGGTCTTTGACCGCTATCCCAGTCGGTTTCAATCGCCTTTGCCCCAGGTTGAGTATCTCTCTGGTGATATCGGCAATCATGGTGAAATGGAAGAAGCCGTCAAGGGTATGGATTGGGTTTTTCATCTGGCCTACACCACCCTTCCTCAGACTTCAAATGATGACCCTGTTTATGACATTAGGTCAAATATTGCCGATACTGTGCAACTTCTGACCGAATGTGTAAAGACCAAGGTGAAAAAGTTTGTCTTTATATCAAGCGGTGGTACCGTATATGGTGTGCCGACGGTTTGCCCGATTAAAGAAGACCATCCCACCGAGCCCATCTGTTCTTACGGCATCAGCAAGCTTTCTATCGAGAAGTATTTGCATCTCTTTGAGAAGCTTTATGGTCTAGATTATGTGGTGGCTCGCATATCTAATCCTTATGGAGAGTTGCAGAACCCCAATGCCAAGCAAGGGGCAATTGGGGTCTTCTTGGGTAATGTCGCCCGCAAGCAACCCATAACCATCTGGGGTGATGGCGAAGTAATTCGTGACTATATATACATAGGCGACACTGTTAAAGCTCTTTTATCTTGCGCTGAATACAAAGCCAAAGAAAATTCGCCGCGCATTTTCAACATCGGTCATGGTGAAGGCCATACCCTCAATGAAATTGTAGAAGTAATTAAGGAAGTAGTCGGCCCTCAGGTTGAAGTCAAGTACACACCGGCTCGCCCGGTGGATGTGCCGGTCAATGTGTTGGATATCAAGAGGGCTGAACGCTATTTAAACTGGACCCCGCAAACCGGTTTGAAAGAAGGAATAACCAGAAGCTGGAACTGGATTAACTCATTGCAACTAATTTAAAATTAGAATTGCCAAGTTGAAACAAACGCCCAACTGTTAGACAATCTGCAATTGCTTACAACCTCTGAACCGGGTGTAAGAGTTAGGTCGAGAAACCGGCTTTGCCGGTAGTAAACAAAATAAGAGTAAATCTGTGGTCCTGGCTGGCAATACTAATATTGATAGAACTCAAGCTGTTGACGTTTCAGTCATAGTGGCGGTCTACAATGAGGATCCGCGCAACCTGGTTGCGCTTCTCGACCGACTGGAGTCGGTAATCGCTCCCACTGGTTCAACCTATGAAGTCTTGTTCGTCAATGACGGTTCAAGACCGCCTACTTCAAATGCACTTAGGCAAATTGCCGCTGAACATGATCATGTAAAGCTTTTCGAGTTTTCACGCAACTTTGGACAGCAGGCAGCAATTACCTGTGGTCTAGACAATAGTTCGGGTCAGGTTGTGGTCAATATAGACTCAGATTTGCAAGATCCGCCTGAATTGATCCTCGACATGATCAAAAAGTGGAAGGAGGGCTACGACGTCGTTTATGCCCAACGATCCACACGTCGCGATAGATGGGCTAAGCGTTTCACCGCCTACTGGTTTTATCGCCTTCTGGGCGCCCTTTCCACCGTGGAAATTCCCTGGGATACCGGTGATTTTCGCTTGATGGATCGCAAAGTTGTAAATGCCTTACAGCAACTGCCTGAGAAGACTCGTTTTTTACGCGGCATGATTCCTTGGTTGGGCTTCAAGCAATGCGGCATCGCCATCGACCGAGGCGCTCGAGAAGTCGGTGAGTCTACCTATACATTGCGCAAGCTTGTTACCCTAGCCCTCGATGGTCTGCTTGCTCTTAGCATTGCCCCTCTCTATTTTATTTCAGTAGTGGGCGGTGCCTTGCTTGCCTTGTCTTTGTTGGCTCTGTTGCTGGTGGTGGGCTTGGGTGGTTATCTCGGCGAAGCATTGCGCGGTCAGCTCTTTATTGTTTCTTGCCTAGGCGTATTCTCTGGTATTCAGGTCTTTTGCACCGGTGTGGTGGCTGCTTATATGGCTAAAGTGCTTGATGAGACAAGGGCGCGTCCAACATACATTGTGGCTAATGCTTTTGGTCTCAGTCAGCCTGATCGCGCCAATAGTAAGCCCCAGGTTGCTGTTAGCCCTTCTAAATCTGAGCTGGCCAAGTTTGCCGAGACCGAGCGCAATCTCTAGAGTAAGCGCAAATTCTATTTGAGTTCAACTCCGTTTTCTTTGAGCTTTTCTTCTAGTTCGGCTTTGCTTTGTACTTTCAAAAGCAGTCCCTTCTGGCAAATGAAGAGCCAGAGCCGGTCGTATTTAAGATCGGTGAGAATGACATTGCCGAAGCTGTCAGTGAGTCCTTCTTTGCCTGCTTTAATGCGGTCTGAAAGTACTGTGGCGTTGATATTCTGATTATTGAGAATAATGCGTACCGAGTTCTGAAAGTCCCAGGTGCCGTCTAATACTGGGGCCCATCTGATAAAGCGTCCGATCCCGACCAGCAAAATGCCGTCGCCGCTCTCAAACTTAGAGGCATTGTTTTTGATGGTCTGTTGAATTTGTCTTTGGGCTTGCCAGGACACTATCCAAGGTGTGGCGAACTGCCAGTCTATTACTATAAATGCGGCGACCAATAAGCTTATAAGAGCGGCAAAGACTCTCTTTGTTTGATTCCCGAAGAGCGAGGCCAAAAGATAAATGACTGAGGCAAATACTAAAGAATTACCGAAGGCCGCCCCGGCGTTGACTCGATTCATACCGGTTTCCAGCACGGGCATGTGCTCGGGGCTGAAACCGTAAATGGTGTAAGAAAGAGGCACAAGCAGCAGACCCAGCCCCAATAAGGCGATGGCTGTCGTTTTCTTGTCGCCTTCCTCAACTTTAGCCATTAAAGTGAAAGAGACTAGAACAGTGGCCAAAAGCCAGATATAGCCCGCTAATCCCATAGGGTTGGGCTGGCTTAGTAAAGACCAGTAAAAAGCTTGTGCTTCGGGGGCGAAGTTGATAGCTAGTCCCCGACCAATTACATCAAAAAAATGGGAACTGTCGCAGACAACTGAGTAGCTCAAACCCTTTTGAATTGTTGGTAAAAATTTGGTGCGGAAGAGCACCATAGATAGTGCCACAAAAAGAAAGGGAAGGTTCTCGAGCAAGGTCTTGAGCAGTTTCGCCTTAAGAGAACCTGTTTGATTTTTATAGAGGCTGATTAGGGGGAAAAGGGCTATGAAAGGCAAGGCGAATTCGTAGTGATAAATGCTGCCAGCAAAAGATATTGCAGACAAGCTCAGGAAAAGAGTTTTCTTTCTGTCAAAGCTCAAGATAAAGAGATAGAGCGAGAGGGTGAGAAAGGCTGCCGCCACCGAAATGGAAGAAGCGACAATCGAATAATGAGTGGCGTCATGATTGGGTATGAGCAGATAGAGCAGGGCGGACGCCAGCGACAGTGAGCGGTTTCTACTCAGTTTTTCTAGGAAGAGGAAGAAAAAGAGAGCTGCTAGATACTCGCTTACTGTATTGACTAAATGATAAGGAAAGGGATTGACGCCGAAGAAATAGAAAAGTACTGGATAATGCAAAGCCTCTAGCGGCCTGACGATTACTTTGGCATCGAGTAAGTATGAATAGATCAAATTGGCTAGGCTGTGATCTGCAAAATGTAGTTTGCCGAAGCTGATCCATTCATCTAGATAGACGCCAAGCTTGGCGAGATTGATGCCGAAGGCACTGTAGACGGCAAGAAATAAGGCCACTGCCGAGAGCATTTTGGAGCGCTTTTCACTTGGAGTCATTTTGTGTTTCTTTTCGGCTGTAGTGCTAGACTGAGGGAAATGTCCAAAAGGCAGTACTGCAGGGCGTTTCGTTTGTCTCTGATTTCAGCTAAACGGCTGAATTGGAACGGAAGCTAAGCACTCTTTGGCGACGATGAACAAGATAATTATACGTGCGTTCAGCAGTGCGACGATACTTACCATCGTTCTTCTTTTCGCCACTATTTTACTTATCAATCAAATTGCACCACTGCGCTATTTTATTGTCAGGGGTGCGGTTTTGGGCGAGCAAGAGTATATTAGAAAGAAGTTTTATGAGGCTGTGCGCCTAGAGCCGCAGCGTTTGTTCCTAGGCTCTTCCCTTTTGCTTTGTGCCACCCGCCGGGCGGACACTGGCACAGATAGCGACTCTCCCCACCAACTTGAAGATTATCGATTTGCCCGCACTTTTGACGAAAAGATTGCGCGAGACAATATTGTCACCTATAACCTGGCTCTTTCAGGTCTTCTGGTTAGTGACTACAAAAGGCTATTGACAGAGCTTTTAGAGGCCGGACGGCGGCCAAAATCGGTCTATGTTTTTGTCGGTTTTCGTGATTTTATAGACAACTTTAGACTGGACGGAGCCGGTTCGCATGTCAGTGTTTTTTTTGACGGTCGTTCCACACCGCTGACAAGATATCTGCCTGGTTTGTCCGGCAACTATCTCTTGGAGCATCATGAGGAGTTAAAGACTGTTTTTCTTTACTATGCCTGTCAAATATTGCGTCGACCGCCTCAGTTGCAGGCAAGTGGAGAGCTGCAAAAACTTGAGTTTGATCGGCTCGTGCAATTCAACAATGCAGAAGAGAAGCGTGATCGCCTCATGAAGAGACGATTTCGTAACGACATGCAGTCTGACTTAATAGCCTATCGAAAACGCTATTTGCCGATTGATAGTGCCAAGCTCGATAGAGAGATGCAGTCTTTTGAAAGCTTGCTTGATCTCTGTGCCCGCTCGGGCATAGAGGCAAAAGTGGTGTTTATGCCAGTTTCTTGCCGCAATGCTGCTCTATTGCCCGGTCTATTTCAAGAGCAGTTCCTGCAGAAGCTGCGTTCGCTTTCTCAGGCTAGAAAAGTCGCTCTCTATGAATTCCAGCCTTGCAAAGATTTTCAAGACAGCGATTTTGAAGACTCGGTGCATTTGAATGCCGCGGGGGCTCAAAAATTCTGGCAGTGCTTGAAAGACCAGTCTGTTACTTCTCGATAATCTCGATCAAATGTCTTGTGCGGTCTTCCAGAATTGACGGGGAAACGGCGCCGACAGTCAATCTCAAGACCGGCTCGGTTTGAGAGCCGCGAGCGGCAAACCACCATTCCTGGAAGCTCACCGAGAGTCCATCGATATGTTCTTTTGTGCCACCGGCCACGGCATCTTCGAGCTTTTGCAGAGTGCTTTGAATTTCGTTTACTTTGAGATTGATTTCACCACTCAAGGCATAGCGACAGAGCGGTTTAATCAGTCTAGAGAGGCTTGTGCCTCCGGCATTGGCTACCACGTTGATTGCTTCTAGAGCGGTGCGCAGGGCGTTGTCTGAAGCGTACATATCACCATAGTAGTAGTGACCCGAGAGTTCGCCGGCAAAAAGTGCTCCTGAGTCTTTGATGCTGTTCATCATAAAGTTGGTACCAACGCCGGTGCGAATTGCTTCGCCGCCGGCTTCTGAAATATACTCGGGAACAGCTCTGCTGGCTCTTAGATCGTAGACGACACTGCCGCCGCCGTTTCTTCTTACCAGTTCAGCGCCGATAAGACCTATCATCAGATCTGTCGGTACTAATTGTCCTTCTTCATCGATAAAGACGGCACGATCGGCGTCACCATCAAGCGAAACACCAAAATCGCACTTTTCAGATTTTACGAGGGCGACCAATTCGTCCAGCGAACCTTCATCTAAAGGATTAGGGCTGCGTTTAGGGAAGTTGCCGTCGGGGCTGCAATTTAGGTAGAGTATTTCCACCTTATCTTTAGCCTGAGACGCTAATTCGATAATCTCGGGTCCGGCGGCGCCGTGACCGGCGTCAATGGCGACTTTGAGACGGCGAGAAGGGCTTAGATGTTCGAGCATGCAGCGAATATAGGTGGCGACGATCTCTTCTTTGATTAGTCGGCCGCCTTCTTTGTTTTCGGTCTCGTGGCCGCCTTCCACGGCTCTTTTGATTTCACCGAGGCCGTTATTGGCACCCAGTGGTTTAGCCTTGGCGGCATAAAGTTTAAGACCGTTATGGGCTTTGCCCAGATGCGAAGCTGTGACCACGGCACCGCCGTCGAAACCCATCGAAGCAGCGTACCAAACAGCCATTGGGGTCGAGGCCAGACCAATATCAACCACGTCATTGCCGCTTGCCAAAATTCCTTCGATAAACGACTGATGCAGAGAGGGCGAAGAGGTTCTGGCGTCGTGTCCGACCAGCACTTTGCCTCCACCTGAGCTTTTGAGATAACTGCCGTAGGCTTTGCCTACTTTGGCGGCAAAAGTTTCATCCAGTCCCTCTCCGTATATGCCGCGTATATCATAGGCGCCGAAGAGTTTCTTATTGGTTTTATTGCTGCCCAGCTGAGACATTTAATTGTGTTCTCCACATTGCTGTATATCTTGAGTATAGCTTGCTTTGCGCATCTCGCCTTTACCAAGCGAGGCTTTGAGATGATACTACATGACGTCCGCAAAACTCTTTTTAGTCTTGTCGAAAAACTTGAAGCCAAGGTAAAAGACAATTACACCCAGGGTTGTATAACAAGCATAGTGCGACCAATCGGGCGGCAGTCCTTCTAAAACCACTCGTCTGTAATCGGTGATGATGCCGGCCATGGGGTTAATCCACAGTAAGAACTGAAATTCTTGAGGCAGTCTAGAAGCAGGATAGACAATCGGGGTAGCGTACATCCAGGCGGCAAGGGCGAGAGCCATCATATGTTTGATATCGCGAATATAGACGCCCAAGCTGGCAAGCACCCAAGTTATACCAGCGGTGAGCAAGAGTTGCGATAAAGCGATGAGGGGCAGATAGGCTACAGTGGCATTGAGTTTGTGGGTAGTGACCACCACTGCTCCGATAAGCATGGTGAAGGCCATGGTCTCGGTCACGAGAGGTGAAAGAACTGTAACCAGGGGTAGTATCGGCAGCGGAAAAACTACTCTTTTGACAAAATTTGGATACTCAAGCACGATTGTGGAAGAGCGGGAAAGCGCTTCGGAGAAAGCACCCCAAGGCAATAACCCGGTCATAAGATAAAGGGCGAAATTACCGACGCCGCCAGTCTCATTGAATTTGACATTCAGTACCAGGCAGAAAAGAAAAGTATATAGAAGCAGGTGCCCGAGAGGATTGATCAGGGGCCAGAGCATGCCTAATAAAGAGCCTTTGTATTTGCCCAGGCTGTCTCTTTGCACCATCATTCTCAATATGTGGCGGTTGCACCAGAGACCGGCTAGTCCGCCGACTTCCATATTTACACCGGCGGCATGAGCCTTATTGGCATTTTGCCTGTGGTCGTTTTGGTTGATTGCCAGAGTCTTTATTTTGGCTTTTTCTTCGAGCCCGGTCGCCATTGATTCGTCTTCTGAAGAGGTTGGGTTGAGATTTTCCATACAAATGATGCCAAGATGGTAGCACAGGCGGTCCGCTGCCTCATGAGACAGTAATAATTGCTCCAGGCTTATTGATCTGATTTTGACCGACTAACTTTTGCCTTTTCTGCTTTCTCTTTGTCTTGTTTTTCTTTGTCTAATAGAGCTTGCACTTCTTTAGCGGCTATCTGATCCGAGCTGATATTGCCCAAAAGCTCCAGATTGACTGCTGCTATTTCGCTCACCTGATTGGCTAGATGGTCTTTGTCATCTTTAAATGAAAGCTCAACAGCAAAGTCATTACCAAAATAATAGACTTCTTTCAGTTGCTTGCTTTGATCTTTCGGGTTGCCTTCGTCCACTCGTGACTGTGGCGGTGCGTCGGGCGGCAATAGGGTGCGGGCCAGCTTTAGCGCTGCTTCTTTCGGTATCGGACTGCTATAGAGCACGTCAATACGAAAGCAGTCTCCTTCTTTGAATTGCACGACATATTGCCCACCGGCAGGAGTTCTTTCTCTGCTCAAATATTGTGACTTGCCGCCGCTTGTTGCCGTCGCCGCATTATCTTTGAAGAAAGAGAGACGCGCTTTCTTTAGTGATGGCTCTTTGCAGACCAGATTGACTGAGGCGAGGGGCATCTCATAGGACTTTTCAGATGAGCCGGGATCTATGATGTCGGCACAGCCCGACAGAAGGCTTAAGTTAAAAGATAGTAATAGAATCCCGAGCGAAGGCTGCAAAATTTTTTTAGTGCCTGGCATTAAAAACCTTTGTATATGCATCACTGGCAGAAACTTTCTGGCAAAAGTCTTTCACAAAAGTTCTGGAGCCGTTTTCGTTTAAATGAACCGAATCGGCAAACTCTTGCGACTGGTAATAGTTATTGAATTCTATCAGTGTTACTTGATACTTACGGGCAACTGCTGCGATGCGACCTTGCATGCTGCTATATACATCTTGACCCAAAATAGCAATATTTTCTTCGGTGAGCGGCATACCCACCAATACCATCTCATAATTAGCCTCTCTAGCTATCTTGAGCATTTCATCTAGATAGCCGAGTTGTCTTGTTAGTCTCTTTTCGTTTAGCGGTAAATAGCGGCTTCTGTATAGTTCTAAATCTTTCTGCAGCTCACTTTCAACAACATTGCTAGAGCCCGACTGACTTTGCTCCACTGCCTCAGTTGCTCGGGAGTCCGCCTGCTTGACCGGTGCCACCAGCCCCACCGGATGTCCGGTAACTGCCGCGCTCCAGTCTTTAGCTTGACGCAGATAAATTCGTCTGACCGCGTCGATGAAATTAAGGTGAGCTTTCCCGAATTCTTCCGCCTTGGCATAGGCTTCCAGGGGATTTTTGCTGTTCAGCAAGTCTTGCCCAAGGTTTCGATCGAGGGCGGAAAAATGAAAGACTCTGCCTATGGGGGTGAAGTCTGGGTCATCGCCGACATCATTGGCGATGAAATCGCGTGGTGCTAAGGTGAAAACCAAAAGTTTCGGCGTTTTGCCTTCTCTGACCAAGTGCTGCACAATTTTCAACTGGTCTGAGACCATGGCTCCAGGCACTGCCAATACTTTGACAGTTGGCTCACTGCCGGTCAGTTTTGTGAGTTCTTTCTTGTATATGTCGCCTTTGGGAATGATGGGTTCGGCATGGGCGGAGTCCTTTCTACGTGCTTCCATGTCATGCAAACGTTGACTGGGAGCAAGAATAAGCGAACTACCCAAGATGACTAAATCGCGATTTTCCTTGCCGTAAATATATTCTGGTGCCTGGCAGGCCCATTCCACAAGCCAGATCGAACTGTCCAAAGCTGCCAGGCGGCGCCAAGGATATTGGCCATAGACCAGAAAGAGCAGGCCTGCCAGAATAAAAGCGAGAATTAAGGCTGTGCTCGAGAAGACCCGACCCGGAAAACCTTGCTGTCTAGGCTCCAACGCGGCTCCGTCTAAATTGGGCGAGTTGAGCTGAGCCGGCTCTGGTGCCGGTTGGCTATGGTTCGTTTTGGCGGGCAGTTTGGTGGACGGCATGCTGGCTGTGCAGATTACTCCCACTGTTGTCAGTAAGCTGGATGATAGTAGCACGGTGAGCTGCCATCTCTTTTTAAAGATCTCAAATACGGCAAATTTATATTAGGTTTTGCCAAGGTCGGGCGCTGCGCTCATTGCTAAGATTGTCATGCGGTACGAGGAAGCATTCTTGTTATTTAGCAGCGTCGCCTACCTGCTCTTCTTTCCAGTGGTTTTAGCCCTCTTCTGGCTATTGCCCCATCGCTTTCGTTCGCTTTTGCTCTTTATTGCCAGCTATTACTTCTACATGAGCTGGATTCCAGCCTATGGTCTGCTGTTGTTTGCTTTGACCGTGGGCAATTATCTATTTGGTCTAGCCATCGGCGCCCATCGAGAAAAACCTTCTGGCAAAGGGCTTCTCACTCTTGCCGTTCTGCTCAATCTCTCCACCCTCTGTTATTTCAAATACACTGATTTTTTCCTGACTTCCATCAATAAAGCTCTGACCTTTGGACAACCCTGGCTGAGCTTGAATGTCAGCGCCATTCCCTTGCAGCATGTGCTCTTGCCTCTGGGTATTTCGTTTTTTGTATTTGAATTTATTCATTATGTGGTTGATGTACATCGTGGTTCCAGCCCGGTCAAGAACTTCATCAATTTTTCTTTGTTTGCTGCTTTCTTCCCCTCTCAGATTGCCGGACCAATCAAGCGCTATCAGCAATTCGTCAAACAATTGGAAGAGAGGAGGGTCTTTAGCGGTGCTCTTTTTGAGAGAGGCTTGGCTCTTTTATTGCAGGGTCTCTTCAAGAAAATAGCCATCGCAGACAATCTCTCTAATCTTGTCGCCCACGGCTTTTCGATGCATAGTTTAGGCTGCGCCGATGCCTGGGTTTCGGCTCTGGCTTTTGCAATTCAGATTTACTGCGACTTTTCGGGTTATACCGATATGGGTCGTGGTTCTGCATTGATGATGGGCTTTGATTTGCCCGATAACTTCAACTATCCCTATCTGGCCAAAAACCTTTCAGATTTCTGGAAGCGTTGGCATATTTCACTATCGACATGGCTGCGCGACTATCTCTATATTGCCCTAGGTGGAAACAGAGTCGGCTTTTATCGACGTTATTTCAACTTGTTCATGACCATGCTTTTGGGCGGTCTCTGGCACGGCGCTTCCTGGCATTTTGTTGTTTGGGGCGCTTTCCACGGTCTTGGCCTTATCTTCAGCCATACTTATGATCACTATCTGAAAGAGTCTCAGTCAAGCTTGGCAGAGGGCTTGCGCAAGTTTCACTGCGGCAGTCTCGGGGCTCTTATTGCAATTGCTTCTACCTTCCTTTTTGTTCTGGTCGGTTGGGTCTTCTTCCGTGCCGAGAGCATGAGTGAAGCCCTGCGCGTTCTGCAGGCGATGCTTCCCACCGGACATTCGCTGTCTATGCCTTTTACTCTTTATGGCGAAATGGAGCACAGTTCGGTTCTGTCGGTGTTGATTTCATATTCAATTTATCGTCTCATCGCCGATGGTCGCTCACGACTTGCCGCCTATTTACCGCAGGCTTTCAAGCACCTAACCGCACCGCGTATTCCGGCTAGAGCCTTTCTCTATCTGACTGCCTTCTTTCTGGCTGTTTCCTTTGCGCCAAATGCTGCCTCTCCCTTTATTTACTTTGCCTTCTAGCTAGATTGAGTGATTATGACCATACTTGATATCGAGCGTGAAAAAGAGATTGGTCTGACACCAAAGGCGGTGCAGAAGCGGCCGCTTTCAGTTCTCTTTTCTTTGGGGCAGGGTCTTGCTTATCTGCTATGCCTCATTCTTGCCCTGGAAGTTTTCTTTTACATCGTTGGCGTAGGTGATAGCGAGCATATAAGACCAGACCGTTATCTAGGCTATAACCTCATAGCCGGAAAGCGAGTCACCCAGCGAAAGGAAGGCTTCGGCCAATTCAAGATCAATAGTTTTGCCATGCAAAACGATGAAATCAAGAAAGAGAAACCAGCAGGGGTCTATAGAATAGCTGTATTTGGCGACTCATACATAGAATCTCTACAAGTGGCGCGCCTCGATAATTTTCTTTCTCGCTTACAAGCGAAGCTGAACGAGCGTTTGCAGCGCGATGGACGGCAAGGTTTGAAGGTGGAAGTGCTTAATTTTGGCGTTTCCAATTATTCCACCGCACAGTCTTATCTGCGCTACAAGGTCTTGGGCAGTCAGTTTAAGCCAGATCTTGTTATTCACAATTGCCGTGTGGAAGAAGTTTCCAAACTCTTGCCGATGACCACCGACAATTTGCTTTTTGTTCGCCCGGTCTTGTTTGCCGACTATAACCGTCATGTCACTTATGATGATACTTGTGTGCGTGAGTATTTTCAGTCGGCGGCCGGCAGGCGCATGTTGACTTGTGATTGGCTTAGAGCCAATAGCCGCATCTGGGGTGTGGTTTCGGTCATGCGTGAGCAGTTTGGACGCTTCCTCGAGAATCCCGATTTGCTCCTTAGTTTTGCCCCTAAGTCCTCGTCTTCGGACAGCGGACTGCCCACCGATGAAACCAGGGCGAACTTCACCAAATGCTATTGGTATATGATGGACGCACAGCTCTTTAATTTTGCTCGGCAATGCCGCCAAGACGGCTCAGACTTTATGATTCTGCGCACGCCGATGATTCGGCCCTGTCAGCATACTCTCACCGACAATCAGATTGAAACAGACTTGTTGAACCGCTCGGCTAAAGATATGAAGGTAGAAGTGCTGAATTTAGATGAGAGATATAGGCGCTGGGCTGGTAGTACTACAGATGATGGCACTAATTTTTCATCGGGGGGGCACTTTACGGCTGTCATGCATGAATGGGTGGCCCAGCAATTGGCTGATCAGGTTTACAGTCGGCTTCCTCGATGACTTCGGTCTATAAGCTTTCGCTGCCTCCGGTTTCGGCGGCAAGTTTATTCATCATTGAACGCGTGCGCTCCAGCAGTCTTTCTTTTCTGTCCGGTGCCACTTCGCTTAGATAGGTATCGAGAGCCTTGATCGGCGAAAGTACTGATGCTTCGGTCAGTTGAGGAATGCGGCTGCGGGCATGCTCGGGCACTACTTCCAATTGCAGTTTGAAAGAAAGGGCATCGCTCGCCGACTCTTTCAGTCGATCTTCGTTTATCTGTTTGAGATCTTCGGCGCTTATCTTGCATTTCAGCCGCAGCACGCAACCGGGCAAGATCTCACGGCGCACTGCTTGAATAAGCTTTTCGGTAAGTTTTTCGCTATCTTGATTTTCTCTGTTCTTGGTCAGGTCTAGTTCTACTGTGATAAACGGCCGAGGAGCAATCGACTGGTAGGAGAAAGTGGTAGAACCCCTTATCAGGTCTACCTTTACGAAGCCTTTGTCTTCTTTCTCTTCCCCGAAATCAACTCTCTCAAGGGAGCCGGCATAGACAATGGCAGGGTTTTTCTCTCTCAAAACTTGGTATTTATGGATATGGCCCAGAGCCACATAGTCGACCCCATCATAGATAAACATCTCGGTGGGAAAGGTCATGGTATAGCCAACCAGAAGCTCTTCTTCGATACCAGCCAAAGCTTTGTCGGTGCTCATATGGGCGGTGACGACACAGGGTTTAGTCTTGTCCAATTTGCTGAAAAAACCAGCCAGTAGGCTTTCAACGTGCTGGGCTAAGACTCGGTCGATTTCTTGAGCGCTTGCGTCTTTGTATTTATCCAGACTGGCGAGGTTGTGCCGGGTGATATGAGGCAGACCGATTAATTGGAAGGGACCATGCTTGGTTTCTATTTCAAGCATCATCGGTTTATCCACGATTAGCATGTCTGGTACTTCTAGGCTCTGAAAGACAGACATGGCATGGCTCTGAGTCGATCGCAAAAGCTGATCATGATTGCCGACTACTAAGATGGTCTTGACTTCGTGCTTGGAGAGCCGATTTAGCTCGCGGGCAAACATCTTTTGATAGATAGGTTCGGGAGAGGCATTGCGATAAGCGTCACCGGAAAAGAGGAAGACATCGATTTGATTTTCAATGGTGTAGTCCACAGCCTTTTTCAAGGCCAGTACGAAGTCTTCAAATCTAATATTCAGTCCTGTGTCGGGATTGAGGCGCCCATGGCTCTCTCCCGATCCAAAGTGGATATCAGAGACATGAACCATTGTGATTTTGGTAATTTTGTCGGTTTCTGTGGCCATTTGCTCATTATATGGTAGATTTATGGCGTCTAATAAATGGCATCTATTTAATCTTTGGTGTTCTTGCTCCACCTGCAATGAATCGTCTTCATATCGCTGGATTTTCTTTCATGATGGCGCTTTTGTCGTTCTCAGGAGGTTTGGCGCCTGCGGCTGCCGCAAAGTCCCTGCCAGAATATAGACAAGCATATAGACAAGACACTGGGCTTAGTTCTGCTCCCGGTTTTGTTGCGTATGCTGGGAGTTATTCAAGTAAGGCTTCGGCTTTGCAGAGTCAGATTCGAGAGGCTCTCACCCAAAGTCAGCTGGGTAAGATGGCTAGGCTCTCTAGCCCGGAGCTTGTATCGATAGACCGGAATAAGAGCGAAATTCACCTCACTATCTATAGAGACAAGAGAGCCAGCTTGGCTGATCTCAAAATAGACATCGTATTGATTGCTCGCCTGCTTTCGGAGCGCTTCAGCTGGATGCAGTCGCTTAGCTGTGACTTTTATAGTCAAACAGACCAGAGTCATTTTTATCGTTTAGTTGTAGATAGGGCTGCTGTCGATTGCTTTGCCCATCGTTATCTCGACGAAGACGCCGTGCTCAAATGCGTCACTCTGACAAAGGTTGAAAGGAGCAGTTTGACTGCTTTTCGCGGCAAGACCTATGCGGAAATACTGGCAATGGCGCCCTTGCAAAACGGACCTTATCGAGCCAGGCGCAAGGCTCTCTATGAAAAATTGGCTTACGCGCAGGGTTATGACCAGCGCCTTCTCAAGGGTAAGTTTTTCTTGATTGAAGACCAATTGCGCAGCGGTCGAAGCAGCCGCCAAGAGCTTTCCGCCAAACTAGAAGAGCTTGAAGCTGGACTGGGGCTTTCAGCAGTAGCCGGGCTTGACGATGGGCTTGATCAAGCCGGTGCTGATTTTGACAGTGAGCTTGGTGGTGATACTGCCGGTGATATTAAGAAGCTGAAGATAAGCGGACGCACCGATAGATCTCTGTTAGACTAGCTAGTCTAGGCGGCTTCAGCGTTGTTAGTTGAAGTGCGCTTCCGGTTCCATTTCTAAGTTTTAGGCAGGAAGAAAAGTTGGCTAAGATAAGACAGGCGCACAATCTTGAAAAAGATACTCTCATTGATGTCGAGATTGAATCGATGGCCGGCGGTGGAGCCGGACTGGCTAAAGTAGAAGGTTTGCCGGTCTTTATAGAAAGAGCTGTGGTGGGCGACAAGCTCAAGGTCAAGCTGTTTGATGTTAGAAAAGATTTTGCCAGAGCCTCTATTGTTGAGGTAATGTCACCTTCTACCGAGCGCGTCAAGGCTGAATGTAATCATTTTGAGCGCTGTGGCGGCTGTCAGTGGCAAAATATGAATTATGCCGAGCAATTGCGCTCAAAATCCAGTCTAGTCAGGCAAGCTCTCAGGCATCTTTCCGGTGGAAAGATTTTTGATGACGATAGATTGGCAAAGATTTTGGAGCCGATAGTCGAGGCCGAGCCCTGGCATTATCGCAATAAGGCTCAGTTTCCTTTTCAATTTCAAAACGGCAAGACTTTGGCCGGCTATTATGAATATGAAAGCCATAGATTAGTGAATATCGAAAGCTGCTCGATTCAGCCACGGGTCATGGACCAGGTTTTACACAGCGTGCGCAATTTAGTGCGTAAGTACAAGCTTTCGGTCTATGACGAGCATAAGCATCGGGGTTTGCTTAGGCATCTACATGTGCGCATGAGTTTTGCCAAGCAAAAGATGCTGGTCACTTTTGTAGTCAATCATGAACCGATGAAATATCGCGACTTTGCCAAAGACGAGTATTTGCAGGTGTTTACCCGCATTGCTCAAGATCTGATGGCCGAAGTCGAAGAGGTTGAAGGGGTCTCTTTGAATTTCAATAAGCAGAGCGGTAATCGCATCATGGGCGATACCACTCTCAATGTTCTTGGTAAAGATTATATCGAGGAAGTGCTGCAAACAAACCGTCATGACTTACCGTCTGTATTACAGAAAGGGCTGACTTTCAGGCTCTCTTCCGAAAGTTTCTTCCAGGTTAATAGCCGCCAAGCCGTTAAGCTTTTAGAAATAGTGCACGACATGGCTGCTCAAGCCGTGCACGGAGTGCACAGTCACGCCACAATTGTAGATGCTTATGCCGGGGTAGGCACAATCGCTATTTGGCTCTCCCATCTGGCCGGCGAGATGTTTGCCATCGAAGAGAATGAAGAAGCAGTGAAAGACGGGCAGGCCAATGCCGAATTGAATGGATTAAGCAATCTCAATTTCTTGGCTTCTAAAGTTGAAGACGCCTTGGAAGAATTGCTCAAGAATAGACCCGAGATTGACCTATTGGTATTGGACCCGCCTCGTAAAGGGGTAGACGCCCGTGTTTTGCAGGCAATTAAGCAATTCGGACCACGCAATATCATCTATGTAAGTTGCAACCCCGCCACCCTGGCCCGCGATTTGCGAATTCTTGAAGAAGATCAGGGAGAAGGGGGCGAGGACCTTGGCGAACTGTCATCATATGGGTATAAAACAATTCGGGTGAAGCCTGTGGATTTGTTCCCCCAGACTTATCATGTGGAAACCGTAGCCCTGCTAAATAGGATTTAAGATGGTTCTATCCGGAATTTGGCGCAAAAACGAGCACTCCAGAGATCTGCCTCCTAATCTTAAGGTCAGTCACGATAAGGCCGTACCTCCCAGAGCGGTGCAGGAACTTTGCGCCTCGGTGGGTTGGAGCCGGCGGGAGCCTGATTTGATTGTCAAAGCCCTGGCAAATTCGATGGCTGTTGTTTCGGTTTGGCACGAGGGGCAGTTGATTGGTTTTGCCCGAGCCACCGGGGACATGGTCTTTAACGCCACGATTTGGGATATGGTGGTTCGTCCCGACTATCAAAAGTTAGGTGTTGGTCGGCTTGTCATGTATGAGCTTTTGAAAGAGTTGGACGAATTCAAGATACCGCTGGTGACTTTGTACGCAGATCCCGGTACTGATGGTTTTTACAAGCGATTCGGCTTTATGTGCGACCCTTCCGGGGTACGTGGCATGTTCAGAGAAACAGGGCTTGATTACTAACCGGCTGCATTATTGCCAGTTAAGACTCTTGGGTTTTGTGAAGCGACTTTTCAAACCAGACTAATTTAAATTGCTTTTGTTGGCCTGGGTGGGTTCTGCGTGGTAATCTGGCATGCTCATATAGCATGCGCATATATATTGTTTGGAGTTGTTATGAAGGTCATTTTGCAGCATTCAGTACAGAAGCTTGGTCAGGCTGGCGACATCGTCGAAGCCAAACCGGGTTACTTCCGCAATTTCCTTCAGCCTCGCGGTCTAGCCGTGGTCGCATCCGCCGGTAGTTTGAAGAAGCGGGAAGAAGATCTGGAAGCTCTGCGCCGCAAAGCTGAGCAATTGCACAAAGCAGCAGTCGAACTGTCTGAGAAAATCAGCAATATCGGCACAATCAAAGTTGCTGCTCGCGTTGGTGAAGGCGGCAAACTTTATGGCAAGATTACCCATAAAGAAATCGCTGCTTTGATCGAGAAAGAAGTAGGAGCTCCCATCGATAAGAGATTGGTGAAGACCAATGAAGATGTGGCCGCACTGGGCACTTTCACTGTTCACGTTAAACTGGCCCCCGAAGTTCAGGGCGAAGTTAATCTAGAAGTAGTGATGGAAACCGCCGCCGGCTAAATTAGTTCGCTGAATTAGTTCGACTAAATCAGGTCTTCTAAATCAGGTCTTCTAAATTAGGTCTTCTAAATCAGTTCCTTCTGCGTCTTTGAGACATATCAGTGCTGGGCACGTTAAATGCGCGTCCAGCACTATCTTTTGGCGCGCTGCCCACGACAAATCCGTCTCGCTGTCTCATCATTGAATAAAGAAAATCAGGCGAGACCGGCGCCGAATTGGTGCGATTGGTCCTGGCGGGGTCGCCGACTATATAGTCTCCGTTCTTATCGCGACCAGCCACATAGATGTAATGAGGGTTCTTTGTAGTCGGGTTGATTACTTTTACTACCGCAGACTTACCTTGGTCGAGTTCGCGGTTGAGATCTTTGAGGCTCTCTCTCGATACTTTGCCAAAGCCGTAATCATAAGCTTTTGCATCAAGCCCTATCTGCTGCAGTTTTGTTTCGATTGACCTCAGATCGCCTCTATAGCCGTGGTTGATTGTGCCGGCTAGCTCTTTAAAATACTCTGCTTCAGAGCCATGCTTAACTGGTCGGCCGTATAGGTGATCCGCGGCCATCATGCCGAAAGAGAAGGCAGAGCAACTCTTCGAATCATCTTGATGGGTGTAGAAACGCGAGCGCTCCGAAAGAGTGCGGACAATGCGGCTCTGGCGAGGCTTGTCTCCTTCTTCAGTCTTGCTCTCTGTCGGATTGAGAATCTCTGGTCCGGGCTTTGCTTCAGACTTTGTTTCGCCGCTGCCGGCTCCTGGTTGCGCTTTAGCAGGCTCGCTCTTCTCTTGGGTGTTTTTCTTTGCGGCAAGGGATTGCTCTTGTCGTTCCAGCTCGTCTAGGTTTACAGGCTCGGGTTGTTGCTCTTTCTCAACTCGCTTCTCCGGCTCGGCTTGTTTGGCGGCTTCGGCTTGCTTGGCGGCTTCGGCTTGTTTGGCGGCTTCAGCTTGTTTGGCGGCTTCAGCTTGTTTGGCGGCTTCAGCTTGTTTGGCGGCTTCAGCTTG
>JAIETF010000003.1 GCA_019745415.1 Candidatus Obscuribacterales bacterium | reverse complement strand
GGAGTTCCCATTTCTGGTCTTCAGATAAATTTTCGGGCATGGTTATCCTCTTAGGCGGCTTTTGGTGTGCTTTTGGACTTTTGTTCTCGCCACCAGACAAGCAGGCAGCTGGCGTTGAAAATAGAAGAATAGGTACCGGATATGATACCGATGAGCATGGCTAAGACGAAGTCTTTGGTGGTAACCCCGCCCAAGAAATAGAGAGCTGTAAGTGTGATGATCACAGTCAAAGATGTATAGATCGAACGAGCGAGCGTCTGACTAACGCTGTCGTTGGCCACGTCCCCGAAGGTCTTTTTATATTCTTCTTTGGTTTTTGGATCGACAACTTTGCTGCCGACAAATTTAGCGTTTTCTCTGACGCGGTCGAAAACGACGATGGTATCGTGCACCGAAAAGCCGATCACTGTAAGAACGGCAGAGATGAATAAACTATCTACTTCGGTGCCGAAGAGATAGCCGAGTAAAGCGAAAACTCCCACCAAGACCGTTATGTCGTGAACCAAGGCGGCAATAGCGCAGACGGCAAAGTCAAATTTGAAACGATAGCTGATATAAGCAACCATGCCGCCAAAGGTGACAAGCAGCGACACCAGACCATTGGTCAATAGTTCTGGACCTATGGTGGCGGTGACTTTGTCTACCGAAATCGACTTGAAGGTACCTAGCTTTTCAACCAGCTTCTTGTCTATCACTGCTTTTTGAGCTTCAGTATCGATTGACTTGGTGCGCATGACTACGGCTTCTTTGCCTGATATCGTTGCCTGCTGCACTTGCGAACCATGGAAGCCGCATTCATCTAAGACTTCTCTCACTGCTTCCAGGCTTGCCGGCTTGTCAAATTGATATTGCAAGATGGAACCACCGGTAAAGTCTATACCGGGCTTGAGTGGGGCATGGTATTTGCTCATGCAGGCAATGATGCCGATGATACCGGGAATGGTGATCAACAATGAAATGCCGAACCAGATATTTCTGTATTTGACCAGGTCGACTTTAACGTTATCTAGCATCGGAGGTCTCCTTGCTGGCTTGAGAGACTTTTTTGCCGTCGAAACGATGGCCGAAAAGTCCGCGTTCTTTAGGGATTAGGTGCAGCATGGTGCGGGTTGCTGAAATGGCAGTGAACATCGATACGAGCACCCCGATTGCCAGGGTGACGGCGAAGCCTTTTACAATCGAGGTGCCGAAAACCATGAGCACGCCGCAGGCGATAAGGCTGTTTACGTTCGAGTCGAAGATTGAAGACATAGCTCTGCCGAAGCCGTTTTCGATTGCCACATAGAGATTGCGGCCGCGATTCAGTTCTTCTTTTGTTCTTTCGAAGATAAGAATGTTTGCGTCCACCGCCATACCGATTGAGAGAATGAAACCGGCTATACCAGCCAAGGTTAGAGTTACCGGCACGGTTTTGAAAATGGCCAATGTCGCCACTGTATAGAGAATCAGGGCCAGGTCGGCAATCAAGCCGGGCAAGCCGTAAATGGCCACCATAAAGATCATCACGGCTGCGATGCCGACAGCTCCGGCAAGCAAGCTCTTTTGAATCGAGTCTTGACCTAGTGTGGCGCCCACCGATCTTTCTTCCAAGATCTCAACTGGTACAGGCAGCGCACCGGCGTTTAGCTTTAAGGCAAGATCGGCTGCCTGAGCCTGGGTGAACGAACCGGTTATCTGACCGCGTCCACCGGTGATCGGTTCATTGACGCGCACGCCCGGATAGCGCTCCACTGGAATAGGACGTCCGTCCGGACCGCGGTCAACCGGCTGTCCATCAAGAAAGATACCGATATAGCGACCGACCAAGCGCTTGGTCAATTCGCCGAATTTCTTGGCACCTTCTGGTTTGAATTCAAAGTCAATCTGGTAGGTGCCGGCTGTCGGGGTCGATTGAGCATGCTTGAAGTCGGCGCCGGTGAGACCGACATCTTTCCAGGCAATTCCGCCTTCCGAAGTGAAGACCATTTCTTTGAACTCGAGCAAGGCCGTAGTACCGATGCGGTCTTTCGCTTGCTGGGGATCTTTGATGCCGGGTAATTCGACAATCAGTCTATCTTTGCCAGCTCTTTGCACCAGTGTTTCAGAAACACCCAGAGAGTTGATACGGTTGTTGATCACCGTCTCGACACCTTGCATGACATGGTTGTCTATAACCGGCACGTTGGGCGGGGCTGGAATGGCTCGCAAAAGAAGCTGGCTGCCGCCGCGTAAGTCGAGACCAAGTTTTAGGTTGGTAAAGACCGTATAGCCTTTGACATGACCCAAGACTTGAATATTGTTGCCTATTGAAGCGTTTTCATATTCGGTCTTGACGGCAAACTCTTTCTGATAGTCGTTCATCTTCGACCAGTCAGGCAATTTCTCCACCCGCTTCATTATTTCCAGGCGTAATGGTTCGCCGCTCAAAGAAGAGAGGTATTCCCAGTCTTTCACGGTTTTGTTGGGAACCACCTGAATCAATGTGGTCAGAGACCAGATCAGCACTGCAATAACCGTTATCGGTTTCCAGTCGCTGAAAAGGGCCTTTATGTTTGGTCCGGATCCCCCGACCTTGCCGGTAGACTTGCTGCCGGCCTGTCCAAGTATGCTCATTATTGAAAGTACAGCCTTATTTAGGAAACTCTTCTAGATAGAGTTCCCCATTATAATAAGTACGCCGAAATCAGGGATTATACCGAGGTAACAACCTGATTGCCTCCCTTTTGGAAGGCTGCCTCCAGGGCCTGAATAGTTCTGTGAATTAGTTCGTCGTGTTCACGGGCATGGGACGGGAATGCCGCCACTCCAACCGATGTACTGACCTTGAGATTGTGCCAGTTATGGGTGATGTCATGATTGGCTACCCGGCTTCTAATTCTTTCAGCAACTATTGCTGCGCCCTGAGCATTTGTCTCGGGCAAGATAATGGCAAATTCGCCGGCTGAATAACGGGCGGCAATGTCAACATCGCGCACTGCAGACTTTATGACGCTTCCAACCAGCTTCAAAACCGAGTCGGCAGTGAGGGCGCCAAAGCTGCGTTGCATTTCGTCGAAGTTGTCAACCCCGGCGATGATAAGCGAAACCGGGCGTTTGTAGCGCTTGGCCCGCTTTAACTCATCTTTTATTTCTTTCAGAAATGTACGACTGTTATAAAGATCTGTCAGTGAATCTATCAAAGCCAGGCGCTCTATATCTTCGCCGCCTGAATTGGAAAGGGCTGCCGCTGTAGTGGTCAAGAGTGAACGCTCTTCCAGCTCTTTTACTCTTTCTATGACCTGATTGTCCATATAAGCACGGGTGCCTGCTCCGCCCTTTACTTTTTGCGGGTTTTCCAGCACCCGGCAAAACATACAAGTTCTACCGCTGCAAATATGGTCAGTACGTCCTGCCATGAGTTAGCCCCTTGTCTAGACCTTTGTTAAAAAGCCGTCCTGTCGATTTCCTTCTATATACCAGGTTTGCCTGTCTTTATCTACGAATTCTTTGCCCAAATCTGCCCGCCGTCTACAAAGACAGCTTCGGTTTCGGTCTTGCTGGCGAAAAAGGCGTCATAAGCCTCATCCAGACTCCTTACCTTTTGAGGTTCAGCCAGTCTAAAGATAGCCAGATCGGCTCTGCGTCCAACTTCAATGGCGCCCAAATCTCTCATGCCGGCCGCTTTCGCCGCTTTCTCTGTAATTAGGCAATGCAGGCTGCGACTATCATAATTCTTGGTTAGCCAGGCCGCTTCTAGTCTGGGGCTCAAGTCGGGGCTGGAAGCCAGGCTGTCGGTGCCAAGCCCGGCCGGCAGATCAAAGAAACGTTTCAGGTCGGGGCAGCCGTTGCCTAAGGCGGCATTGCTGCGCGGGCACAGGGCGGCGCGAGCGCCGCTTTCGGCAAAGAGGTCTAAGTCTGTTTGGCTAAACTTGAGACAATGAGCGGCAATAAGCCGGGAATTCAAGACTTGATGCTCTTTCAGATGCTCGACTGGTGTACGTCCCTTCCCTCTGAAGCTCAAGCTTTCCAGCAAATCTTCTCTGCTTCCAGGTGGACTGACCCACTTTATATAATCGTCGACTTCCTTATCACCGGCTTTTAGCCAGAGGCACTCTTGACTGCTTTCAGCTAGGTGGGCCAACACTGGCAGCGAGTTTTTCTCGGCAAAAGCATCGGCTTTTTGCCATAAGCTGGGTGCCACTGTGTAAGGGGCGTGCGGTGCCACAGTCAGTGTCACTCTGTTTTGGGCTGCCGAAAGCAGGGGGTCTTGTTTGAGGGCTGCCCATCTTTGGCACCAGCGCTCAAAATTGATCGCCGCTCTGTTTTCATCCAAGCCGAAAAGTTCGAGTCCAACCAAGCCCTTCAAGCCTGCTTCAGCTAGGGCTCGGGCGGCTTCCCCCGTATAAGAACTGTCGACGCAGAAAGTAACGCCTGCGGCAAGAAGCTTTTCGGCACCGCTTGCGGCTGACTGTCTAAAGTCTTCAGCTGACCATTGTCGAGACTTTGAGACTAGCTTGTAGAGCCATTGAAAGAGTTTATTCTGAGAGCGTTGCTTTTCTTGGTCGTTCTCATACTGCTCATAGAGATCCGCTGCGGCTGTGTAGTCAAGGTGGGTGTGCAGGTTGATAAGACCAGGACTGAGCACTGCACTTTCATAGTTTATAAAGCGATAGCGAGAACCTTGGTCGCTAGCCAGGAACTTGTCTCTAGACTCTTTACCTGTCAAGATCTTTTTTATCAGACCCTCTTCGATTATCAGGGCAGCCTCTGCTTCTCCGCCGCCCAAGCCGTCAATTAGCCAGTCGGCTGCCAGGAGAAGGGGCGGATTTGTACTATAATTCACTTCTTATCAACCATTTCAAGCCAGATCATGAAAATAAGTATCGACGAATTAGGGCAATTAGGTGAAAGACGTTTTACTATCGATTTTTCAGAAACCTTGCCCGTTGATGATGCCGTAAAGCCTGTAGTCGGCACACTTACGGTCTCTCGCACCGGTGCTGGGGTGAAAATTGCCGGCAATGTTAAGACCCTTCTAAAGCTTACTTGTGAAACTTGTTGGCGTCAGTACTTCCAAGCCCTGAGCGTGGACTTGGACGAGCTTTTGGTGCCTTATCGCGATCTGGTGGAAGAGTTTGAAATGGGAGCGCCGCGCGAAAAAGAATTACTTAAGAATGATTTCTATGAAGAGATTGGCCGGGATGGCATTATTGACATCAGCGACGTTGTGTATCAAGCTGTAACGTTAGCTTCACCTGTCTTTTGTCGGTGCGGCAGTGATTGTTCCGGTCCTCCAAAACCGGGAAATCCTGATTCCGCGGCTGTTTCAGAAGATGGGGCGGCGGGTTCTAAAGATGAACGTCCAATCGACCCACGTTGGAAGAACCTAAAGACTCTGTTTCCTAAGCAGGACTGAGCCATTTTTCGTAGATAATATTTGGTCCGGATATGTTGGAGGATCCATACAGCCATGGCTGTTCCTAAGAAGAAGACTTCTCACCAAAAGCAGCACCAGCGCAGAGCGCACTGGAAAGCCGCTGAAATGAACATCGATACTTGCTCGAACTGCGGCGCCCCTTGTCGTCGTCACACCGTCTGCGGCAACTGCGGTTACTATCGTGGTAAACCTGCTCGCCGCGCCGACGCTCAGGCTTCCTGATAGTTTGTAATTAATCGACTGCTAGTCTCGTCAATTTGGCGAGAAGAGCCGTCTGATCGGGTGCATACAGTTTGACAAACGGCTTGAGCCTTAACTGGAGCCTGGAGCAATAGATGATACGAGTGTCCATAGACGCTATGGGTGGCGACTATGCGCCCCGCGAGGTGGTGCATGGTGCTGTGCTGGCCGCACGTGAGTACGGCGTTTCAGTGCAACTGGTCGGTCGCCCTCAGGACATCGAGAATGAGCTCAAACGCCATGAGATTCAGGGGCTGAACGTTTCAATCGTCCCCGCTTCTGAAGTGGTGGCTATGGATGAAAAGCCCAGTAAAGCCGTTTTGCGCAAAAAAGATTCATCTATAGTGAAAGCAATGGCCCAGGTTGCACAGGGCGACGCCGATTGCGTCGTCGCTTGCGGTTCAACCGGGGCTGCCGCCGTTGCTGCGACCTTCATTATTGGTCGATTGCCCAATGTCATGCGCTGCGCAATTGCTGCTCAGATGCCGACCATCCATACCAAGCATTGCATAGTCGTCGATGCCGGTGCCAACGTCGACTGCGATGCAGAGATGCTGGTGCAGTTTGGTCTAATGGGTTCGATTCTCTATTCCGGTCTCAATAATGTCAAGCGTCCGCGTGTGGGTGTCCTCAATATTGGTGCCGAAGAAACAAAGGGCAATGATTTAGTGCAGCAGACTTACGCGCTCTTGAAAGCTAGAGATGATCTTAATTTCATAGGTTTTGTCGAAGGTCGCGACTATCCCATGGGTAAAGTGGACGTGGTCGTCACCGATGGTTTCACCGGCAATGTCTCGCTCAAAACTGCCGAAGGCATCGCCAAGATGGTCAATCACATGCTCAAGCAAGAATTGATGAGTTCGATGCGCGGTAAATTGGGCGGTGTTATTGCCAAGCCGGCTTTTAAGGCGCTCAAGTCAAGAGTCGATCCTGATATATTCGGGGGCGCTCCTCTTGTCGGACTTAAGGGTGTCTGCGTCATTGCTCACGGTGGATCTCGTCACACCGCCGTCAAGAACGCTATTCGCGTCGCCTGCGACATGGTGCGGGCCGATGTGGTTGGCACAATCGAAAAAAGTTTTCGCTCCACCAAAGCTGAAGTGAGATCATAGGAGAATTGAATAATGGCTAAGCTGGCTTGCGTGTTCCCCGGGCAGGGTTCTCAGTCTGTGGGCATGGGTCTCGATCTGGAGCAGGGGAATGACACCGCCCGTGACACCTTCTCCAAAATTGATGCTGCCGCCGGCCGTTCACTCAGTCAGCTCTGCTTCCAAGGTCCGGAAGAAGCTCTGAAGCGTACTATCAACACCCAGCCCACTATCTTGGCTGTTTCTTTAGCGGCCTGGGCTGCCTACCAAAAAGCCGGCGGACCAAGACCCGATTTTGTGGCAGGGCATTCACTCGGTGAGTTTTCTGCTTTGTGCGCCGCCGGTGTGCTTAGCTTGGAAGATACAGTTAGACTGGTTGAGAAGCGTGCTTCACTTATGGAGTCTTGTCCGAAGGGAGCTATGACTGCCGTTCTCGGCATGAGTGCCGAGGCTTTAGAAGCTGTTTGTCATGAAGTTTCGCAGGCATTGCTGGCCGAAGGCAGTCCGGCCGGCGGCACTGACCATGTGGTTTTGGTGGCTAATTTCAACACCCGCGAACAATTGGTTATTTCAGGCAATCCCGAAGCTGTCACCAGGGCTGGTGCCTTAGTGAAGGAACGAGGCGGTAAGGCGATTCCGCTGCCGGTTGGCGGAGCCTTTCACTCACCCCTGATGTCGGGCGCTGCTCAGGAATTTGCCCAGACCTTGAAAAACTGTCAGTTTGCCCCGGCTGCATTTACTGTGGTGCAAAACTTTGATGCCCAGGGTTCAAAAGAACCCCAGGTTTTGAAAGAGAAACTCGGTCGCCAGATGGAAAGCGCTGTACGTTGGACCGGTACGGTTGAGTATATGGCCGCCAACGGTGTCGATACCATTGTCGAAATTGGACCGGGTAAAGTGCTTGCCGGTCTGGTCAAAAAGATAGATCGCCAGATCAAGGTGTTCAATATCTACGATCAGGCTAGTCTTACCGAAACAGTTGCAGCTTTGGCGCTCAGTGAAAAACCAGCTCTTGCTTAGAAATGCGATGCATACTTATGCCGCGTTTGGCTAATTCCTGAAAGAAGCGATCTGCTGGTACGGCTACTTCTGGTGCCAGCACGCCACGGCTATGTATGGTCTCGTCGCACAACATTTGTGCCACTATAGATGGAGGCACGCCCGTGTCGAGGGCGCCACAGGAAACATGCCAGCGTTTATCATTGTATACTGTCGTTTCCATGCGGCACATTGTTCGTCTGCCTTCGATAACGCCCACAACATCTACTCTTACAACTTCGCAGTCGTCAGGTTCTACTTGGGGAACGGGAAACTGGTTGATCAGGGTTGCTAGAATTTTGCGCGGTGAGAACGCACCATCAGCGGTGTGAATCTTTTCTTTTGAGCCGAGCCCGAGAGACATCAAAAACTTGATTTTTTCATGGAACTCGATTGGTAGACCGAGTCTGAAAGTTACCCTTTCTACTCCCTTTGCCTTATAAGTCATAGGTAAGGTCAAGACTTCGGAATGCAAGGTATAGATGGCGTGCTGCTCACCTACAGGCGCTGGAAAATCCACGGCGATTTCGCCGGAGAGGGGAGGCATCTCTTTGTAATCGCCCTCGAAAACCATGGGCGGCATCGTGTATTCATCGATGAGGGTCTCGATGGAATAGGGTGGTAGGAAAGGATGGTCGAGGGCGGTGTTATCGATCGATCCGACAAAGATATCGATAGACTCCAGGCTGTCCATGTTTTCCTGGGCTTTGGCGGCCATGATATTAGTCATGCCTGGGGCGGCGCCCATGCCGATTACAGCCGTTAGCCCGCTTTCCTTGAAGCGAGCATCGAGCTTTAGCTGCTCTTTGCTGACATGGAAGAGTCCACCTAGATCTGTATAGTGACAGCCTGCATCAAGTGCTGCTTCCATGACATTGACATTGTGATAATAGGGGGTGGAGTTTATAACACAGCTGGCGTTCTTGAGGATCTTTACCAGCACCGGCTTGTTAGTGATGTCAGCAAATTCGCCTCTTATGCGTTCTCCAACCACAAGACCGTTTTGCTCGGCTAGGCTCTGGGCTAGATTATCCGCTTTCTCACGGTCATAGTCGGCCACTACCACTTCGATTGCGGGGTTGTCCAACAGGTCTCTGACTATAACCTGTCCCATGGCTCCAGCGCCGCCAATCACTACAACCTTTTTCATTGCCAATACCTGCCTGTTTCTCTCTCCAGGCGGCTTAGTTTAGCATTTAGCAGCGCTAATTCTCTAATCACCCGGCAGGCAAGGGGGCTGGCTAATAGCCCTTATAGCTCGAGCCGGAATAGTTATTGTTGTTCACCGGCACGGTGGTGGACTGATAAGTGCGCTGGCCGGTCGCTGAGCCATAGGTGGTGTAGTTGGTGGGTCGGTTGATAACCGGCTGTCTGACCATGTAAGGGTTCTGCTGTACGCGCATCTGCTGCTGCTGTTGCTGCGGGCGGGTAATGTTCCAGTTGGGGTTGAGGTCGGAGCGCATATAATCACCGGCCATTCCCACTGTTGAACCCATACGGGCGCTCTGCAGACCCATGGCGTTGGCGGTTGTGCCCGGCGTTATGCCGCAGACACCACCTTGTTGCCCAGTAACCTGAGGCGGCATCGGCAAAACGGCCGCCTGAGCAGACCGGCTGAGAGTGCCACCTGTGATGTATGTGCCTGGTTGACCGGCGAGCCCGTTGTGTCCAGCTTGCACCCTGGTATCGCCGATGCGGTAGTTGTAGTTTTGAGCGGAAGCAGGGTCTGAACTCCAGGCCAATGCTACTAAGGCTAGCAAAACGATGTTTCTGAAAGTTTTCATAGTAAGAAAATGCTCGGGGCTTGGGGCTTAAGGCGAAAAATAGTAAAGGCGCCAAATAATTAACTGAGCATAACCTTGCCTGGGCAAAGAGGCAAGTTGCTAGCCAACATTTTTCGGTTATGTCAGTCGCTAAAGCGAAAGCGAATCAAAGCAAGAATGGCCCAAATGCCGTCTTTCCAGGTGATTTTCTTGCCTTCGTCATAGTCTCTGCCATAGTAAGAGATGGGCAGTTCATACAACCTGACGCCCTGTTTGAGCACCTTGGCTGTTATCTCGGGCTCAAAGTCGAAACGGTCGCACTTGACTTCACTTTCTTGAAAATATCTCTCTTAAAGACTTTGTAGCAGGTCTCCATATCGGTGAGAGTGGCGTTATAGAGAATGTTGGTTACCAGCGAGAGAAATTTATTGCCGAAGAGATGCATTATCTTAAAGGCTCGTGTGGGCTTGCCGCCGCAGAGACGCGAACCGTAGACGACGTCTGCTCGACCTTCGACAAGGGGGCGCAGCAGTTCTGGGTATTCTTTGGGATCGTATTCCAGGTCGGCGTCTTGAATCATAATCAGATCGCCTTCGGCATAGCCCTGGGCGGTGCGCAAAGCGGCTCCCTTGCCCTGATTCTTTTCGTGATAGTAAATTTTGGCATTGTATTTCGAGGCGTCCAACTCGCTCAAGATTTCGCGGGTGCGATCTGTGGAGCCGTCGTCGACGATAATCAGTTCTTTTTGCAGACCAAGGCTGTCGGCGTTGTGAACCATGTCGAGAAGGGTAACCAGGGTCGCTTCTTCATTAAAGACGGGAATTAAAATTGATAGGGTTTTCACAATGGTTCTCAATCAAGCAGGCAGGGTGAGGGCCCGTTTGTGGGCCAAGGTTTCGAGTTTATCGTCGAGCGGCTTGAGGTTTTGGCTGCCATAACGTCTGCTCAGCGCCTGACTCAAGAGCAAATCGGCAAATTCGGGGTTCTTCGGCAAAAGCGAGCCGTGCAAATAGGTACCGTATATGGTTCCTTGCGCCAGTCCTTCAAGCTTGTCTTCACCGTTATTGCCGTTGCCGACAATAGCTTTACCTAAGGCGTTCACACCTTTGCCTAAATAAGTTTTGCCGCTATGGTTTTCAAAGCCTACTAGGGTGGTGGCATCTTCGCGCTTGACTATGACATTGCCTATCATGCGTCGGTTGCCTGCCACGGTGTGAGCGTCAACCAGCGAAATGCCTTTCAATTCTGGGCCTTCATGTGGTTTGTAATAATGACCGAGCAATTGATAGCCGCCGCAGACGGAAAGCACCACTGCACCACCTTCGGTGGCTTTCCTGAGGGCGTCTGCTTTCTTCAATAAATCTTCGGCGATGACAATCTGTTGTTTGTCTTGTCCGCCCCCCACAAAGTAAAAGTCGTAATACTCGGGGTCTATGTTTTGTCCTAAATCTATGGCGTCCACCTTGACTTCTATTTGTCGCCATTTCGCTCTCTGGCTGAGAGCGATGATATTGCCGCGGTCGCCGTAGATATTGAGGAAGTGTGCATAAAGATGGGCGATTCTAAGTTCCAATTGCAATTTTCTCCATCTCTTACCTTGCACTATATGTGGTGAAGCGGCGGGGTGATCTTGTCTCTTCTGTCTGAAAAGTTTGGCTTGTTTTGTTTTGGCTGGTTCTTATTTTAAGCCCAGTTCTCTGTTTTCGGCGCTTGGCTGCCTCTGTCGCGATAATTCTATTTATATGTGAATGGCGCCGAATGTTTTCCACTCGAGCAAATTATTACGAAGCACAACTCTTTGCAGCCGCTGCTGATAACTGTTTCCGATAATTATTCTCTTGAAAATTGCATTGCTCGAACTGCTGTTACAGGCTTGAATTCCCGTCTTTATGATGCCAAGAAGCCAAGTATTATCAGTCTTTTGGGATTTCGATTGGATATATTTTGGGCGATCTGAATGTAAATTATTAGATTGATTTAATAAGCCTGGATTCGCCACTAGATGCGGGTTTTCGGGACATATGTGCTTGCCTGTGTGTTTTTCTAGGTTTTACTACTACTACCGTCTGGAATATTTACGTTATGATGGCGAACGTTAGAGTCAGGTCATTGCTGAAGGAGTGATTACTATTATGAAAAAGGGGTTTGCAACCTTTCTTACAGCACTCGTTGCCGTAAGTGCGAGCACCTTGATCAACGCAAATAGCGCGAATGCTCAAGGTGCAACTAATATCAGCGAGTTGACAGACGTAGTGGGTAACGAGTGGGCTTACAATGCCCTCAAAGAACTAGTAAATGGTGAATGCCATGTGCTGGTAGGCTATCCGGACAGAACATACCGTGGTCAAAAATCCACCACCCGTTTTGAACTGGCAGCCGCTCTCTACAAATACGAACAGTGCATTCAGGAGCGCCTCGCTAAGAAAGCCGACAAGGCCGATCTCGAGAAATTTGCCGCTCTTCTGGAAGAGTTCCGTGGTGAACTCAATCAGTTGAAAGCACGTGTTGACAGTCTGGAAGCTCGTATGAAAGCTGTTGAAGAGAAAAATGCCGAACAAGACATGCGTCTGGCATATGCAGAAAGACAGAAAGGATTCATTTGGGAGCGCCTAGTCAAAGGTACATTTATCGATGTACGTGACATAGGTGTTGGTGTTGGTCGTGGCGCTAGAGCCATTTACGAATACCTGTTCTAAAAATCTCCCAGCGAGAGCTTGGACCTGACCTGATCTACGCGGAACTCCCGACGGCTTGACGGCCGGCGGGAGTTTTCGTCTAAGATTCGGGTCCAGCTCTCTTTCCTTTTGTTTACTCCACTTTCTTTTCAAGAGCCGACCGTGGTTATCTCAACCAGTGCCTATGCTCAAGAACTTGCTTTCGCCCGCCAAATAGTGGCGGAAGCAGGGCGCATTGCCATGGGCTATTTTGATACCGGTATCAAAGTTGATACCAAAGCAGATGGCTCACCTGTCACTCGCGCCGATAAAGAAGTCGAGCAATTTATCAGGGCTCGTCTGGAAGAGCGTTTTCCCGAGGACGGAATTCTCGGTGAAGAAGAAGGCGAGGCGCGAAAGAAAGAGCGTACCTGGATAGTTGATCCTATCGATGGTACTTACAACTTTGCCCGAGGCATACCAATTTGGTCGACCTTGCTTGCCTTGGAAGTCGGGCAAGATATTGTGCTGGGCATTGTCAGTGCACCGGCAATGAATGAAGTCTTTTATGCAGAGAGAGGACATGGTGCTTTCAAGGGCGATAAGCAGATCCATGTTTCTCAGGTAGATAAACTGGCATCGGCGATGTTCAACTTTGGTGGACCGAACCGTATTGTAGACAAGGGGCTCTGGCCTGCCCTGACCGAATGTGTCAAGTTGACGGAAAGACAACGCGGCTTCGGTGACTACCTTGGTTTTTCTCTGGTTTTTGAAGGGCGCTCGGAGGCTATGCTTGAGACTGGTGTTCAGCCCTGGGATTTGGCGCCGATGAAGATTATTGTGCAAGAAGCCGGAGGCGAGTATTTCGACCTATCTGGAGGCGAATCTATCTATACCGGCTCTTGTCTGGTAGCCAACAGATTGCTTATGCCGGAATTTAAGCGGATCTTTTACAAGCCGAAGATTTGATGCTTTCTTCTTTATAATAAGAGCGTTAAAAGACCAGGAAAAAAAGTTTGGAAAAGTCTGAATGGTCAAAATCGATGAAGGTTCGCCTGGCCATGTTTATGACCATGTCAGGTGTTTTGCCGGTAATCATTTGCCATGTCATTGTATTTAGCGTAACCGGCGGTTCCGTCCAAGAGTTCTTCAAGTACGTTCCTCTCTATATTCCGCTACTTTTAATCTTACTTGGCATTAACTGGTTTCTGGCCGAACTGATTCTGAGACCGCTCAATCAATTACTTGCTGCCACCACCAAGTTGGTAAGCATGGATATCAGACAGAGACTGGAAGTGGATACCCATGAGCCGGCTGAGACCTTGGAGTTGCGCCGCGCCTTCAACAAACTCTTGAACCGCCTGGAAGAGTCGCTCAATATTCAGTGTCAGTTTGTCGCCGACGCCTCACACGAATTGCGTACACCGCTTACTTCCATACAGGGTTATACAAAGCTTTTGCTTAGGCGTGGCTCGAATATAGATGCCAATCTTTTGGGTGAAGCACTACAGACAATATCAGACGAGTCTGGTCGTTTGATCAGGCTCGTCTCAGACCTCTTGCAGTTAGCCCGAGCCGATGCCGGTCAGGCCATCATCAACCAACAGGAAGTGACCGATCTGCGCGATGTGCTGCAGAGTGTGGAAGACACAGTTACAGTCATTGCTCCTGAACAGATTGAAATTCAGTTTATTATGCCCCAGTCGTCGATTTGGGTTTATGCCGATTCAGATAGATTGAAGCAAGTCTTTCTCAATCTCACTAATAATGCCATCAAGGCTACACAAGCCGGGGGCAAAGTTACAGTCACCTTAAGGCATACCGACAACCAAGCGATCATCAGAGTGATTGATACCGGAATTGGTATCGCACCTGCCGACCAACAGCGCATTTTCGATCGCTTTTATAGAGTGGAGAGATCCCGCACCCGCAGTCGCCTTTACGGCGGCGGCACCGGTCTTGGCCTGGCTATCGCGCTGACAATCATTAAAGCCCACGGCGGCTCAATTGAATTGGAAAGTGAACTAAACAAAGGCTCTACTTTTACTGTAAAACTGCCTGTTACCGAAAAGACTTCGATCAAAACAGCCAATCCCAGTCAGCCGAGAGAAAGTGCCAGAGCTTCTGAGCCGCCTAAGCTAGAGGGCAACGACAAAGCCTAGTGCCTCGGCTTTGTGTTATCTTTTCAGCAGTAACTCGAGGGTAGACATGGGACGGTGTCTCTTAATTCGTAGAACAGCTGCGCTTTTAATCGTCTTTGCTTTTCAGGCGGAGTTGCTTGGTCTGGGCGTCAGTGCATTTTTTTCGCTTTCTCCATTGCTTTCTGCTGTTTCGGCATCGCCGCCGCCGCAAAAGAAGAACGAAGATTTAGTCAAGTATTATAAGAACCTGGGCGAACAGTGCATGGACAAAGGGGATTTTGTCAAAGCCAAAGGTTTCTTTGAGCAAGCGGCCAAGCTAGGAGCGAAAGACAGTGAGGTCTATATCGGGCTTGGTCGATGCAGTTATAACACTTTCGATAAGTTTGGTTCCGGTCTTGATGAGGCGATCAGCTATTTTAAGCGGGGGTTGGAGGTGCAACCAAATGCGGTGCGCTGTTATAACCATTTGTCTGAGATTTATTGTATACAAGGTCGCTACGAAGAGGCCCTCAAGGCTGCACAGAGCGGCACTAAGGTCGCTCCCGGCGATATAGCTCCCTATGTTTGCCAGGCTGTCGCCTTAAGTAATCTGAAAAGGTATGACCAGGCCCTTCAGGCAAGCAATGCTGCTCTCAAAATAGACGGTAACAGTCTTGCTGCGCGTGAAACAAGAGCTTCGCTTTTGGAGGATCGTAAGTGTTATTTGGAGGCGGCTGAAGACTATAAGGTGCTTTTGCAGAGAGGCAAGAAAGACTCTTATTTATATCGCTATGCTTTCTGTCTTGATAAAGGCGGCAAAGGTAAGGAGTCTATTGCGGTTCTTTCCTCCTGGCTAAAGGAGTTTCCCCACGACGAACAAGCTCGTTTGCAACGAGCCCGACTTTATGGGCGCTTTGGTATGCTCCCTCAGGCTGAGAGCGATTATAGCGCCGCCATAGTTGAGACTCCTACCGCCGCTTACTATAAAGAGAGGGCGGAGATTTATAAGAGACAGGGACGGATAAATTTATATCGAAAAGATTTGAAGGCTGCCGATTCCAACTAAGTCATTGTGCCGCGGGCGTTTAGAGCGGCGAGAATTTTCTGTTCTGGTGCCTATGTGGTGCAGCTGTGTTATGGTAGAGAAAGACAGCTGTTGTCGGAGCTTGTTTTTCTTGCTTTATCGAAACATGATAGTAGTTATCTCGATGCTCTGGGCGGCCGGTAGTGCTTTTGCCTTTGAATCAGTCTCTGCGCAGCAGAGCCGTCCCAAGGGCGTCGTCGACCGACTGCTTTATGAGGCTGATCAACTGATGTCTCGAGGTGATTTTGATAATGCCCGGGTTTTGTTGCTGAGAGCGCAAAAGATTGAACCGAATAATGCCGCAGTCTATAAGAACTTAGCCCGTACCAGTACCAATAACATAGAAAGGCTTAGTGAAGGCTTTGTTGAAGCTGAGCGCTTTCTCAAGAAATCAATTTCGCTCAATCCTAGAGACGCCCATGCCTACAGTCAGTTGGCCGAGCTGAATGTCACCAAGGGTGACTTTCAGGAAGCTCTGAAGTATGCTGATATCAGCATCAAGACGGCGCCGCAGTTTAACGAAGGCTACTTTTGTCGTGCTCTTGCTCTAAGCAATCTCAAGCGTTATGCCGAAGCCGTAAAAAGTATCGATAAGTATATTGAGTATTGTGCGCCCAAAGACAAAATCAAAGCTATTGAGACGAAGGCGTCTATATTAGAGAATGCTGGTTTACACAAAGACGCCCTGGCTGTTTACAAAAGCGCCTATGCCATAAGTAAGCAAGATACCTATCTATATAGACAGGCTAGCTGTCTTGAGAAAGACGGCAAGTTCAGCGAGGCGGTTCAGGTCTTGAACGAGCAGTTGCGCATCAATCCACATGATGATCAGGCTATGGTACAGAGAGCTCGAATCTATAACAAGGCTGGGCAACTAGAGAAAGCTCTAGCAGACTATAACTCTGCTATCAAAGAGTTGCCGGCATCGATTTATTTTAAAGAGAGAGGTGCCATCTATAAAAAGATGGGTCGCAGCGATTTGTTCGAGAAAGATATGAAAGCCGCAGCTAATCTCTGAGTCTAATAACAAGGTCTCGGGTGGCTGTAAGCACTTTGTCGTCGAAGGCAATTTCGAATAGTTCGGGCAGCTCTTGGCCGCCCCTGCTGTCGTGATAGTTAGCCAAATCATTGCCGATAGCGACGAGCCAGCTAAAGATACGAGGTTTTGCTTTCTCAGGTAAACCGCCAAGCAGATAGGCATATTTTCTGCGATTATCGCTAGATTTTTGGTAAGGCCCGAGCTTGTCCAGATTCAATGCCGCCTTCCGGCGGTAGACCTTTCCTGCCCGCCAGCAGTGGTATTTTCTCTGTAGTTCGGCTGATGGTGCCGGTGCGTCAATCTGGTGTCGCTCGGCAAACTTGTTGTCTTTCCAGACCATAAAAATCTCGTGTCCACTTTTATGGCGCAGATTGCTGTAATCTCCAGCGTAGATATCCACCAGAGGAAAAGTTTCAGTAAATTGCGGCACTCTTTCTAAGGCAGCAATAGGTTGCTCTTGCTTGCTTAACCAGTGATGAATTTCAATAAGATCGTTGAGGCTAAGGTGACTCTCTTGGTGATAGGGCGTTCCGAGGTCGAGCTTTGGCGGCTTTTCTGCAGCTAGCCAGTTGCCCAAATTCTTTATCGATGGATCTTCAAACATAGCGCCGCTTGCCTGCACTTCTATTCCCTGGGCGAAGAATCCGAGTATGACTGAAACTATTTCGTCCAGTTTATTTATCTCGTCTATTTGTCTGTCTTTTTCTGAGCGCTGTGCTTCTGTGATCATTAGGCAGAGCTCTGCACCGGGCGCAAGCTCGTATTCTAGAAATGTGCCATTGACTTGGCGGTCAGTTACCCAACCGTCTGTGCACAGCGCTGTCAGTTCGAGGGCCAGTGAAGCCGGGACGTTGCTTCTAATTTGGATATGGTTTCTCATTAGTAGTTCGGTTTGGGGGTTAGCTTGTCTTGAATTTGTAGCTGGACAGATTTAGCAAGGTCAGCTTGAGCACCGAGAAAGTCACCCATCTTGAGCTTTAGTTTGCCGCGCTCGCCATAGACCGAGCTCTGCTCGGGTCTGTCTTTGACTACCTTGTCTAGGTCGGCTAAAGCCGCTGCGCCGTCGCCCCATTTTGCAAGATATTCAGAGCGACAAAGATAAACCGAAGAATTCTCTTCCAACTTGAGTGATTGCTCAAAGTCTTTCAAGGCGCCTTCTCTGTCGTTCATCTCGGCTTTGGCAATGGCCCGACCGACATATGTAATGGCATTGTCCGGCTCTAATTTAATTGCTTGATTGAAGTCGGAAAGTGCTCCTTTGAAGTCTTTCAAACGAGCGAGAGCGTCACCGCGCCGGGCATAGGCAGCGGCATTCTTTGGGTTTAGCTGCAGGGCTTTGCTAAAGTCTTGAACAGCCAAGTCTACTTCTCTCTGTGTATATCTGGCTGTGCCTCGCTCTCGATAAAGTTCGTCATCTTCTTTATACTTTAGGGCTTCGCTATAGTCTTCCACTGCTCCTTTATAGTTTCCGAGCTGCATTCTGACATTTGCTCTAGCTCGATGACCGACAAAGGGGTCATAATCGATGGCGGTCTTGTAGTCTTCGATCGATGCTTGATTTAGACCGGCTTGATGATTGACATTGCCTCGATCGATGTACAATTCGGCCATTAGTCTTGCCTTGATAGCTTTGTTCGCCTTGGTCAACAAAATACTGCGATCAATCAGCTCTAAAGCTCTTTTATGGTTGCCTAGAAAGGCAAAAATTTTGGCTGCAGGCATCAATATGGCAAGATTGTTCGGGTCCTTGATAACAGCTCTATTGCATTCCTCTTCTACTCCTGCCTTATCGTCTTTCTTTCCGCATTCTATGGCCCTAAGCAAGCATTGCATTGCTTCGCCAGACTGGGGCTTAGGCGGTGATTTCGCTGCCTGAGCTGCCGTTGTCAAATACAGGAAGCAAGAGGGCAAGAGCAAGAAGCTCAATTTAAATAATCGATTTATCATGGTCATACAATATATGATATTGGACGCCGCGGTTGCTTTGAGGTCTAAGTGCAGAACATTTTAGTCCAGACAACTAAATTCCCTCATTTGCCGGAAGGTGATCTTGAGCGCAATAACGGCTCGCCTGGAAGTGCTTTTGCGATTTGGCTCAGCCAGAAACTTTCGGCAATGGGGCTCAGTTGTGATGAAGTTTCTCAGGAAGATTATGGCTGGGGTTTTTGGATTAAGTCTAAAGAGCACACAATTTGGATTTGCGTGTCTTATGCCGCCGATGAAGATGAAGACGGCAATGCTATAGCCAAGCCTCAATCTGAACCTGCCGATTGGTTCGTCAGTGTCAACTTTGAAGACCCTATGCTGCTTTTGAAACCTTGGCAGTGGGGGCGATTTAAAACCGGCGGGGATGAACAAAGAAAGATAGCCAGTCTGCTTCTAGATGCTTTGCAGGCTGAGCCTGAAATCACCGTGGTGCGAATTGAGTGATTTGTCAGGGGTATGCGAAGTGGAATGCTAGAACCTCTGAGGTCCGCGCACAATGCTTGCTTTTGATTTTGCCGCAACGCCTCTGAGCATGCCACTGAAAACAAATTCGTGCAGTGGTGTGACTGCCCACCAATAAGCTAGTCCAAGCAGTCCGTGCGGCACGAAGCGAGCAATCTGCTTTACTTCGGTCAAGCCATCTTTCTCTACGATCTGAAATTCCAAAATGGCTTCGCCGGGTAATTTCATTTCAGCTAAAAGTAAGAGTTGTTTTTCTTTTTCTACTTCGATGACGCGCCAAAAATCTAAGGCATCCCCTACTAATAGTTCATCAGCATTTCGTCTGCCGCGGCTCAAACCGACTCCACCTACGAGCCGATCTAGAAATCCTCTCAGCTTCCAGAGCCAGTTTCCATAGTACCAGCCGGTTTTGCCTCCCAGTCGCACCAGTCTATGCCAAACCTCGGCACTGCTATCTTTAACTGTAATGATTCGCTTATCTTCGTAGAATGTGCCGCCGGCAAAGCCGGGGTCTCCCGGCGCAAGCCATTCGGCCGGCGGCATTTTACCGGCATCGGTCCAGCTGCTTTCTACTTTTTGATTGCGTGTGCGCTCTAGAGCAATTTTGATTGCTTCATCAGGGCTCAAAAGTTCTTGCTTGATCAAATTTCTGATCTCGTTATTCTGGCAGACTACCGGATTGCGAAGACCTTCAGCCAACGGCCTGGCTATATAAGAAGGAACCGGGGTGACGAAGTGTATCCAGTAAGAGCTGAGCCCTGGGGTAAAGACCGGCACCGGCAGTATCAAGCGCTTGGGTAGTCCGGCATGCTTGGCATAGGTTTGCATCAGTTCCATATAAGTCAAAATAAGCGGTCCGCCAATATCATAGGTATTACCGGTGGTGGCGTCTACGTCCAGGCAGCCGACTAGATAGTTTAAAACATTACGAATTGCTATCGGTTGAGATGGAGTCTTCACCCAACGCGGTGTGATCATCACCGGCAATCTCTCTACCAGATAACGCAAAATCTCAAAGCTGGTGCTGCCCGAGCCGATGATCATGCCTGCTCTTAGTGTAGTAACCGGCACCTTGCCCTGGCCGAGAATGTGGCCGACTTCGGCGCGAGACTTGAGATGTTTGCTCAACTCTGGACTATCTTCTCCCAGACCGCCCAGATAAATAATTCGTTTTACTCCGGCGCCTTCAGCTTCTTGAGCCATGAGCTGCGCCGCTTGGCGATCTGCCTCGGCAAAATCGCGGTTGCTCGAATTCATCGAGTGCACCAGGTAATAAACCGAGTCAACACCGGTGAGGGCTTGTTTCAAGGCTTCTCGGTCGAGCACATCGACAGCGCAGAGTTCAACACCTTGCCGGGCGGCAAATGGGCGAGAGGCAAGCTTGGCTAAAGACCGCCCCGCGGCTCGCACCTGGTAGCCCTTGGCGGCAAGCATGGGCACAAGCCTGGCACCCACATAGCCAGTGGCGCCGGTGACTAATATGATTTTTTTACTCTTGTCGGCAGAATCACTATCCATACTTGCAAGTATAGACAAGTTCAGTGCTGCCGGTACTGATCAGTTTTTAGGCTAAAGCTTCGGCTAGGAAGTTTTGCATAGCCTGATAAGAACGTTTGTCGGCTGATTCATTATAAAGAATGCCCATCTCGGGCATATTGGCTTCGGGGTTTGAGAAAGCATGGACGGTCTTGCCGTACGCATGAATTTGCCAATCGGCACCGGCAGAGGTCAATTCGCTTGCTAGTTCGACCATTTGGTCTGGCTTGGCCATTGGGTCGTCATAACCATGCAGCACCAATACTTTAGATGTTATCGGCTTTTGCTCGCCCAGTTTGGGGGCATGGAAAAGTCCATGGAAACTAACCACTCCTTTGACGCCCGGGGCGGCGCTGCGGGCCAAGTCGAGCACGCAGAGACCGCCGAAGCAGAAGCCAATGGCGCCGATTTTGCTGCCGTCGACCATATCTAGCCCTTGGGCGAAAGAAAGAGCGGCCAGAATACGTTTGCGCAGCATAGAGCGGTCATCCATAAAGGGCGTCATCAGTTTGGAATTCTCTTCCATCGTTGTGCCGCGACGTCCTTTGCCGTACATGTCAATGGCAATGCCGACATAACCCATTTCAGCCAGCTTTTCGGCTTTATTTCTTTCAAAGTCGCTTTGTCCACCCCAAGCATGGCTGACAAGAACCGCCGGTCTAACCTTAGCGCCGTCCTGAAAAGCTACATAGGCTTCACAAGTGAGATCGCCGTCTTGATAGTCTTTGTATTGCTTTTGCATTTTCCTTGCCCTTTTGACTTTGTTGACCCTATCGAAGTTTCATCTTAACTATGACTGGACCTTTCGAAATATTCTGACTCTGCCTCTGTCTCTGCAGATTGTGAGGAATTTTCCAGGCTTGGCAATGGTTTTGTCCAGCAAGTCAAGCCAAAGAAAAGATACAAAAGAAAGAGAGACCCCCTTTGTACTTGGCGGTCTCTCTTCTGCTTTGCTCTTGGTTTGAGTTTATTCAGCAGCAAGGGCTCTCTGTTGAACAGGAGCAGTTTTGTCCTTCTTTGTATTCTTTACAGCAGCAACAGCAGCAGTCGCATCCTTTACATGGCGTACAGGCAGCTTTTTCACAGCAGTTGCAGCAGCTCTGCTTGTTGTCTTTTTTCTCTTCGGTCATTGTTCTATCCTCCCGGCTCTGGCGAGCACTATTTATTCTTCTCTGCATCATTGAGAAGGCACTGAGCTTTCTTTAGTATGTCTATGAGGCAGCGATCTACTACTCTGTAATAGATCATATTGCCACTGCGTTTAGTGGCAACGATGCCCCGATCAGACAGTCTTTGCAACTGGTTGGAGATTGCTTGAACGTTCATGCCCAGGCTTTGGGCAATATCGCAGACGCACATTTCTTCCACCCTAGCTAGGGTGTGCAAGAGTTTCAATCTTGTATCGTTGGCCAGTACTTTGAACAAGTCTTCCAGGTCATTTGCTTCCTTGTCGGTGAGCGGTACCTCGTCTGGAAGCATGACTTGCACAGGGCAGCAGGTGTCTTTGAACTCAGTTAGATCGAGCTTGGCGTCTTTCAAGATGGGTTTCTCCAAACCGCTATATTTGTCATAATACAGCATTACACTAATTAGTGTAATGCTGTATTGATTAAATTTACCCGCAGTGAAGGGCGCGCCCCTTAGAATTGACTGGTTACTGGAAAGATAGTTGAAAGCAAGTTTCCTAATCGCCATATCTCTGACCGCGCTTCTCTTGGCGTGCGTTGAGGCGCGGGCGATCACTAAAGACGAATTGATTGACACTAATAGACCAAGTTTCTGTCAGTCCTCTTTGATTGTGCCGAAAGGCACGCTGCAGCTTGAGAACGGCACTCTTTACCAGAAGTTTCAGAATAGTGCCAATTACTTCGACATTCCTGAGACCCAAGTTCGTCTGGGTGCCCTGAAGCGCCTCGAAGTACAAATGTTTGTGCCCCAAGAAGTGATCTACAAGAGAAGAGGTGAATCTTATAACGGTGCTTCCGGTCTTGGTGAAGCCGGGTGTAAGTTTCAGCTCATCGATGTACCTAGACTTCATGCTTCTCTGGTGGCCGCCGCCAATATTCCCACCGGCATGAAAGCCGTTTCTGGAACTGCGGTTCAACCTGTTTTTCGTCTTCCTTATACTATTCAACTTACCGATAAGACTGCCCTTTGCGGTATGCAGTCATTGATAGTGATGAACAATGCCGGCGACTTACAGTGGCAGCCCTTTGTCATGCTCAGTCGTAATATCGGCAGTCGAGCCAGTATTTTTGCCGAGTACGCCGGTTACTTCATTCAGAATCAGAACAAACCATCACAGCAGCTATTGCATTTTGGCGGTGTCTATAAATTCAAGAAAGTGCACCAAGTTGACTTTCAGTGTGCCACCGGTATGACCCGAACATCTCCTTCTTTTACAGTAGGCGTGGGATATTCTTACAGATTCGACCACTTGCCTTGGTGAGTTTGCACTATGATGGAGAATATTTGGTTGTTTTAGATGTTGTTTATTGAGAGAAGGTTTTGATTATGCGCGGCTTTTCCTTTTTTCTTTTGCTAGCTGCCTTGCTTACTGTCTTGAGTCTAGATTTGGTTGAAGCTAAGAATAAGAAAGCGGCGGTGAAGCCGCAGGTTGTTCCGGCCAGCTTCAAGCAGGCGGTGCAAGAGTTTGGGCAGCAGCGCTATGGTCCGGCTGCAGTCCTTTTCGAGAAAGCTGACCAAGGCGGCTATTGCAACGACCAGTCTCATTATTATCTGGCTCTTTGCTATCACAACCTCAATCAGACTCAGCGGGCTATGCAGCATTATTCTTGGGTGGCATCTTATAGCAAAAACCCGAATATGCGCTATCAGGCTCAGGTGGGCTATGCTCAGGTGGCGCAGTATGCCAGTCATCGCACTTATACCGGTGCCGGTCCCAGCAGCGGCTTTAGTGCCTTCTCGGGTGGCGGCGGCGGTGGCTGAAGGCGTTGAAGTTTGCGTCAGGTTGGCGCAATTGTCGATAAAGTCAGATAAGTAAGGAAACTTGTAGGCTAGCCCAAGTTAAGTGAGAGTGCATCACGAGTGGTGGCATAGCTCGCTTCCATACTTCTATTTGAATACTTCTATTTGAATACTTCTATTTGATTGGTGATTTGGCCTGCTTAAAACTGTCTCTTAGTGTCTCTCTGTCTGCTGGAAAAGGCAGGCCGCTTTTGAGAGTATTCGCAAAAGCGGCCTGCGTCAATCAAGTTTTAATTTCACTTTTTTACTCGGACGTTCCGGTTTTTGCTTTCACTCTTTACTTGGATTGCCTGGCTCTAAGTCGCTTGTAGCCTAGGTTTGAGCTGTTCTGAAAGCTGTTTTTCAGTTTTGTCTCTTTTGGTTTGGGGTATAATTGTAATGCCATTATTTGGCTGTTGGCACGTGGAATCCCGGTTTAGGATTTCTGGAGAATTTAAAAAATGAAGTCTCTTACTAGAGTCAGGCGAAAGCCTGGCTGTACTCATATGCGGGCGCGGATGCAGCGCGGCAATATGCTTGTCTTTATTACTGCATCTACTGTGGGGCTTTTGGCAATCTTAGGGTTTTTCGGACTTGGTTTTGTTCGGCTCTTGGGTTCCAATACTGAACAGCGTACAGCGATAGAAGCGGCAGCTCTGGCTGCTGCCCGCGATCTTAGTCAGATCGCAGTCGAGACTCCAGACTATGGTCTGGTTTCTCTATCAGACGCAGCACCGGTTGGTAGTGCCACTGCTGCTGGTGATAATTTTTACACGCCGGTGCGTAGCGTCAACGGCATACTGGGAACCTTGCGCCTCGATTTGATCATTGCCGATCGCTTGGGTGATAACAATCTCAAGGCGATTATCAAGAAAGATCTTAGCAAGGCATTGAATGCTCAAACATTACTTGGTGCTGAATTACAAAAGGCGATTCAGCCCGGCTATGTCTCTAAAGACAAAGACGGCAATGTTATCGAAGTCTACAAAAGTGCTGAAGCCGCCTACAAGCAAAACGGCATCAGAATGACCCATAGCTCGGTCTACAGCGACGGAAATCTCAAGCTCACTCTGGGTGCAATCAATGGTGGTTCGGTAACCAATATCGGGCTGCCTACTCCAATCAACTGGGCCTCTGTGCCGGCTGGTGCTTCCCAGAACGACAAATACATGAGCTATATCAATATTCCTTATGATAATACCGACTTTGTCTTTGCCGGGGTGGGCGATGCTATAAAGCTGGTCAACCATCAAAACTGGGTGCCTACGGTGGCTGGTCTTCCCTATCAATTGGCTACAGTGGTGCGCGCTGAAGCTGATCAGAGCATGAAAGATTCTTTCAATGCTAATGGTTATACGGTCAAGGCGGCAGCCTGTGCGCAACCGGCTAATGTGGTCGATCCAAAGCCGGCTCCTGGTGCCCTCACTTTCAGTTTTCCTGACGGTCTCTGTCCTGAAATTACCAAGCCGGGAGACATGCTCACCAACCCAGATCTAAACAAGCCAGGTACAGGATGTTCATATCAGTATTCAGATCGTGGAGATTTTCCCTTTCCTATGGGTGTGGCTCTTTTGGTTGACCGCACTTGGGAGTTTGATCCTCTAGACCAGAATATGGGTAATGTCTTTCGCAAGGCTCTCTTTGACTGGTGGAGGCGGGCCGGCACCAAGCTCGATATGGCTTCGGCCGTGGCTATGCTCAATGACAATGCCTTCAAGTTTCAGCAGCCTAGCCCGCTCATGATTGACTGGAAGACCCACGCTAAGTTAGGTTCGTCGCAGTTATACGTGCTTGGGCAAATACCAAACGGCAACATTCACATCTATCGAGTGCGTCCTCAGGATGGGGTGATCTCATATCAGGTCAAGGCGCTTGAACCGGTTGAATACTTGGTTGCCGGTCAAAATCAAATGTATTCCGAAAGCATTGATGCCATTAAGAAAAGTGCTGTCGGCAAAATGAAACTGGGTCCTTTTAACTTTGTGCCCGACTTGAAAGAGTTAAATAGAATGACTCTTGAAGACACCTGGGACATCTATCTGCGCGACCAGGTTTACCAGCCTGGTAAGACTGGTGGAAGTCACTCCGGTGAACCTCTCGACAATGACGATACGGCCTGGTCGCCCTTGCCGGGAGATATCGGTAGTTATAGTTTTGGTGCCAAGTCTTATGTGGCTGGTCCGAAAGGCAGCGGTAAGACACCGATTCTTTCCAATCAATCAGATTTCGCCGAAACCAGTGGTTTTCCAGCCAGCTACTACAAACAGTATGCAGTTGGCAGCGGTCAACGTCCGACTTATTTGACCAATGGCACGGCCGTCGATATTCGCTTCCGGCGGCAAGTCGAGGCTGGTAACTTGCATAAAATTATCGGTGACAAGACAGGCTATGTCGGCGAGAAGTTCACCAATCCGGCTCTGCCTGCCATCCCACCTGCCGGGGGCACCGATTCGGATGGTGATGGGGATATAGACGGCGGCGACGACGACTAGCTCGATAGCTGCTGGTCGGCACCCGAGCAATAAAAAAGCCTCCGCTTGCGGAGGCTTTTTATTTCTCTTAGCGCCTAGATTATTTCTTGGCTGCTGCAGCTTCTTTGGGGGTTGGAGCGGCTTTGGGAGCAACAATCTTGACCACGATTTCATCATGGGGATTGAGAATTTTCACGCCTTCAGGCACTTTGACTTCGCCGAAGTGGATGCAACCATCTACAGTTTGGATGGTCGACATATCAATTTCAACAAAGTCCGGAATCTGACTAGGCAAGCATTCCAATTCAGCTTGCTGATAGTTCTCGACTGGAATACCACCTGCTTGAACGGCAGGGCAGACGCCGATAAATTTGAGCGGTACCGATACTGTGAGTTTCTTACTCAGGTCCACTCTGTAGAGCTCTACGGTGTAGACGAAGTCTTTGGTTGATTTGCGCTGTACTTGACGAATCAGGGCGTTGATTTTTTGACCTTCATAGTCAAGTTCGATCATGTGAGAGTAGGCGGCGGCGGGAAGGTGGCCGAACTCTTTGGCGCAGAACTGAATGTTTTCAGAGGCTACACCGGCTCCGTAAAGGGTGCCCGGGATCAAACCTTCGCGTCTCAGCTGGTTCGGGGTTTTGGCCTGGCGCTTCGAGACTGCCAGTGTAAATTTCTCCATGACTCTTTTCCTGCAATTTGGATTGAATGGGCTTAGTTTTAATGGCTCTTTTAGAGCAGCTGTCTATCTAGACGAGCAGAACTGGGGCGCAAGGATTCGAACCTCGGAGTGTCTGGACCAAAACCAGATGCCTTACCACTTGGCGACGCCCCAATAAACCCCAAGACAAAGTCAGAGGGTAAAGTGCATTCTATTGAATGATATACATTCGTGTCAATGAAATAGGCTCTTCTATTCAGCAATATTAAATAAAGAAGCGAGCGGTTAGAAGTCTCTGTTTAGACTCCTCTGGCGTTATTAGCCTGTTCCATTAAGGATCTGGCAAAACTTAACGACTCTTCACTGGCATTGCCGCTGGCCATGGCGGCAAGCGATCTTAGCCTCATTTCATCATCAAGTTTGCTCACGCTTACCACAGTTTCATCTTGACGGTGTTCTTTCTTGACTTCTAAGTAGTTGTCGGCCACCGAGGCCACAATCGGCTGGTGGGTAATGCACAATATTTGATGCGAGCGCGAAAGTGCTGCTAGTTTATCTCTGACTGCATTGAGTACACGGCCGGAAAGTCCGGTATCTATCTCATCAAAGATTACAGTTGAAACATGGTCTGCCGAAGCAAATATGGTTTTGATGGCCAACATAATGCGTGACAACTCGCCGCCCGAGGCGATTTTGGCAAGAGGCATAGCCGGCTGTCCGGGGTTGGGGCTAATCAAAAATTCAAGCCGGTCGATGCCGCTTGGACCGCAACCGGGCAGTTCTTGGAAAGAAATCTCGAAGCGGCATTTTTCCATGCCTAGGTCTTTCAAGTGTCCTTCCACTTTCGAAGAGAGATTCTGAGAAAGCTTGAGCCTCTTTTCGCTTAGCTCGCGGGCGGCTTTCATCATTGTGCCTTCCAGTTCGGTCAGTTCTTCCTGCATCTTGCTCAAGGTGAGCGAGCTGTTTTCCAGGCGGTCGACCTGCTCGGCAAGAATGGCTTCCTTTTGCATAGCCTCGGCCAGAGTCGGACCATACTTACGCTTTATTGTAGAAAGCAAGGCGGCTCTTGCTTCTAGGTCGCTCAGCGTATCGGGATCTGTGTCGAGGCTGTCGCCGTATCGTCTCAGAGAAAGCGATGCTTCTTCAATGGAAGCCAGTCCGCTCTGCAAAGTCTCCACCAGTGGTGCCAGACTGGAGTCGAAACGCAAAGATTTTTCTACTTCACTAAGCGCCTTTTGCACCAGATCGACAGCCGACAGATCTTCCAAATTGCCGCCGGTCAAGAGTTCCTGCGCCGTCAGCGATTGACTCTTCAAATCAATGGCATTAACCAGTACGCTAATTTCACGCTCCAATTCTTCATCTTCTTCGGCATTGCTAAGTTCGGCGTTGTTTAGCTCTTGTAATTGAAAGCGCGCGAAATCTAGAGATTTTAGCCTATCTTCTTCAGACATACTGAGATTGTTCAGTTCATTGGCCAGATCTCGATGTCTCAAATAAAGTGTCTTGACTTTATCTACCAGTTTTTGATGACTCTCGGCTCCCAAGCCGTCCAAAAGTTCCAATTGAGATTGGGGCGACATGAGGGTGCGGGCTTCGTGTTGGGCATGTACAGTGACCAGCATCGCTCTCAGTTCGGCGAGTATATTGGTATTCACCAAGGTGCCGTTGATACGCACTTTGCTGCCGCTCTTGCCTATTTCTCTGGCCACGACTACTTCGTCGCTGTTGTCTTCGGCAAGCAATTCTTCGCGCTTGAGAAAAGCTGTCACATAAGAATCGGCGGCAAATACAGCTTCGATAAATGCTTTTTCTTTGCCTGGTCTGATTATCGACGGCGAGACTTTGCCACCCAGGACGGCACTGAGTGCATCCATCAAGATAGATTTGCCGGCGCCTGTCTCGCCTGTCAGAACATTTAATCCGGCGGTCCAATCCACCAGAGTGTTTTCGATGAGAGCGAAGTCTCTAATGTGTATACTTTTGAGCATGCACCGTATATAGGGTCGGAGTGGGAAACGAATCGAGGGCAGTATTTGCTTGTCGTTTCCTATAATAGCTCGAAAACTATGTAGTTTCCAGATTTTCTAAAAGTACACAGGCGGCGGCTAAAGCTTCGGCGACCTTGGTTTTGTCTGGTTGCTCAAGATCCAACTCGTCGAAAGCATCAAGCAAATTCTGTTTCACCGCTGCTAGTGTCATTCCGTTGAGCTTGTACTCTTTGTCCGCGTCTTTGTTTGATGCTAGAGGCGAATTTATCTCAGTGTTTTCTTTGCGCGAAAATACAACTAGGTTGTCTTGCCCTCCGATGGAAAGCAAGCGCGCTTTGCCGCTTATTTTGATCGGTTTGCCGTCTTCAATCTTGTAACCGCGGCGATGTAACTCTTGAAGCACATCTTTGGCGCTGATATCGTTGGCTTCCATAACCTCACGACAGACTTTCTGCCAATCGCTGCCGGCGAGCGCTTGTCTGACTATGACGTCGACAGTCAGCTCTTTCATTGTGAACTTTCGACTTTGGCTTTTCTCAACTTCTTTGAACTTCTTCAGGCGCGCCAATATAACGCCGCAAGATGGACAAAAAGCCCAGCCTGGTTCGACTGTATAAGAACAGTTCTGGCAGTGCATTTTTAGACTGCAGTGAGTGCCTGATGGTTGTGAATGGAAACCTGGGCTGCCACCTGCTTGGCTATAGACATGAAAGCCTGGGTGACCGGGCTGCTTTCATCGCTGATGGTGATCGGCACGCCGGCATCGCCGCCCATACGCACTTCGGGCTCAAGCGGAATCTCGCCCAGGAAGGGCACTTCGGATTCTTCGGCTAAACGCTTGCCGCCGCCTCTGCCAAATATCTCAAACTGTTCGCTTGATCCTTTGGGCTGGAAATAGCTCATGTTTTCGACAAAGCCCAAGATAGGCACTTCCATCTTTTGGAACATGGTCAAGCCGCGCATACCGTCCAGCAAAGCCACTTCTTGCGGAGTAGTGACGATGACGCCGCCTGAAAGCTGGGTGGCGGTGGATATGGAAAGCTGCGCGTCGCCTGTGCCCGGAGGCATGTCGACGATAAGATAATCTAGTTCACCCCATTCAACATCACGCAGGAATTGCTTGATGCCTTTGTCGAGCATTGGTCCGCGCCAGATAAGAGGTGTGTCTTTGGGAACGAAGAAAGCCATTGAGATGCATTTGACGCCATGGTTCTCAGCCGGAATGATGCGACCATCTTTAGCAGTCGGTTCATAGTTGTCGACGCCCATCATGATTGGAATGTTAGGACCGGTGATATCTGCGTCGAGGATGCCGACGGCGGCGCCCATCTTAGCTAGGGCTACAGCCAGGTTGACCGATACCGTAGACTTTCCGACTCCACCTTTGCCAGATGTCACAGCAATTAGGTGCTTGATGCCCGGTATCGCTTCTTTATCTGAGTTCTTGCGCTGGTTCGGCACCTGCGCTGTGGTTTCCATCTCCACAGTCTCAATGCCTGGAAGAGCCAGCACCACATCTTTGCACTCTTGCTCCATTTTTTCTTTCACTGGGCAAGCCGGAGTGGTAAGTGTCAGTTTGAAGCTGACCTTACTGCCTTCAATCTTGATTTCGGAAATAAAACCGAGGGTGACCACATCGATGTTGAGGTCGGGGTCCATAACTTGTGAAAGAGCTTTTTTAACGTCGGCTTCTTGAACGCCGGTTTTCTTACTTCCGAACATGACTTACCCTTGGCTGGCTACTATATCTGTCAGATCATAGCCTCTGCCGGGGCTCACTGTCCCGATTCTAATAAATTATTTCGTGCCTGCTTGAGGTGCTCAATAGAAGCCAGGCGGTCAGGGTGGGTGGGGTCCAAGAGTTTTTCTCTGATGACAAGTGCTTGGCTTAGTGGTTTCACAGCCTTTTCGCGCTCTCCAGCCTCTAAATAAGTCTGCCCCAGTATGTCAAGGCATTCGGCTCTTTCGGGGTGTTGGGCGTCAAGGTTTTTTTCTTGTATCAAGAGTGCCTTTTGGGCAAACAAGGCAGCATTCTTATAGTCTTTCTGTCGTCTCGCTAGTTCGGCTTTGCCCATCAAGGTTTTTGCCGTAAGCCGGTGATTGGGCCCAAGCTTTGCCAACCTAATCTTTAGAGCTTTTTCAAAGAGAGGTGCGGCTAGTTCGTACTTGCCTTCCTCTCGGTAGAGCGCCGCCAGATTGTTATAGTCTGAAGCAGTATCTGGATGGTCTGGGCCAAGCACTGCCAGGTCGAGGGCAAGGGCTTGCTTGTAATACTTCTCCGCTTGATTGTATTTCTTGGTCTCGCGGTAGAGTCCACCGATATTGGCCAGAATATAGGCATTGTCCACATCGCTCTTGCCTACTTTGGCTTCGTTGAGGGCAAGCGCCTTAAGATAAAAATCTTCCGATTCTTGATAGCGACCCTGATCGCAAAGCAGTTTTGCATAACCGCACATAAACTTGGCCAACTGCGGTGAGTCTTGCTTGACCTTGTCTTGCCAGATTTTTAGTGCTTCTTTGTACTCGCTTTCCGATTCCTTATAGCGACCCATTTCGCGCAGAAGTGCCGCCAGATTGTTGTGTACTACTGCTCTTTCGGGGCGGTTTTCAGCAAAGTTTACTTTAGCTGCTTCGATTGTCTTGCGATAGTATGGTTCGGCGTCTCGATATCTGCCTTGTTGGCGATAAAGTTCAGCAAGATTGTTCATGGCTCTTACTGTGCGTTTATCGTTTTGCCAGTCAGGTCCAAATTTTTCGCACAGAGCAAGAGATTCTTTTAGATAGGTTTCGGCTAAAGGGTAATTGCCTTGTTTGTAGGCACTTTCAGCCTGGCCGATGGCGCTGTAATAGGGGCTGCTTTGTACGGCCAGGAAAATGGCATAGCCGATAGAGACAGCATAGACTAAGCGTCTGTACCATTTGTATTTGGAATTATCCAACACTTTCTCTTGGAAGTGCTTTTGCCACTTCTTTATGTCAATCTTCATTGCTTGCCTTGGTTCAATTTTGAAACAGATCTTCCCTGCCCTGAGGGGCAAGGAAGAATAGCTATTTTTTTGCGGACTAGTAAGATTCCTAAGATTACAGGAAAGGCTTGCGAAGTCAAGAGGGGGCTGGCCGGCTTAATAATGAGGCGCTGCCAATTTCCTTTAGCTGATGCTAAGAGTTAGCGCATGCTAAGAGTGCTCAAGAGCAGATCTTCGAATCCTTGTTTGTTGACTTGGGTGGCCAGCTGCACTCTTCTACCGAAGAGAGCTTGGTTTGTACGTCCCATACTCTTACCCGAGGTGGAAACGTCTATTTTGATATCGCTAAAAGTGAACAGACCTGGTTCGATGGCCACTGCTGCTGTAATTGTGTCCCAGAAGTAATAGTCGAAACCTTTGACCAGAGACCAGAGTTTGGCAGCTAGAGCCGATGCTCGCGATTTTTCTGCTTGGGCTTCCAGTTTGCCGAGAAAGTCTTTGGTCACAGGCAGCTCATTAGTTAGATCGAGGGTAATAAGCTTGACAGGCAGCTTACTGTCTACAATTTGCTTGAAAGCAGCGGGATCGGCATAGACATTCCATTCGGCGGTACCGTCGTGTCCTGGTTCTTCCACATTGCCTTTCACCCTGATGGCGCCGCCCATGATGATGAATTCCTGGATGTTCTTTTTGATTTCGGGATGATTGGCCAGAAGGTTGGCCATATTGGTGAGCGGACCTGTGGTGACGACTGTAATTGGTACTTTTGAATTGGCGATACAGTCTAAAAATACACTGTCGATGCGGCGCGGACGACCCTGCTGATAGGTCTTTTTGAGATAATTGTCTTCAAAAAGCGGCAGTTCATTGATTATGTAAGATTCTCGACGCCAGTTATCTGGAAAGGGATTCGGCACTTCATCTTCGGTGACGGCTATTTCAGGACCGTCTATATCTAGAAAAGTGGCTATCTTTTGAGTCGCTTCAAAAATCTGCGGTGCATAGCAGTCACCATTGGTAATACCAACAGCCTGCAAGTCAATCTCTGGGCTGAGCCAGAGCAATATGCAGCTTAGTAAGTCGTCGACGTGACCGTCGTGGTCGTGAATGACAGTTCTTGGCATTTTTTAATTTTACTAAGGCATATACACCCTTTCAATAGAAAAGGCGCACTTGATAACCGTGTCGATTCAGACCTTATCTCTGCCGGGCTTTGCGAGGTTGCGAGCAATTAATAAAGTTAAAGAATGCCCAGGTCCATCTTTGCTTCTTCCGAAGCCATTGTTTTGGGATCCCAGCGAGGGCTCCAAACTAGTTGCACGTTTACTTCCTTTACCCAAGGTAATTTTTTGACTGCTTGGTGACACTGGGCTTGTATGACAGCCCCGACCGGACAGCCAGGCGACGTCAGGGTCATTTTCACAACCACATTGTTATTGTCGATTTTCACTTCATAAATGAGGCCGAGGTCGACTACGCTGATGCCCAGCTCTGGGTCAACCACTTCTCTCAAGCATTCATAGACTAAATCTTCTTGCAATGTTGTCGCCATTGTCTGGTCCCTTAAATTTGGTGGTAGATTTGGTGTTAAGTGTGGTGGCAGCACTTTTTCTCGGCTGCTTCCAAGCCTTCCAATAGAGTATTCCAGGGTAGAAGGGCGCATTTGATTCTAACCGGATACTTCTTCACCCCTCTAAGGGCCTCCAAGTCTTCCAACTCGTCGTCGAGGGGGATTTCTTCGCCTTTAGAGAGCATCATGTTCTTGAAGTTCTCAATTATTTCTCTGGCTTTTTCCAGACTTTGACCCAAGACAGCTTCAGACATCATTGAACCTGAGGCGGTATTGATTGAGCAACCATGCGCGTTCATCTTGATGTCTTCGACTATGCCCTGGTCGTTCAATTTCAAAAAGAGAGTCAACTCGTCTCCGCAAAGAGGGTTGACACCTTCGACTTCGGCCGAGGCATCTTCTATTTTTCCCTGATTGCGCGGATTATGATAGTGGTCGAGAATTGTTTCTCTATAAAGATCATCTGTAAGCGACATTACCCATTACCTTATCGGCTTCCCTCAATGCTGCAAGCAGCATATCTACTTCTTCGAAAGTATTATAGATATAGAAACTGGCTCTGGCTGTGCCCATTACTTGCAAATCTTTCATCAAGGGTTGGCAGCAGTGATGTCCGGCTCTTATGGCAATGCCGGCATCTGACAAAATTTGACCGAGGTCGTGGGGGTGAATATCTTTCATGTTGAAAGATATGACTCCGCCTCTTTTCTGGGGATCTTTCGGTCCATAGATTGTAATGCCGTTTATCTCACGCAGACGATTGAGGGCATAGCGGGTGATTTCTACTTCGTGTTCGCGAACATTATCTAGACCCATGGTTGTGAGATATTCAAAGGCTGCGGCAGAAGCAATGACGTCTCCGATATTAGGCGTACCAGCTTCAAACTTCCAAGGCAATTCGTTATAGCGCGAACGCTCACGCGAAACTGATGCAATCATGTCGCCGCCGTACATATAAGGAGGCATGGCTTTGAGAATGTCTTTCTTGCCCCAGAGCACGCCTACGCCGGTGGGTCCGAGCATCTTGTGCAAGGAAAAGGCGACAAAGTCGGCATCCATTTCTTGCACCGAAATCTGCATATGAGGAACGCTCTGCGCTCCATCCACCAATATAACCGCCCCTTGTTTATGGGCCAAAGCGGCAAGTTCTTTGATGGGATTGATTGTGCCAAGCACATTAGACATCTGGGTGACGGCTACAATTCGTGTGCGAGAGCCAATCAACTTGGCTGCCGCTTCCATGTCGATTTCACCTTCGGCAGTCAGCTCAAGAAAAACCAGCTTAGCTTCTCTTTCTTGGGCCAGTACTTGCCAGGGCACCAGGTTTGAGTGGTGTTCCATGGGCGAAAGTACAATCTCGTCGCCGGGTAGCACGTTTTGTCTGCCCCAGGTGGAAGCTACGAGGTTGATACCTTCAGTAGTACCACGCGTGAAAATTATTTCGCAGGTTTCTTTGGCATCGATAAAGTGTCTTACAGTCTCTCTTGTGCCTTCGTACATGGCGGTGGCCTCTTCCGAGAGGGTATGAATGCCGCGATGCACATTGGCGTTATAGCGCTGGTAATACTCGCTGATCTTGTTGATAACGCTAAGCGGCTTTTGCGAAGTGGCGGCGTTGTCTAGATAAACCAGGCGTTTGCCGTCCACCTCTCGTCTCAAGATGGGAAAGTCTCTGCGGATTTTCTCTAGATTTAAACTGGACATTGCTTCCTTCGTTTCGGGTTTGTCTAGAATTGTAGCCATCTTCATTCTCCCGATTGGGTCGAGACATAAATTTCCCCATCTTTGACAGTTACCTTGTAGGTGGGTATGGGTAACACCGCCGGCAGTGATAGGGCTTTGCCGGTGGTGACGTCAAAACGGGCTCCGTGCCGGGGGCATTCGATTTGGCAGCCGTCTAGTTCGCCTTCCCCGAGTGGGCCGTCGTCATGGGTGCAAAGGTCCTGCACTGCATAAAGCTTTCCGTCTACGTTACAGATGGCTAAGTCGAGATCGCCAAGCTTGCAGACTTTCACCCCTCCAGGCTTGATCTCACTAAGACTGACATTCTCGACTTTAAGCTCTGTCATAGCTCACTCTTCTTTTTTGTTTTCTGTTTTGTCTTCGATGCGACTGGCCGCCAGTTCAGCCAGCAAATCTTTTACTCCGCCTATTGGAATTAAATCAAGAACTTGCTGGAAAAAGCCTGTGACAATCAGCTCTTCCGATTGACTGCGAGTCAAGCCCCGGCTCATTAGATAGAAGAGTTGGTCTCTGTCTACAGGTGAAACCGTGGCACCATGAGAGCATTTTACGTCGTCGGCAAGAATTTCTAGTTTGGGGATGGAATCGGCTTTGGCGGCGCGACTGAGCAAGAGATTCTTGTTCGACTGATAGGCGTCGGTGCGCTGAGCGACTTTGTCGACTATGACATTGCCTTGGTATATTGAAGTCGAATTGTCTTTCAGCGCTACTCTGAAAACAATGTTCGAATTGGTATCGGGAGCTTTGTGCGCCGCGATTGTATTGTAAGCATAGTGCTCTTTCCCGGCTCCAAGCACAATGCCCTTCACCGCTGCCTGCGCCCCTCTTTCTTCTAAGACGGTCTCAAGGTCTGACTTTACTTGTCCACCGCCTAGTCCGGCGGTCGTGAAATCTATCTGGGCGTCTTTACCCATGTAGGCTCTGACGCGGTTCACAAAGAAAGTGCCGGGGGTCAAGTTGGTGACTTCGGCTACTTCCACTCGGGCTCCTGCCTCGACATGAAACTCCACTACGGCGTTAACCAGGGCGGCTGTCTCATTGGTTGTTTCCGAAGCCGTGGTCAGGCTGACAAATTTTAGTGTGGAATTGGCTTCTACATGCACTATTACTCTAGGAAAGACAGCGAGATTGTCACAGTTATCCACATCTTTAGCAGTCTTTCCGGCTGGCAAGTTTAATGCCATCACAACTGGTGCGGTGACTGTGGTGTTTCTCGGAACGTGTACATAGAGACCTGAGGCGCTCAGGGCGGTATTCATCAAAGTGAATTTGTCCTGCACTACTCCTTGCTTGGCGTCAATAACACCGGCTAGTTTTTCCAGATCTTTAGCCGTCGTCTCTGTTGCCAGAGCCTGGGTGAGGGGCAAGACTGTGATTTTCTTTTCTGCTACTTCTTTAGCGGCAGCGAGATGAAATGTAGAGGCCGCGTAGTCTTCCATATAGACAGCAGCTGTTTCACCAATTTTCTCAAGCGAAGCTTGGAGATTGACGCTTGTGATTTTTGCTTCTTGCTTGGTTAGAGTCTTGGCCGGGTAGAGTTTGCCCAGGTCAAGCTTGTTAACCGTTGTCGAGCGCCAGTCTTCATTTTTGACTGTCGGCATTGGTGCTTGCAGATAGCTTTCCCAGGCAGACAGGCGTCTGTCTTTCAGCCATTGGGGTTCTTGTGTGGCAAAGAGACCTCCCACCTGGTCTTTAGCCAGGGTGCTCACTTGTGGTCCTTTCGCTTGCTCCGACATAACTTTGCAGTTTCCTCTCTTTATTACTGATTAGCCTACCGAACCTTCCATCTCAAGTTGAATGAGACGGTTTAGTTCTACGGCGTATTCAAGCGGCAGCTCTTTTGTGAACGGTTCGAAGAAGCCATTGACGATCATGGCGGTGGCTTCGTCCTGGCTGAGACCACGACTCATCAAATAGAAGAGCTGCTCTTCGCCTACTTTCGAAACAGTGGCTTCGTGTTCAATGCTTACTTCTTTCTCGTCTACTTCCATGGTCGGATATGTATCGGAGCGTGATTTTTCATCGAGCAGGAGGGCGTCGCATTTTACAGATGACTTGACGTTTTTAGCCTCTGGATAGACTTTGATTAAGCCTCTGTATGAGGTGCGTCCGCCATTTTTGGAAATTGACTTAGAGACAATTATGGAAGTTGTGTCCGGAGCGCCGTGAATAATTTTGGCGCCGGCATCTTGATGCTGATCTTCACCGGCAAAGGCAATGGAGAGCACTTCGCCATGAGCTTTCTCGCCCATCAGATAGATAGCAGGATACTTCATAGTCAGTTTTGAACCGAGGTTGCCGTCCACCCACTCTACTTTAGCGTTGGCATGGGCGACCGCACGCTTGGTGACCAGGTTGTATACGTTGCGCGACCAGTTTTGAATGGTGGTGTAACGGATATGGGCGCCTGGTTTGGCAATAAGTTCTACAACCGCCGAGTGCAGAGAATCTGATGAATAGACAGGTGCTGTACAACCTTCGATATAGTGAACGAAACTGCCTGGTTCGGCGATGATGAGTGTGCGCTCGAACTGTCCCATGTTCTCGGCATTGATGCGGAAATAAGCCTGCAGGGGAATCTCTACTCTGACGCCTTCAGGTACCCAGATGAAGCTGCCTCCCGACCAGACTGCCGAGTTGAGAGCGGCAAATTTATTGTCGGCCGCTGGAATTACCGTGGCAAAATGCTTGCGCACGATTTCTTCATGCTCTCTCAGACCTGAGTCCATGTCGAGGAAGATGACGCCTTGTTTTTCCAGGTCTTCGCGAATGGAGTGATAAACCACTTCCGATTCATACTGGGCGGTGACACCGGCTAGAAATTTTCTTTCTGCTTCGGGGATGCCGAGGCGATCGAAGGTGTTCTTGATATTGTCGGGTACATCTTCCCAATTCTTTTCGCCCTTCATGGAGGGCTTTATGTAATAGAAGATATTCTGAAAGTCGATACCGTTTAGAAGATCGCAGTTGCCCCATGTGGGCATGGGCTTCTTCATAAAAATATCAAATGCTTTCAATCTGAAGTCGAGCATCCATTGCGGCTCTTTCTTCATTTGCGAGATTTTGGTGACGATCTCTTTGGTCAGACCCCGACCAGATTTGAAGACATAGTCTTCCTCGTCGTGGAAACCGTACTTGTAATCGGTGCCTATGCCCTCAAGCGCCAGTTCGTCGCGGGACGGGGTTTTCGATTCGGTGCTTTCTTCAACTTTAGACATGATTACCGTTCCTTATATTTTTGCAGGCTCAGCGGCGGGCTCACTGGTCACCCAGTCATAACCGCGGCTCTCCAGTTCTAGGGCCAGTTCTTTGCCGCCCGAGGTAACAATCTTGCCGTCTTGGAAGACGTGCACGAAGTCGGGTTTTACATAGTCGAGCATGCGCTGGTAGTGAGTGATGAGCAGTATGGCTGTTTCATCCGAAGCCAGAGCATTTACTCCTTCCGACACGGTTTTGAGAGCATCGATATCGAGACCCGAATCGGTTTCATCGAGCACAGCAAGGCTGGGCTTGAGCAAAGAAAGTTGCAGGATCTCGAGGCGTTTCTTTTCGCCGCCCGAAAAACCATCGTTGACGTAGCGTGAGAGGAATTCATCTTTGACGCCGAGCTTAGCCATTGCAGCTTTCAGCTCTTGGCGGAACTCCTTTACCGGTATCTCTTTGCCGCGCTTGCTATTGGTGATTTTGCGCAGGAAGTTTGAAACCGAAACACCGGAGATGGCGACGGGATATTGAAAGGCAAGCGATATGCCGAGTTTGCAGCGCTCGTCGGGAGACATTTCGCTGATTTCCTGACCTTTATATAGCATTTGACCGCCGGTCACTTTGTAGCGGGGATGACCCATAACCGTATAAGAGAGGGTGGACTTGCCCGAACCATTGCGACCCATGATGGCATGTACTTCACCGGCGTTTATGGTGAGATTGACGCCCTTGAGGATTTCTTTTTCCTCAACTTTGACGTGCAGGTCTATGATTTCGAGAATTCTCTTGGAATTGGAATTTGACGCGGTCATTGATTCAGCTACCCTCTATAAATGACTTTCCGGACTTTTCGGTCTAGATTACTTATACGATCTACTCTTGGGAACAAGCCTTAAATCGATCCAACCTTTGACCTAGAGCATTTTATAGATAAAATAGTATCAAAAATCGGTTTTAGTTCACCAGATTTTTTATAATGTATTTGGATATATGACAGAGCTCTATTCGGGAGCGGTCGAAAGAGGGGGTAAATTAGGTCCAATTTGGAAAAGCTTGAGTTTTTGCAGTTAAAACCACCTGGACTTTTCTCTTATAAAACCTGGTTTACTATTGAGAAAAAGACACAAATCAAAAGTAAGTGATTAGTTATGTTGACCCAGCCTTTAGGCGACGCCCCAGAGAAAACCCAAGAAGCCCTTCTTCTTTATTTGAAGAGAAAGGGTGAACTGACTGTCGGAGAACTCTGCGATTTGCTCAGCATAACTTCGATGGCTGTGCGCCGCCATATAACCCATTTGCAGAAAGAAGGACTGATAGAGTCGCGCATGGTCAGGCAGTCGCGAGGCAGGCCGACTTATCGCTATAAGCTTTCCAGTAAAGCCGAGGGGCTTTTTCCTTCTGCTTCAGCCAATCTTGCCGAAGACCTACTAGAGGCGGTTTATGAAAGCCGCGGGCAAGAAGGGGTGATGGAACTTCTCGCTATGCGCAATAAGAAAAGATTGGAGCGGCTCTTGGAACGCGTCAAGGGCAAGAGTTTGAAAGAAAGAGTGGCAGAGGTTTCGCGTATTTTTTCTGAAGACGGTTATATGACCGAATGGGAAGAGTTGCCTGACGGCAACTTCCTCATCTATCAAAGACATTGTGCGGTGCACAATTTGGTCAGCAAGTTTAGCCAGGTTTGTTCCATGGAGCCTAGCTTGATGGAATCACTTATTGGTGTGAAAGTGACTAGGGAGAAGTATATTCTCAGGGAAGATCCCCTCTGCGCCTATCTTGTGCACAAACCAGAATAGGGTGCTAGATGCCCTTCAGTTGCCAGAAACTTGCCGGTGTACGCGGTGAGATTATCGATAGTTTGACAAAGTTAGCCGGTCCGCGGGCGGCGATGGGCAGACCACCGGTGATGATTAGCTTGTCTTTGGCGCTGACCAGGTTCTTCTTGAGTAAAGTATCCTCCACAAGGGCCAAGGTCGACTCCGAATCGCTAACTTCGGTGAGCATCAAAGGCGTGGTGCCCCAAGTCAAAGTGAGCTGTCGATAGACATGGGTGAGCTGGGTAAGAGCCACAATAGGCGCCGGTGGACGGAATTGAGAAATCAGTCTGGCTGTTGAGCCTGACTTGGTGAAAGTGGCAATGGCTCTGGCATTCATGTCGACCGCCATGGCGCAAGCGGCGTGGGCGACGGCATGGGCGGAAGAATAAAGTTCGTGCTCATGCAAATTAGAGCGGTCCTGGCTATTTTCGGCTTCGTGGGCAATGCGATCCATCATTGTCACAGCTTCCACCGGAAAGGCACCCATGGCAGTTTCTTCCGAAAGCATGACGGCATCGGTGCCGTCGAAAATTGCGTTAGCGACATCGGAGGCTTCAGCCCTGGTTGGTCTAGGATTGTTAGCCATCGAATCTAGCATCTGCGTGGCCGTGATCACTGGTTTGCCTTTGGCATTTGCTTTACGGGTGATCAGTTTCTGTGCCGGCGGTACTTTCTCTGGGGGCAATTCTACGCCTAGGTCGCCGCGGGCAATCATGACAGCGTCGGTGACCGCCAAAATCTCATCGAGGCTATCTACAGCTTCTGGTTTTTCGATCTTGGCAACGACCATGACCGGAGGCCAGTGGTCCCCTATCAGTTCCTTCAGCTCGACTATGTCTTGGGCATCTCTTACAAAAGAGAGGGCGACAAAGTCTACTTCGCAAGCCAGTCCTACCTTTAAGTCTTCTCGGTCCTTTTCGGTCAAAGCTGGAATTGAGAGTCTGACGCCTGGAATATTGATGCCTTGATGGTTCTTGAGCAGACCGCCGATGATGATTTCACATTCCACATCGGTTTCAGAGGTTCGCAAGACTTTCAGCTCAATTAAACCGTCATCGAGCAAGATGACGTCGTTCGGCTTTACTTCTTTGGCGAGGGGGGGATAGTTGGTACTGACAATACTTTCATTGCCGCCGTTTTCCAGCTTTTTGTTGGTCAGGGTGAAAGTTTTACCGCGCTCAAGCATGACTGCTTCATTGTTCTGCAATTTGCCGGTACGCAACTTGGGTCCGGAAAGATCGAGCAATATGCCGATGGGCAGCTCCATTCGGCTGCTTATCTCTCGCACGTCCTTGACTACGTCTTGGATAAACTCGGCAGATGAATGGGAGCAGTTGATCCGGACAACGTCCATTCCGGCTCTCACCATCTCGGTCAACACCTTGGGGTCGCGGCAAGCGGGACCAATGGTGGCTATTATTTTTGTTCTAGTATTCCTCATAAGGTTGATAAGGTACAACAGTGAGGCGCCGGGGCGAAAGGGTAAAGGCTTGTCATTGAAGAAATATCAAAAGAAATAACAAAAGCGAAACTAAATACGAGAGCGGGATATCAAGTGGAAGGAGCTCAGCGACGTAGTAGAATTGCAAGGATGAAAATCAAAGGCTGTAGAATGGCAAAGCGTATTCAGTTGAACCCCGGCACTACTTTTATGTCGGCTTTGCTGGGCGCTCTCCTCCTTCTTTGCTTGTCTTGCCAAATTGAAGCCGTGGCTCAGTCTCCGTCGCCGGGGTTGAAGCCAACCGCACCCCATCCTAATCCGCCCAGTGCTGAGGAAAGAGCTAAGCAAAGAGCCCAGGCTATCAAAGACCTGAACATTCCCGGTTTGAAACTGAGACCTTATATACCGGAAAACTTCCCAATCAAGCCCTATCCGAACGCCTATAACAAAGGCTTTGTCAATTCGACCAGTGGTAAGCCCACCGCCGGTCTAACCATGTACAGTAAAGATGCACCAGATGTAGTGCACAAGTGGTATATGGAGGCTTGCCGCGAAGCCAAACTCAACACAGTCATACCCAGTGAGGAAGGGCGGAAGGCAATCGGTAAGGTCGGTGATCTTTTCATCATCAATGCCGACAATCTCAAGCAAAAACTTTCCATAGTCTTGGTGCGCAATCCGAAAGACCGCGGCACTATTATTTCAATCAGCTGGGCGCTCAAATAACTTTAGACAAGTAACTTTAGACAAGCCGCTTTAAGGGAAGGAGCTTACGCCAAGCACATGGACATTGGTCCAGCGCTTAACGCGCACTTGACCTAGGCAGCCGTTATAACCTGTACCCGGCTGCCAGGCTACATCTTTCTTCCAGAGACCCCAGCCCAGAGCTAGCTTGGGGCTGCAAAACGGGTCTGGCACGACAGTCGGCACGAAAAAGATAGGGGCTGGCATGGAAGCTTCGTCAATAACTTTTTTCTCTGTGCCATCTGGAGTATTGGCTATAATCGCTGCCAACCATGGTTCTGCGATGGTTTGGGGGGCGGGAATGCATTTCAAAGTTTGTCCGTCGGGACTATAAAGATAAAAGTCTCGCACACCAGCTATCAGTGAGCCAATCGTCACCGGATTGCTAAGAGCATTGTGCATATCGCTTTTGGATGCGCTGCGCCCAGTCACCGAGAGCATTTCGTTACAGCGGTTGGTGAGATAGTTTTCCACTGCTGTCGTATTACCTTCGGGCATGCCGAAAATAAGACCGTCCAGTGAGCGCCCCACCACATCGGTGCCCAGCAAGACATTGAAAGCTGAGACAGTGGCGCAGAGCAGTCCCCCTGCCGGCATGCTGCTGTTTTGCGTCTCGGTGGTATAGCCATAGGTTTGGGCGATACCAAATTCAGTATCGGGTAACGGCGGTGGTCCGCCTGGATAATAGAACCAGTGCGACTTGTTTTCGTCTACGTGTATTTTGACGAAAGAATGAGGCATGGCCATCTGAAAGGGTTCACGTGGATTGGTGAGCATCCAAGAAGTAGCCTTTTCGCCTTGGGGACCGCTTTTGATTGCTTCGCCTTCGCCGGAGAAAGCATTGGGCACGGCAAAGTTCCAGTTAAGCGGCTGGTTCTTCATAGTATTGGCGTCAAATGTCGAGCGTGCCACCAAATGCGGTTTGTCGTCAAACTTGAAAGGCACCTGCCAGAAGGTTTTGCCGCCAACAGTCAAGGGTGTATAGCCTTTGAGAAAATAGAGATTGGCTGCTTCGGCGGGCGGATTTGGTCTGGTACATTTTGTGAAGTAATTATTGGGAAGGGTATAGCCCGGCGGTAAATTGAAAAAAGGCGGGCTGCCGTTCAAAACAAGATTGCTTTCGCAGCCCCGATCTAAAAGAGAAGTCTCCCAGCCGGTGCCGCTTTTGACTTTGATTTGCACGCCGTTTCCGAGCATGCGTATCGAGTTTTGACCGGCTACATCTTGAAAGAAAGAATGCAGGTTCTGTTGGGTCATCAACTTTTGAGCCAGGGTGTCAGAAACCTGTTGGGCTTCATTGAAGGCGCTCTGGGCATTGCTTGCGCCGCTGCCGACATTGCCTTCGCTTTGCATCGCCGCCGCGTTGATGGCGATAAGCATCGCTTTGCCCCACATTCGGTTGACTCTGCGCAGATTGATTTGGCCGTCTCCCATCAAATAATTGGCGGCACGGTCGGTGGTTATATCGGCAAAAGGGCTCAAGGGTCCGCCCGCTAGAGGAACTGATATCTTATCGATGGCTTGTTTGCCGGCATTCAAGATACCGGCATCAACGGCGTTTTTGGTTTCTTTTTGACCGCCCATAAAGAGCACAAAAAAGATGAAGCCGGAACCAAGCACAACCAGAGTAAGAGCCAGTATCACGGCGAAGGTGATAATAGAGCCACGCTTGTTTCTTTGTTTCGAGTCTCGATTTGGTATAGCCATTCAGTCTCTTTCTCTTTCTGCTTTCTCTTATTTGTCGCCGACGAGTGGTTCCACTGCTTTTGCTTCAAAAGTAAAGCTGGAAAAACCTGGAAAGGGCACAGGTAGATTTACTTGCATTCTGGTTGTGCAAGCCACTTTGTCTCCTTGATAGGGATAATCGAAAGTCTTTATTTGCAAAGACTTCAATATGGATGAACTATGGAAGCTGTTGAGACTAGTTTGTGCTGCCGTCAGCGCCGCCCCCGAGTCGGAATGATTGGCACCGGCACGGGCGGCATTTTTTGCAGCTGTGTCGTTCATCGAATTGGCAATGACCAAAACGAGAAGGTCCAGCATAAGCAGCGTAATTGGAATGAGAATGAGAGCCGCTGTCACCGCTTCCACAATGCTGTGACCACTTGTGCGTCTAGGCTGAACTCTATAGTTACTGCACATTGTCTGGATTTTCCATCTGACATTCGGATGTAAGAGTGAAAGTCATCGAGCCGTTCAAGCCAGGTACATTCACAACCGGTAAGGGTATAGGCAAGAAGGGATTGCAGACGACTGTGGTAGAAACTGTGACTATTTTGTCTTGGTTGTTGCTGGCGTCTGCTATACCGTTGCGGTAGGAAATATTGGTACTTGGATAGCCCGACATATTCACAAAATGACCCATGCCGTTCAGCCACTGATCTGGTATGCCTTTCTTGATTGGTCCGGCATTATTTAAGGCTTCGCTGCTTGGTATAAGAGCTGCTTCATGCACCTGGTTGTAATTTAGGACCATACAAAGTCCATAAGAGACACCCATAGCCAGCATATCTACTAATGGGAAAAAGATACAGATAAGAATTAGACCGAGTGCTGGTCCGAACTCAGCTATCGAGGCGCCGCCTCTTTTGTTTCTAGCTTTTAGTTTGATTCTTTTTCTGGCTGACGGCATTATGTTTAGATCTTTTTGGGGGGTTTTTAGCTCAAATCTGTCCTATTTATACTCTCGACTTCGTCTCTTTAGGAGAATCAGTTCAGCCTGCTAGATTAGAACTTTGATCTACAATATGAATTCCTCAGAAGGGTTTAATGAAAGTGCAAGAAGGCGAAGAGTCAGACCAAAAAAAGCGAAAGGTCGCTAAGACCATGCTTGAAGTGCACTTCGACCCCTCCAAGACTAAAGAGAGGCGTCGGCGTGTAGCAAAGACCATGTTGGAAGCTGATATGGCAAAACCTGACATCAATGTCCTGATGAATCTGGCTGCCAAGGCCGCCGCCGAGCAAGCCTCTGTTCAGGCTGAGAATCAAGCCGAAAACAATACGTCTCCCGCCGAGCAAGACCATTCTGTTGGGGGTAAGAAACCCCGTCGCGTGGCCAAGACCATACTCGAGAACGAAGTGCCGCGGCTTGCCGAGACAGCCAAACCTGAAAGGAAGAAAACAAGGCGCATCGCTAAAACGCTTGTCACCACTGATATCTCGGGTATCGTCGCCAAAGCGGCTGAGTTTAACGAGCAAGCGCTTAGTCAGACCCAGAAAACTAAGCAGCCTGTGGCAAAGACAATGCTTGATCATGACGCGCTCAACTTAGCAGTCTCGCAGTCTTTTGTTTTAAAAGAAGCGCGCATCAAGGAAACTATTAAGGCCAAAGCCCTTGAGCCGCAACCACAGATAGAGCCTATCCCTTGTCACAAGAAAGCCTTGCCTTGTCCCTGGAAGTGGACTGAAGCTGAAGGACGCGAACGCTTTCGTTATTGTCAGCGCTGTCAAACTCCTGTCTATCATTTGGAAGGTCTTCAAACAGAGCAAATCGACGCGCTTATTTTGCAGAGAGAAAATCTTGAAAAGTATACTCTCTACAAGAGAAGCGACGGCAAATATATGACCCGCGATTGTCCGGAAGAGGTCAAACATAAACGGGAAAAGCTTATGTTGATCGCCGGAATTGCAGCTTTCGCCTTAGTGGTTGTGGCTCTCTTTGTCATCTTCCCACCATCACCGCCTCCCCCAACCAAGACTGTTTCGGAAGAGCAAGACAAACCGCGAGAAAGCGCTGAGAATACCCTGGAACAGAGTCGTCCTCAATCAGGAGCAGGCAGTAAGATTAGAAGTAGCGGCACTTTTCACTATGATGTCGATGCGCCTGATGCTGCCAGTGTTTTGAAAGCACCGCCGGTGGCTGCACCAGGCAGTGCCCTTCCAGAAACTCCAGAGTCGACACCGACATATACCAAAGAAGATGAGACAGGCGAATTCTGGAAAGAAGAAAAGAATGAAGGTATCGAGTCTACCGGGCAATATCCGACGAGCCCGCGTCCTTGATTTTGTTTACTCGATGCGAAAGTGAGTGCGTCCGGCTTTGATGACATCGCCTGGGGTTAGCTTAGTCGGTATTTTGACAATTTGGTCGTTCAATGTAGTGCCGTTACTGCTCATCAGATCTTCCAGCCAGAGGCGTCCTTGATCCCAAAATATGCGGCAGTGATTGGCTGAAGCATAACCATCTTCTGCTAGAACGAGGTCGCAATCAGGATCTCGTCCCAAGGTCACCGCCTGGGTCTGAATTGTGAAACGTTGTCCGTCTTCTAGATTGACCAGAACCGGCAAACGTGTCCCCTGTTGCCCTTGTGATTCTGTCATTTCTCCCTCTAGACTGTAAGCGACTGCGAGAGTGTTTCTGGCGAGAAGTTTTTCAGATCTAGGTCTTCGCCGTTAAATAGGCTATCGATATCTTCCAGTTGAGCCAATATTTTCTCATCGACATTACCGCTTTTGATCATCTTATACAGATCATCGAAGCGTTCTTTGTGTTCTTTGAAGCGCTCGGTGGCGTAGTCTTTTGCTTGTCCTGTGGTGACCAAGAAGGGCCAGTCTGACGAGGCTACCAGTAAAAGTTCGCGGGCCAGTTGCTTGGCTGCGCGGGTGATCAGTTTGTCATGACCAACCGCAGCCATATCGGCCACCTCGGCCATTTTCTTCTCACTATCGTGAATCTGGGGCCACATCCATTGGGTCTCATCATTGAGCCAAACTTGATAGTGACCACCCGAACCCCAAGAAGACTGTTTTAGTTCGATTGTTTTTTCGGGTGGGAACTCAGCTAAATAGTCTGAGGCTTTGGTCAATTTGACTGCTGTATAGGTTTTCAGCTTGCGAATCACTTCTTTCAGCCAGGTAACCCCTTCGAACCACCAATGACCAAAAAGTTCGGTGTCGAAAGAAACCATGATCAATCCCGGCTTACCGGTTGCTCTCAGGTGATCGGTCAAGCACTGTTGAATGAAGCCGGCGTAGTGATCAGAGTTCTCACGCATGCGGCTCTCGGCAGCTTCCGGATTATAGATTTCTTTGGCGCCAAGGTCGGTGCTCTTTGAGGTCAACTTCCAATAATGCAAACCCGACTTATCGTCTTTTTTGTGGAACTCGCGATAATTGCCGTCACCGGGATAGCCGTGGTCGGCGGACCAAACTTTGTATCCGGCTTCTTCGTGGCGACCCATGACTGCCACGGGATATTCTTTCAACCAGAAAGCTTCGTAAGTGTCGAGGCCGGTATCAGATGTGGTGGCGGTGGGTATGTATTGCACCGAGCCATAGGGTCCGACTATTCTTCTCACTTCTGCAGTCTGACCGCCCTTAATAACAAAGCTCTCGGTGAAGAAGTATTTGATGCCGGCTTCGTACATATACTTCTCAACACCGGCTCGTCCATTTTCTTCTGGGCGATAGGCGCATTCCGGCAGCCAGAAACCTTGGGGATCTTTGCCGAAATGCTTTCTATAATTGGCTACGCCTGTTTTGTACTCTGCTTGCAGAGTGACATCTTCCTCTAAAAGCGGAGAGAAGCAGTGTGTGGCTGCTGATGTGGTGATTTCTATGGCGCCTAGATCTTGATAGCGCTTGAAGCCGCTTAAGATATCTCTGCCCCAGCGCTGAGAGAAGTCTTTCTCTATCTGTTTGAACCAGTTGAGATAAAAGCGGGCAAGGTGATGCAGTTCAGGATTAGGTGTTTGACCTTGGTTTGAATAGCGCTGTTCATCTTCGCTGGCTGCTTCAATGCGAGCTTTCAAGAACTTTTCGAAGCCTTTCTTGAAGTGTTCATCGGCGAGCTGTTCGCAAAGCACCGGCGTCAGTCCGAGGGTGAGGTTAGCATTGATACCATCATTGTGCAGGTCGGCAATGGCATTGAGCAGCGGCACATAGGTCTCCGCCATACACTCATAAACGCTTTCTTCACCGAAGGGCCACATGCCAGCCTTTTTGTAATAAGGCAAATGGCTGTGCAACATAAAAACGAACGAGCCGATGCTCAAGGTATTTATCCTCAAAACGCAGCAAAGAAAAGCAATGAAACTTAACTTGCAAAGAACACTCTGGAATATATCAATTGTGCCCAGGTCGTATGGGTCTATTGCTGCAACCTGTAACTATTCTTTATTGCTGGTTTCGTCTTTTACTTCGATTTGTAAGCCTTGGGGAGCGGTCTGCGAAAACTGGTTGGTCTCGTCGTCAAGGGGCTTCTTCTCTGCTGAATTTGAGTTAGCCGGTAAGGCTGGAATTCCTATTTGTGATACAGGCGGTCTGGCTGTGTCGTCGGCGCTGGCCGGCTCTTGGGTTTCTGATTCGGGAGTTTTTGCATTTGGATTTCTTTGGTCTGTTGACGTAGGCGCCGCAATTGTTTCTTTGCTTCTGGAGACTTTGCCTAGGGTGAATAGCGCTGCCCCCAGGCAGATGAGAAGAATGGCTATAATGACAACCGCGGCGGCCTTACCGTTTAGATTGCTTCGACCCTGGTTCTGAGTCTCGGCGGCTCTGCCCGATTCCTCGGCTGTCTTTTCTGGTTCTCTGTCTCTATTGCGTCTTTCTTCATCACTTACCGCCGCTGCTGTTTCCTTCAGCACGGCCAGTGCTGAAGCTAGTTCGCTCATCTGCTGATAGCGGTTTTCGGGATTTTTCTCCAGACAGCGCTCGACAATCTCATCGAGCTCGCCATAGGGTCCTAGATTTATCATGCTTGAAAGCGCCGCCGGCTTCTCATTGAGATGCATGGTCATGGTGTCGAAAGCCGATATGCCGCGAAAGGGTGGTCTGCCGGTCAAGCATTCAAAAAGCACACAGCCCAGTGAATAGATATCGGCTCTTGCGTCTAGTTCGTTCCCCTGACACTGTTCCGGGCTCATGTAAAGAGGACTGCCGAATACTTCTCCTTCGATAGTTAGCTGTTCGGTAAGGTTGCTTGCTTTTCTGGCGATGCCGAAATCAACTATCTTCAACTCCATGCGTGCTTCATCGATGAGCATATTGGCCGGCTTGACGTCTCGGTGAATTATGCCTTTGACATGGGCATGGCTAAGGGCTTTAGCTGCCTGGGCCATGAGATTGAGAGTCTCTTTCAATTTCAGCTGACGCTCTTTCAAAATCTGTTTCAATGAGCGACCAGGAACAAATTCCATGACTAGAAAGGGGACATCAGCTGTGGCCGTGTCAAATTCGTAGACGCAGACAATGCCGGTATGGCTCAGTACCGACAATGACTTGGCTTCTCTTTCCAGTCGCTTCAAAGATTTGGGATCACTGACTAGGTCTCTGGCCAGCGCCTTTATGGCCACCGGCCTACCAGTCTCCAATTGCACGGCTCGATAGACCTGGCCCATGGCTCCTTCGCCTAGTTTGCCAAGAATGCGATAGCGGCTTTCTAATGCTTTCTCGAAATCGGACACTTTTATGATCAAGACCGGCTTGCTATGGCGCGTATAATATCACCTTAGATGGTTCTTACTCTCTTCCCAAAAATAAGAAAGGCAGTCGATGCTTAACGAAGTCGAGAATAACGGAGCCGACCCTGAAGAAGTCGAATCTGAAAACACGGAGGCTTTTGGAGAGGGTGCGGCAGAGTCGGAGAAGACCGAGAAGAAGCGTGGTCGTCCGCCTGTCGTGCGCAAACCCACGGTCAAACCACCTTCTGCTGAAAACAAAGTTGTCAGGCTTTTAGAGAAGAATCCACTTGGCATGACTCTGCCTGAAATGGCGGGCGGACCGCGCCAACTGAAGCGTATCAAGACCTTGCGTCCTATCTTGGCGGAGGCAATCAGACTCGGTCTAATCATGCCGGTTTCGCAGCGTGCCGGTCACACGGTCTATAAGCTGGTGAAGCGCAGTTAAGTCCGGCCCTTAGGCGGCAATGATTCAATGATGTCGTTCAAAAGCTTTTCTAGAGATGCTGCGGCACCTTTTAGAAAGATGGTTTTGTGCTGGCTCTGTAATCCGCTTTCCAGGCTTATAGATGATTTAGGCAGGGCTAACTCTTTTGCTAGAAAATCCAAGAGAGCTTTATTGGCTTCGCCCTCTTTTGCTCTTGCTGCCAGTCTTATAGCCAATCGGGCGCTGCTCACTCTTGGATCATCGGACGAAATTAAGGTGTGGAATCGGCTAACCGACTTACCCGGCTCCACCAGGACATAGAGTTTGATTCCGCCTCTTTTGTCGTCGATTCGATAGGGTTTGTCATCTTTCATAAGGGCAAAATGCTTAGCTGGCTCTTGCTGATACAATTCGGTAGGTATTCTACAGAGTGCTGTAAAGAAAAAAAGAAAGGTAGGAAAATAAGCCATGGCTAAGGCAAATATAGCTAGAGTAAAGATTGCCGGTTTTGAAACCTCACCTGAGCGTTTTTTGATCATAGCCGGACCCTGCGTCATTGAAAGCTATGACATTTTGTACAAGACAGCTGCTCAAATGAAAGAGCTGAGCAAGAAGCTCGATTTCGATTTTGTCTTCAAATCTTCTTTCGATAAAGCCAATCGCACTTCGGTCAACGGTTTTCGTGGACCGGGTCTGGAAGAAGGTCTGAAAATGCTTTCTCAGATCAAGAAAGAATTGGGGCTGCCGGTGCTTTCCGATGTGCACGAAAGTGAGCAATGCAAGCCTGCCGCCGAGGTCTTAGATATATTGCAGATACCGGCCTTTCTTTGTAGGCAGACCGATCTTTTGGTCGCCGCTGCTCAGACCGGCAAATGCGTCAATGTCAAGAAAGGACAGTTCTTGGCACCGCGGGACATGCACAACGCCGTCAAGAAAATTGTAGATAGCGGCAATAAGAATGTGCTTTTGACCGAGCGCGGTGCCAGTTTTGGTTATAACAATCTGGTTGTCGATTTCCGTTCTATTCCGATAATGCAAGAAGCCGGCTATCCTGTGATTTTCGACGCCACCCACAGTGTTCAATTGCCAGGCGGTGCCGGCGATGCCTCAAGCGGACAGCGCCAGTACATCCCCACCCTAGCCAGAGCGGCAGTAGTGGCCGGTTGCGATGGCATGTTTATGGAAGTGCACCCCAATCCCGATGAAGCGAAAAGCGATGCCGCCAACCAGGTGCCTCTCGCTCAGGTGGAAGAGCTGATAAGTCAATGTCTTAAATTGAGGCAGATCTATAAGACACTTCCTGATTTGGAATTACCGCAGGTGGGCCAATGCAAACAGCTTGCCGCCTCCAAAGGCTAACTTTTCGGTTAAGTTGTTTCTTGCTAAGCCAAGCACTCTTGCTTGGTCCTGCTTTGCTTTCTTGTCCAGCTTCAGCAATATTGGCTGAAGACCTGCAACAAGAGACCGGCGCCAAAGAAGATAGTGCCAAAATTTTGACTCAACTACTTAGCCACAGCTTGGACGCTTATGGTGGTTCAGAGGCTGTACAAGCACAAATTGCCGGAATTTCTGCGGTGGGGCGTGAGCTAGATGCCACTGGCGGCAGTGGCGATACCATAGACGCTGTGTTGGCTAAAGATTTGCCTCTAAAAGATAATTTCAGGCTGCTGCGCAAGGGCAATCTGTGGAGGCTGGACCACGAAAATTCCGGTCTGAGCTGGTCTCAAGGCTTTGACGGTAACCTAGCCTGGGTCAAGAGTGGCGGCAGCGTTCAAGACTTGCAGGGTGATTCGGCGCTATCGCTCAATTTTGAGACCATGTCACCGGCTCTCGTTTTGCTGGAAGTAACTAAGGGCTTGGCTTCTGGTGCGTTGGACGTAAAGTTGAAAAGCCAAAAAGACAAGCACGTGGTGGAAGTGCAGAGTAGTAGCGGTGAAAGCTTCATTCTGAATATCGAACCAAACTCATACCAGATTACTTCTCTTGAACTGAAGGGCGTCAAGCTTTCTTATAGTCAGTACAAGCCTGCCCTAGGTTCAGTCTTTCCTTTCAGGCAGACCCGCAGTGTCTCTGGACGCCCTGCTCTGGTGCGAGTCTTTGATGATGTTTCGCTCAAGAGTAAGTTTGCTCTAGACGAATTCGATAGACCTGGCGGTACTGTCAAATTGAGTCGTACAGTGCAGTTGCCTTTTGATTATAGCCAAAGAGAACTCTTGGTTAAGGGGCGTTTGAATAATGGCGAAGAGCTGGAATTTCTCTTTGATACCGGTGCTTCTGAGACGATCATCGATAGAAGAGTAGCTGCCGAGAATCTTTTGCTCAAAGAGGGTGAGTCTAATTTAGCCGCCCTGGGCGGAGCTGTAGCCACTAATACGACCACCATCGGCAGACTGGAGTTGGGCAATCTGGTGGTTAACGATCTCGATGCTCGTATTCTTGATTTGTCTGGTCAGTCTCGACACTTAGGCCGTCGCCTTGCCGGCATTATCGGTACAAATCTCATCAGTCGATATGTGGTGGCGATTGATTATGGCAAAGAGCAAATTAGCTTTTATGACGCTGATGACTTTGTTAGACCAACCGATTTGACTGTGGTGCCTTTTACCAAGCGTACGGCTCCTGTGGTGAAAGTTCGTGTCGGTGGTAAGGAAGAAGTGCAGATGCTTGTGGACACAGGCGCTGCCTATAATAACTTGCCGGCCGCCGTGGCCCAGCGCTATGGCGCCGCCACCGGTCAGAGGTTTACCGAAGGAACCGGGCTGGATGGGCGCAATATCAAGTTGGGACGTGTCACCATTGACAGTATCGCCCTTGGTGGAAAAAACATAGCTTCGGTGGACTTTACCTACACCTTGGGGGCGCCTGCAGCTGCAACCAATTCACAAGGTTTCTTCCAAACCAATAATCTCGGTATTATTGGCAATCCTTTGCTTGAGAATTTTGTGGTCTATATCGATTACAAATTTCAGCGCATGTTGCTCAAGTCTTCTTCGGCGGTGAAAGTGCGGTCTGAAATCGATGGAGCTATCAAGAAAGGCGATGACCTTTTGATTCAGAAGAGAGAATTCAAGGCGGCTGAGGTTTACTATCAAAAGGCTCTGCTGTCTGCCACCGCTAATGGTGACAAGCGAAATGAGGCGAGAGTCTTAGGGCGTATAGGCAATCTTAAGAGAATGATGGCTAAAGATCTGGGGCGCCCCGAGCATGCTAAGGCTGCCTATGACAGTTTCACAAGGGCGCAAGCTTTAGCCAAGCGTATAGGCGCAGGCGACATCGAAGGTCGCATTCTTGCTGATTGGAGTTTGCTCTACCTCGATACCGGCGCCCTTGATTCGGCTAGGCAAACAATGGACCGGGCCCTATTGTTGGCTCCACAGGATGCTGCCGTCAATGTGGATTGCTCTGTACACTTGTTCAAGGCGCAGCGTTATCCGGAGATGCAGCGCTATATCGAAAAGGCTCTCTTCCTGGAACCCAGCAATTGGCAGGCCCTTTGGTATCAAGTGAAGCTGGCTGAGACTTTTGTCGATTATCAGAAAGCAATTTCCACACTCAAGGAAATTCTGCATTATTATCCTTGGGCTCGCACCGCGCAGGAGAAATTGAGCCAGGTTGAGGCTGAACTAGCCAGGGTAAAGACCGAAGGACCAAAGGATCCTTTCAAGGAGTACAATAATTTTCAGCGCAAGCTTTTGGATAGTCAGAAGCCTGCTCCCGCTCCCAGCGCAACTAAGGTCGGCACTCCAAGTCAGCCGGTGAGAAATAGTGGTACCAATAGTAATACCAATACAAATATCAGAACCGGCTCACCTCTTTTGTGGCGCCGTAACGGAGGCCGATAGCTCTTGTCAGATACGCGAGGTTTCTAGTGAATAACAAATTGATCTTCAAATGGTGGTTGGTTTTTTTCGGCATCAGTGCGGTGGGTGGTTTCCTCGCCGGCGGTTTCTTGGGCATGGTAATCGGTTTCTTTCTCGGCGTTTACGGGGCTCTCGTTCATCATCCTGAAATAGTCAAACCGATAGTGATGGTGGTCTGCCCTCTTGTCGGCATGCTAGCCTCTCTACCAGTCTCTTTCTTTGCCTTTAGATTCGCTGTGGGCAAAATCTTGCAGTCCGCAGATTAGTGCTTCGCCCTTGCCTTTACAGCCCCTGAGAGTTCTTTGAACTGGGGACCGAAGTAGTAACGGCGCATTTCTTTATAGGCGTCCTTATAACTGAAGCCGTCTTCGCTCACTCTATAGATGCCGATTAGACAGCCGGTGCGATCCGAGCCATGGGCGCAATGAAGGAACACAGGGCGGTCTTTTTCTCTACCTTCCTTTACAGCGGCTAGAAAGGTTTCTACTTGGCTCGGTGTAGGAGCCTTATCGCTCATAGGTAGATTGATATAGTCCATACCTAAAGCTTGAGCCAGAGCCTTCTCTTTGCTGGTGCGCGCCCCTTTAGCACGCAGGTCGATTATTGTTTTGATGCCGCGATCGCTTAGCTTCTTCAGTCCTGCTTCGCTGGGTTCTCCGCCTCTATATAAGTAAGGATGCACCTGGTGGAAGTTAGGCAGGTCTGCGGTTTCCTTTTTCTTGCAGGTTTCGATTTTTGAATCTTGCCCTTCTTTAGCATCTTTGGCAAGAACCCCACTGATTGAACACTGCCAGAGCAATCCAAGACAAAGCAGGTAGATAAGATATGGATTTTTGCCAAGTTGGCAAAGTTTGCCTAGATACTCGGAGTCGACGAATGATTTGGGCATATTTCTGTGTTATTACACCTTTGATTAGCTAAAGGCAAAGGTAAATATGGAGGAGTTATTTTTCAAGAGTGTCTCGAAAATTATTAACCTTTGTTAATTTGAGCGGTTTTTATCTGATTTCATTGAACTTTTTCAGTCCAAATTACGTTTATACAAGTGAAGCACCCAGAGGTGATTGATAGCCGTGGAGCTGACCGACGAGGAACTAATTAGAAAATATCGGGAAGGAGGCGATATTGATCTCTTCAAAGTTCTCGTTAGGCGCTATCAAACCCGGGCCTTCGCCCTTGCCTATCGTCTGATTGGTAATGCCGAAGAAGCGGAAGAAATAGTCCAGGACTGCTTTATCAAAGTTCACCAGAATTTAGATAAGTATCGCGCCCAGACTAGTTTTGCGCCCTGGATTGCAAGAATCTGCCAGAACCTTTGTATGGACGCGATACGAATGAAGCAGCGCCGAAGAGACGATGAAGTTCTTTCTTTCGATCCGCAAGCCTATGGCAGTGATGATGAATGCGGCAGCGGTGCCGGCCGAACGGTATCCCAAGTCGCTGACTCTGGACCTAGTCCGTCGCAAGCACTCGACAATCAAGAAGAAAGTCGTTTGCTTGAGGAGTCGATAAAGCTCTTGCCGGATAATCAGAGAGTGGTTCTGGTATTGCATGATATCCAGGGCTTTTCTTATCAGCAGATTGCTGAGATAGTCGGCACTAGTATAGGGACTGTGCGTTCACGTCTTCATTATGGGCGCATGAAATTGAAAGAAATGCTGGATCCTTACTATAGCGAGCACGGCTCGCAGCCAGTGAAGTCTCGCTGAGTTATTCGAGGTTCTTATATGACCAGTCAGGAAAACAATCTAGGGGGAAATGAGTTGCACGGGCAAACTGCTTGTGAGAGCGTTCAGGAGATGCTCGGCGCTTATCTCGATTTGGAGCTTAGCGAAGTCGAGTTTGCCTCAGTCGACTCTCATTTGAATGCTTGTTCGGCTTGTCAGTCTGAACTTAAGTCGCTGGAGGCGCTAGTCGAAAGACTGAAGGCTCTGCCCGAACCGGCACTGGGCCGAGATCTTGCCGATTCTATCGCAGAGCGTCTTGAAAAAGTAGCGCCGCAAGTTATTGCGGGTTCTGCTGATATCGCAGCTGAAGTTTCTGATGCGCCCCCTGTGGTTTCAATGCGGGAGTTCGTCGAGAATAAGCGCAGATTTAATGGCTTTCGCTATGTAGCGGCGGCTTCGGCGTTGGCAGTGTTGGCTGCCGGCGTCTATTTCTTCGGCGGCGATCGCAGCCAGAACATTCCCACCTTGGTGGCCCAGGCGCCCACTATCTCAAGCGGTGAAGCAGTAAAGAGAGTTGTGCCAACTAAAGCTGTAGAAAGAAATAATTCAGTTAAATCTATGCCAAGTAAATCTGTTGGTTCAATTCAGAAAGATTCAGTCAACGATCACCTTGCTAAAGATAACCAGGTGAAGCCTTCGTCTAAAGGTGTCGGTCCGGGTCAGTCACGCAAGGTTGACGCTCTTGCTACTGTTGCTTCTGCCGATAACGATGACGTTGTAGATGCTTATGATGATATTGTTGGTGGTGGCGTAGACGATTACGGCATCGGTACGAATGAGGATGGTCTTTATGCGATTCAACTTTAGAGCAAATGCAGCTGCTTTGTTGCTTGCTTTCACCTTGATGCAAGGTGCCGTTCCTTTTGCTTTTGCCGCTCCGGACGGCGCCGCCGAAGTGCTGGAGAGTGGCGCTGGTGATAAGGGTGGCAATGGAGACTCTGAAACTAGACTGAGACGATTTAGGCGTAACTTCGATAGTCAGGCAAGCGGCAGAGAAATGGGCGGCGATGAAGATCGTTTCGCCCGTTTGAAGCAATTGCGCGAAGGCGGCGATGGCTCAATGCGCAATCGCCTGGGGCGAGAATTGAGGATGCCCGGACGTAGTCCTCTTAATCTAACCGAACTAAATCTTAGCGAAGAACAGAAGAATAAAATCAAGTCTATGCGTAGCCAAACTCAAGCGAAAGCCAAAGAATTACAGAAAGATATTAAAGCTAAACGGGCTGAAATGCGTGATTTGCTCTTTGAACCAGGTTCAACAGACGACCAGATAAGGGCTAAGCATAGTGAGTTGCGCAAAATTCAGGGTGAGGCTGAGAGCTTGATGATTGATGACTTTATCGCCATTCGTTCTGTTCTCACTGCCGAGCAGAAAAAGAAATTGCCGTCAATCAAGCCGGGTATGCGCAAACCAATGCCGGGCTCTCAGTTGTTGTCGCAACCAGCTGTTACGCCAGGCTCACAGCAAGCCTCCGGTCGGGCCATGAACGTAGACAACTAAACAGCTCAGAGAGCGGCTAGCGCTTATTTACCTTTGCCTTTGCCTTTCTTGACGCCACCCCAGTCGAGAATAAATTCGGCATCCTGGTCTGTCGGTGTTGAAGTGACCGGCGGTTTTTCTTCCGGCTCTTTGCTTTCTTCTTCCTGCTTGGGCTGGGGCTTAACCACCGGCTTTTCCTTCTTGGGCTTAGGCGGTAATTGCTGTGGCGGCATCATCACCGGTGGTGGCTGCATTCCTGGGAAAATTAGCGGTGTGGGTGGCGGCGGTGGTACAAGCACTCCTGCTTTTGGTCGCTTGGTCGGTGGTCCGGAGGGAACAGGCACCGGCGCATAAATAGGGTAAGGTTGCATCGGCACCGCCGGTGCAGCACCCTGTCCCGCCCCAGGCACAAGTGATTGAGAAGATGGTGTAACCTGTTCGGCCGCTTTTGGTTTACTTGCTTTGTTTGCTTTCTCGGGCTTGACAGTAGCTTTCTCGTCTGCCTTCTCTTCGGGCTTTTCTTTATCTTTAGTCTCTGCAACGCTGGTTGCTTTCTTCTTGCTCTCGCTCTTCGCCTCCAGCTTACTCTCATTCTTTTGCAGGCGAGCTTTTGCTTGGGCTTCTCTCCGGCGCTCTTTTCTCGCCTGCTCTTCTTTTCTAGCCTGCTCTTCTCTGCGCGCCTGCTCTTCTTTTCTGGCTTGCTCGTCTTTCTTGGCTTGCTCAGCTTTCTTGCGTGCTTCTTCTTTGGCTTTCTCTTCTCTATCAATTTCTTCGCTCGACCTTATTTTCGGTCTGCCGGGTAGTCTGTGGCTCTGCTCTGGCTCTTCGCTCGGCTTGGTTGCGGGATTTTCCCCAACTTTATCTTGCGGCTTTAAGGTTGGTTCTTGACTTTCGTTTGGCAATTGCGCCGGCGCTTTTGACTTGCCGCCGGTCAAAGCAGACAGTCTGTCATCGGTACTGCCTCCAGAGCCAGCTCTAGTAGCCATAGCCAGGCGAACACTCTCTTGGTGGGCGATAGAACGGTCGGTCAGGGTTTTGCTATTTGTCCCAAGCCAGCGCACGAACTGCTTGCGGGCAATAATAGAGTTTGGATGATTGGCCAGGTCTCGTTGAATCTGCTCTAGTGATTCTAGTGGCTTGCCTCTTCTCCGGGTGACCTCGGCTAGCTCCATGCGCGCCATCGATAGGCGCGGATTGATGGCAAGCGCTTGCCTTAGATAGGTCTCAGCTCGGTCGAAGCGGTCCATGCGGTTGGCTAGAGAGCCTGCTTCATAGCAAAGGTCGGCCAGAAATGTAGATTTGGTGCCATATTCAGTAACAGCCCGTTCGATGGCAATGCTGTAAAACTCAAAAGCACGCTCTTTATTCTGATTGAGCAGGGCTTCCATAGCTTTCAAGCGTAAGTCGCTGGGGCTTTCCATAAAGCCTGCTTCTGCCTTTGCCGGAAGAGTGACCGAGAATTGGGTGAGCCCTAATGACAAAGCCGTCAGAAGGCTGAGAGCTGCTATGTGTTTGAACAGTGCTTTTTTCAAGCGCTTCCCACCTTAATCATGCGAATACTAATGTCATTTTAATGCTAACTTCATAGATCGCCATAGGGTTTCGCCTGGAAAGAGTAATTTGTCTCATTTCTTGTTAGAATTTCTGGTCCGCCTGAGTTGGCATGAAATGAGGGAATAGCGGTGCGAAGAACAAAGCATCAGAATCAAAAAGGTCGTGGTGACAGAAACAACCGAGAGCAGTCATCGTCCGCCGTCAGCACGATGGCGTTTTCGCACCAGGGCGCGGCTTCCCGCATCCTCATCTCACGCGGCTACGACATAAATACAAATATCGGCGAGGGCTTCGGACCTTACCGAGTGGAAGGCGAACAAGAAATTCTACCTTTCGCTACATCAGCCAATGTAGCCTGTGGAGCCCATTCCGGCGATCCCAGTCTTATGGAAGCAGCGCTGGAAAGCATTCGCTATTACGGCTTGGCTCTCGGTGCTCATATCGGCTATCCCGATTTGGCCGGTTTTGGTCGCAGAGAGATTCACCTTACCTCTTCCGAGCTGAGAGCCTCTATCTTGTATCAGTTGGGTGCTCTTTCCGGCTTGGCTCGCACTTTTGGCTTAGATATCACCCAAGTGCGCCCCCATGGCTTTCTCTACAGACAGATGAGCCATGATATTCGTATCGCTACAATTGTCGCCCGTGCGGTTGCTGAATTTGATCGCTGGCTGGTGCTTATTGGTCCGGCCGGCAATACATTGCTTGCTTGCGGTGAGAGAGCCGGCATACGAGTAGCCGGAGAAGCCTGGGTTGACCGCTCTTATGATGCCAACGGCAGTCTTCTTCCTCATACTCATTCGCGCGCCATTATCAAGTCGCCTGGTGAGGTGATGAAGCAAGTGCACAGTCTATTGCGCTATGGCGAAGTAACCGCCTCGGATGGCAGTCGTGTACCGCTCGAGTTTGAGACGATTCATTTGCACAGCCGTATGCCTGATGCTCATGCTGTCGCTGAAGAAATTCGTCGACTAATCCCCGATGCTTCGGCATTGACCGCTGAGCCATACTCAATTGACACAACAGAAGACTCTGAATTCCCCAGTCTCGCTTATTCTGTTTAAGTAAGATAGAACAGCTTGGCTTAGGGTAAGCGTTGAGCAGGCGGCACAATCTCGTCGTACCAACTGCCGTAATATTCAGGGTAATCTTCGCCCGTGGTTGATGTAATGGTCTTCTCCAAGGCTTTGCGGATTGCTTTGCGCCCACCGCGGCGATAGCGCTTTAGCCATTCAAGTTCCTTGGGGTCCACAGGCGTTCCGGCCTTGATAAGCTCTTTGACGATTTCTATCTCGTGCACGATTGCTTCGGTCTCTTCTTCCAGACAACGGTCTATAAACTCCTGTCTGCCGGTTTTTCCGGGAATTGGATCTAGAGTAGGCTTGACCAATGCGTGTACGAATTCATGGGCAATGCTTATCAGTTTGTAGTTGCGTGGGCACCAGCGCCCGATGTAAATGGTGCGTTTTTTTCGGTCGTAGTAAGCCCGGCATGGTCCGTCCACCAGTCTGATTCGCACGCCGGCTTCTCTTATTTTGTCGATATCTTCCATAAGGGTGGGCGACTTCAACAGTGTCTCGACCATCCTCTTGCCGAATTGGCGTCTCAAATTGCGCAAGGAGGAGCTAACTGCCTTGGCTTTTGCTTTTGTTTGTTCCGAGTCGGTCTTTCTTGGCATGATGGTCTCTTGAATAATTCATATATAGATCGGCTATAGATTAATTCTATAACAAGATGTTCTCAAGGGGAAGCGCTGGAAAGCCTGAATTTCTGGCGAGTTTGGCTAGGCTGTTGATGCTTGGCAGGCGGTGTTTAATATTAATTCTTGCGATTCTGCCAATTATCTATTCTCTGTCTCAAATAGTCCGCCCTCCAAGCACTTCAGGAATTAATGCCGGGTGGGGTGGTAATTAGTTATCAGTCTCAAAAGCCTTGTTGCACATACCTTATTGGATTTCGAACCGATCAAGCTTGGCTGCTGCCGCAATCTTGCCAGTTGGGCTATTTTAGAAAGTAAGCCAGTTGGCGGGTGTGGGATGAATAACTGGTCTGAGGGCACAATTTCAATTTTGGCTAGAATTCGCAATCAGTCTTCTCAGGCTGATGGGGGTTCTAGTTTTTGGGCTGCTCTCAACCGCGATGTGGCCGACCTGGCCGCTTCCTTGTCGCTTTCCACCCTCAGTTTGTTTGCCGTCGATGCCTTTTCCATTGAGCCTGGAGTTGAAGTGCGAACCCGTTACTTGGTCGGTTTGACCGGTTCGCTCTTGCAAGGTTTGGTGCGCGGTCGCGACTTTGCCAGAGAAGGTCGTCGCCTTGAACCGGAGTCAATCACTTCCGAAAGCTCTTTTCGACTTGTGTGCTCAGCAGAGGCTGCTGCCAGCTTGGCTCTGGGGCAAGCCGTCAAGGTTGCTTCTGCTGAATTGCAGCAATTGTGCGAAGCAGGCGATTCTCCTGTTCTTTCTCTTGCCGCTTTGCCAAATTCCTCTGGAGATTTTAGACCAGATAGACCAGATAGACCAGATAGACCAGATAGACCAGATAGGCAAGGCGAAGCGGGCGGATTGCTCATCCCGGTCACAGTCACCTTAACCAGTGCCAGTCGTTTGCGCACCCAGAGAGTATGCGGTTTACTTTTGCTCGGTTTCTCTTCGGCGCATATGTCGAAAGAAGAGCAACTGCTTTGCGAGCAGACCGGCCACCTGCTTGCCTCACTTCTTTCTCGTCCGATGTTGTCTTTGATATCTACTCGGTTTCAGGACGATAGCGCTGCCTCACCTGAATTGTCCCGCCGTCTTTCAGCCGAGCAATGGTTGAGACAGTCTATCTGCGCGGTGCATTCTTCTCTAGATCGGGATTTTGTTATGCAGACTCTAGCCGACTCTTTGGGGAGAGGTTTGAAGCCATCTCGTTGCTTGGTAGTCCGCACTACTGGCGGTGCGGCTCAAGTACTGCATGAATGGGAAGACCCTGATTTTTCGCCGCTTGGACTTGGTCGCACTAGTCAGTTCCCGCTCTTTGCATGCGAGTTATTGGGGCGTTTATCCGCATATAGTGATCTTTCTCTACTCAAGCAAGAGGGCAGGCTCAGCGAAGAAGAGTATGACATGCTAAGTTTTGATGGAATAGAAAGTATGGTTGGTCTTCCTCTTTTGCAGGGCTCAGAGAGCTTTGGTGTTATTGCCTTGGTGTCTTCCAAAAAGAGGCATTGGTCTGAGTTGGAAGTCGAATGCCTGGACACTTTGACCAAACAAGCTTCTATTGCTTTGGGTCATTGTCTTGATTTTCAGAATGCACGAGATCAGCTTTTTCATGCCGGTTTGATGAGTAACTTGACCGGCCAGCTGATATCGGCATTAGAATCTGTATCAAGCAATCGCAAAACCAGTCGCCCGTTGGTGGAAGAAAAATCGAGCGAGAGCCCGGAGGCTAATCTTTCCGCTCGAGAGTTGGAAGTATTGCGACTAATATCTTCGGGCTATGCCAATAGAGAGATTGCCCAAAGACTCTTCTTGACAGAGTCGACAGTGGAATTGCATGCTTCTCGAATACGCAAGAAGTTGAAACTGAAGAGTCGTACAGCACTGGTTAAATATGCTTGTGATAGGGGAATAGTTTGAGGCGCATCGCCGGTAGTGCAGAAAGAAGGTAAAGAAACAGTGTCAATAGGCTTAGGCTCTTGATGCCGCCCACTACGCAGAGATTCTCAAGCAGCCCGCCGAAGGTGACTCCAAGTAAGTTGGCCGCCAGCCCAAGATTGGCATCTTTGATCTCTTTAAAATGAGAGGAAAAAAGCACGCCGCCGAAGAAGACAGGTAGGCAAGTGATAAGTGTGGTCAATAGTTTCGCCGAGCTCGATGGTAGGTTGAGGTTGGCTAAGGTGAGAAAGAAGTCGGTCAGCAGTATGACTGTGAGTAGCAGATAACAAATGGGTTTGACCTTTTTGAGTTTTTCAGAGCTGAGCTTGAGAACAAAAAGATTAGCTAGAAAACCCAGAGTCAGGAAGGCGAAGATAACAACAGAACTGACGATCCATGTATTGCCGAAGAGCAGGGATAACTCGGTACAGCACTTTGTTTCCATTAGCATAAACGCTTCGCCGAGAGTGAACATGGCAAAAGACTGTGGTGCCAAGACTGAGGTCTTGTCTAGCTTGAAGATAAAGGGAACTGGAATGAGTATGGTGAAAATCAGAAAGGTGCTGTAGATGATCAGACCAGTGGTATCAAATTGGAGGTAGAGAAACGGCCAGTCGTCAGTTGCTTTTCTGATTCTTGCCTGAGTCTCATTGGGCTGCCAGACGATTAGCTCCTTGTCTGCGCTGAGAGCTTCTTTGATTAGTTCCGGCAGCTTGCTTTCTTGCATTTCAATACCCGGACCGAACAAGAAAATGCAACTGGAGAAGCTGTCGTCGCAAAGGGTAAGTGGAGCCTTACCGCTAGCGCTCTTGATGGTGTTGTAGAGTCTGGCTGTGACTGGATGATCTCTACCAGTGGCAAAACTCATAGCGACAATGCCGGTCGGCTTGAGCAGTTTGAGAGCATCTTTAATGCTTTCTTCGGTAAAGACATAATTGTCAACCCGCATGAAAGAGGCTGTGTTCAAGGTGCCGCCCGGGTCTAGATAGGCGAAATTTACTATATCGAATTTCTTATCGCTATCGTGCAAATAAGAGCGGGCATCGTTGATTATCAGTTTGATTTTGTCATTGAGATAGGGTTTGTCAGGGTGAATCGTTTTGCCGAAATTACCAATAACCGGGTCGATTTCAACAGCGTCCACCCGCTCCACGCCTTCTTGTTTGAGGGCAAAGGCCGTATCGTTACCCGAGCCGGAGCCTAGAATAAGGACGTCTGAACTGGACGGTGCAAAGCGATAGGGCAATTGCATCAGTTTGTAGGCATGGACAAGGAGGCGCTCTCCTTTTTCTTTGTCTTGAGAAAGCGAGGCGGCATCATAACCCTGGAATTTTTCTTTATCTGGTACATGGGTGGCTGAATGGAAATAGACGTTATTGCAAAAGAGATTGTAATTGCCGGCGCCGAAAGGACTCTCGCTTGGTACGTCGAAGGTTTTGATCTCGAGCTTGCCGTAGGGCGACCAGAAGGACCCTTGGGCCGTAAAAAAGGAGGCGATTATGATTGGCAACAAGAGCAAGAGTAGTTTGGCATTCTTATTGTAGGTATAGGCGGCAGCACCTGTAATGGTCAGCCAGAGCCATGGGGGTGTGTTTAGAAAGGAACAAATAGCAAAAGCCAAGACCCCGGCCATGGAACCGAGAATATTGACTGAATAGGCTTTGAGAGGCTCTCTTCTTTTGAATTCTTCACCGACGGTGGCGCCTATGCATCTAAAGATAGTGAGCAAACTAAAGGCATTAAGCGCAATTAGCACAAGGCTGACTATAGCACCGGCAGTGGTATTGTTTTCGTCGATGCGCAAAGAAAGATCTTTTAGCGGGGTAAGAGGTACTGCAATTACCGATATCGAGAGCAAGATGATCGAGAGCGCTGCTTTCCAGGAGGCGCTTTTCTTATCTGGTTGCGCAATCCCGGCTGAAGCGCCGATAAAGACCAGCATCAGAACTAGATTAGGGAAGGCTCTAAGCACAGGAATCTCAATGCCGAGCCAACGAATGGCCATGGTTTCTGCGAAGAGCATAACAAAGCTTGAGAAGAAGAGTCTATCCATATTTGTTATAGTCGCCCTCTCGCTTTTACTTCTAAGTATTTTTCCACCAGTTTGTCAGACAAATCTTGGGGGGCTGCATCTAGTATTAGGCAGCCTCGCCTGGTCAAGACAGAGAGTGCTAGTTCTCTTTGACTCAGGAGGTCTAGAGCGACAGCCTTACGATATATTTCCAGCTTTTGCTCTTTCTCATCCTTCTGTTCTTTTGTGGCTGAGGCTGCTATCTGCTGCACATTTCGATCTTTCAAGGTGACGCAGAAAGGCAGGTGGCGAGGAGCCAAACTGGCTAGACCAGATAAGAGCGCTTGAGAGCCGATAGGGTCGGTCAGGTCGGTGAGTACGACCATGAGCGAGCGTCCCTTTTGAGCTGAGGCAAAATATGACAAGATACCGGCATAGTCAGGCTCGACCATGCGCGGCTCTACGGCAAAAGTGCTTTCCAAGATGCGGTGCATATACGGCTTGCCTCGCTTAGGCGGCATGTAAAGCAAGGGTTTATCGGCAAATATGCCTATGCCTACTTGATCGTTGTGAGAAAGACCAGTAAGAGCCAGACAAAGAGCGGCATTGAGAGCCCGATCAAAGCGGCTCAATCCTTCTAGGTCAGAAACCATCATGCGTCCGCCATCCACTAAAATCAAAAGTCTCTGCTCTTGTTCAGCTTCATAGGTACGTATGACCGGGCGATCTCGTCTGGCTGTGGCCCGCCAGTCGATGGCTTTGCTATCGTCGCCGGCGCTATAGTCGCGCAGAGAAGCAAAGTCAGTGCCCTGTCCTCTTTTCTTTTGATGCAGTTCTCCCAGTTCGGAAGAGTGAGAAAGCTTGACCGAAAGGTCGTGCAGGGCCTTGAGATCGCTGTATACCTTGATTTCCTGTGGAACCTTTACTTTCTTTTCAATAAAGAACAAACCTAGTTTGCTGCGGTAACGCAGGTTGATATTGCCGAACTTGTAAGCACCTCGTCGTCTTGGACTGAGTCGGTATGAGATCTTTACACTGCTTTGTGGTTCTAATCTGGCTTGCAAGGTTCCGCCTGCTCCGGCGATGTCGGGGGCGTCGTCGCGCACGAGGCAGTCCAGGGCTAAGGCGCCGCTGTTGGAAATTGTGAGAATTACATCGTTCTCTCTGCCGATTGAGAGTCTATCGTCCACTTCGCGGCTAGCTGAAAGTTGCGAAGCCGGTGGGGTCAGTTGGCGGTCTATGATCACTGCCACTAGCAATAGCACGTCTAGAACCAGGCCTATTTTGGTTAGTTCCGGCCACCAAGCTGCTGCTGCCAGAGGGGCGATAGCCAGAATGGCTAAGAGGTAGAAACGCTGACTGGCCGTCATCTCGGTACGTTTACCTGGCGCAGAATAGTTGCCACTACTTGTGATATCGTCACGCCGTCCAGCTCGGCTTCGGCAGTGAGAATTAGACGGTGTCTCAGTACCGGTTCAGCAACAAACTTGATATTGTCGGGGGTAACAAAGTCGCGCCCTTCCATAGCCGCGTGAGCTTTAGCTGCTGCCAGCCAGGATAGTGCCGCTCTTGGGCTGGCTCCCAGTTGCAGGTCTGAGATATTGCGCGACTTTTGCACAAGCTCGACGAGATAGTCCATAATGCTCGGTTCTACTTTTACTTTCAAAAGTTCTTCGCGACAGCTGAGGATTTCTTCTGTGGATGTAACCGGCTCCAGCTTGCGACTATTTCTATATCTCCCTTCCTGCCAGTTGAAGAGCATTTTTCTTTCAGCATCAGCTCCCGGATAGCCGATTAAGACTTTGAGCATAAAACGGTCTAGCTGGGCTTCGGGAAGGGGGTAGGTGCCCTCGAATTCGACCGGGTTCTGGGTTGCTACCACAAGAAAAAGTTCGGGCAGTTTCTCGGTGTGTCCATCGAGAGTAACTTGTCTTTCTTCCATAGCTTCGAGCAAGGCTGACTGAGTCTTGGGCGGTGTGCGGTTGATTTCGTCCGCCAAAAGAAGTGAAGTGAAGACAGGACCTTTCTTTAGGTTGAAGGTGCGGCTGTTGAGGTCGTAAACACTGGTGCCGACGATGTCGGAGGGAAGCATATCAGGTGTAAGTTGGATGCGACCGAATTCGGCACCGACAAGGGAGGCGATTGTTTTTACCAATAGAGTCTTGGCTGTTCCCGGTACGCCCTCCAAAAGCACGTGCCCGTCAGCGAGAATAGCGGTCAAAATCTGGTCGACAACCATGGACTGCCCGACTATGACTTCGTTCAACGCCTCTCTCAGCTTTGAAAATGTGGCTTTGGTCAGACTCAGTTCATTTTGGCCGGCTGAGGATGTCTCCACTGCTTCCTGTTGCATCATTCTTCCTTCTTTTCAATTAGGCTTCTCAGTATCTTATCGCATGCTTGGGTCAGTCTAAGGAAGTCGGCATCGCTGAGTTCCTTAGAGAGAGCGGAGCATTCTTGGATTGTCGCCACAGCAAGGGAGCTGAGCTCGCTTGTTGTTGACGACTTGTTGATGGCATCGATTAGATTTTGGGCACCCTCGTGGGGCGAGACCGCGTATTTCTTGGCAAGGCGATTGAACATCTGTTGGTAGATGATTTCTAATGCGGCTTGGCGTGCTTTGGCTCTGGCATATGTGTTTGAAAGTCCGTCTATGTATTCGCTATCGGCAATGCGTCGTTTCTTTTCTGGTTTTTGCAACTTGCCGAATCTCTGGTGCGTACTGACAATACCGATGCCAAGTAAGAGGAGAATTTGCCAGGTGACATAGCCCGCCGGCCCTCTCAAAAAATAGATCAAGACATTGGAAGACGGCTTGAAGCCGTGGCAGCGCTCATCAAAGATTATGTCGCCTTCAGCTTGGCTAAGCCAGTTATAGAGAAATTGAAAGTTGCCCCAGTACTCGCTCTTCGCGATAAATTTATTTGACACCATAGATGGTGCAGTACTGATCAAGAGACGGCCTCGCCCCCAGTTTTTCTGGGCAATAATCGTATGACCCTCTACCTTGGCTAGCGCTTGCCCACCGACCAGACCTTCACCGGTGGTCAACTTGAGATTATGAAGATGGCTGTATAGTGCGGCAAGATTGTTCTCATTATTTGCTTGCTTCTGCCAGTCGATATCGTCGCTCGATGCGCCGTCGAGGCTCTTCTTGTTGATTCTCTCGATGCCCATGCCCACTTTGTCCAGCATGCGGCGGCTGAAGGAAAAGCGAAAATCATCCAAGTAAACGAGTGTGTTGCCTTCTTTCACCCAGTCGAGCAGTTCCTTCACTTCATAGTCGGCCAGTGCTTTATCGGGTCTGACAATGAGCAGTGTACCCCTCGCCGGTTTGACAAACTCTTTGGCTCTGGTGGAGTCTAAAATCTTGGGCAGGTCTTGTCCGCCCTTCAATTTTCGATAAGGCTTTTCCCAGCGTCTAACCTGTTTTTGATTTTTGCCGTGATTGACTTTTTCGAGCAACTCGAAAAGGGCGCTCAAGCCACTCGGTTTGAGGTTGTAGCTTGAGGCGAAGACCTTTGATTCGGGCATCAGCTTTTCCATATCTTTGTCACTATTAATAGTGGCATAAGTCATTAAGCCGCAGACCAGAAACAAAGCGAAAAGCTGCATCATCAGCCCTTTGTTTTCGCTCTCTTTCAGTTTTGAAACGCTCTTAGTCATTGATTTTGTTTAAGGCGCTCCATCTCACTAAGCTTTTCAAGACAGAAAGAAAAGTCATCAGCGCCCACTTCGGCAAAGCCGAACCAAATTGTCTCTACTCTATCCACGAGAGCAGCAAAGAGCTCGTCTAGACCAAGATATTGCTGATTTCTGGTCTTGTCTTTGATTGAATAGAAGTATTCATAATTGGTTTTGGTGGGTGCGAAGGCAATGACGCTTTGTTCGTCCAACCAGTAGAGGGCGCTCATGTAAAGGGCTCGTACCGCTTCTCGATATTTGCCGGCGGCGGCTAATTGTTCGCCTTGCTTCCGCCAGCCATTTCTATCCAATATGGTTACTTGATCTACCAGTCCTGTTTGAGCCAATTTTTTTGCCGCGGCGATATGACGTAATCTTCCAGCAATGACCAGAACCAGGCAGATTGCGCAAACTATGCCGATGCCGACAACCAGATATTGCACGAAAGAGGCTGCCGCTCTTGAATCAGTGGCGTTGCCAATTGGTAAGCGCAAGAGCGAAAGGAACTCGGAGATGGCCCGCAAAATGTTGGAAATAAGCTCTTGCAGCCAGACCAGCGGACCAGGCGGATCGTGGTACTGATAGTCTTTTGCGACTGCCGCTATGTCTTTGGCGATGTTCTTTTCCACTTCGACCTCGTCAGTTGCTTAGATTAGAGGTCTGTTCGAGGTATTGCATGCGCTTGATTAAGTCGCTGCCTTCTTGTCGCATTTTTAGGTCTAAATAGTAAAGTCCGTATGCAACATGGCAGATTGGTCCAAGAACCATTTGACAGAGAGTCTCCCAGACGGAGCTCAGCACCTGCAGCCAGACCGGCAGCTGTGTGGTTTCACTGGTTCCAGACGCCACTCCCGCCGCCAGCAAGTAGATTACAGTTACTATAAAGATAGGCAGATTAAGGGGATAAGCCAAGATACCTATGGCCAGGGTGGAGAGACAGCCGAAGCCGATGGACCGCAGCAAAGAATGCAGGGCGAAACTGAAGGACTTGGAAATAAGCGTGCCTAGGTCTAAATCTTCGACGGCCAAACCATAGTAAGCCAGTGAACCGGCTAGTCCGATAAACATCATAGAGAGAACCGAGCCGATAACTGAAATGGCTAGACCGACGGACGCAAAAATAGAGGGCGAGCCCGATGTTTTGAGCATCGGCACCAGGAAGCCCGCTAGTAGGGCCCAAGTGATCAAAGTGACCACTATGATTGCTATCCAGGCCAAGAACAAGGCGATTATCTGCCCGGTTTTCTTTTTGGTAGAGACGATTGCGTCCTTAATATCATTGGTGACACCGGTAAAAAGACGCACTAGGGCCAATTGTCTGACATATAAAATGATTACGCCTGCGACCAGCAGGGCGATGCCCAATGCCTCCACCGCAAGCCAAGCCGGGTTGGGCACCAATGTCTTCCCCTTGAAAATGTAGCTGGTGCCTACGCTTACTGCTACTCGTCCGAGGGTGAGTATTATTGTCGGTAGAAGCAAAGTGCGAAAGATGACCGGCAAATTTCGTCTGAAAATGCGGAAGCCCTGTCCGATAATATCGCCAACGGACTGTGGTCCTTGCAATTGAATTTCCTGCAGCAGGCTCAGTTTTGTGTCGGTCAAGCGATGCTCCTTAGGGGCTAGCCATTTTTTTTATTGATACTGTTGCTATTACAGGCAATATTCCCGGTTCTTCCATAATTTATTGATGCTCTAGCAAGCTAAGGGCTTTCTTAGTGTTATGGTGATTGATAAGATGGGGAAGAATTATACTGAGCTATAGAGTTTCGGCGTGCAAATTAGTACCAATAGATTTGAAACCAAGAGTTTTAAAGACCAATTGTTTTGAAAGATAGAGCTGTCGAAGGAAGTTTTTGAAGGATCTTAATGAACAGTCCACTGGTACAAAAACTGACCGGAGTGCGCGACTTGCGTCGCATCCTGGAGACCACAGTTAAAGAGCTGGGCGATCAGTTTTCAGCAGATGCCTGTCAAATTGTCCTGAGCAATCCTTTGGACCAGAACGTTACTTCTATTTGTGAGTATCGCACTACCGGAAATATCCCACCGGGGAAATCAACCACCTTGCCCTTGGTTTTGCAGGGGCGAACATTTGGCTCTTTGACTCTGAGCCGTTCGGTGGATGTCACCCCGGAAGAACTGAATGTGATGAGAGTCATACTCGGTGAACTGGGCGATGTTATCAGACTGGCGCAGATTAACGACGTAGTCCAGCGCGACACCTTTCGCGATACTTTTCTTGTCGAAATAGGCAACTTGATGACCTATTCATTAGGCATCGGCGATGCCTTGTTTATGGTGGTCAATATTCTTGGCAAGGCTCTCAATGTCAGCCGTTGTTTATTTATATGTACTGACGACCAACAAGCCGGTTGGAAGTGCTATGAGTTTTGGCAACAGGATAAAGTGCAGAGTTTGCAACACTGCTATTGGCCTTCTGCTGATTCTTCTCTGGTAGCACAGATTTTGCTGGCCCGTGAACCGCTCAAACTATTTGAAGGTCAGCAGAATAGCTATGTTTCTCCGGCGCAGGAAGAATTGCAATTGATTGGTGCCAAGTCATTGCTTGGTGTTTCTTTGCGCAGTTCACACGGCACGCATGGTTGCGTCATTTTACAGCAATGTGATTATCGTAGAGCCTGGACCAAGAATGAACTTGATATGGTTCAGAATGTAGCTGACAAAGTCGCTGAAGCTTTATTGAAATTGCCGGCTGAGAAAAGAGCGCGTGAGCCGATTATGCAGTTGCATCAACGTATCGTCTCAACGCCAACCGAGCAGTCCAGTGCTTCGGCAATCGATGTAAGACGGGCTCTCAAAGGTGCTTTGGGTCAACAGGCTATTCCTCAAGCCAGCAAGACCGGGCAACATGCTGTGCCACCGGCACCGGTGCAAACACCTAAGCCTCCCAAGCCCCCGGCTGCGCCGCCGGCTAGACCCAATGCTGCCGCCGCTCCTCAGGCCAAGGCGCAACAGGTGACCGGTGAGTACCCGGCGCAGAATAGTCCACCCCAGGTGTTCGACGCGTCTCAGCAAGCGAAAATCCAACAAGTCACAGGCGATTACCCTGCTTCGAAAGTACCGGTGCCGCCAAATCCTAATGCTCCGGTCAGCTTGCCTCAAGCGGCGGCACCGGCTCCAGCCCCGGCTCCGACTCCAGCCCCGGCTCCGACTCCAGCACCAGCTCCTGCTCCAGCCCCGGCTCCGACTCCAGCACCAGCTCCAGCTCCGGCTCCGACTCCAGCACCAGCTCCGGCTCCGGCTCCTGCTCCTGCTCCAACACCGGCACCGGCTCCTGCTCCAACACCGGCACCGGCTCCTGCTCCAGCACCGGCACCAGCAACCACTTCAGCCGACGATCCTTATGCAGATCTAGATTTCGGCGAGCTACCAGAAGACTTGGATCAGGAGGCAACAATGCCTCCTTCCGGCGGCACAATGCCTGTGTCTATCAGTCCAGTGCGTCGAGAGCGTGATAAAGATCCACAAGCTGAAACAATCGCTCCAGGCTCGGTATCCGCAGCTTCAGGTCTATCTGCGCCAGCGCCGACTCCTGCGCCAGCTCCAGCGCCAGCACCTGCACCAGCGCCGACTCCAGCACCTGCACCAGCGCCGACTCCAGCACCTGCACCAGCGCCGACTCCAGCTCCGACTCCAGCTCCGGCGGCTGAGGCTGCTCCTGCAGGCTCTTGGGGCGATCTCGATTCCATTCCAACTCCAAAGAGTGGTGCGTCAGCTGAATGGGGCAACCTAGATGCTATTCCTACACCCGCCGGTGGTGGCGCCGGTGGTGCTGCTCCTCCTGCCGGCGGCTTGCGTGGTGGCTTAGGTGGCTCCATGTTGGGTGGTCGTCGCGGTGGTTCTCTCAAACCTAAACTTGGTCAGACGCAGCCGCCAGCACCGGCACCTTCTCCGCCTCCTGCTTCTGCGCCTGCTGCTTCATCAGCGCCTAGCCAGGAACTCGACGAAGAAGCCGCTAAAAAGAAACTCGATGCGTTGATGACAAGCTCCAAGGATGAGACTTCAGACTATATCTTTGCCACGCCTGGTCTTGATATGCGCATGCTGGGACGCATCGATGGTTGGGTCTCTCAAATTGAAAGTAAGGATAAGTACGAACCAGGGCATGCTAGAGCCGTTGCCGAGTATGCTTTAGCGATAGCTAGAGAAATGGGATTGAGTGGTCCAGAGCTTGACTTGATAAGGCAAGCCGCACTTGTTCATGACCTCGGTAAACTGGGTTCGGCCGGGCAGATTTTGCAGAAAGCCGAAACCGAACTGTCTGATGCCGAACTTCTCATGGTCATGCATCACCCCATCGACGGAGCCGAGTTGCTTGATTCATTCCCTGATCTGAAGCCGCTTGCGCCTATAGTTCGCGCCCATCATGAAGAATTCGACGGAAATGGTTTTCCTCTTGGACTTAAGGGGGATGAGATTCCTGTAGCTGCCAGAATCATAGGTCTGGCTAATCGATATCATGAGATGGTGGCGAAGAAGCGCAACGGCTCTAAATCTGAAGACCCGACAAAGGCTCAGAAAGACGTGGTTGAGAATGCCGGTAAGATGTTTGATCCGACCATGGTGCAGGCTTTGATTCAGGCTCTGGCCGCTGGCAAAGTGCCGCCTTCTATGTAGTATCGCTGGCGGTGTCGTTGTCGTCGTTTTCGCCTCTGCGCACGACTGACTTTTCATTGCGCTGAACTTTTAAGAAAAGCTGTGTTTGCTCTTATTCGAACCGACTGGACACTATACTCATCTAGTTAATTCACATGCAGTTGCCATTCGGCAACAGGAGGTTTCTGTGAAACGTAAAGCTTCTGCTCATTGGGCCGGTGGTCTTAAAGATGGCAAGGGAACAGTTTCGACCGAGAGCGGTATTCTCGAGAAAACCCAGTATTCCTTCGGCACCCGCTTCGAAGACGGAAAAGGTACCAATCCTGAAGAACTGATCGCTGCTGCCCATGCTGGTTGTTTTTCGATGGCCCTCTCCAATATACTCGGCGAAGCTGGTCTGAAAGCTGATTCGATCGATACTGAAGCTACACTCACTTTCGAAAAGACTGATGCAGGCTTCACTGTTACCGAAATCCACCTGGATCTCAAAGCTGCCATCCCTGGCAGTGACGAAGCTAAATTCATGGAGTGCGCCGAGAAAGCCAAAGTCGGCTGCCCCATCTCCAGATTGCTCAACACCAAGATTACACTTACTGCCAAATTGGTCGCCACAGTCTAATCTACGTTTTGTCTGCCTAAAAGAAAGAAAGCCCTCTTACCGGAGGGCTCTCTTTCTTTTTTCGCCTACCAACGCGGTCTGTTTACAGGAAGCTTGCTTCCTCCCATTCTATTTGCGCCCATAGCGCTATTTGTACTAGTGCTTTGTCCTGCTGCATCCCTTGAGTTGTCGCCCTCTTTGTTTCGATTTGATTCAGGACTGAAATCCATCTTCTCTTTTTGAGATTCGGTTTGAGAGTGAGGAGCTGACTTGCCTGGCTCTCCATTTGACTCGGGGGAGAACTCTGGGTCTAAAGTCTCTGAGTGCTCTTGAGAAGACTTACCGTGATTGTTTACTTGATCATTTGCTTTGGACTGAGCCGGCACAGAATTTCTTTGATCACCGAAAAGCTGATTGTTCTCTTGCACTTTATCGTTTCTGTCATTGACTATTGAGCCGGTTCCATCAGAGCTTTGATCTTTGCCAGGCTCTTTGCCTGCTTCTGGGGCAGGTCCGCCTTTACCGTCTGCACCGCTCCCGAAGCTGTCGGGGGGCATCTTGTCGCTTACTCCAGCGGGGCTGCCGTCGGCCATTTGCTTTTGACTATTGTTTGGCATGTCGAAATGCTTAATGTTGTTTGCATCTTGAATGCTGTTGTCGCTTTTGGGGTCAATTTCGCTTGAGGGCGCTTCAGTAATCGTATCGTTCCTGTTATTGTCCAGCGGATTGTCGTTCATCGCATCTTTTGTGCTTTCAGAATTGGGTCTGCTTGCCTCACCGTCTTTCTGTCCGTTGCTGTCTAGATTCTCGATATTTTGTTGGCCTTCTTTGCCGTCTTTGCCAGCTTTGTCTGTATCTTCCTGAATTTCTTCAGAGCCCTCTAGTGATTTGCTTTCGTTGCTATTGATTTGTGAGTTTTCAGCCTGCGCTCCGGCTTTACTTTGATTATCGCCAGTTATTTCTAGATTGCCTAACTGTCCATTTTTGGCCATCTGTTCGCTGGCTAGAGCATTATTTACTCTATCGTTGGCTGCCAGTTGCTGAAAGCCGCCATCGCTGTAAGTGTTGGCCGCTTGCTGGCTTAGTTGACCGTCGCCTTGGTTGAAATTTTGGCCTTCGAAGTTGTTTCTTACGCCGTCAGACTCGGGGTTGCTCATTAGTAAGTACCTGCAATGAAAGAAAATTCTGTCAGGGGGTTAAGTGAGCAAATGCTAAGCTTGTCGACGTGATAAAGACGTGAAAGAAAAAGAACCTGCTTTGGGCAGGTTCTTTTCAATGACTTTCGGTTCAGACTCTAGATTTAGCCGAGCAAGTCGCTGACATCCATTCCTTTCAAGCTCAAAGAGATTTTGTGCTCTTTTGGCGAGAATTTCTTGATGATGGCTTTGACTTGTTGTCCGACCTGTACCACTTCTTCTGGTTTGGTGGTGGGTGATTCAGACATTTCTACCGTAGGCAGAAGGGCGTCGACGCCGGGATAAATCTGAACAAAGGCGCCGAAGCTCTGGATCTTGCGAACGGTACCGCTCACAACTTGACCTTCGTTGAACTTGTCTTCGATTTCTTTCCACGGATCAGGCTGCATCTGCTTGAGGCTCAAGCTGATATGACCTTTCTCTTGGTCCACTTTGAGAACTTTGGTGGTGACCATCTGTCCGACTTTGAGCACATCGGAAGGATGTGAGACACGCTCCCAGGAAATTTCGGAGATGGGCAGAAGTCCATCCAGTCCGCCCAAGTCGATGAAAGCGCCGAAATCGGCAATTCTGACCACTTCGCCTGTGACGACTTGGCCGCTTTCCAGGGTGGAAAGAATTTTTTCTCTTTGGGCAGCTTTCTCTTCCTGAACAGCCAATCTTTGGCTGAGGATGAGTTTGTTGCGCTTGGTGTCTGTTTCGAGAATCTTCATCGGAATTTCCATGCCGATTAGTTCTTCGGGGGTGGTGCCTTTGACGCGCAGTTGGCTGGCCGGAACGAAACCTCTCAGTCCGTATACATCGACCACTACGCCGCCTTTAACCACTTGTGAAATCTTGGCGCGGATGGTGTCATCGTTGCGCTTCATGTTTTCCAGCTGGACCCAGCCTCTGGCTTGGGCGACTCTCTTCAGTGAGAGGGTAAGCTGACCGTTCTCGTTCTCTTCGCGCAGAATGTAGAACTCTAGGTTCTCGCCTTCTTTGCAAACATCTTTGATGCTGTCTACGCTCATGTTGGAGACTTCTTTCAGAGGTACGAAACCTTCTGATTTACCGCCTACATCAACGAGTATGCCGTCTCTTTCTATACGAACCACGCAACCAGGGACAATATCGCCCTGTTCGAATTTGAAGCTAAGAGATTCCTCAAGAAGACGCTCGAATTCGGATTTTGCGTTTTCCAACTGCTGTTCTGTCACTGAAATTGTCACTCCCTTGTCCTTTAGAATTGGTGGCTCGGCTACTGTCATTATGGTTACTCCAACTACTTTGCCAGGCTGTCAAGCCACAGACGCCTTAGCACGAACTGCCATCCAGCGGGGTACGCTTAGATGGTTGTGCTGGTGCGACTTATTAGTTTACGTCCCTAGGGCACAAGCCTTTCAAGACTTCACCTTACTCGTATTCAAAGTTTAGGAATAAACATTTAAATAGAGCGGTCACACGCTGGCGAGTTCCACAATATAGACCAATGTATATGCAGCTTTCAAGAGAAGTATTTGAGGTTTAAGTGAACATTTAGACTTGAAGGGCTTCTGGATGGTTATTTTCCGCTAAGGTTGCCGCCATTTCTTTCTCACCCTGTTTCGACGGGGCCGAGTTGGATGTATTTGCATCTGGGCTCGAGCCGTTATCTTTTGGAATATAAATGTATGCCTTGGGCTTATGTAGGAGCTATAGTCGCGCGCTGGCTAGCGGGGGCATAAGCGGCTGGCCAAGCCGATTTTACGCGACAAATTCAGCTCCTTACTTTCTGCTCTTCCGGGACACTCTTGACTATAATTTACTCGGATTTGGATATGTGAGGCGGGGTCACTTAGGCCTTGCAGGGAGTTTTTCAATGAGAAAAGTTCGTCATTTGACCCTGGTTGTTTCAGCAATCAGTATAGGAGCAGGGCTGGCCGCTACTTCGGTTGGTGCCAAGCCGCAGTTGGAGTTGCTCAAGTTCCCCGGCACAAGCAAGGCCGAAGCCACACAAGCGGTTGTGGGCTCAGCGGAACTGGACCGCAGTAATCAGAAAGTAGAAGCTTTGCGCAAGCGCACTGAACAGGCCAGGCAGCAATTAGAAGCGGCCAAGGCTCACTTGAGAGCGGCAGAAGCTGAATACAAAGCTGCCCGAGCCGAGAAAGAAGCTTTGCTTTTGAGAACCAAGGCTACCGAATTGGCTAGTTCGGCTAACGACCCTACCCTTAATGCTGCAGCCGAAGTAAAGTCTGAGAACACTGCTGGCGGTGAAGCCGGCAACACCGGCGCCCCGGTGCCAAACAGCAATAGCCTAAATGCTGGAAGAATAGACCCCTATGCGGCAACGCCATCTGTTCAGCCTGCTACGCTCAATGACCTAGGCGGCAATCTTAACTAGTTGAAGTAATGACGGGGGCTCGCAAGAGCTCTCTTCATTTTTTAGGCATAACCTTTTCATAAGCCAGCCGAGCAGCTTCTTGTTCGGCTGCTTTTTTTGACTTGCCGCTGGCGCTGGCTATAGTTTCACCGGCAATCTCCACTGAAACCTTAAAGGTCGGCTCGTGGGGCGGTCCCTCAGTTTCCAAGACTTGGTAGCTTGGCAGCCCCTGTCCTCTTGCTTGGGTAAATTCCTGCAACTGTGCTTTGAAGTTGTCCTTAACTTCGTCGCGGTCGGCAATGGTGGTGGCGTCTCCAAAAAGTCTCACCACAAGACCCTGCACGTGGAAAAGACCAAGGTCTTGATAAATTGCTCCGATCAGAGCTTCCAAGGCTTGGGCCATGATGGATGGGCGCATCTGAACTTTCTGACCGAGCAAAATGTATTTACTCAATCCCATATTTTGGGCGATTTCAGCCAGAACCTTATCTGAGACGATCACCGAACGCAGTTCGGTGAGTTTGCCCTCGTCATATTCAGGAAATCTTTCAAGTAGATATTCGCTTACCACAAAGCGCAAAACAGCGTCGCCGAAGAACTCCAGCCTTTCATTATCTTTGGCGCCGGGCATCTCTTTGGCGGCTGAACTATGGGTGAGGGCTTCATGCACGAGACCCATACGCCCGCAGGTGACGCCTAATCTGGAGCACAGTTGGTCTATCTCCTTCAGCCTTTTGGGAGAGGGGGAGGCGCCTGCTTGGTTTCCTGATGAATTCATTTGATTTTCTGATGGGCTGAAAGTAGGTGTGGTAGCAATATTGGTTATTGCAATCGGTCTGGCCGAAGTTCGTCTCGGTTTGCTGGGTGTTTTAACGGTCGTTTCCAAAAGATTCCTGCGCCTCATGTCTTCCTATTACCGAGACTACAAGAGGTAAGGTGTGAGGTCCGCCTTTGTTAACCATTGTTTCCTCAAAAGCGCCTTAGATTGGCTTAGTTACTTGGTTGTTTCAACTCTAGAACAGAGGGGCTCGCTTATCAAGAGGTTGCTTCACCTTAAGTTAACGACATTTCTTGTGGCGCCTTAATAAAGTGGACTTTTATTTTTTGTTGCATGTCGGGCAATAAAGGCATTTTGCTTAATCCTGATTACAACCGGTGAGTAACTGTGCTTACCTGGCTATAATCTGGGTGACATGCCAGCTAGTCTTTAGCCTGGTATGCTTTAGGACGAAATAAAATAGTTAGCCTCTTGATTAGTGGCAGCCAGGAAGCCGTAAATTTAGTATCGAATCGGAACAGTCTTCTTGAGAACGTTCCGCCAAGCACCTAAATGAGCCGCTTCGGGTTGAAACTCTTGAGAGGGTCAACATAAGAGGAAGGCTCTGATCACTATGGATCAAAGTGCGCTGCAGATAATCCAAATTATTCTCTTCGTGGTGGTGGGTTTTGCCCTGCCTGCCTTGGGCATGATTTTGCTTGCCTGGGTCTTGCAGTTGGCTCTCGGTTATCACCGACCGAACACCATCAAGAACCAACCCTATGAGTGCGGTATGAAACCGTTCCAGGAAGCCCTGGTTCAGTTCGACATTCGCTATTACCTGTACGCCCTGCTCTTTATACTCTTCGATATCGAGGTGATATTCATTATTCCGTGGCTTTTGGCTACCGATAATATCCCTCGCATTTTGCTGGGTGAAAATTTCAACAGTGTAATAAGCACCGCCACCTCTGGCACTTTGCTCAGTCTAAAGATGATCGGACCAGTCGAGATCGGTATCTTCCTGGTCATCCTCACCACTGGTTTGGCTTATGCCTGGAAGAAAGGCGCCCTTGAGTGGGAGCAGTAAGTAAAGGGTTTCGTCCGAGTTTCACCAAATTTTCAGAAAAAACCAAATTTCCAGATAAAAATAGGATAGGGAAATGAGTGAAGGCAAACTAATTCAAACAGGCAGTCCGCAGGTTCCAGAAGAACTGAGAGACACTGTCACTCTCACCTCGCTTGATCATGCGATCGACACACTCGGTGAGCTTCTCAGCCCGGTGATCACACCCATAGCCAATGCCGCCCGCTCTAATTCGGTCTGGCCTCTTACCTTTGGAACTTCGTGCTGCGCCATCGAGATGATGTGCGTCGGTATGTCGGCCTTCGACATATCTCGCTTCGGTTCTGAAGTATTTCGAGCCACTCCGCGCCAAGCCGACATGATTCTCACTGCCGGTACCATTACTCGAAAGATGGCTCCTGCACTAATTACTCTTTATGAGCAAATGCCCGAACCTAAATATGTTATCGCTATGGGCGCTTGCACCATCACCGGTGGCATGTTCAATGATAGTTATTCGGTGGTTCAAGGTGTGGACCGCATCATACCCGTCGATGTTTATTTGCCGGGTTGCCCTCCTCGTCCAGAAGCTATTCTTGACGCCCTGCTCAAGTTGCAGCAAAAGATCAGAACCGAGAACTATCATGAGCGCAAGAAGCGCACGTACAATCAGCGCGCCGTTCGTTATGTCGACTACGACACCGGACGCTTGGTCGACGACTTGGTGGCTGAGGCTAAAGCTTTTACCGACGAAGTTACTGAAAAGAAACAAGCATAGGGTCTACTAAAAGAAAATGAGTACTGAAGCAAAACCGCCAGCCCAACCCGAAGCACCTCTAGAGCCGGGTAAATTCGGACAGTTCTTGAAAGAGCACGGCATCTCCACCAATAGATTGCCTGATTCTTGCGGTGTAGAAACCATAACTATTTCGGCAGATGATCTGCATCAGGCGCTCAAACTTTTGCGTAGTTCGCAAGAAACCAAGCTTGATTTGCTGATTACGGTTTCTGGTGTCGACAACAATGACACCATCGATGCCGTTTATCACCTCTGGTCTTATTACAACAACGATGAGTTGGTGCTAAAGGTGATGACACCCAAAACCGCCATTCCGGAAGGCAAGCTTCCTGAAGTGCCCAGTATCTCCAACTTCTGGTCGGCTGCTAACTGGCATGAGCGAGAGACTTATGATTTAGCCGGTGTTAGGTTCACCGGACATCCGTATCCTCGCCGCATTCTCAATCCTTGGGATTGGGAAGGTCACCCTCTTAGAAGAGACTACAAACAGCCTACAGACGATCTCAACTCCAAGCACAAAGTCAGTTTTAGATAAGCAAGGCATTAAAAAATAGGATCAAGAAATGGCTACCGAACTAGTTAAAACAGAAGACTTCAGAACAGAAGATCTGCGCACCGATGAAATGATCATCAACATGGGTCCGCAGCACCCAGCCACCCACGGTGTCTTGAGACTGATTTTGACCCTCGATGGTGAAAAGGTTAAGCATGTCGAGCCTATTCTTGGTCACCTGCATAGGGCACAGGAATGGCAAGGACAGAATCGCACCTGGTTTCAGTATCAGGCTTTGATCGATCGAGTTGATTATCTATCGGGCATGTTCACCTCTTGGGCGATGGCTCGTTCATGCGAACAGCTCGACGGTGTCACCGTGCCGCCTCGCGCCGAGTATCTGCGAGTCATGGTGGCTGAGATGAACCGTATCTCTTCTCACTTGCTCTGGCTTGGTACCTATCTTATCGACCTTGGCGCCATGTTCGGTTTCCCTTTCTATCCTTTCAGAGAGAGAGAAAAACTGCTCGACCTATTCGAAGAGATTTCCGGTCAGCGCATGATGTTCAACTATATAAGAATAGGCGGCGTGCACCGCGACCCCAAAGCTGAGTGGTTCCAAAAGGTACGCAAGTTCACTGAAGAGTTCCCTCAGAGAGTTGATGAATACGAAGCCATTGTCACCGAGAACCCGATTTTTCTTAAGCGCACCAAGGGTGTCGGGATTCTCAAGCAGTCGGTAGCCAAAGACTACGGTGTTACCGGACCCTGTATCAGATGCTCTGGTATTCCCTTAGATTTGAGAAGAACCAAACCTTATTCTGTATATCCCGAGCTCAAATTTGATGTCATTACTTATGACAAAGAAGGCGATACCTGGGACAGATACATGGCTCGTATCTTGGAAATGCGTCAATCGAACGAGATCATCAAACAGTGTCTCGACATGATTCCCGCAGGCGAGATCATGGGCAAGAAACAGATGGCCGGTATGCGTATCAAAGCCGGTGAGGGCTTCGCTGCTGTCGAATCGCCTCGCGGCATCATCGGTTGTTATGTCACTTCCACCGGTGGCGAGAAACCTTTCCGTTTCCGCTGGCGCAATCCTTCATTCTGTAACTTGTCGGTGCTGTCCGAGCTTTTGGTCGGCAGCCCCATCGCCGATATTATGGCTATCTTCGGTTCAATCGACGTCATCCTTCCCGATGTAGACAGATAACCAAATTAAGTTGAAAGAGATAAGAGAGTTAAAAAAATGATTTCAAACGGCGCCGAAATTGGAAAACTTACCTTACTTAGTGTGGTTTGGCTGACTATAGTCTTTACCGCTGTCTGGATGGCCACATGGGCGGTCGGTATTTTACTTCCCATGCTGTTGCAGAACGGTCTGGGCGAGAAAGCCATGCTCATCAACGAGATTCTGCGCTTCGTCACACCGGTTGTCTCGATATTGGTATTTATTCCAATCAACGCCATGTTCATGGTCTTGATCGAGCGCCGCGCCCTGGCTCTCTTTACCGTACGTAAGGGTCCGAACATAGTTGGTCCAGATGGATATTTGCAAACCGCTGCTGATGCCGTCAAGCTTCTCTTCAAGGAAGACATCACACCAATCGGCGCCGATGCTGTCATGTTCACTCTTGCTCCCATCGTATTTTTTGCTCCTTCGATATTTGGAGCCGTGCCGCTTCTTGCTGCAGTTACCAACAACCATGCTCTTTTCCAAGTTTTGAATTTACCGACCGGTATCTTCTATGTTCTCGCTGCTGCTTCTGTGCCAGTTGTGGCTTTGGTAATGGCTGGCTGGTCTTCAAACAATAAGTATTCATTGGTAGGTGGTCTGAGAAGTGCCGCCCAAGCCATCAGTTACGAAATTCCTCTTGTGCTCTCCATAATCACAATCTGTGTTTTGGCCGGTACCTTAGACCTGGTCAAGATAACCGAACAGCAAGCCGGCGGTATTCTCAACTGGAACTTGCTGGGTGGTGGCGCCTTGAGCGGCATCGATAAATATCTGGCTGCGATGGTCAGTGGTCAACCAGTGGGCAGCATACTGCAAGCCAGTTATCCCTTTTCGGCTCTTTCAGCCGTGGCTACCGGTGCTCTAATCTGCTGCACCATCATCAGCTTCTGGCTTTATCTCACCGGCGCCTGCGCCGAAATCAACCGTATTCCCTTTGATTTGCCTGAAGCAGAATCTGAGCTGGTGAGCGGATACAACACAGAGTACAGCGGTATCAAATTCGCCATTTTCTTCTTGGCTGAATTCACCAACCTATTCGTTGTATCCAGTATCGCCACCGTCATGTTCTTGGGTGGCGGCGACAATCCGATACCGGTATGGATTCTAGACAAGCTGCCTCTTCTGCCGCAGCTGGTTCAAGCCCTTAGAGATTCTTTCTTGGTGCAGACCCTGCACTTGATCAATCCTGAGACTCTCTTCTCTACTCTCTGGGTGATTCTCAAAGTTTATTCACTGGTCTTCTTCGCAATTCTGATTCGCGGCACCTTGCCTCGCTTCCGTATAGACCAGTTGATGGACTTCGGTTGGAAGCGGCTCATTCCTCTTTCTTTGATTGTTTTTGTGATTGTGGTATTCGCAAGGGGGTTGGTAAACTGCCATGGCTAATTTGTTGGCTAGAGCTTTTCACGGACTAAATCAAGTCAGACGCGGCTTGGCTACAGTATTTGGTCACTCCTTCCGGGAGCCTATCACCAAAGAGTATCCGCAAGTTGTGCCCGAAATAACCACCAACTTCAGAGGCCGTTTGGCACTTACGGTCAACCCTGAAACCGGCGACCATCTCTGTATTTCATGCAGGCAGTGCGAGCGTGTTTGCCCCGATAAGTGTATCGAGATTACTTCGTCTAAGAGTGCCGAGACAGGCAAGCTTGAACTAATTGATTTCAAGATCGACCATGGTCTTTGTATGTTCTGCGGACTTTGTACTGAAGTCTGCCCTACTTATTGCATTATCAATACAAACGATTTCGAACTTTCAGAGTATGCTCGCGAAGACCTTATTTATGACTTGAAAAAGCTCACCTTGAGCCAAGACGAGTCTGCCTTCTATTTCGAGCGCAAAGAAATGCCTCTTCCCAAGCCCAAGCCTGCTAAAGCCGCTCCTGCTGCCGGTGCAGCCGCTGCTGCTAAACCTGCCGCCGCCGCGCCTGCCGCTGCCAAAGCTGAAGCTCCTAAAGCCGAAGCTCCTAAAGCCGAAGAGAAGAAAGAGGAGCCCAAAGCTGAAGCTCCTAAAGCCGAGGAGAAGAAAGAGGAGCCCAAAGCTGAAGCTCCGAAAGCCGAAGAGAAGAAAGAGGAGAAAAAAGAAGAGCCTAAGGCTGATTCTCCTACAGCAGAAGAGAAGAAAGACTAAGAACCGACTAATTCAGTTATTAGTTTCGAGATTACCGAAAGAAGAGGACTAAGAAAAAATGCTTGCAACTTTGTTAGCAGCTCCGGCAGTAGAGACCTGGCTCTTCTACATCTTTGCCGCGCTGGCTATTTGCCTGGCGGTTGGGGTTCTAGTTGACCGCGTCGTCATTCGAAGCGGTTTTATTCTCATCGGGGTTTTCGGAACCATCGCCGGTCTCTTTCTCTTGCTATCAGCTCAGTTTCTGGCACTGGCTCAGATCATGATCTACGCGGTGGCCATCACACTGGTTATTGTTATCGCCCTCATGTTGACCAATCCTCGCTCGGAAGTGGAAGCCGCCCCCGGTAGTTCAGATAATTTGCCTTTGCCCGCTCAGATTTCTCAGACTGTAAAGCAAGGCTTTCCTCTCTGGGTTTCGGTCTTTATCTTTGCCACTATCTTTGCCGCACTTACCGGTGAGAAGCGCTGGCCGGTCTCAACCGAGGCTCTTCCCGACAATGCAGTGAGAGTCTTGGGCGAACAGCTCACCACTTCTTATGCTATTCCTTTTGAGTTCGCCTCTGTGCTCTTGCTGGCCGCCTTGATGGGCGCCATCATGATGGCTAAGAATGAGAAGCCAGAGTCAACTGAAGTTACTTCCACTGAAGATCAAAAAGCCGAGGAAAACTTGGCGCTTTCGAGGTAATAATGAACGCACAAAACACTGCCGGCGTTTCCAAACGCGAACGTGAAAGTTTTGCGGCTAATCTAGCCGTCGCCTATGTCGCTCTTTGTGCGGCTGTTGTCGGTACCTTTACCGGTCTTGGCGTCGAAAGAGTAATCACCAATCACTACGATGTTTGGTTCTCGATTATTCTAGGCGGCTTGGGCTGGGCTTTCCGCTCTGTGGGCGGCAATAAGCCGGTTATCGTAGCCACTACCATCTTGTCTGCCTTTGTCATGCTTACCTTCTATCAGGCGCCCCTCGTTAAGTATTTAGTTTTGGCGGCGGTTTTGTTCGCCATGGGTGTCTATGGTATGTGCAAGTCGCGTAATGCCGTGAGAGTTTTGATGTCAATCGAACTGATGCTCAATGCTGTCAATATCAATTTGATTGCCTTCTCTCGTTATGTAGACCCCACCCAGCTCAAGGGTCAGTTGTTTGCCATCTTTATTTTGACAGTGGCCGCAGCCGAAGCCGCCGTTGGGCTAGCCATTGTGCTTTCGCTCTATCGCAATACTTCTACGGTAGATATGGACAAGTTCAATATCTTGAAGTGGTAGCGACAAGAAAAACAATCTAGGTTCAAGGTTGAATATCCACAATCACTAGGCATTGTGGATATTCTTCTCTTTTTCCGCCTATGCCATTGTGGCAGTAAAAGTAAACATAGTCTTTGCCGGGACTCTCAGCTTTTAGCCTAATTAGAGTCTTCGCTTCTTGATCGCGCTTGAGCAGGGCGTTCTTGATATAGCAAGTGTAGAGCGGCAAGTCTCGTTGTTCTATTTGAACATTGATGGCATCGCCTTTTTTCACGGTCATGCGATGTATCGGCAGTTCGGTCGGTGGTCTTTCATCGGGCACAGTAGTGGGAATCGCCGAGACTGCGTTGCCCCCCGGCAAGGAGGCGTCCATCTTAACAGCTTCCGGGTCTCTCGGTGCTTCACTGGCTTCCGGCTTGTTCTGGCATACTTGGGCTAAGTCTATGAAGGCTTCGCTCGAATGCACCGGATTGAAATACTTCGCTGCAAAAAATAGTGCCGCAATAATAACAATCAGTATAAGCAAGTTCTTTGGGTTCATTGATTTATCTCTGTTGATCTAGGGCTGATTTTATTTACCGATTGGCAGTGTGAACTTCTCTCCGGTTACATCTTCAAAGATGCGCAATTTGTTTTTCATTTTGTTCTTTATGATGATCTTGGTAGGGGCGAGGGTGGCTTTAAGCTGGGTTTCTTCTTCAGCGTTGACCGACTTGCGGTCGATGGCCAGTGATTGCAGTTTCAAAACCTTGAGTTGTTTCAAGCCATTAAAGGTGAGCGCTGTCATTCTTAGATCGAGCCCCTTTAGTCCTTTCAGCTTAAGTAAGTGCGGAATGCATTTATCTGATAGCAGATGATTTTCTTGTAGGTCTAGATGTTCCAGCTTTTTGCAATCGGCTAGGTTGGCTATGTCTTGGTCTCGCAAATGACATTTCATCAAGTCTAGATGAGTAAGTGATGGCAAGTGCTTTAGGAACTTGAGGTTGTCTGCTTGCAAATCATTGAATCGCAAAGAGATCTCATTTAGGTTGGGTAGCTTGGCTAAGGCTTTTATGCCTGAGCCGTTGATAGCTGCATGACCGGCATCTAGCTTCCTCAGCTTGGTAAGGGGAAGTAATCTTTCCAAACCTTTATCGCTTATCTCGCTATTACTAATGTCTAGCTCATAGATGTTTTTGAAGCGAGCGATATAGTCAACAAAAGCATCTCCAATACCAGCATAGTCAAAGCCCATGGCAATTACTTGCTCGGTTGGAATTTTATTTATGCTGTCTGGATACTTGACGATGGTAGGGTTATAGCGCAGATTGATTGTCCAATCTTTGCGCAGCCCAACATTACCCATGGCTCGACAGAATAGCTTTTGTCCCAAATTCTGGTACTGCGGTCTTTCTTCGATGGTGACGCGATAAATCTCACCTACACTGTTATCGATCGGAAAGCGATAGACCACCATCGGCGGTGTCTGACCGCTGGCGGCAGGCGGTTTGAGAACTGCTGATAAGATAGCCAATAGTGCCGATACTGCAAGCCCTGACGAGAAGGCAAATGCAGATAAAGCTGGTCTCTTCTTTTGTTCTATTCTGCTTTTCATTTTGTCTGTTTTGCCTGCTTTCCCTGTTCTCTATTATTTTGAGCCTTAACTGCGCGGTATGGTCAGCCAAAAACGGCTGCCTTTGCCAAGTTGGCTTTCAACCCCTACTTCGCCGCCATGTGCTTCCGCCAAAAGCTTGCATATGGCTAGTCCTAGTCCGAAACCTTTACTTTTCTGGCCTTGGCTGTCATCGCTGTTTGACACCTGATAGAACTTCTCAAACAAATGTTCTTGATCTTCTTGTTCCAGTCCTGGCCCTTGATCTTGCACGAAGATTACGACAAAGTCGTCTTGTTTGCCGCAGTATACCGAGATGGTTGATTGCGGCGGTGAAAACTTTATGGCATTTGATAGGTAGTTCAGCAAGATTTGCAAGAGTCGTTTGAAGTCGCCATCAACTATTTCACGAGTACAGGTATTGCTTATTCTGATTTGCTTTTCGCGGGCTAGGGCCGAGACACTCTCGATAGCTTCTGCGGCAAGTTCGCTGACATCGATTTCGTCTATTTCCAGCTCAAGCTTGCCGGCTTCTAGTTTGTCGATGGTGAGAAGATCATTGACCATCTCAACTACACGCTTAATGTTGCCCTGAACCGAGTTGATTTGTCGCACCGCTATTGGTGGCAGCTCCGGCATTTTGTCGCTGCTCAAAATTTGCATTGAAACTTGGCAGCTCATCAGTGGAGACCTTAGATCGTGGGCGACCATTTCCATCAGTGACTGTCTGTGGTCGTTGGCCCTTTTTAGGTCTTCGGCGGCATTATGCAAGACTTCATCTAGATAAGCTAGCTCATCACTGCCTTTAACATGGGCGTCTAAGGGCTGTCCAGTGGGAATCTTGCGGGCGTTTTCCACTAGTTGAGAAAGACGACCGGTGATATCGTTGATAAACCATATCAAGAGAATACCCACCAAAATAAAGTTGACGACCATGCCGATAAGAAGCTGATCTTTTACTGATTGTCTGGCTCTTGCTTCTTCTTTTCTTACTTTAGAGAGTTGATCTTTTTCAGAAGAGATCATGCGCATCAGCACTCCGGTTCTAACACCGACTTCCTGCATGGTCTCGCGAAACTCTTTCATATGGCTCCACAAATAGGTGAAGCTATTTCGCTCTTCTGTCGGTTCTAGGGCTTGCAATTCTTTCAGTTGCACTTCCACTATTTCGCGCATCTGTCTGACATGCCCTAGCTGTTTGGGGCTGTCGGCCAGCAGATTCTCTAATTCATCAAATTGGCGACGCAGGTCGATAAGGGCTAGTTTCCCTTCTTCGGCATAAGGTTTGTGGCCGGTAATTATATAAGTCCCTAAATTAGAGGTTGTGCTCATGAAGATGGCGATGAGCCAATTCACTTGCTCTACCACGGTGCTTTGCCGTCTTTCGGCAAGCGCCATTCTCTCGGCTTTGGCCACTACGCCGCCCAGCTGAAAGAAGAAAATAGTCTGAATTAAAAGAGGCAAAAGCACAAGAATCAAGCTCTTGTGCAAGACCTTAGGCTCTAGGAGTCGTTTGACCGTTGAGTTCAAGACTGGTTTTTCTTTTTGCCGCCTGTCAAGATTCGCAGAAACCCTTTGTCTTTTCGGGCAAAGTCGATAAACTGCTCCTCAGTATTATCTCCTAAATTATCCGCGGGGCGGTCTAATTACTTTCAGAGCACCCATGTCATAGCGATCGGGTTTGAAGCTCTCTGTCAGCGGTCTTATAGACCAGACACCGCCTTCGGCTCCATTATTATCGGCCACCATTAAGTTGCCTGAGGCATCTCTGCCCACCACCATGGCTATGTGACCGGCGCCGCCGCCTTTGCTGGCATCTCTGCCCAGCTTTTCACCGAAAATGACATCTCCTGGTTTGGCCATATTCATGCTGGAGCGGCTCCAACCAGAGTCACGCAAGTTGTTGTACAGGCCCGCTGCCAGGGGGGAAGTCTGAAATCTGTGACCCATGTCTTTGAGCATCACACCCAGGGAGGCGGCACATCCGTATTCGCCGTCTCCGGTAAGGTTTTTGTAGGGGCTGCGGCGCCAAAGTTTGTCACCTTCATGGGCCTGGGCAGCGGCTAAGGGGTCGGCTGTTTTCTTTCGCATGTTGGCCAAAATCAATTCGGCGTCGGCATCGCTCATAGTGCCTTTATTAAAGGCTCCAGCGATTTCTAATGATGGCAAGATACTGGGCTTGTCTGCCTGGTTTTGCCCCTGCGGTCCGTTGAGCTTTTGCAGATCATTGAACTTCTGCAGATCATTTGGCTTGAAGACGGCATAACTTAGATTGTCGTTGCTTGAATTCTCGACACTGTCTTGCTTTCTGGCATTACTAAAGTCACCCATGTCAGGGCGTGCATAAGAAATCACCATATGGTCACCTATGGCTTGAAAAGAAAGAGGGGCGGGTTAGCTCTTCGGCTTATGGCGTTAGATTACAATGACATCTGTGAAAAATTTGTAAATCACTTTTCAAAATCGCTGAAAATAATTGAGCCCGGAAGGTATCAAAGTAACCTCCGGGCCCAGGCAGCAACAATAAATTAAGTGATGACCTGTGAATAAATCGTGAAAGTCAGAACTTATTTTCTTCTGTGGTCAGGGTTTCTCGCAAAAAGCCCTGGGCCCAGCTGTGCAATTGATTCCAGCCGATGGCATGACGCAGACTGAGCATTCGTCTGTGGTTTTCCTCGGCATCTGCGGTGAGGGCGTTGAAGAGCTGGTTGCTCAGTTCGGCTGCGTCGTTTGGATCGACAAGGTATGCGCCATGGCTCAGTTCTCTTGAAACGCCGGCATTCTTTGACAAGACTAGGGCTCCTTGCTCGTCTTCTCTTGCGGCCACGAACTCTTTGGCTACTAGGTTGAGCCCGTCGGCTGTAGAGTTGACGCTCAAAACCGAAGCCTTTTGATACCAGGCGGCGAGTTCTTCGTGGTTAAGCGAACCCTTTATATAGATTATCGGAGACCAGCTTTCTTTGGCGAATTCGTTGTTGATAATGGCTATCTTTCTCTCTACGGCTTCGGTGTATTCTTTCAGTTCGTCGCTCGGCTCTTTTACTTCTTGGGCAATTTGAACAAAGTGAAAGCGCTTGTGCCATTCTGGTTTGCTTGCAAGCAGCTGTTTCAGACCTTGTAGTCTCTCCAAAATGCCTTTATTGCTTTCGAGGCGGTCGACACCGAGAATTACTTGCGGGGCTAGGTCATGCTTGAAAGCAAGCGCTTCAGAATAAGGCTTGGATATTCTGGCCAGATTTTGCCAATAGGGCACGTCGATGCCCAGCGGCATAACCGATAATTTGGTTCGCTTCCCTCTTTCAGAAATTAGAGTCATCGCTGGCCTATCAATTTCCAGCTCCGGATAGAAGAACTGGGCGGCGTCCATAAAGTTCTCGGCATAATCCTTGGTGTGAAAGCCAACCAGTCGATTTTGCAGAAGCGCTTCCACTAAATCTTTGCCGCATGGATAAGCTGTGATGATTTTGGCGCTGGGAAAGGGCACGTGCCAGAATTGCGAGAGCAGGATGCCGGCCTGTGAGCCAATAAGCATGGATGCCAGCGATAACTGATAGTCGTGCAGCCAGAACAAGCTGGGATAGCTGTCTGAATTGGCAATTAGGCAATGGGAAGCCATAAGCTCGTTCAATTGTTTGAATGATTTCCAGTCTTCCTGGTCGAAGATGGCTCTTTCGGGAAAGCCGTGTAAAAGCGGTGAAAGATAGCTCTGACAGAAGCGTCTGTGTCCGTCCATGAGACGGTCAGGCAAAGTCGGTTTGTGAAATGAGAAGCCGAAATAAGTGGGAGACTGTGCTTTCTGCTGTTTAACCGAGAGTCTGCTAGTGCCCTCGGTTGGAGGGGTGAAATCAGCTTGGGGCTGCTCGGTGAGGGCAAACCAGTTCACCCGGGTGTTGAGACGTTTCACCATCGGGGCGAGGGAGGCTGGGACGCCGCCTACACCGCCTGGACCAGAGTATGAGATGACACTGACGCTGGGCAGAGCCAATTCCAGTTCATCGTTTTGCGGGCCTAAAACTGATAGAGCCGATTGAGCTCTGGCTTGCATTCGTGATTGCAGTATGGACGACATTTTTTTCTTACTCTCTGGAGCGTCAGAAGACTGAGGGTGAAAACACAGACTAACCAGAACTCTCCCGCCGACAAGGAAAGCAAGCTTAAACAGCACTCGAACCGAATGCAGAGACTTATGGTGTCGGGGATGACTTGTGGTCTTGAGATTCCAGCCGAGTCTTAGTCTTGAGATATCAGCCCCGGCTTACAAACCAAAACCCTTGGTAAGGTTTTTCCGGGACAGATTTCTAAAGACTCTATGCAGCTTCGTATAAATTAAAGGAAAAAGCGCCACATAGCAAGTTGCCATGAGTCGAATTAATTGGAGTTCTTGTTAATCTGCAGCAGCTTAATCATGCTCTTCAGTCTTAGTTTCACTTTCTTCTTCTTCTTGAGTTTCTTCCAGTAGTCCTGGAATGTTCTCGATTTCAATTCGCCCCTCGGCAATATTTACTACCGGTACCAAAGCTTTCACAAAAGGAACCAAGAACTCCTTTCCGGCTTTGTCGCAAACTGCCAGGGTCATATTGCTGTCGCCGTAAACTGTACTTACTTTGCCGAAAATCTTATGGGGATGCCTGGTATAGACAGTCAGCCCGATCAGGTCTTCAACCCACCATTCATCTTCATCTAGAGCACGCAATTGCTCCTTCTCAGTATAGACAGTGTAGCCCAAGAGCTTTTCGCAAGCCGTGCGATCGGCGAAGCCTTTCAGGCGCAGTAAGACCAGTCGCCCCTCGCAGTAAAGTCTATCAACTCGGGCATTGATAGCATCTGAGGTTTTTGCCTTGCTATCTTGTCCCTCGACGTTGAGTGCAGAAATAGGGGCTGTCAGCTTGACGCTCTTGATACCGCATATGAGGTCAAAGTCGGTTTCTAGAGAGAGTTTGATATCTCCTTTTAGTCCCTTGAAACCCACTATTTTGGCGATCTTTGAATTGAAACTATCCATCGGGTTCCTGCTCAATGGTTCTGGCGCGGACTTTGTACCAGTGGGCGACTATCTTCTTTCCATCTTTTGAAGAGCTTATTGTCAAAGTCAAATTGATCTAGAACTCGTCCGACCACGAAGTCAATTTGATCGCCGACGCTTTCCGGGCGGTGATAGAAACCTGGTGATGCGCAGGCGACTATTGCACCAGCTTCACTCAAGCTAAGCATATTCTTGAGTTGAATGTGCCCGAAAGGCATTTCTCTCACGACTACCATGAGCTTGCGTCTCTCTTTCAACGTAACTGCAGCGGCTCTGTGAATGAGGTTTTCAGTCAAACCGGCGGCAAGCGCACCAAGGCTGCCGAGACTGCAAGGCAGCACTACCATGCCCATGGTGCGATAGGAGCCACTGGCAACGCTAGCGCCGTAGTCATTGAGCGGATGTAGTTTGAGTGGTACCGCCTGTGGTAGCTTAAGGTAGGCAAGGAGTTTGCTTTCCACTTCGTTGCCAAGTTCGAGATCGTGCTCTTCTTTCATGACTCGTTGTGCCGCTTTTGAGAGCAGTAAGTCTACCGGTTGCCCCGACTCGAGCAAGTATTGCAAAAGTCGCAGTCCATAAATGGCGCCGGACGCCCCTGTAATTGCCACTACAAACGGCAATTTCTCTTGGTCGTTGTCTTTCATTGAGGGTGCTCTCTTTCTATTATTGGCTACCTAAAAATCGCTGCCGGGCTGCTTGCTCGGGGCTCCAGTATTTCCCATTTCGGGGGCGCCGCCACCGCCGAAGCCGCTGCTCTGACTTCTGTTCTGACCACCGGCGGGTCCCATTACTGCTGAAGGTCCTGAGAGATCTTGCACTTCCTGCGTTTGATTGTCTTTATTGCGTTCGCGGGTAGGGCTGAATCGCCTGCCATTTTTTGGCGCTTGTTTGCCGAGCGGATCATCGTCTTCGCTGACCATATCGATAGAGCTGCCGCCGGCCGACGCGCTGTAACTGAGCTTGAGGGGCGCATCTAATCTTATTGTGATCGGCGAGCCTGCATAGATATAAAGGTCTCTGCCTTTCTTCACCAAAGAGCGGATAACTTTCTTCTGACCGTCACTGCCTCGATTGTCTTCGCCCAAAATAGGATCATGCAGCAATTCATCCTTTTTGATTACAGCCAGCTGTCCATTGCGTTTAGGGGCGCGCAGCGCCGGATTAACCGCATCGAAGCCAGACTGGGAGCCGACATAGGCCACCGAACTTTTGCGCCCGGCCAGACCTTGGTAGGTGCCATAGCGGCTATGGGTCACCTCACCGGTCATCGACGCGACAATCGGATAGCTCATACCGCTGGGCATCTGCAGCGACATCAGTTGAGTTCGCAATTTACCCAAGGGTTTGATGCGCTTATCTCGGTCTTTCTCTTGCCTTGATGAAGGAATGGCTTCTACTACTTCGCCGATAATTTGAGATCCGGTTGGAATCAAGACTTCGGTGCCGTTGGCCATCACTGGTGCCGATACTTCGATGGAGAATCTCTCGCCGGGTTTGGATGCAGTTGAGCCTATGGTCGATTGCATCCGCCCTTCGAACGATGTGCCGATGGGAAGAATGGCTGATTTGCCGGCTAGACCGCTATTGTGTTTGTAAAGGTCTTGTTGGCGGTTTTGTCCTTCGGCGCTTTGACTAAGCGCCAGCCCCAGGCAGGCCAGCAAGATTGGTTTGATAGAATTTCTCATCACAGCTAGGTCTCTTCATCTTTCGTGTCGTCTTGGTCTGCTCTTGCACTATCAGCTCGATTACTTTTGCTACCCTTCATTTTAGACATAATAAAGACAGCCAGCCACGAAACTGCGACAACAGTGACAATTACCGATACGATGCGAATAAGCCCTGAAACATAGTCGAAAATCGAGCCCAGCATTAGAGAGGCGGCTGCCAGTACGACAAAGCCTCCCACATATTTGCCAAGGTTTTTCGGTAGAGCCATAAGTTTGCCTCGCTGAAGCTGGAAGTTTAGATAGATTCGACTATTTGCGGAATCTTTCTATCATCGCCGGGGCAACCACTTTAGAGCCTACAAACCAAGCGGCGGCCAGCACTATTGGCAGAGCCAGTATTCTGACCAAAGGAGGTAGGATGGTGTAGAAGCAACTCAAAGCCACCATGGCGATACCGATGCTAATAACATAACAAAATCTAGTGATCAGCGCTTCTTGTTCATCGCTGTTCATGTCATCGAAAGAAGCTTTGAGAGTATTAGTGTACTTTTGGAAAAAGCCGGCTGCTTTACCCTTTACTTTAGAAGGCGAGTCGACTTTGTCGCCGGCGTCGGGCGAGGCATCGAAGACTTCGTCTCTACCCTTGAGAGCTCCGTTGAAGGCGCCGTTAAAGGCTCCTTTCGCTGGTTTCTTCTTCCCGACCGACATAGCCTCTCCCCGTCACTAAACTCTTTAATATGATACCCACAATACAACTAATCACTTACATAAGCTGCATTACATAAGCTCATTTGCTTTTGCCGCCGCTTGTTTTTTTCTTCAGCTTGGCTAGACCCGATTCAACTTCCTTGCGCTGCGGGCTGCCATCTTCAGCTGCTTCTAAAAAACTTTCAGCATAAGACATGGCTTGGGCTGGGTCTTGTTTATCAGACTTGGTATAAAGATTGAAAAGTCCGAAATAGGCTTCTGAATATTGTGGATCGGCGTTTAGAGCCTGCTTATAGTGGTCGATAGCAATTTCGGGAATCTTCCAGGCGGCATCCCCCAGTTTCACATGTCTTGAGGCCTCGGTGCGCTGCGAGTTGATCTTGCTAAGGCCTTGTTCGGCACGGGTGCTCACCTCGGGCAGTTCTTTGGCATAGTTGAAAGCCTTTTCCGCCGCCTTATAGTCTCCTTCGAAATAGCATTGTTCGCCCAAAGTGATTACATCAAAGGGCTCGTCCTTGTGTTTTTCAATAACGTCTAAAAACTTCTGTCTGCCTTCGCGAAAACGTCTTTGCGAAATGGCTTTGGTTGCTTCTGAGAGCTCGATGCTCTCTTGTAAATTGCGGGCGCCGTCTTTGAGCACCTTGCCTTGCACAGCCTGTTCTGTGATGATCTGCTGCAGCCTATCCATGTGCTGGCTAAAGTTAGGCGGGAAATTGCCTTCTTTGCGATATTTGCGAAAATAGACACGGGCCAGACCAAGCATGGCCTTTGGGTCATCTGACTTGGTGGCAAGTATGGTCTTGAATTCGGTTTCGGCAACATCGAGATTATCTTGACGCAGGGCTAACTCAGCCAGTTCTGCTCGCATGGCCCAGTCGTTAGGCAAAATCTCAAGACCGGTATGATACTCGGCAATGGCCATGGCACCGTCGCCACGCATCATATAATGTTCGGCTTTTCGTTTGTATGGCTCCGGGTTGCGGGGGTCTTCCATACTGGCTTTATTCCAGCTTTGCAGGGCCGATGGTCCGTCGCCTTGGCGGCTTTCGATATTGCCGGCCACTGTATGCCATTCTGAATTGCGTAGGTCGGCTGGAATAGTCTTAAGTTCTAGATAGGCTTCTTCATTTTTACCTTGGGCCGACAAGACAATTGCCTTTTGCAGTCGAGCAGCTGAATAATCCGACTTGAGCTGCAGGGCTTTGTTGACTAGTTCTTCCGCCTCTTTGTCTTTGGCATCAAGCTTGAGCAGGGCTTGGGCCAACAAAGTGAGGTTGACACAGTTCTCAGCCAAGCTGCAGGCTTTCCGCAGAGGCGGTACTGCCGCTTCGATGTCGTCTTGGGCAATTTTGACCATGCCTAGGGTTTGCTGGGCAATGACTATGTCCGGGTTTTGATCTATAGCCTTCTTTGATAGACTCTCGGCTGCTTCCAGCAGCAAGTCTCTTTTGGCAGGTGAAGCTACAGTCTTTGAATGTACATAAGCGACATAGCCCGTTGCTGCTTGCACATTGGGATTGTCGCCGAATTTTTCGCGACTTTTTTTGAGGAGTTTTTCTGCTTCGACAATTTTGTACGGCTTTTCCAGTCCTTGTTTGGCCAGTGTTACAGCCAGTCCGGCCACCGCATCACCGTTTTCGTCTTCGGCTAAGAGTTCTCGATAGGCTTCTTCAGCTGCTTTCAGTTTTCCCTGCAATAGCAATTGGTCTGCTTCGGCCAGGGTCATGGCCAAGGCGGACGGCAACTCGACAAAGGCGCCGCTTAAGAGCAGACCGAGAGATATAGATAAAATTGTCGCTTTACGTGTTCTATTTCTTTTTCTATTCACGGTTTGACTCAGTGTTGCCTAGTTTGTGTGCCTCAATTGCGCCCTCTTGAAAACCTCTATAATTTAAGGCTGAAAGTGCATTCTGACAATAGCTGTTTACCCTGGAATTATTATCCTAAAAACGGCTGCCTAAAAACGGCGGACTATTTCTTCTCCATGTCTTTGACCTTTTGTTCCTCTTTCTCGGCTTCTTTGGTTTCACCCATAGATCTGAGCAGTTCGGCCAGTTTTTTATGCACACTGGGTAGTTTCGGTGCCAGTCTGGCTGCCTCTCTGAGAATTTCGGCCGCTTCTACCTGTTTCTTTTCTGCCAAGTATTTGTCTGCATCTTGCACAAGTGGTCTGACCCGGCTTTCTTCCAATCTTAGCAAGGCTTCCTCGGCGCCGCTTATCTTAAAGCCGGCGGCTTGGCGATAGCTCACCGAAGCGTCGTCTATATTGCCTTTCTTTTCCAAAAGCGTACCTTTGAACATCCAAGCTTTGCCGTCGGCGGCATTTGCCGCCAGCAAACTTTCAATTTCCTTGTCTGCTTCATCAAGCTTGCCGCTAGACAAAAGGCTTTCCACTTCGCCGTATTTCTTTGCTGCTTCTGCTTCCGCCTTGGCTTTCTCTGCTGCTGCTTGGCTCGCGTTACTTGCTGCCACAGGCTTACCGTCTGGTCCTAGCGCCGGCTTGCCACCAGTTTCGGTGCCACCACTGGCTACGCCTTTCAATCTATCTAGAGACGGAATCACCGCCGGCTCTAAGAAAGCACTGATAGATTTGGCTTTTTCCAGAAGTTCTATAGCGCTTTCTTTATCGCCTAATTTTTCCTTTAAGCGCGCCAGAATATAGAGCAGCTGCACATTGTTCGGTTCTTTAGCCAACATGTCTTGAATTTTTTGTTCCGACTCGGCGACCCGCAAATTTGAAGTTATGCCAACAGGGGCTTCGGCTATAGCCCGGTGATAAGCCATGCGGGCCTTGGCTAGATCAGGATTGGTCGGCTCCAGGCGCCAGGCTTTTTCGTAATTGACCTTGGCACGATCGTAATCGCCTGATAGTAAATAGGCTGCGCCTAAATTGAGCAGGTTTCTAAAGCTGGGATTGAGGGCCACGGCTTCCCTGGCTGTTTCAGCCATGCCAGATAAGGCCTCACCGTTAATGGGGTTGAGCATAACAGCCCGGCGATACTCAACGAAAGCATTGTTGAGGCGCTTTATATAGACTGTTTTGTCTGGATAAGCCTTGGCTTTATAGGCAAAGTCTTTTAAGGTGTCGGCTAGTAAAAGATGACAATCGACAAGCAGCGGATCGTCTTTTGGCCAGCTCTTGCGCAAGGCTTGAATAAGCTGGTCATAGCCTTCCATTATTTTTCCGCCCCTAAGCAGGCAGCGTCCAAGTTTATAGTGATTGGCTCCTGAATCCGATAGTCTGAGGCACTTTTGATATTCGACTACGGCGTCGATGAAGTGTCCGCTTTTGTCGGCTCCTTCAGCCAGGCTTAGTCTGTAGGACTGATCAAGCGGGTTCTTGCCGAGATTAGCCAAGCATCTATCTAAATTACCGTCGGCCGGTCCATTGTGTTCGTCGGCGAAAAGGGCTTTGCGATAGTGATCGATGGCGGCTGTATAGTTTTTCTTGCTCGCCAAAATATCGGCATATCTAAGGTGAGCGCCCGATAAATTGCGGCGAAACATTGTATTTTCGGGATCGCCGTCCAGGGCGATTTCGTGTTCTCTGATGGCTGCGTCCCAAAGCCCCTTGGTTCCAAGCTCTACGGCTCGGTTATTGTGTTCAAGTGGGTTTGTGGGCTCGGGGGTGGTGAGATAGACTCCGCCGCCGCCTCCTCGCCCTTTTGCTTGTGCCTGACAGTTCGGCGCGCCTGCGCTAATCATGAGTGACACCAGGGCGTATGCCAGGGGCTTAGAAAATCGGGGTGCTTTTAAATCTGGATCTTTATCGGTCATTTGCCTTCTACTTACAGCCTAATTACTAAACATGCCTTGCTGCATTTCCTACCCAGAATACGCTTCAGGTTACGGTTTATTGTAGTCTTGTTCGAAAATTTTGCTGGCTATTTTGCCGGCAAGCTTGCAATCACCAGAATTAATCTGCTGAATTTTGTCGAAGTAATGAGTTTCGAATTAATTGCAGATAAATTTGCGCCGAAATGGGAATCTCCCCATTTCGCAAAAATGTTATCTAGCCAACACTTGCTCCTGCAAGACTGTAATTTCTTATTGACAAGGGGCGGGGAAAGGCTTACAAATGAGGGACTCCGCTTGCTATCTGGGGTTTCCGTGCATATTTTTCGAGGGGTCTTAATCAGGCGCATAAAAGATCGCATTATCTAGTTGTCAAGCCCATAAATTCACCATTTTGGCGTTCTCTACTTACTAAAAATGGGCATGAAATTGCTAGAAACCGGCCGTGGTTTCAACCGTCCCGTGGAGGGATATAGCGTGATACAAGCTCAAACAAACATATCAAGAGTAGTTCTGTCGGCCCTGATTGCCTCTGGGATCCTGCTGTCATATATTGATTGTGCCGAACCGGCGCTGGCGCAGTTGCCGCCGGTCAATATGGGCAAGTGGGTGCATCAGCCCGGCGATAACCAATATTCCAATGAAACCCAGCAGTCCCGTCACGGTGCACCGGCTCCTGTTCAGCAAGCGGCTCCGGTCAACATTCCCCTAGCTAGTCCGGGCTGGCGTCCTACGCCCAAGCCCAGGCGTGCCGACATTTCGCTCCTCCCTATCGTCTGCGAAGAGCCTGTGGCGCCCACCGGCTTCCCTCCTATGCCTGAACAGCTTGATCTGCCCGGCTTGAAAGGCGGCGGCATGATTCGCATAGCCGGAGGCGGTGGCGGTGGAGGCGGCGGTAGTTTCTCGTCCACCTATGGCGGCTCCGGTTCAGTGTCGGTGGGCGGCATGGGGGCGCCGGCTGGTGGCGGCAAGGTGAGCACCTCTCAGGGTTACACATCGGTTCCACCCGGTGCCTTCGTTAAGCGCGAGACTCCGTATGGACGCGGCAATAACAGCTCTTCTCCCGGCGACGTTTTTGCCGGTACCGCTCCGTCCCCGCAGGCAAGCGCAGCTCAGAATGCATTGAAGCGCATGGGCAAAGAACCCGGTCTTGATGACAAAGGCTATCAGGCTGCGCCGGAAGCGCCTCAGGCTGTGCAGGTCAATCAATCTACTTCGCAAGACCTTTCTCTGCCTGACGATGAAATGAATAGTTCCTCAAGCAATAAGAAGCGCTCCAACAGTCAGGGCAGTCGCATTTTGCAGCGCACTGTCGGCAGAGTTGGTAACCGCATGATCAACAGCATCAATTCCATGCCTTTGCCAATTAGATTCCCCGGAGGGCGCTAAAAAACAGGATTAAGCAAGCAGAACTGGCGAAAGATTTTTACAATCAATAATTGGAGTTGGCAGGGATTTAAGAGGACAATTTTATGAATCCGAATTTTCTAAAATCGAAATATCTAACAGTGCTGGGAGCTGTTCTCGGCCTGGCGGTATTTTCTCAAGGGGAAGCATCGGCTCAGAATGCCGGTTCTATCAATATTAAGAAAAATCAGCTGCAGCAGGCTGGTTGGCACAAATCGCCGTTGCAAGTACAGATCTTGGATGATGGTCCGGTAATCAAAGATTACCGCACTGCTCCAGCCAACGATCAGGGTTACAACATTCCACTCGCTCCCAATGGTAACAATGGCGGTCGCATTCCCGAAGGCGGTCTGCCCTTCAATACTGGTTCCGGTCCTGTAACACCGCGCATCCAGACCCCTAACCTGCCCCAGGCTGGTTTCGGTTCGAATATACCGGCTAGAGGCATGGGACCAGCCACGGCTCTACCGGGAGTCAAGATGGGCGGACTCGGTAATCAGTATGCTCAGCAGCAACAGGCTAAGACCAATACAGCCGCCCGCCCTGTCGGTTTGGGTAAACCGGCATCGGGAATGCGCGCTGCTGCTACTCCCGCTAGTTATGGTTCCAGTTATGGAGGCTCCGGCGGTGGTGGCTATTACGGCGGCGGCGGCTCCAGTTCGTCAACGGCAGTTAGAGCCAAGTTGCTCGGTAAGTAAGGAGACTGAAGTTTCAAAATATGAATTACGTTCTCGTTATCCTTGTCCTAATCGCTTCCACCACAGTCCTGAGCGGCTGCGGTGGAATTGGCGGTGGCTTGGGTAAGAACGACAGCCAAGCTATGGTTCCTTCTGGCGGGGGCGCTCTCGGTCGTCTCCGTCCGCGAGTTGATCCTAAGTTTGTCGAGATGGCTCAACAAGAAGAACAGGCTGACCAAGAGCAAGCGGCTCTGCGGGCGCAAGCCCAGGCGCAGGGACAAGGTCAGGGACAAGGTCAGCGCGGCGGATTTGGTGGCTTCAGTTTTGACGGACTCGGTCGCTTACTCCCTAAGGTTTCACGCGATCCAATCTCTGGTCAGAACGCCACTGCTTCTTCCGGTAATTTTTCCGGTTTCGGTTTCAATCAGGCTCAAGGCTCTGTCACTGGACTGCCCGCCGGTGTGACCAATAATGCCGGCTCTACTGCTGATGCTAATGCCGGTGCTTTTCCGGTCGACGGCAAGCCGGCTGCTGAAGCTAAACCAGTGGAAATGGCTTCCTACGGTAATTCCTATCAAAGTGCTTTCGGCAATGCCGGAGTCGTGCCGCCCCCGCCTCCCGGTTCGCTGGTCAGCGGCGGTGCTCTCACTCCGCCACCGCCGGCAGTGACACTTTCCACCCAGGCGAATGTGGCCTATAACGGCGATGCACAAGCAAATCCCTATGCCAATCCTTACGCCAATCCTTATGCAAATCCCTATGCCAACCCATACGCCAACCCATATCTAAATCCTTACGGTAATCCCTATCCCGGGGGCTATCCGCCGCAGATGGCGCCGCAACAGCCCGAGCGACCGGCTGGACTTTTTGGAGGCGGTGGTGCCGGCAATAGCGGCGCCGGTGGACAACGTAGGCAGTCGGAAGATGAGCCGGAGAAGAAGAAGTCCACCTTCGTTCCGATTATTCCTAAAGGCATGGACGCCAGATCTCCTTACCAACAGCGTGATGATTTGAAGATTCTCTGGAAAGGGGCTCTAAACGGTGGTGCAATTAAAGATGCAGTGCGTGACGCCAAACTAGCCGAGACTCTCTCTCGTATCGATGTCGGTTTGCCGGGCGATGCCACCAGGGGTAGTTTCAATGTCAACCCTCGTCAGGTTGATGCCATCTTCAAACCGGTGGCCATGGACAAGAAGGCATATTCTACTGTGCGTCGCATGCAAACCGACTTGGTGCAGTCGTATTATCGTTATCTTTATGCCTATCACAAATTTGCTTTGGCTCAGCAAACTTTGGCCGCTCGCAGGCAAGAGGTGGAAGTGGCTGGTTCCGACTCTGAGAAACAAAGAGCGGCTGCCGATGTGGCTCAGTCTCAGAACGAGGCTGATTCGGCTAAAGAAGATTTGAAAGCGGCACAGATGGAACTGGCTTCCACTGCCGGTGTATCGGCTGCGCGGTCCATTATTGGTAAGGTCTCCGGCATATCGCCGTCTGCTGAGTCACTAGCTGTTTCTGAGCCGGAACCGGCGCCGCAACCCGATAAAGGTGGTTTCGGTTTTGGTTCGCTTTTTGGTTTCGGTAAAGCGGAAGCTCCTAAGGAAAAGGCAGCGAAAGTGGCAGCCGTCCCCGCAGGAAAAGCGGCAAATAAGAAGGAAGACAAGAAAGGCGGCAAAGCTCCTTCTTCGGCATCTTCCTCTTCTGAGTCGGACCTGAAGTCTGCTCCCCCTGCTCAGTCCGAGCCCGAACCTAAGTCTGCAGCGGCAAGCGCTCCCGGCATTTCAATGGAATTGAAGGGTGTGAATGTGACAGCCCGCAAGTCGATTTTGACTGTATCCATAAAGAACAACAGTGATAACGACTTTAGTTTTGATCCCGAGGCTTTTTCGGTCTCAGAGAACAATCGCAAATTGGCAGAAGCTGCTTTGCGCGCAGATTTTGAAACAACCTTGGTGCAGCCTAATCAGGAGGTTAAGGGCACAATTACAATTTTTGGTCGACCCTGGAACGATCGTCTTTCGGTTTCACTGACGGACGGAAGCCGGAATGTGCCATTGCGGCGATGAATAGTTTTTCTTGAAACCTTACTAAGTGTCTTTACAGCGCAATAGAGAAATACGATGAAGAAGATGATTGCAAATATATTGAAATCTTTTGAAAGGACCGAGTCTAGGCTTAGTGCTCGAGCCAGTCATATTTCTATGCTGGCTATCGGACTTGCTGCTTTTGCAATCGTCGGCGGTGCTATTCACAGCGCTGCTCTGGCGCAGGCCGTACAGGTTAATCACAACGCTGGCGCTGGTCCAGACACGCCCACCGGTCAAGACAGCTATGCCAACCGCGAGAGATATCTTGAGCGCAACCGTTGGGCGCAGAAGGACTGGGAACGTGATAGAGCCAGTATGCAGAAACGACCCGGCACTGAAAACTATATCGAGGCCGAGCCAATAACTGCGCCCATGCGACAGTTTATGACCACCGGCACACCGGTCGACAGTTCTGGTAGGAACTGGCTTTTGCATATGGAAGAGACCGCAGGCACCACACAGATATCGCCTAAGAACCTTGGTGATTTGCAGGATGTTTACGCTACGCCCGGCTTCCCGATTACTGACACCAGTGCTGGTATTCTACTCAACCAGGCCCTTACCAGGGGCTTAGAGCGTTCTCTTGACCCTGAAAGACTGCATTGGAACGTTGCCGGTGCTGCTGGTCTCGCCACGGCTGGTGCGTCGAATAGTTCGGCCTATGGCGGTGAGAATTCGCTCAACACACTGTTCGAACGCATTGTCGAAGCTGATGGCTCTGGTGCTCTTATCAACGTAGCTAACGAGGCTTCCGGTACCGGCGGTAATGTCGGCGCTCTCTTTCGCACAATTCCTGACGCTGTCGGCATGGTTATGCAAATGTATAAGCATGTTTATATTCCGATGGCTATTCTCTTTCTATTGCCTGGCGCTGTGATCAGCCAGGTGAAAGGTATTGCTGCTCGCGGCCTTGGTTCGGTGGTCAATGCCCCTGAGGCTATGAACCCCTTTGACGGCATAATGCGCGCCATAGTGGCGGTCTTCCTCATTCCCGGTACCCAGGTGATTGTCAGCTGGTCGATAGACGTTGGCAATTCGATGGCTTATTCAATGCGAGACTGGGTTGATATTCCTATGATCGTCAATTGGTGTCGTGAACTTTCATATGACCCTAAACCGGGCAACTACGACAACACAATTCTGCCTCCTAATGCCAATCCTAACTACAGTGGTGGTGGTGCCGGCGGTGGCGGTGCTTCTTCCGGTGGCAGCGGCGGTGGCACGTTTGCTGCCTTGGGCGGGTCCTTCTTGGGCAGCATAGGTGCCTATCTGGGCGGTCTTCTCGATGCTGCTTTGGGCGGCTGGTTCGCGCCAGGTGAAGGTATCTTCATGAATATGAGGGAAGGCACTGTTCACATGGAGCGGCAAGGCTTCATATCGATTATTTTGCAGTTCGCCTTCAACTACATGGTTTGGGTGGCAGCGCTGTTCCTTGTGATCATGTCGGCTCTGCAGATTACCCTAATCTGTTATCTGTTCTTGATGGGACCTCTAGCTGCCGCTTTCTATGCCTGGCCTGCCACCGGTCAAAGACTCTTTCGCGGTGTTTTCGGCAACTGGGTAGAAGCCGTGATCAAAGTTTCGCTATGGCGGTTCTTCTGGATGGTAATTCTTGCCGTCATGACTCAGCGTCTCATCTACACCGGTGGTGGTACGTCCGACTTGCAGTGGGAAGTTTGTATTTTCGCCAGTTTCCTTGGTTTGCTTCTTTATGTTCCGACCGAGCCCTTCGTGTTCGACCCCAACGGCGCATTCACTGCTGCTGACAGACAGTACAGCGCCGGCATGCAACAAGGCAGGCAGGCTGCCGGAGGCGGTGGCGGAGGCGGCGGCGGCCAGGGCGGCGGCCAAGGCGCTGCACCCGGCGGCAGCCGAGGAGCAGGTAAGAGTGAAGAGGGTGGCGACGAAGCCGAGTCTAGAAACTCTACCAATGTCCAAGGTAGACAAGGTAACGATAGTGCCGAAGGTAATCCCAATGAGGCTCCAGTTACCCGTGGCTTGAACATAACCGGTAATGCCGGGTCAGAGGGCAAGAAAGATGGACGCGTTGAAGTAGCGCCTCCGAAGGTGAGCGGCGATCAGCAAGGTGACAACGCCGGTCCTAACACCGGGAAGCCGCCTGGTGAGGCGGGCGGCGGCGGAGCCAACGCCAACGCCTCCGGTGCAGGCAGCCTACCACCAGGGCAGAATGCCGGAGGACAGGCAGGAAAAGGCGATCAAGGCAAAATGCCTGTGCCACTCAGTCCTAACAGCGGCGCTGCCAAAGACAAGAGTTCAGCAGATGTGCCCTTGGCTAATGCTGCTGGCGCCGGCGGACAACCTGATAAGGGTTCGTCAGGACCGGGCGCTGGAAGTGGTTCCGATTCACCGCCTCCACAGGCTGGCGGCAATCAGAACGCCGCACCGGGCGGCAAGAATGGAGAAGCCGGTAAGTCCGACTCTTCCCCTCAGAGCGTCACAGTCGATGCTTCAAGTGGTCAGGTGGGTGCCAGCGCCAGTGCAACTCGCACCGCTGACCTGGCAGGCGATAAGACTGTCACCGACATGCAGGGTAAGTCCGGCGGCTCGAAAGAGGATAAGAAAGATGCGTAACTCGATGAGGCAAATAGAAATGCGAAAGGCAGTTCATAAGAAGCAAGACCTTAGCTCGCTGCTAGTCATGGTTGCTTTCTCTCTTTTCTTTACTGTGGGTGCGGCTTTTGCCCAGCAGCCGGCGCAGGGCGGGGGTAACTCAGCCTCGGAGCAGAACGTGGAAGGTGCGCCAGCCGTCAGAAAAAATTACGACGACAGGAACAAACACGCTCAAAGAGAGACTGAACTAAAGGGCAACGGCAGAGATGCCGGTGGTCCTACTACGATCACAAACAGGAGTGGACCGTATTCTCTTGTTCCTCCAATGCCTGTCTGGACCTCGAACGCTCCGGCAAACTATTCCCATCAAGATACTGAAAACTACACCACCACTGGTGCCTTGCTCACTGATACATCATTTGGTATTCAAGCCAACGGTGCTATGACTAAAATGGTGGAGAAGGCTTTCAGCCCTGAGCGTATCATGCACGCTGCCAGCGGCGTTGGTGGTGTTGCTGCCAACAACACAGCTAACTCTGAAGCTGGTGTGACGACCAACCAGGCCTATTCCGCTATCGATTATTGCAAGCAGTTTCTTACTAACTTCACTGCTGAGCCCGGCAACGTCTGGCAAGACATCAGAGACCATCTATTTATTCCTATGGCTGTGCTTTTGCTCTTGCCTGGTGCAGTGCTCGCCCAGGTTCGTGCCATCATCGCCCAGGGCTCGCCCGTGCTGGTTGGTGAGGCTCACCCTCTGGAAGGTCTGCTCAAGTCTATTGTGGCTATCTTCCTCATTCCGGGTAGCTTCTTGGTTATCAACTACGGCATTGACGTGGCTAACTCGCTCACTTATACGGTGGCAACCGAGTACACGCGCATCTTCGGCTCAGACATGTACGAAGATGCAAAATGTGCTGTTCAGAGAGCTTTCCCTGTGAACAGGCCACAAGATAACTTGAACACATTGCGCGAAACTCGTCAGCCTGCGGCTTCCGGTGGCTTCTCGGTCTTTGCGGTACTTGAGCGCAATACTCTTGGTATTGCCCTAATCGATCCTTGTTTGGGCATCTATCAAAGTATTTTGCCTGATGAAACCGTTCCTCAAGTTATGAACGCCATGCGTGCCATGGTCAATAGTATGGGCATGACTGCCGCTCTGAGCTGGAACCTTTCTTGTGCTTTCCAGATGGCCTATCTTTATTACCTGTGGTGCATGGGGCCGATTGCCGCTGCTCTATGGGTATGGCCGATTGCCAAAATGAAAGCTTCTCTTGGTTCCTGGGTTGAAGGCGTGATAACAATTTGTTTCTGGAGTTTGTTCTGGAACACTGTCATCTTGCTTCTCGCTTGCTTTAAGGGTGTCGGCTTTACCGGTACCATTATTGTCGCTTCTCTGCTTGCTATGGCGGTTGCCGCGATCAGGTCGGCTTTCGACTTCTCGGGTATGGTCACTCAAGCTGTCATGGCTGCTCAGAGTGCTGCACAAGCCGGTGCTGCTGCTGCTATGAAAGGCAGTGGCGGCGGTGGGGGCGGCAAGGGCGGCGGTGGATCGCAAGGCGGTGCATCGCAAGGCGGCAACCAGGGTGGAAACACCGGAGGCCGCGCTCCTGCTGCTGCTGACAATGGTTCTTCGGCGGCCGGTGTCGGTGTTACTCCTGCCGACGGTCAACCGGTGGCGCCTGCTGGTAACGGCGTGGCAGAGAATCGAGGTCTAGGTGGCACGCAAGATGCTGCAACCGTGAGCCCTGGTGGTTCTGACGGGGCTGGACCAAGTGGTACTGCCGATAGTGCTGCTGAAGTACCGCTCACTGGTGAGAGTGGCAACGACAGTATGGACGGTGGGGCTGCTGATGTATCGGCGGTGCCTCTGTCCGGTGATGCCTCCAAAGGGGCAAATGACGGTAGAAATGCTAATGCCGGTGACCTTGCTGGTCCGCCACCTATGGGCGACGCAGCCGGGCTCGGCGATGCCGGTGCCTCCGGCGCGATGCCGGGCTTGAACGCAGTGGCGGGCAATACCACTGTCGCTCAAGACACCGATGCTAGTGTTTCCAGCCGCTTCAATGCTGAAGGTGAGCACACTGCTAGATTCGGCAGTCAGGATAATCTCAACACCAGCAACAATGCTAATGTCGACAACAATAGCTTCCTGGGCGGAGCTGCCGGCGTCTTCGCCGGAGAGGCTGCACGCGGGCTGACACCGACTGCCTTCACAGGGGCAAACGACTTCAACACCGCTAGTCCGCTTGGTCTCACAGCCGGGCTAGGAGGTAATGACGGATTGACCGCTCCAGGCGGACCTTTGGACACCGGCATAGGCACCGGTCTTGGCACCGGTGTTGGTGCCGACGGCAACCCGCTCACCGGTCCGGGAGGCATGCCTCTTGCCGGTAATCCGAATATGCCAGGCACTGGAGATGGTGACCTGAGTAGAGTCGGTGTGGACGGCGCTCCAGGGTTCTCCTCAACTATGAATCCTCAGGACAGCGCCAAAGTGGCCGGCGACATGCTGCAGGCTGCGGTGAGCGATCCTCAAGGCTTGACCACCTTCAATGGTCAGCAGATGACCAATGCTGAGGCTTTCCGCGCTGCAAACGGCGTGTCCGCCGATGCCGTGCAAAATTCTCTGCAGGTCAATCCCAGCTCTCCAGAGTATGGTCGAGCTGTAGAGGCAGCCATCGAGGGCAATCAGATTGCCAGCGCTAATCCTGGAATGTTCAGGGATGCTGTATCTAATCCAGACGGAGTGACGAGCTACAATGGTCAGCAGATGACCAACGCTCAGGCCTTCGAAGCGGCTAACGGCTACAGCGCCGGATCTGTGCAGGCTGCCATGGCCGGTGATGTGGGTGCTCATAATTCCATAAATGCCGGTCAGGCGAGAATGGAAGGTGCTCAGATTGCCGGCTCCAATCCAGAAATGTACCGTCAGGCTCTCAGTAATCCAGACGGAATAACTTCGGTTGGCGGACAGCAAATGACCAATGCCGAGGCTTTTGAAAGAAGCCACGGTGTAACCGCTGAAGTTGTTCAGGCGGCGATGGGCGGCAATGTGCAGGCTGGTTATGCAATTGATTCTGCACAGGCCCGCATGGAAGGTGGAGCCATTGCTGCTGCTCACGGTGACTTGATGCAGCGAGCAATCTCTGCACCGAGCGAACCGGTCAATTATGGTGGTCAGACGATGCCGGCCGGTGAAGCCTTCGCCAGAGCCACCGGTGTCAGCGCCGAAACCGTGCAGGCGGCTATGAACGGTAGCGTCGACGCGGGCAGAGCCATCGATGTTGCTCAGGCTCGCATGGATGGACAATCCATAGCTGGAGCGGCAGGACCGCTCTATCAGACTGCGCTCAGCCAGCCTGATGCGCCTGTCAGTATGGGTGGTCAGACTATGCCTGCCTCGGAAGCCTTCCAGCGCAGTTATGGAGTCAGTGCTGAGACTGTGCAGCAGGCAGCGGCAGGGAACTTCGAAGCTGGACGCTTGGTCGACACCGCCCAAGCCCGTATGGACGGACAAGCAATAGCCGGTTCGGCCGGACAACTCTATCAGACTGCTTTGAGTCAGCCTGATGCGCCGGTGAGCATGGGTGGACAGGTTATGCCTGCATCCGAAGCCTTCCAGCGCAGCTATGGGGTTTCGGCTGAGACCGTGCAGGCTGCTGCCTCTGGCAACATTGAAGCCGGAAGGTCTATAGATGTTGCTCAGGCTCGCTTTGAAGGACAGTCCATCGCCAGTTCGGCTGGGGCGCTCTATCAGACTGCTCTCAGCCAGCCGGATGCCCAAGTAATGGTCGGCAATCACTCGATGCCGGCTGGCGAAGCCTTCCAGGCACGCTACGGCGTCTCGGCTGAGACCGTTCAGGCTGCAAGCGGCGGCAATATCGAAGCTGCAAGAGCGATCGATGTAGCTCAGGCTCGCATAGATGGACAGTCTATCGCCGCCTCGGCTGGATCTGTCTATCAGACGGCTCTCGATAATCCCAATACACCAATATCGGTAGGAAACCAGACTATGCCGGCGGGTGAAGCCTTCCAGCAGCGGTATGGGGTCAGTGCCGAAACAGTGCAGCAAGCCATGAGCGGTAATATCGATGCCGGTCGCATGATCGACGCGGCGCAGACCCGCAGTGAAGCTGCTCAAATAGTGCAGTCGGTTGGTGCAGGCTATTACACTGCCGCTGTCAGCGATCCTAACGGAGCCGCTGTCGTCGGTGGCGTGCCTACCACCAATGCCGGTGCCTTCCAGATGATGACCGGAGTGCCGGCGCAGACCGTGCAAGCGGCCCTCGGCGGCAACGTCGAAGCTGGAAGAGTAATCGATACGGCGCGCATGGAAAGTCAGTCCCTTGCCCAAGGCGGTGCGCCTGCTTCATACAGCATGGCCATGTCTGCTGATGGCAGTCCCGTCAGCTACAGCTATAACAGCAGCCCGCAGTACACAGTAGCTGGAGGAGCGCCGACGCCTGTTGATACCGGATCTGGTGGCGTCAATCAGGGTGGTTCAATTCAGAATGTCGCTTACGCTGCCGACGCTCCTACCTATAATGCCGGTTTCGTTGCCGGTAGCGGTGGGTCAGCCTCGTCTGACACCTCGGGCATCGGTTCCGGTGGTGCAGTGACGCCGGTCTACGGAGCATCTGCACCAACCGGTAGTTATGACGCCGCTAGTGGTGGCTACGTAACTGGAACCAACTATGTGCCCGGAGTAGGCGGCGGTGAGATGATGAGAGACTTCTCGTCACAGTCTCTCAGCCCTCAAAGTGCCGGTAACATGGGCGATCAGCCTGTTCGCATCGAGCCGCAGGGTGGCGGAAACCCGCAGCCTACCGGCGATATGCGTATGGCTGATGGCGGTGGAGGCGGCTGGGGTCATCTTGCCCAAGGCCAGGGTCATGGTGGTCAAGGACAAATGTCCGCACCAGCTCCTGATGCCGCAAGCGGCTGGGGTCATCTTGCCCAAGGCCAGGGTCATGGTGGCCAAGCCCAAATGCCTGCGCCATCTCCCGATGCCGCAAGTGGTTGGGGTCAAGCGCCGGCGCAGCCGGTGCAAGGGGCTGACGCTTGGAGAGTGGCGCAGGCAAACGAAGCCAGCGCCCAGGCCTGGAGAGCGCCTGACCAGGGCGCAATCGAGCAACGACAAGCACAACCGTCAATGCCTCACCACGATGGCGGTATGATAGCGCCGGTGATTATCCCAGCTGCCAATCGAACTCCGGCTCAGCCGATAAACTCTGGAGGCAGTCGTGATATAGCTATGGCTAAAGATGCGCAGGCGAAAGAGGCTGCGGCGAAAGAAGCTGCAGCTAAAGCCAAGGCTGCCGAAGCCGCCGGAGAGGCTGCTGGAGCGGCTGAGAAGAGCACCGGCGAGAGTCTGGGTGAGCAGATGACTCAAGCAAGCAATCGCAAGATGGGCAGTCTGCGCAATTGGGCTCAGAATTCCGGCCTAGATAAAGGCAAGAAGAAGAAGAAAAATCCCGATGATCCTGATGACAGCGAGACGGTCTGAGGAGAAGACCAGCTAATAGATAGATGACAATATGAAAAGAGGCGATTTGATACCAGCTATCTCGTCGCCTCTTTTCTATAATTACTAGCCGATGACTTAGCGATTTGGAAAGGGTTTTCGTTTGGAGTTAGATAACATAGCCGTGCGCTGCCCTGATTGCGGGCTGAAGTTCATGACCAGGCAGGTGCGTGAGTTTGTCGACACTGGGCTGAGAAACAGTGAACTGCGGCAACACGTTTATGATGTCACGCCCTGCTATGAACCTTATGCCATCGCTACTTGTCCCAGCTGCGGCAGAGCCGACTGGGCGCAAAGTTATGAACGCACGATGGAAGACTGTGCGCTCTTTCAAGCGCGTTCTACTCCACATTTGCAGTATCGTGCGGCAGCCCTGCGGGCGGAAAGAAAAGATTTCAATTTCTGGGAAGCTGGTATTTTCTACCTCTATGCCGCCTGGTGTGCCGATGATGGCGGTGCCGTGCCGCAAGCGAGAGAGTATAGGAGGGCTGCCCTTGAGATGCTCTCTAAGGCTCTCTATGATGTTTCCTGTCCGGTTGATAGCCGTGTAGATGTCGAGTATTTGATTGGTGAACTCTATAGACGGATTGGAATGTTTGATGCTTGTCGAAGTCACTTTGCGGGAGTGATCTCGCATCTGCCGTCGTCTTATGCGATCATGGCTAGAAAGCTGATGAAATTAGCCGAGAATGGGCAGTCAGACCTGATTCCCTTTGAAAGTTGAAAAAAGTGGAATATAGCTAGAGGGGGGCGGTATGTCCAGGGTTCATAAAGTCATAGTACTGAACAAGCCTTTTAAGCTGTGGGATTTTACCGTCCGTCAGCTCTTAATGCTGGTTGTTTCAATCGCCATTTCTTTCTATATTCTCTCGGCGGTGCCTCAGGGGTGGAAGGTCGGCAACTTGCCTGCCAATATTTTGCTTGCCATTGTCTTCTTTTGCTTCTGTCTGCCGGCTGTCAAGTTTACCGACCTCAAACCCATGAGCTGGTGGCGCAATCTGCTCCTTTACAAGTTACACCTGGTACCAACGAGTTTTATTCCAAAGCCAGAGCCAGGGAGGCTCTATCCAGATCCGACCATTCAAGAACCCAAGAAAAAGAGCGATGATTTCTACATCGGTGGGTGATTAGCCCTCTTCCGTTGTAAACTTAATTTATGGTAAGAAGCGACAGCCAGTATTCAGCATTACGAGGAACGGGAGGACGGGGTCCTTCTGCTGGTTCTAATTCGGGCGGCAGAAGTTCTGGTGGCAGAAGTTCTGGCGGTAGAGGCTCCGGTGGTCGTGGGGGCTCCGGCGGGTCTGGTGGTTCCAGAGGCAAGCCTCCTGGTCGAGGTCGTTATGATGAAGATGACGAAGACGATTTTGAGGACGAAGACGATGATGAGAGTTACGGTTTAGCCACGCCATCTGTCAGTGGTAAACGGTTACCAACCACTCCTCATTCATCTTTCCAAAATATTATTGCCGGCTTCTACAACGGACTGCCAGAAAAACTAAGGGAGATGCTTCCCTTCGGCGAAGAAGAAAGCGATACCCATTCCGATGATGGTCCCACCGCAGACAAGAGAGGCGCCAGCAGTTGGCAAGACGTTTGCTTTATTCATTCCATTCCGGGTGAAGACGAAGAAGAAGGTCTAGTTGTTTTATCAGACGGAAGTTTTCGCAAATATATTTCTTGTAAAGGCATTAACGCTCTACTCTTCGACGAAGCCGAGCGCGAGACTATGGCTCGTACTTTTGCCAACTTTGCTAATTCTTGCGAGTCTGACATTCAGATTATCATCAAAAGCCGCAACCTTTCAGTAGATGAATATCTGTCGCGTTATCAAATCTTGCTCAAGACCGACAACGACTATCTCAAGTGGTATGCCGACTATACCGACAAATGGTTTCGTAAGGTACAAGACGTAACTTTCGTGCCGCAACGCGATTTTTATGTAGTGATCAGTTATCATCCGCCCGATTGCAAAACCGGAAAGAGCTGGAGCGGCAGACGTTCAATTCAGAAGCACGAAGAGTATCTTGAGATATTGAATCGTCTCAAGAAGACGGCTGTGGAGCAGTTACGCACATCAAACTTGAGACCGCAAGTCTTGACGCGCAAAGAAGTGCGCAATTTGATCTATTCTGATCTCAACCCATCACTTTATCAAAAAGATCCCGAAGCGCCGCCTTCGCGCTCAAATATGTCGGAAGCTTCAACCCTAGCTGGTTCGGCTATGAAGGTCACCGATGAATATGTTTGGTTGGACGGTAAATACATCGGTACCCAGTATATGTTCGCCACTCCCCATGAAACTTGGATGGGATGGCTTGTCGACTTGCTTACTATTTCGACTGAATACACCCTCTCGCTTTTTATTCATCAATGCGACCAAGACCGGGTCAGGAAAGAACTCAAACTTAAATACCGCATGGGTCACGTTACTTCCACACAGTTGGCCACCCCCGACTTAGAAGGTATCGAATCGACTCGGTCGGCTGCTCAAGCTATTCAAGAGTTCTTGCGCAGTTCCAACAAGGCTTTTGATGTATCGCTCTATCTCTCAACGGCAAGCGATAGTCCAGAGCATCTCGCTCAGAATATGGATGAAATCAGGCGTGTCTTCAAAAACCGCGGTGCTCAAATGGACCGCGGACAGATGTTGCAGCTTGACCTCTGGCAGTCTACCTTGGCTGTCGGCGTTGACAAAATGGCCGTCGTTCATCGTGTTATGTCACCTATCGTCGGTACGATGTGGCCGTTCTTTACTGCCTCTTGTGGTACTCCCGATGGTGTGCCTTTCGGCTTCGCTCTTGCCTCGCGCGAACCGGTTCTGCTCAATCCATTTTTTAGAGGGCAGGGCAAAGACGCTAACAACATGTTCGTAGTGGGAACCACCGGGGCTGGTAAATCTTTTGCCGTTTCAATGATGATGCTCAGGCTTTTGCCTCTCGGCACGCGCTTTGTGCTCATTGATAAAACAGTAGACAAATTCGGTGCTTATCGTTTTATCACCGAATTGCTCGGTCCCGAACTTTGTGCATATGTCGATCTGGGTCCTTCCAGCGGCTATGTCTTGAACCCGTTTGATCTTGGTCCTGAAGACAAGATGGGTGAGCCTTCCGCCGACAAAGTTTCAACTCTGCTTTCTCTTCTAGACTTGATGCTTGCCCCGGAAGGTCGCGAAGAACTCTCTGTAGAAGAGAAGTCTTTGCTTGATGGTCTCATCCGTCTAGCCTACATGGAAGCCAGTTTCCGCAACCAAGTACCGACTATGACCGACTTGGCGCAGGTAACAGCTCAGGCTGCCGCCAACGAAGTTGATCCTTTGCAGAGGGATCGCTTGCAACAGTTTGCCCGAGGTCTTTCACTCTTTACCAGAACTGGCGCTTTTGGCGGTCTGGTGGACGGTCTTACCAATATTGAGACCGAAAAACTATTCATCGTATTTGATACCAGAGAAGTAAACGAACCTCGTCTTGAACGTATAGCCGTTTTCATCTTGGCTGAATTTATAAGGCGTAAGGCTGCCGATTCTAAAGCACGTGGACAGCGCTTTGCCGCGGTCATAGACGAGGCTGCCACTTTGATGAGATTTAAAGCCGGGGCAAGATTGCTCGATGACCTTTCGAGACGAGCCCGTCACTACGGTATGATGCTCGTCAGTATTACTCAGCAGTTGAAAGACTTCTTCAGGCAAGCAGAGCAAGCCGATTCGGTCGTGAAAAACTCGCACATGAAGATTTTGCTCAGACAAGATCCCAGCGACTTACGCATGCTCAAAGATACATTGCGTCTAACCGATGCCGAAACAGCAGCTATTGAGCAGTTCAGCCGAGACGAAGAAAAGCGCAGAGACAGCCAATGTTTGCTGATTGTAGGGGCAGTGCACGGCACGATTCGATTGGTGCCCAGCCCGATGGACTACTGGATCTGTACATCCGAACCGATACGCGATATTCCGCGGCGTTTGCAGATGATCGAAGACGTAAGACGGCGCAATCCCAAGCTTTCGCATACCGATGCTTGCCGTCAAGCCGTCTATTATCTCGGTCTGCAGCATGAGGGCTAGAGCTTGAGGACTAGGTCTTGATGGAAAAGATTTTCACACCGGGCAAGTGGTTCGTTGGTTTTTGCGCTCTTTTTGTTTGTATATTTTTCGCCCTCAAATATGTTCATCAAGCGCGCCTCGAAGAAATGGCCAAGTTGGCCGCCGCCGATATGTTTACCTGGAGTTGGGATGGCGCCGATGTGAGCAGCAGCTGCGAAATCACTAAGGCCAAAGTGATGAAATCACAAGATAATGATGCCGAAGTTATGGTGGAAGGCGTTCAGAAGATAACCAAGCAAGGTCAGTCGTCGACATCTGATTGCAAAGCTATACTAAAGATGTATCGCTCGCATAATAATTGGATGCTGGGCACAATGGAGGCTCTCTAACCATGTATTGGAAAGTTCAAAAAATTGGTCCGGAACAATTGATAAGAGCCTATGGCGTGCACATTCTTTTGGGTGTGAGCGTGATCATCAATGGTTTTTTGTTTTTGACCATGCCCAAGGGAAACAAAGTTTCAAGCGAGACCAAACAGACTATCGAAGCCTTTGTTAGAGATGTAACCAACCATCTGCTCGATACAAGTTATATCAACTGCGAAAAGAATGTTATGGAATTGCGTAAGGAGCTGGCTCCAAACCTCTTTGCCAACATGGCCCAGCGCAAAGAAGTGCCGGGGACAAATAGCGAGCTTATCGGTCTGATTCGCGATATGAGCGAGCGCAAGCAAGTTTGTGCAGTGCGTGTAGACAAGGTGACCATAGGCGATCCAGACAATCGCGGTATGATTCCGGTGGAAGTGCAAGGGGTTTGTGCCCTTCACTCATCGCAAGACACCGGGGAGACTAACTTTCGTTTTCGCTATCTGATCGGTCAGCATGCTGAAACGAAGGCTTTTTTGATCGCCGACTTTCACGACGAGACGCCGGTCCAGCCTTAAATTAGTCGCATCTGTTGGAATGACTTTAGTAGAGCGAGAGTAAGAGCAGTGTTTTCAGGAATCGTTGAAGAAGTTGGAGTAGTGCTTGCTGTGGAGGACACAGGCGAAGGGCGCCGCCTCAAGATAGGTGCTCAAGGAATTTTGAGCGATGCCAAGCTCGGTGAGTCTATTTCGGTATCGGGCACTTGTTTGACAGTCACTGACTTTGCCGTCGACTCCGACGCGGGCAGATGGTTTGCCGCCGAGGCAATCAATGAGACCTTGCGGCGCACCCGCCTGGGTGAACTTAAAGTCGGCTGTAAGGTCAATCTAGAGAAAGCTTTGAAAGTGAGCGATAGACTGGGCGGGCATATCGTCACCGGTCATATCGATACAGTCGGAGAAGTGGCTTCCATTAAGGAAGATGGCTTTTCTTGGGAAATTACGTTTAAGGCGGACCGGGCCTTCGCTCCCTATTTCGTCGAGAAGGGTTCGGTGGCGGTGGAAGGTGTATCGCTCACTGTGGCTTCCTGCTCCACCCCAAGCCAAGCTAATGATGAGTTTACTTTCACAGTGGCGCTTATTCCCCATACCTTGGCGGTTACAACCCTTGGTGAATTGAAAGTGGGCAGCCGCGTCAATCTTGAAACCGACATCATTGCCCGTTATGTGATTAGGCTCACCCAGCTTAATTAAAAAGAATGCATAATAAAGAATCGCATAATTTTGGTCCTATAAAGGTCCATGGGGGCTATGCTTTAGGTGTCGCTTGACATATGCGACGTCAAACCGGAGGCTAGCATGTCCGAAGTTAGATTCGACAGTGTGGAAGATGCCATCGCCGATATTAAGGCTGGCAAGTTTGTAGTGGTCTGTGATGATGAAGGTCGCGAGAATGAAGGCGACTTGATTTGCGCCGCCGAATTAATCACCCCCGAGAAGATCAACTTTATGGCCACCGAGGCGAGGGGCTGGATATGTTTGTCGATTACTGCGGAAAGAGCCAAAGAACTAGATTTGCCCCTCATGGTCGAGCGCAATACCGAATCACAGAGCACAGCCTTTACAATTACTGTCGATGCTGATACCAGATTTGGTGTCACTACCGGCATCAGCGCCTTCGACCGTGCCACCACAATCAAAGTTTGTGTCGACGAAATGTCTAAGCCGGAAGATCTTAGACGACCAGGGCATATTTCGCCCCTAGTGGCTAAAGCCGGCGGTGTCTTGCAGCGCGCCGGTCATACCGAGGCTGCTGTCGACATGGCTCGCATGGCCGGTCTGAAAAGCGCCGGGGTAATTTGCGAAATTATGAACAGCGACGGCACCATGTCGCGCGTGCCGCAATTGCGTGAATTCGCCGATAAGCACGGTCTCAAGTTTATCAATATCGCCCAGCTTATTTCTTATCGCTTAGGCAAAGAGCGTTTTGTCGTCAGAGAAGCAGAATGCACACTGCCTTCCGCTTATGGTGAGTTCAAGCTCTATGCTTATCGCAACACTCTGGACGGACAAGAGCACCTGGCCGTGGTTAAGGGTGATGTGAATGGCAAAGAAGATGTGGTCATTCGTGTGCACTCTGAGTGCCTCACCGGCGATGTTTTTGCCAGCTTGCGCTGTGATTGCGGTCCCCAATTAGAGGCGGCAATGGCTCTCATTGCTAAAGAAGAAACCGGCGTCTTGGTTTATTTGAGGCAGGAAGGCAGAGGCATTGGGCTTCTCAATAAAATCAAAGCCTATGCTCTGCAAGAAACAGGTAAAGATACTGTGCAGGCTAACGAAGCCCTCGGCTTCAAGCCGGATTTGCGCGACTATGGCGTGGGCGCCCAGATTCTTTGTGATTTGGGCTTGACCTCGGTGCGCATCGTCACCAATAATCCAAGAAAAATTGTCGGCTTGGAAGGCTATGGCTTGAAGGTCACTGGAAGGGTGATGATGCCTCCTGCTTGCAACAGTCACAACATGAACTATCTGCTCACCAAGAAAGAGAAGCTGGGGCACTGGCTTGAGCTTGGTGAAGCGACAAAAGAGAAGACAAGAAAAGGAGAGTTAAATGTCTAAGGGTCAACCCGAAGTAATCGAGGGCAGATTGATTGCCACCGGTTTGAAGTTTGCTGTAGTGGTCAGCCGCTTCAACGATTTCATCACCAAGGAATTGCTCTCCGGCGCCACCGAATCGCTCAAGAGACATGGCGCCGATCTCTCATCTGTCGAAATTATGTGGTGCCCCGGTGCCTTTGAAATACCGCTCGTGGTCAAGCATGCGGCTCAGAGCGGTCGCTATGACGCCGTTATTGCTCTTGGTGCAGTAATTCGCGGTGCCACCGCCCATTTCGACTACGTCGCATCTCATAGTTCCTCCGGTTTATCAAGCGTCGCTCTTGAGACCGGTATACCTGTCATAAACGGAATTTTGACCGTAGACAGTATTGAACAGGCCATCGAAAGAGCTGGCACCAAAGCCGGTAATAAGGGCGCCGAAGCAGCAGTGGCAGCCATTGAAATGGCTAACTTGATCTCGGCAGTAAAGTCGCAAGCCGCAGCTAAATCTTAGCGGCTCAATTTTTTGCTTAGATTAGAGCAGGGGTTTCTTAGTCGACCTGGCTTTTGACCAGGTCTTCTTTGCTCAGAGGGAAGTCTTTGAGAAACTTCTCTATCAGCCCGGCGATTTTAAAGACCTGCAGCATATTGCCTTCTACTGTTACTTCTTTCATGAGGAGGGCTCTTGAAAGATGTATTTTCTTTTGAATGAGACCGGCTAAGGTCATTCCACTGAAGTGAAAACAAACATCGGGTTTGTCGAAGGCTGGGTCGATCACAGTCAAAATCGCTTCGTTTTCGCTATCTGGTTTGACCTTGAGCAACCAACCGGGAAAGCTTGAGGCTCTCAGCTTAAAGCCTATTTTGTGACCATTGATCTTGGCATGTTTCAATGCCCCTTGGGCGAGTTTTTCCGGTACGAATTCTTCGAAATAAAAGCGCGCCACCTTTTCAGAATAATCTACCGTCGTTTCTTGCGGCTGGCTTTGCGGCTCGCCCCAGTGCACAGACTCGGCATAGTCGAGCAGTTTGCTCAAATATTCTTTGTCGGCCACCACCGGCAATAGTTGATAGCGTCCGCTTACTTCAAAAAGATTGCGGGTCTTTACTTGCACATCATCAAGCAGCATTTTGCGCAAAGTGCTTGGCAGATTCAAGTCATCAGGATCTTTCGCTTCGATTTCTTCCGCCTGCAGAACTGCTGCTAAATGGCTCAACCATTCGCGGTTTAGCGAGGCTTGGGTTGATACCAGATTGCAAATGCGGGGGCGACTTTCGTCTTCGAGCAGGCGCAGGAAAGTATTGACGGCATGATCGATTGGCAGGAACCAGAGGGTAGAATCGGGATTGTAAGCTAGTTTGAGCGGACCTTTGCCTTTTAAGGGCTTATTGTTTTGTTCTTTTAGTTCGCGCAAGAGTGAATAAATGCCCGCTATGCGACTGGTACTGCCGTCTTTGGTATCGCCGGAAAGCATCGGCAGTCTCACCATATACCAAACGGATTCATTGCCCGAGAGACTTTCCAAAAGGCGCTGCTCGTATTGCTGGCAGGTGTTCTCCCATTGGCTTTGGGGCTTGCGCCGGCCAAATTCAAGTTCCTCCGGCACTACACCATCTTTTTGAATACCGCCCCAAAGAGAGGAGACAATAAAAATAGGAGTGTCTTTATGGCTGCGGGTCAAGGCTTTCAGATCGCCGCCTGTCCAAGGGGCACGAGCCCCTCTGGCTTCATCGAAGTTGGGCGGCAAGGCACTGAATATGATGGCATCGTACTTCTGATTTTTGCCTTCAGGGGTCTTTTTTGTTTCGGGGCCTTCCACCACCTTAAGGCGGTCTTGAAAAGCGCGGGCTTTTTCTTTGCCGCCAAGAGCCAAGTCGAGCAAGCTGCGAGCCTGGGTTGTCAAATCTAAAGGCGATAGACTCAATATATTGAGCGAAGATTTAGAAGCAAAGTGCACATGCCAACCCTTCATGACAAGAGCTGCTGCGATGGCACCGTTGAAAGAAGTAACCGGTCCCCAGATATAGGCTGTTTTGTGGGTCATTTGGGCAGTATTTCGCTGAAATTCATTTCGTCTTCGACCAGGCAGGTGCCTGCTAAGGCATCGCCAAGTCTCATACTATCTTCCCTGGCGTAACTGCGGTAGGCTTCCAGCGGAACTATTACCAATACGTAAAATGAAAGAACCGCTTTCAAGACTTCTTTCACTGTCACTACGGCGGTAGTCAAGCTGACGTGAATCTCAAATAAATGCAAAATACGTTCAGTCACTTGCAAAAGCAAGAGGGGTCCTAGATATATTAGGTTGCGCACCAGCACCTGTTGCAGAGTCGGTCCTTCGCCGGTAGCCATGTTTACCACGCGCAAGCCCATAAGGTTTTTGCCCAGGCCCCTGCCGCCATAAAAGAAGTCTCTAAAGCAGAGTACCAGCGGAATGACAAACTGGTTGTTTAGAAAGGTTTGCATTGGAATGAAGCTAACCACTAGCGAAATCGCGTAGGCGGCGCCAACGTCTATACCAAGTGCTACTAGTCTTTTGCCCGGCTCAATGTGGCTTGGTTCAACCACAGCGCCCTGCTGCTTTTGGTCGATATATTGATTGATTTTGTCTAGAAAGCTGCCGCTTTGGCGGCTTGAGGCGGAAGCCCTATTTCTGTTTCCAGCTCTATTTGTGGGTCTATTTCCGCTTTGCGGTCTATTTCTTTGTCTTGAAGAGGCGAGATGGTCTTCCTCTTCATCGTCATCTTGATCGTCTTGATCGTCGTCATCTTGATATTGGTTGCGATTTGCCGGGCGGCGCGGCGGCGGCCGTCTTGAAGAACGGGCATAGGGCTCGTCGTCGTTTTGAGATCTTGACATTCGTTGTCCCGGCAGCAAGCTTACTTTCCAATAATAAACTAAAACCTAGAGTAGAGATAGCCGGGTCTTATTAAGAGTAAATGAGTATCTGCACCCCTTGGCGCTTAGGGCGACTAACATTTGAGTGTTAAGAACTTAGCTTTGGCTCGGGAGAATTTGACGTGGAAGATAGAGTAACTGTAATCGTCGACGGTTTGAGAACACCCTTTGGAAAGTTGGGTGGCTCGCTTGCTTCTCTGAGCGCCGTCAAGTTGGCTACACCTCTGATCAAAGAGATTGTCGAACGCAACAAGGTCAATCCTGAGACAATCGATGAAGTTATTGTCGGGCAGGTAATACAAGCCGGCAGTGGTCAAGTCCCCTCTCGCCAGGCCTTACTTGCCGCTGGTCTGCCTAAGACCACCGAATCGACCACGGTCAATAAAGTTTGTGCTTCAGGCATGCGCGCCGTTACTCTCGCCGACCTGCGCATCAGAGCCAATGATGCCGATATTATTCTTGCCGGCGGCATGGAGTCGATGAGTCAGGCTCCTTACATAGTGGAAGCTAATTCGGCTCGTTTCGGCAAGCGTATGGGGCATGTGGCCTTTCAAGACGCTATGCTGGTGGACGGCCTGGAATGCCCGGTGAGCGGCGTTCATATGGCTGTACACGGCGCCAAAGTTGCTGAAGAGTTCGGCATCACCAGAGAAGAGCAAGATCAGTGGGCGGTGCGCAGCCACAAGAAAGCAGTGGAAGCCCATGAGAGCGGCGCCTTCGCTAAAGAAATCTATAAAATGGAAATTCCGGCAGGTAAAGGCCAGACCAAGTTAGTCGACCGCGATGAATCGCCCCGCGCCGATACTAATATGGAAGCTCTGGCGAAGCTGAAGCCGGTTTTCTATGACAAAGGCTCTATCACCGCCGGTAATGCCCCTGGTGTCAATGACGGTGCTTGCATGCTGCTCGTTATGAGCGCCGGTAAAGCCAAAGAACTCGGTCTCAAGCCTCTGGCAAAAATTGTCAGCCATGCTTCCATCGGGCAAGATGTTCCCTATTTAGCCACAGTGCCCGCTCTAGCCACAGAGAAAGCATTGAAGAAAGCTGGTCTGTCTGTGAAAGATTTGGAACTGATGGAGATCAACGAAGCTTTTGCAGCGGTGGCGCTCAAGTCTATCAAGATGCTCGGTATCGACCCTGAGAAAGTAAACGTGAACGGCGGCGCTATCGCCCTCGGTCACCCGATTGGTGCCAGTGGCGCCCGCATACTTCTTAGCCTGGCTCGCACAATGGAAGCCCGTGGCGCAAAACTCGGCGCCGCCGCTATTTGTTCGGGTACTGCCCAGGGCGATTGCGTCATTCTCAGCCGGGAAGGCCTTGATTAGAGACTAGCTTGACTAAAAACTAGATAAATAAAGGACTAAACTGGAGTGTCAGTAAGAGAGCGCATTGTCGAGCTGGCTAAGCTCATCGAGCACCATCGTTTTCTCTATTATGTCGAACAGCCTGAAATTACCGATTTTGAATTCGACAAGCTCTTCAGAGAGCTGCAAGCCCTAGAAAGCGAGCATCCTGAGTATGCCAGCCCCGACAGCCCCACTCAAAAGGTAGGGGCGAAGCCCAGCACCGACTTTAAGGAAGTGGTGCACAAGATTCCTATGCTCAGTTTGGCTAATGCCATGGGGCAGGAAGACCTTGTGCACTGGCAAGAGCGGCTGGCTCGGGCTCTGGCTGATGATCATTCGGTGGAGAGGCTCAACTATGTCAGCGAGCATAAAATAGACGGCTTATCGGTGGCGCTCTCTTATTTAGATGGCGAGTTTGTCCAAGGTGCCACCAGGGGCAATGGCGAGGTCGGTGAAGACGTTACCCTCAATCTCAAGACTGTTTCGGGGGTGCCGCGTCGTCTCAAGCCGGTTGCTCTCTATAAAGACGGCACAGTCAAGGCACCGCCTGTCCAAGGTGGTGGTTTTGAGCTTTATACACCGGCTAAGGTCGAGGTGCGCGGCGAAGTCTATATGCCGGTTTCAAGCTTTGCTAGATTGAACGCCGCCTTAGAAGAAGATGGTCAGCCGCTCTTTGCCAATCCGCGCAATGCCGCCTCCGGTTCGCTGCGCCAGAAAGATCCCAATCGCACCGCCAAGCGCAAACTAGCTGTTTGGACTTACTTTCTCTATATTTTAGACGAGGGCGTTAAGCAGCCCGATAGTCATTTTGAGAACCTGGCTTTACTAGAAGCCATGGGCTTTCCTGTTGAACCGAATCGCACTTGTACTGATGCCGCCGGCTTGATGGATTTTGTCACAAAGTGGCAGGATGCCCGTCATAAGCTCGATTATCAAACCGACGGCGTGGTTATCAAACTCGACGACCGCAAACTTTGGGACTTACTCGGCAATACCAGTCATTCACCGCGCTGGGCCATCGCTTATAAATATCCACCAGAAGAAGCCGAGACCGTGATTGAGTCGGTGCAGTTCGATGTTGGGCGTACCGGAGCAGTCACTCCTGTTGCTTGTCTTACTCCAGTCAAGTTGGCTGGTACCACGGTGAAGCGCGCTACTCTGCATAACAAAGATCAAATCGAACGCCTCGATATCAGGTTGGGCGATACAGTGGTGGTGCGCAAAGCCGGTGAGATTATTCCCGAAGTAGTATGCGTCAAATTTGAGAAGCGCCCCTCTGAGAGCCAGCCTTTTCACTATCCGGAGCGCTGCCCGGCTTGCGAAAGCGAACTTGTGCGCATCAAAGAAGAGGTGGTTTATCGCTGCTTGAACGTTTATGGGTGTCCGGCTCAGCGCCTCAGACGGCTGATTCATTTTGTCGGCAAAGAAGCCATGAATATAGACGGTGTCGGCGAGATGCTCATCGGCGAATTATTCGAGCGCGGCATGGTGAAGACCCCTGCCGACTTTTATCGACTGACAATCGATGACTTGCGTGCTTTGCCAAAGAAAGGCGAGAAGTCGGCTGAGAATGCCATCAAGGCCATAGAGACCTCTAAGAATAGGCCGCTGGCTGCACTTTTGTTTGGTTTGGGCATCAGGCATGTGGGTGCTTCGGTGGCTGAGTTAATCGCTAATCGCTTTCATTCTATGGAGGCCATAAGCAAGGCAGGCAGCGAAGAGATTGCTGCCATTGACGGGGTTGGTCCAGTCATTTCGCAGAATGTAATTGAGTATTTTGCCGAGCCTGAGAGTCAGCGTATTATCTCTGAGCTGAAAGAGCTTGGAGTGAAGATGGAAGATGAAGGTGGCGGATCGGAGCTGCCGCAGTTTCTGGCCGGTCTTACTTTTGTCATCACCGGCACTTTGGTCAATATGGAGCGTACCGAGGCTGAAAAGGCTGTGAAAGCAAGAGGCGGCAAAGCCTCTTCCTCTGTATCCAAGAAGACCGATGTGGTGGTGGCCGGGCCGGGGGCCGGTTCTAAATTGGCTAAAGCGCAGGAACTTGGTATAAAGGTTATTGACGAAGCCCGCTTTCTGGAAATTTTGCAAAATGAAGAGAGACCAAGCTAGAACATTCCAGGGGGCTATTGCTCTTGCCGCCTGTCTGCTTTGGCAGTTTGGGATCCAGCCTGTTCAATTGACTGGTTCCGCTCTAGCCCCCGCTCTGGCTAAGGTTTCAGGTAAAAATACAAAAGACCCGGCCGACAAGAACACCAAGTTAGGCAAGAAGCTTTATGAGAAGGGCGATTATGACGGCGCACTCGATGCTCTTTTGCAGGCTAGTTATTTTGCTCGCAATGGCTATAATCCAGAAGCTTTCTATTATCTAGGCTTGACCTATTTTGCTAAAGGGCAAGACCAGAAAGCAGTCGATGCTCTCTCCAAGCACTGCGAACAGTCTATCGAGAAGACCGGTCGCGGGCATTTGGCTCTGGCTCGCTGTTATACACGCATGAAGAACTATCGAAAGGCCCAGGAAGAAATCGGTCTGGCTTTCCGCGATACTGAATTTATGGATCCACTCACACGTGAGATTCACCTCGCCAATGGCATCAATGAAGACAGCGCCGGTCACCTCAATGCTGCTTTGAGCTCATACCGAGAGGCGCTGGGGCAGTACCAACGCGATTGGGACAACTATGAGGCATGGATTAGATACAGCGAATGTCTTATGAAAATGAAGGAATGGGTGAAAGCCCATACTTCTCTGCAAGACATGGTCAAAACGCGCAATCCGCTTATTGGCATAAAGTATGAAAGGGTCTATCTTGATATAGGCATCTGTCTTCTCACCAAGGGTAATCACCAGGGTGCCATCGAAGCTTGGCACCGTGCTCTCGAGTACGACCCCAATAACAAAGAGGTGCACCTGCAATTAGCGATGCTCTTCGAGTCGGAAAGGCACCTAAGTTCTGCGATGAATGAGTACAAGCGATTTGTCGCTTGCTGCGGCGATGAAGATAAGGAGCGAGTCAGGCAGGTGGAACAGCGCATTGCCACTATCGAGCATAAACTTGCCTCTGAAGCCCCGCCTGCGCCGGTGCAGATGCAATATAACCAGGAAGCGGCTCGCCCGCAGCCGCCGGAAGATCCGCTAAAGAATATGCCGACAGATCCCGGTTTCTAATACAAGAAAGGAAGAACAATTGAAAATTCTAGTACTGAGCACCAGTCTTAATCCTGAAAGTAAAAGCAGAGAGATGGCCGGCTCGGTGAAGGCGTATTTGGAATCGTCTTTGAGTAAAGACGATTCCCTTCAATTTGTCGATATGCGTCATTTCCCCTTGCCTTTATGCGACGGCGGTGCCGCCTATGGTGATGCAAATGTGAAACAGCTCGGCGCCGTGATTGCAGAAAGCAGCCTTATCTTGGTGGCTTTTCCCGTCTATAACTATTCTTTTTCGGCGGTCTTGAAGAACTTGATCGAATTGACCGGCAAGGCCTGGGAAAACAAAATTGTCGGTATGCTCTGTGCCGCCGGCGGTAAGTCTAGTTATATGTCGGCTATGGGGTTGGCTAATTCTCTCATGTTGGATTTTCGCACCATGATAGTGCCTCGTTTTGTATACACCGACGGTGATATCACTGAGCCAAAGATACAGGGGCGTTTGCGCGAGCTTGCCCAAGAGAGCCTGCGCATGGCTAGAGCTTTGCAGCAATGACTAAAGTGATCTCTTCTTAGTAAAGCTCGGCGGTGGTACAAAGGCCGGGGGCGGCAAAGGCACTGGTTTGTAACCCATCAGTCTGGTCTCTACTCCCGCACCTTTGGCTTTCACTAGACAGCCGGTGCGCTTCGAAAAATAGGCTTCAATTTGGTCGGCATCTGAAAGAGGAAAAGTAGTAAGCCAGCCCCGCACTGGTTCACCATCTATGGTGGTATCAGGCAGTCTTTTGGCCTTGGAACTTTCATACATTGCTTCATCATAGATGCCCACACCAAGATTAGTCAGATCTTTCTCTTCGTAGGTCTTTTCTTGTTCGTTGATGATATATTTTTTGCCGGTCAAATAATTTAGGATAGTGACTCTATCTACATTGACTACCACTTCTTCCACTTTTGTTTGGCCGATTGTATTGTGCACTTGCTGCGAAAACTGCACCAGATTGGCCAGTTCCTTTATTCGCATATGACCTTGTCCGTCACAAGAAAGCATGACCGTGCCTGCACCCTTGGCCGATTTGGTTTCAAAAAGAGCCTGATAGGCCGTGGTCGGATAACTGCTCTTTAGTTCGCGCGAAAACTTAGGATCGGCTTGCCGCGAAACGGCGCTGAAGCCGTAAACGCCCAGAACGAAGGCAAGACAAATTACTAGTGGTACCGCTCTGGAAGCCTGGTCGGACATTTGCCTTAGCCCTCCTATCTTCTAATGATGCGCTTAGGCATTTTTACATGCTTGGGCACTATAGAGTCATTTACTTTACTCAGAGTTTCTTCCAAGTTTTTGTCTATCTTGAGGGGGCTGCAACCTGTGATTGCCAATACTTCGCTGCCCAGCTTGCGCAGATAAATATACTCTTTCACTGGAGCCCCTTCCAAAAGTCCGTCCAGCTCTAAATAGTAGCCTGGACCGGTGCTCGTGTTTATAGGTTTGCGAAGGATAAGCTTGCTTTCTTCCAGCTTCGCCAGATTTTCCTTTTCGTAAGCCCTAGCTTTGGCTTCATTTAGCCGGCCTTTCTTTAGTTCGAAAAATATTGTCTTCTGACGCTCTTGATAGGGTTGCACCAAGATATCGTTCGGCAGGAAGGGATTGCGGGTAAGATTCCATCCATCTGGAATTTCATATTGAAAACGCCCTGAAAGGTCGATGAGCTTCGCCCACTTAGGTTCGCTTTTGGTGGTTTCTTTTGGTTTAGCCTTTTGGCTGTCTGAATTGTCTTGATTACTCGCCTCGGCTGAGTCTATGGGCGGGGGTGACATGGCGTCTTCTATTTGCGCTAAAGCTTTTGAGTTTGAAAAGGCAAGGCTCAAACTAATAGAGTTCAGCAAAGTAAAGAGCAAGATTAAGGGCAATTTTCGCCCGCCGGATAGGTTAAATCTTCTCGCTTTTTCCTTACTCATCTCTTCTAATTCCGCAGTATCGTCGGTTGTAATCCCAGGAAAAGCCCTTGGGACAAGCAGGCATTCCTGCCACCTCACTTTTAACATACTAATGGCAGATTCAGCACATATGGCAAAGGCGGACTAAAATTGGGTAAGTTGTCATTATGCCGATTGCTGGTCGGTGCCCTTCTATGAGGCGTTTATGGTCGAAGCGGAGCAATCAAGAGAACTTGTCGATGTCGCTGCCGGCGGCATTAGTGTCGTTAATCTGGTCAAATCTTATAAGGGTGGTAAGGTAAAGGCTCTTGATGGGGTTTCGCTCTCGATCAAGCCGGGCGAAGCTTTAGGTCTGGTTGGTCCGAACGGGGCTGGCAAGACCACACTGATTGGCTGCATGATGGGTTTCTTACGCTATCAGTCTGGTGAGATTGCCATTGATGGCTTGGCACCCGATGATTTGGTCACTAGAGCTATGGTGGGCTATTTGCCAGAACGTCTCACCTTCGACCGCTGGATGACCGGGCGTGATTTTTTGCATTTTCACCACGAACTTTGCGGTCGCCCCGAGAAGCTGCGCGTGCACGAATGCGAGGAATTGCTCAGGAGAGTGGAGTTAGACCCTTCCGCCTGGTCTATGGCGGTGAAGAAGTACTCACGAGGCATGCTGCAGCGCCTCGGCTTTGCTCAAGCTCTGGTGAATAAACCGCGTTATCTTTTGCTTGATGAACCGGCGTCGGGCATGGATCCCCATGGGGTCTTAGTGGTGCAGAGTCTACTGCGCAGTCTGCGCCAGGACGGTCTCACCTTTTTGCTTAATTCACACCAACTCGATCAGATCGAGCGCAGCTGCGACCGCGTTATCTTTATTCAGAAAGGCAAAGTGGTTAGAGAAGAAAATCTGCGTGCTCGTGAAGAATCGGTACCTCGAACAATGTGCATTTCTTGGTTGAGTTATAGCGACGAAGTGATGGTCGACAGCGCCCTTGTTGGTAGAATTGCCACCGAACTTGGGGCGACCCTAGATCAGTTCAGCCAAGTTGAAGCCAATGCCTCAATCACTGTGGGTAGTGAAGCCGAATGCGCCAGACTAATCAAAGCTATGGTAGAAGCCGGAATCCCAGTTACGCGAGTTGTACCCGAACTATCTCGTCTGCAAAAGGCCTTTGTCGATGAGATGAGTAAAGGAGGGGCAAAGTGAATCGAGCTATTTGTGTAAATACCTGGAGGCAGTTCAAGTCGAATAACGTTCGCTTGATCTTGCTGACGTTGATGATCTTGCTGCCCCTGGGCGGCGTCACTCTCATGCGTTGCAATGCCTCGGTGCCTGTCGACGATGCTTGTTTGTCGCCGCCTTTTGTAGCAACTCTATTTACCTTACTTTGGGGTATCGGTGTGATTGGTTGTGAAAGACAGCACGGCACCATATCGCTTGTCTTGTCTCGTCCGGTCTCCCTTAGCCGCTATGTCTTTAGCAAGTGGTTGGCCGTTTCTATTGCGGCCTCTATCTGTTCAGTGCAGGCATTGCTCATTGAGCAGTTCGTTGCGGTAGCTCTTTCGCCCTCAATCATGTTCAATACAGAGTTTGTCTTCAACGGTCTGGAGCGGGTTCTATTATGTTTCAGCACAGCCAGCGTTTTGATTTTCTTTTCCTCTTTAGTGACAGGCATCAAAGATTTGGCATTGATTGCCGGGATGTTATTCGCCGGGCAGCTATTTCGCAGCTTTCTTGAACCACTCACTTATAATTCGAATCATCTCTTTGGTACCTTCCAAGTACCAATCTTTGTCACTTATCTCTATAAAGCCTGCTCAGATGCTTATTGTGTCTTTCTTTATCCCAATATCCCTGTGGCTGATATCCTCAACGGCAGTGCCGAATTCTTCACTTATCTAGTCAACTATACTTGCGTCATTACAGTCTCTCTGTCATTGGCGATCTTCTTCTTGTCTCGCAAGGAGTACTCTTATGCCCACGAGTAAAAATTATAAGGGTACCCGCTCTCAACCTCGTGCACTCTATTTGGTGGCACTTGTTTCTTTCGGTTTGGCTGCCTTTATGTGTTTGGATAAGCAGTTTTCGCTGCATCTAACCTATGACCTTAGCTCGCCGTTCAGGCGTAAACCGCCTTTGCAATGGCGCACTAGAAGTGAAGCCCTAATTGAATGTGCCAAGGTCAAGAAACCTATACTTTATGTCTTGATCCAAAAGGGTGAATCCTTTGCCTTTAGGCTGGAATCGGAAGGACTTTCCAATCCGGAAGTGAGCGCTTATATCAATGAAAATTTCTTGCCGGTGCGGGCGGAGATACCTTCAGGTTACTCAAATGAAGTGACTGATATGAAGCTAGGCGAAGGGTTTAAAGGCTTCACCGATCAGCTTGGCGCAAGAAGACAAACCGGGCTTTTTGTCGTTCCTTACAAACTGGCTCGGGCTAAGAGCGACGAGATAACCTCTTCAGCTAACTTGGCTGAGCTTGGTCGCAATCGAAATTCTGATTTTAACAATCACGTTTATGGTGATGGTTATGAGTATGCTTATGTTGATGATGACTATCGATATTCAGGTTATCGCGGCGCACCTGCACTGAGAAAGGCGCCATATTTAAACTCTTATCGCGATATACCAGATTTGATGAGGTATTTATACCTGGCCCGCAGCTGGCATACTCTCAAGCCCACCAGGGGCGATATTAAGTGGCTTTCGCACGAGGTTTTGAATCAACCCAACTCCGGCGATAAACCAAGGCTTTTGGTAATGGTCAATGATTGCGGCAGCGCCAGCGATAGCTTTAGGCTCTCTTGTTTGCTTAATCCAGACGTGCGCAGTCTTATCGAGAGCGATTACCGACCGATCTTTGTTGAGTTTCATCCTTACGAGCCTGAGAAGGACAAGTCTATTCAATATCTAAAAGAACAATACGACTTGCGTGCGCAGCACGATCTGCCCGCTGTAATCAAGGTTGATAATCAACGAAGTGCCAGTAATATTCTCAGAGGTAATATCTATAGAGAAAGCCTAATTGATTTCCTTAGGGAGCAAAAGGTCCAGGATATTGAAACTCACTAAAAGTTAGAGAAGCAATAATACGAAAGAGTAGAGCATGAAAATTTGTCTTGGCGGGGTCACCGGCTGGACCGGTAGCGCAGTTGCCGAAGCAATAGTGAAAGACGATGGGTTGGAACTAACGGCAGCACTTTCGCGAAGCCGTGGTGGCAGCGTGAGCGAGATTGCCGGAGCTGCTGTGCCTGTTTTTGGGCGGCTGGAGGAGGCTTTACAAGAAGCAGCATTCGAAATTTATGTCGATTACACCAGCGCTCAGGCTGTGTATACCAATGTCAGATTAGCACTAGAGCATGGTCTTTATGTAGTTGTGGGTAGTTCAGGCTTGACTGAAGCCCAGTATAGAGAGCTGGAAGCTCTCGCCTTATCCAAACAGGTCGGTATGATTGCCTGCGGCAACTTTTCCATCACAGCCGCCCTCGCAATTCATTTTTCGCTCTTGGCCGCTCGCTATCTACCGAACCGCGAGATCATCGACTATGCCTCGGCTTCTAAGTCTGATGCCCCCAGCGGTACCACCAGAGAACTAGCCGAAAGGCTTGCCGCCACACCCTGCCAGCAAGAACCTCTTTTAGTGCAAGATCAGTCTTCGCCCGGTCGTGGTGCCGATATCGCTGGCACAAGGGTGCATTCACTGCGTCTGCCAGGCTATACACTCGCCTTTGATGCTGTCTTCTCAAACCCGGAAGAGCGGTTAGTCATTAGCCATGCGGCTGGAAAAAGCGCAGCCCCTTATGTGGACGGTACCTTGCTTGCTATTAGCAAAGTGCGGCAAATAAAGGGGCTTTGCAGAGGTATGGATAAATTACTTTTTCAGTAATTATTTGCCCGTGTACTGAGGGGTGCGTTTCTCGATAAAGGCTTTCACACCCTCGGCGAAGTCATCAGAGCGTCCAGCTATTTCTTGTAGAGAGGCTTCGTACTCTAAGAGTTCTTCTAAGTCGTGGAAGATCGCCTTGTTGACCGCCCGCTTTGTCAGTCCAAAAGCTTTGCTCGGACCGGCAGCCAGTTTCTCAGCTAGGGCCAGGGCTTCTTTCATCAAGTCTTCTTCGGCGACTACTTTATTCACCACGCCCAGATTGAAAGCTTCTTGCGCCGAGAGTTTGTCGGCTGAAAGCATTAGTTCAAAGGCCTTGGTGGCGCCGACAAGACGGGGCAAGATAAAGGTCGCTCCCGAGTCTGGAATGAGACCAACTTTGGTGAATGACTGAATGAAATTGGTTTTTTCTGTGACGATGCGGAAGTCGCAAGCGAAGGCGACCGAAGCACCGGCACCAGCGGCGACACCATTGACGGCAGCAATGATAGGCTTTTCCATCCGTCTCAACTTGATGACAATCGGGTTGTAGCGTCTTCTGATGCTGTCGCCTAGAGAGGGGCGCTGACCCATTTCCTGGGCGATAGAGCGGCTCTGTAGGTCTTGTCCCGAGCAAAATCCTCGTCCGGCACCGGTGACCACGATTGCTCTTACTTCTTTGTCTTTTTCCATTTCTTTGAGAGCATCTTGCAATTGAAAAGTAAGCTCGTCATTGAAGGCATTGAGTTTGTCGGGGCGGTTCAGTGTGATGATGCCGACGCCGTTTTTCTTTTCGGTCAATAGAATTTTTTCGTTTTCGCTGGACATTTTGTAGATCCTGTATGAGTATGCGATGTAAAGATTGAATTAGCGCCCGGTAAATACGGCTTTGCGCTTCTCCAAGAAAGCCTTCATGCCTTCTTTTTGGTCTTCTGATGAGAAAAGCATATAAAAGTTTTTGCGTTCGAAGTTGAGACCTTCAGCCAGGGTGCCGTCGAAAGCTTTCAGTACCGACTCTTTGGCAAGTCTTACTGCAATCGGCGATTTTGCGGCAATTTCTTTGGCCAGATTTTTTGCTTCTTCCAAATAAAGCTCGACCGGTACTACTTTATTGACCAGTCCTAGTTCATGCGCTTCTTTGGCTGTGAAGGGGCGACCGGTGAGCACCAGTTCCATTGCTTTGTATTTGCCGAGCACATGGGTCAGTCTTTGGGTACCGCCGGCACCGGGAATGACTCCGATGTTGATTTCGGGCTGACCAAATTGAGCCGTTTCGGAGGCGATGATGATGTCGCACATCATTGAAAGTTCGCAGCCACCGCCCAGAGCAAAGCCGCTTACGGCAGCAATGATTGGTTTCTTGATCTCTTTTATTTTGTCCCAAGTGGCCAGTCTATCTTTGAGCATCATCGAAACAGTAGTTTCATCGCACATCTCTTTGATGTCTGCACCGGCAGCAAAGGCTCTTTCGGAGCCGGTTATGACTATCGCTCTTACTGATTCGTCGGCGTCGAATTCGGCCAATGCCGCCACCAGTTCGGTCATCAGCTCGTGGTTGAGAGCGTTCAAGACCGTAGGGCGGTTCAAAGTTGCTATAGCTATATAAGAAGAGGGGGAGCCTGCTTCTTCTTTTGAGGTCAGTATGTTTTTGTAAGTCATTGTCATCACCATTTTTATTTATGTTCTCTTAAATTGAAGTGAGTCACTAAAACTTGTGTCCGCAGTTACCGCAGAAACCGTAATCTTCAGGCATTTGAGCGTGGCAGGCGGGGCAGCTCTTGCTATCGCTAGCTTTCTCAGAGGCGGCTGCCTGTCTGATTTTTTTGTAGTCCATCTCTTGTTTGTTTTTGAAAGAGTGCAGACCTTCTGCCGTTTCGAAATGCCCGGCATGCAAAGTCAGCCAGTCTCTGGCATGGCCGATTGTCATCGACCAAGAAAAATCACGCCAGAAATTGAGTTGCTGCTTGGTATAGCGAGTGCATTCGGGCAGCTTGTTATAGAGCTTTTCCGCTAGTTCGGCGACGGCTGCATCAAGCATCGAATATGGTACTACCTGATTGACCAGTCCCCAGTCGAGAGCCGTGTAGGCATCGATAGGCTCGCAAAGAAGAAGCATCTCACGGGCTCGTCTATCGCCAATGATCATAGGCAGCCATTGGGTGGCACCGCCGGCTGCTACGCTGCCTCGAGCGGCACCCACTTGTCTTATCACCACATGATCGGCCGCTACGGCTAAATCGCAAGCCATATTCAGCTCGTTACCCCCGCCCACAGTCATACCGTTCAAGCGGGCAATAGTTGGCTTGCCGATATTGCGCAGGCGGTCGTGCATTTCGATAAACTGATACATCCATTTGTGATAGTTGTTCGGCTTTTTCAAAATGTATTCTTCTTGCTCTTTAAGATCAGCTCCGGTGCAGAAGGCTTTATCTCCGGCACCGGTGATGACCACGACGGCAATATTGTCGTCTGCGGCTGCGTCCATATAGGCCGTGCCAAGCTCTTTGAGCGTCTGGGTGTCGAAGCAGTTGAGCACATCAGGTCGGTTGATGGTCACTGTCGCCACATAACCGACCTTGCTATATATAATGCGCTTGAAGCCGTAAACTTCCGGAGCCATTCCGGTAAATACGGCCTCGTTTGAATGTGCCATTAAAAGCTCCTTTGAAGAAGAAAATTAGACCGCAGCCGGTACTTTTTCTTCAATTACTACAGATGCAAACATCATGTGCACGATTTCTTTAGCAAAGCCCATAAGATTTTTGGCTGCCGCTCTTCCTTCCGGCGATGCCATGGCGCTGTCTAGGGCTGCCTGATCTTCGAAATAAAGTTCAGCCATCATGTAAAAATCGTTGGAGGGCATGGGTGAACCGGTTACTCTTGATACTTCTGCTCTTTTCAAGCCGGGCATTTTCATTGCCAGCGGAATATGCGAGTTGAAGTAATTGTCATCGAAGGCAGCAGCGTCTTGCGGCATTTTGTAAAGAGCGATGAGCTTAACCATTTTTATCTCCTTGAGTTTTACGTTTATCAATAACTCTCACCGCTTTGCCTTCGCTTCGCGGTATCGAACGGGGTTCCAATAGCTTTACGTCGGCAGTGAGACCAAGCGAGTCTTTCAGGAGCTTTTGTATGCTCTCACAAAGGTCTGAGAGTGCAACCTGACCGGCTTCAAATTTGCCCCAGCGTTTAATCAGGGCTTCGGTCACTTCCACTTGCACCTCTAGGGTGTCGAGTGCCTTATGGCGATCGACGACAAGCTGATAGTGTGGAGCCAGTTCTTCCATCGAGAGCAAACATTTTTCGATCTCGGAAGGATAGAGATTGACGCCTCTGATAATGAGCATATCGTCTAATCTGGCTTTTACTCTCGACATTCTTCTAAAGGTACGGCCGCAGACACAAGGCTCAGTGCTCAAGCGAGAAATATCGCCGGTGCGGTAGCGTACTACCGGAATCGCTTCTTTGGTGAGGGTGGTGAAGACTAGCTCACCTTCTTCGCCGTCCTCCAAAACTTCGCCGCTGTCTGGATCGATGATTTCAGGAATGAATAGATCTTCCCAAATGTGCAGGCCGTTTTTGCCCTCTATACATTCCATCGAGACACCCGGACCCATTACCTCAGAAAGTCCGTAAATATCTAAGGCTTGTATCTTCAGTAAAGATTCCAGCTGCGCCCTCATTTCTTCGGTCCAGGGCTCGGCTCCGAAAATACCAATTTCTAAATTGATGGTATCGCGGGCGATGCCCATCTCTTGCATGGTGTAGGCCATGTTGAGCATGTAAGAGGGCGTGGCGAGAATTATCTTGGCGCCGAAGTCTTGCAGAAGCATGATTTGCTGCTGGGTGCGACCGCCGGAAGCCGGAACGACTGTAGCGCCCAAGCGCTCGGCGCCGTAATGCATGCCCAGACCACCGGTGAAGAGTCCATAGCCATAGCTATTGTGAATAACATCTCCCGGTCTGCCGCCGGCGCAAGCCAGCGAACGGGCGCAGGCTTGTGCCCAGATATCTATATCGTTCTTGGTATAACCAACGACGGTTGGCTTGCCTTTGGTGCCCGAAGAGCAGTGCAGACGATTGACTTCGCTTAGCGGTGCGGCAAAAAGACCAAAGGGATAATTCTCTCTCAAGTCGGTTTTCTTCATGAAAGGAAACCGAGCCAGATCCTTAACCGAGCTGATTTTCTCTATGTCGCTTTCTTTGATACCGGACGCCAGATAACGCTCTTGCATGACCGGGTTCTTAAAGACGCGCTTGAGAACGGTCTTGAGCCGCTCCACCTGCAAAAGCAACAGTTCAGGACGCTCGATTGTTTCGCGCTCCCTGTCCCACATATAAGTTTCGGACTTAATAGCCACAGCAAATCGATCCTGCACATGTTACAAACGCTCACAATTATCCCTTGTAGATATATCAAATTCAGCTTTTGTTAATGTCCTTAAGCCTGCTATCATCAAATCTCATGGTTGTTGTTTGATTAGAGACTAAGGTGACATTACAAGGGGACAATAAAGATCGGCTCATGCCGGTTCTGGCCGTTTTGGCCGCGCTTGGCCTCTTGCTTTATTCTTGGTTGCAAAGCTCTGTTTTCCCAACCGCCTCTCTCAATCTTTCGGTCAGTCGTCAGCAGATACTCGAAAAAGCTCGCTTCTTTGCATCAAAGTACGGCTATGAAGGCAAGATATTTCCCGATTCGGGTCTCTCCCCTGCACAGGCGCACTCTCGACAGAGTGCCAAGGAAAAGCCGGGAAAAGATATTGAGTCGATTGTTTTCACTAGTTTCGAAGAAGCCAAGACTTTTCTTGAATGGGAGCTTGGTCTCAGTCACTCAGCCAAACTCATGCAGGGTGAGATTCCTATATGGGCTTGGTCTGTGCGCTTTTGTCGCGAATTTAAAATAGAGCAGTTTCGCGTCTGGCTTTCACCCGACGGCAAGCTGATTGGCTTTAGTCGCAACATAGAGCCCGAGCGGCCAATGAAAAGCCTCAACCATCAAGAAGCTATTTATCTTGCCTCTGATTTTCTCAAGGGTGAAGTGGCGGTGCCTGCCGGCACCTGCAAATTGGTGAGAGACGAGAACCGGGGTCAACTGCACCGCACCGACTATACTTTTGTTTTCGAAGATCAAACCAAAGATTATGCCGGTGGTAAGCTGCGTCACTATATTGGCATAAGCGGCGATAAGATCACCGGCTATACCCGTTATCTGTTCGTGCCCGACAGCTTTTCGCGCAAATATGAAAATCTGCGCTCGTACAATAACTTGCTGCAGAATATTGCCTCAATTTTTTACGGCACCTTACAGATTATCTCGGTTTTGGTTGTGCCCTGGGCTATATCGCGCAAAGAGATGCGCTTTCGCTTTGCTGTATTCGGCGGCTTGATAATGGCGATCGTTTCTTTGCTGGATCGCATTAACGACTTTGAGAGTTATCGCACCTCTTACGATACTGCTGTAGCTTACAGCGATTTCGTGCTCGGTTACTTCACCAGAAGCGGTGCCTCTGCATTAGGCTCTGCTCTTTTCGGCGCCATTTTGTTTGGAGGGGCGGACACTCTTTATAGACGCTTTTATCCAGATCGCGTCGCCCTAGAGAATTTTCTCAGGCTGCCAGGTTTTTTGAGTAGTGAAGGCTGCAAGGCTCTATCGGTCGGCTATCTTGTTGCGGGTATTCATCTTGGCTGGATTGTTCTTTATTATCTTTTGGGTGAGAAGCTCAATTTTTGGTGCCCGAGCGGGATAGACAGTGTCGAAACCTTGAGCGCGACCATGCCTTTCTATTCGGCGATATCGCTTGGACTGCACGCTGCTTCGCAAGAAGAGACCGTGGCGCGTATTGTCGGTCTTTCAATCGTACAAAGAGCTACCGGCAAGTTTTGGTTGGCTAATCTTGCCCAGGCTATGATTTGGGCTTTCATGCATAGTTCTTATCCGCAACAGCCCTGCTTTGCCCGCGGTATAGAATTGACCGTAGTCGGGTTGTTCTATGGCTATATTCTCAGGCGCTACGGACTGCTTCCTTGTTTTATAGGGCATTATTTGCTCGATGCTTTTCTTGATGTCAAGCCGCTTTTCTCAGTCGGTCCCGCCCAGCCTTTCCTCTGGTTGTCTTCTCTTCTGCCTCTGCTTCCCTTCGCCCTCTTGCTCTTAGTATCGCTGGCGGTGCGCAGTCTCAGGCAGGCTTCCCACTTCGATCTCGCCTCCTTCGATCTTTCTTTGACAAATCGTGCCCTGCCCAGTGCCTCGGCTCCCCTTGCCGATAATGCTAAGCTGGAAGAGTCGGCTTCAATCGAGCATTTTCAATACCAGGGCTTTAGTCGACGCTTCCGAATCGGGGCTTCGCTTTTCTCGCTGCTTGCTTTGGTTGCCACTTTCTTCTTCCATTTGCCTGTGCCCGGCGATAACAGCCGCGTCAAGATTAATGCCTTCCAGGCCATGGATAAAGCCTCTCAGATTCTCAAGCAGGCAGGCATCAATGTTTCTCATCATATGGTCTTGCCGACTTTGTTCAGCAATGTGGGCACCTATGAAATGCAATATCTGTATGAGAAAGTCGGGCGCGATAAAATGCTCGCTTTTGGCAACCAGACTCAGCCCGGCTTGCTCTGGTCTGTTCGCTATTTTAGATTTAGAGATCCGACCGAATATCACGTAGAGCTGAGAGGCGACGGCTCAGAGTATTCCCTAAATCTCACCGAAGACGATGACGCCCCGGGTAAGCGTATTTCAGAAAAGGAAGCCACTGCTATCGCTCTTGCTTATATCAAGAGAGTGCACCCTGAGTACAAGAACTTCAAACTTTCGAAAGTAAGCTGGGAGGACGAGAAGAATAGACGTGACTATTCTTTTGAGTTCGGCGTGCCTGAATATCAAGTAGGTGACGCCCCTTACCGTTTTAGTTTGCAAGTGGTGGGAGACCTTCCCTGCAATTTCAGCCAGGCCTGGCAGGTACCCGAAGCTTGGTCGTTTGAGCGCAGCAAAGCCCGTCCTTATGACACTATTCTGGAAAACTTGCGGCTCTACAGTGCGGTGGCTGTGGGTATTGTTCTATTGGTCTGGGTGATTGGCCTTTTGCGTTCCGGCGTGATGCGTTTTCGCGCACCACTGGTGGTAGCGCTTGTGCTTGCCTTGGTGCCTTTGCTTGAGCAGGTCAACCATCTACCCTCATTTTGGTCGGGCTATAGCAGTGAACTGACTGACATCACTTATATTACCGAGCGTGCTCTCGCTCTGGTGCAGCACTGCGGCAGTGTCTTTTGGCGGGTTTTCCTCACCCTTACTCTTTGCTTTGCCGTTTTTCGACTTTTACAGCCGATCTTCAAAACCGAACTGGTGCCTCTCTTGTCAGCCGCCTTCAAACCCCGCGGTATAGTCGACAGGCTCACCCAGAGAGAACTCTGGATAGACGGTATTATCGCTGCCGTGACCATCGAGGCTCTGACTCAGTTGCGCGAAACTTTGCGCTCTGTTTTGCTCTTTTATTATTCGCCCGACATTAGAAGCGAACGCGTTGATATCTTGGGCAATTTCCCCGAGTATTTCTCGGCGGTCTTTTCAGATCTCTTAGAGTTGCCCCAGTCTTTTCTCATGTCGGCTGCCGGGTTTGTCATTGCGGTCGGGCTCTATGTAAGGTTCTGCCGCAATTTTGGGTTCTATATGCTCTTTTCGGTGGTCTATGATCTAATTGTCAACTCTGGGCAACGTTACTGGCAGGACTATTTAATCAATGTCGGCTGCGGTACCATTGGTTCGGCTTTGCTCTGGTATTATTTGGCGAAACTGGCTAGGCTCAACCCGGTTGCCTATTTGGTCAAGATTGTCTTAGATGATTGTTTGATCTTTATTTATGCAATCTACGCCTATGGCTTGCCGGCGTTTGCACCAGATTTGGTGGCGCTTCTGCTTTATCTATTGTCGCCTTTGGCTGTTGTTCTTTACATAACGCTGCGCAATAAAAGTTTGAAGGCTTCTTGATTGGCCCGATTAGGGCTCGTTTTCGGCAGCGTGCTCAGGGCTTGAATTTGTTTTGAGCTTGACCGGCGAATGCTCTAGCGCCTTTTTGCTGTTGTGTTCTTTGTACATCCAATACAAAGTAAGAGTGAAAACGATGGCTAAAAATGTAAGGTTTATTCTAATTCCCCATGGACGATTGACAAATTTCATCTCATTTCGCCTCGTTGCTGTTTTCTGCTTTAGCGGCTTCCTGTAGTACCGGCGGCAAATAGTTCTTCATTTTAAGGAAGTAGGACTGTCCCTTTTCACTGACTTTGGTTAGAACCGGCTCCATAACTAGAATCTGCGAGACCGAAAATGGGAGTTTCTGGTCTCTTCTGACCATGTGCAGCCTTAGAGTGGCGGCGCAAAGCCGAGGCAGTTGCCTTTCTATTTCCAGTTCAGACATTTTGCTGCCGTCGGCTTTGATAACGGCGCCGGCATCTTTAGGATGCAAATATTGAGTGGCTTCTTCACCGAAAAGGTTCTTGGCTATGGCTTCAGCTCTTTCATTGCCGCCGGTTATAGCTTTGGCTCTGCTATCGGCATCATGTCCTTTCTTTTCCAGAGCTTTTGCTTCTTCCGGAAAGTCGGTCACTCCTTTGGCGAGGGTTGGGCGTAGGCGCAAGCAGAAGCCTTGCCAGGCGTCGGCATCTGGATTGGCTAGAAAAGTATTGAATTCTGCTTCGCTCATGTCATAGCCGTAAGCCATTTTTAGAGGCAAGAAAAGGGGCTGAAACTTGCCGTCGACAAATCGCAGATCGACATTGACGTCCCAGTCTTCCGGTCTATCAAAGACTGTTGTGGCTTGAACAGTGGTGGCGATTTTGCGGCAATGAGGTTCACCATAGTCAAAACTTTTGCCGAACATGAAAGCAATATTGGTGGCTTCGTTTGAAGCATAGACAAGATAGGAGGCCCAGCCTAATGTGCCTGGACAGCGGCAGGTGTTGACCCCAAAGCCCTCCACAGTTTTTTTGTAATCGCCGGCTTTGATATTCTCCATAAATTCGACGGCTTTCTTGGCGGGTGTGCCGCTTTCGGTCGGCGCTTGAAAGGCTGTAAAGGCAACCAAGCCGAAGACTGTCAGAAAGAAGACTAAAATGAGCAAACGCGGCATTAACTAAATCCTTCAATAGCTCAATCACCGTCCAATTAGTCTAATATAACCCAATTTCGCCAAACTCCTAATTGCGCGACATTTGTAGTTGTCTAGTTATCTAGTTATAAACAGCTAAAGCACTGGCGCTTAGGTTCAGATAAAATCAGTAAAACCGACAAATTGGAGTTGTTATGGGGCAGAACGAACTAACGGCAAACGGGTTGACGCCCTTTCTGCTTGGCTTGGCAGCATTAGTGTGTGTTTTCGACCTGGTGCGCTCCAAGTTTTGGGCCACGGTCGAGAGCCGCTCGCTTCAGACCCAACTCAAACCATTGCTCATAGTTGCCGGGGCTCTTGCTGTTTTGGGGGCGACCGGATATTTCTTGCATCTAGAGTTGCTGCAAGCTTTGCCCTATGCCCTAGGCGGTGCTGCCGCCGTTTATTTTGCCGGTGTCATCGACCCTGCCAAGCACAGACATATGCGCACAACCTTCTTGCTTGCTGTGGCCAGCTTGCTGGTGCTCAATGGCGGCGAGCACTTTGTGCTTAACGCCGCCGCTTATGTGTGCGGCATGTTGCTGCTCAAAGTCGTGCAGAACTTTGCCGCGCAAGCTGGTGATAAAGTAAGACTCGATGATGTAGCTGCTGCTGCCGCTTATTTAGCTGGTATGTCATTGGTTGCTTCACAAGGTGGTACGCCAACCGGAAAAAATGCCGATATCATTACCGGCGCCTTTGCCGTGGCTACTTTGCTAAATCTCATGCAACGGCCCTTTATGCATGACGACAAGCTTTTAGTGAAAAGGCTGGTGCTCACCATTTCGGGCGGTTTAGGCATGTTGGTTGTTTTGACCAAGGTGCTCACTTTAATTTCGTTCACTAATCTGGCTGCTGTGGTAGGCGGTGGTTTCGGCTTGATGTACGCCCTCGATGCTTTTGGACGTATGGCGCAAGATCCAAAATATGACGACAGTGAGCGAGCCGGTAAGTATCTCAAGTCGCTACTTCTTGTGGGCATCTTCACTTTGCTTTCCACCAGGCTTTACGGCAATGTCGGCATGGCCGCTCTCTCTGCCTGCGTAGTGGTGGGAACCTTTAGCCAAGTACCGGCATGCGCGGCCCTCTTCTTTGCTGCCAGACTATTTGAGCAGGCTTTCGCCAATCTCTATGTCTCTAATGTCACTGGTATCAACCTGCAGCACTCTTACGTCAGTGCTGCTCAATATCTTGGTTTCTTTGTCATAGTGGGCGTTTTGGTGCTAATCAAAGCCAGCCGTCAAGGCCGTGTCGATGCCGCCGCCCTAGCCATAATTGGCACACTTGGTGCTGGGCTCACTAGTTTCTTCTTGCATGCTGAACCAACCGCTTCTTATCTGGTGGCTCTGGCGGTGGCAGGTATAGTAGCGTCAATTTTGCTGCAAGGCTATTTTGCCAAAGAAAAGGAAGAAAATCGCTGCCTATCGGTGATGCTCTTGCCTGTATTGTCGTCAGCCTTTGCCTTGCTTAGCGGCGGCTTGGTCGAACAAGGTCTGCATGCTTCCATGCAAGACAGGCTGAATGTCATCGGCGGTCTGGCCGGTTTGACTGTTGTGCTTATGCTTGTGCAAGGGCTAGCCAATAAAAAATCAGGTGGCAATTCAGGGCCCGATACGGTAGCTGTCTCGGGAGACTAGTTTGAGTTGGTCGCGGTCTTTTAGATAAACTTCCACAAGTTTAGTGCGATTGTCTGAAGCCATTTCTCTTCTTTCTAATTGCAGTTCTTTGCCTCTTTTGGCGCCTAGAATCTTGATTGAGGCGTGCTCGCCTTCGACCTGGCAGCTGATTTCGACTGGAAAATCGAAGCTGTTTTTGATCTTGAGGTCTTGCAGTCCGTACCAAACAGTGGCATCGAAGCCCGGTGGCACTGAGGCGACTGTTTTGACATGGGGTTTGCGTTCCACCACAGTGAGCCCGCTTAAGAGGGCAACTTGATAGAGCGTGGATGAAATGAGACAGATGCCTCCACCGGTGGTCTTGAAGCGATCGTTGCCCAGATAGCCCGGCGCCGGAAGATAGCCGTTCGACACGGTTCTCTCACCAAGGCGATTATTGAAAGAAAAGACCTGTCCCGGTTGTATTACTGCTCCGTCAAGACGCTTGAGGGCACTGTTGAAGTTAAGTCTGTGTTCTGGTGAAAAGCCGTAGAGATTGATCGAACGACCGGCCATTTCTTGTGAGAAAGGATGGGTGCTCAAATAGACAAAGACGAGCGAGGGTATGGCCAGCGCCAAAAGTATATTGGCAGGTTTGGGCGAACGCAGTTTCATAGGGCTTACTCGACTTTGCTTTTTCCGCTGGCTATTCGGCGATCTTCAATACGTCCAGATTTGACAAGCCTCTCACAGCTTTTGTATACATACCTTCCATAGATACCGGCGGTACTCCTACTTTGCCAGGCAATTCCATTCTTATCAAAGTGGAAAACTCAGATTGTCCTGGTTTGAGAGAGGCTCCAAAATAGATAATGCGATCGTCCAAAACGTCTTGATGAGTCCACCAGGGCTCACCCCAGTCTCCCAGGGGGGCATTGGTTTGAGTCTCTGCTTCGATATTGCCCTCTTTGGCGCTATCTTGCACAACTTCCGCGCCGCTTGGTAGGCAGGCATCCACCATAATATAGGGCAGTTCTCTAGGCGTTGTCACAATGGTCTTCATGAGCACGGTTTCGCCGGCTTTGATTTGACCATCGGCAATGGTCTCTGTCTTCAGTCTTACTGTACCGTCGGCAGAAGGCGGCAGTGCTTTGATGCGATAGAAATGTCTTTCCATTTTTAGATCGCTTGGCAGATTTTCGACGCCGGTGGCAGCTTTGCCGTTTAGATTTTTGAAGTAACGGGTTTCGGCAAAGTAATACAAGCGGCCGCCGCCTTTATTGGCGATGATTGTTTTACCGCCTTGGTTGCCCAGTTTATCGAAATTGACCTTGGTCTCTTGTCCGTAACGATTGCTGTCACTATAGGCGATACCATCCACCAGGCAAGAGAAGCCTTGGCTGAGTGTATCTGAAAGGCTGGCCTTGGCATCCATTTTGCGAGCGGCAATTTCTTCAATAAGCAGGGCTTTGAAGACTTGCGCCGTCGCCTTGGTTGAACCCCAGCCGTCCTTACCTCTAGTGATAAGCAGCCAATTTTTGGTTTTCTCAATTATCTCTGAATTGGGCTTGACCTCGACAATGGCGGCAAGGGCAAGCGCGGTTGTCTCTTCCGGCGAGAACCTATATGAATACCAGAGTTGCTCGCGGTCGCCGAGTTTGTCGGCGAGTTTCTTTGTATATTCCCAGTCGATTGTGTCGTCGGTATTATTGGCGATTTCTACCAATCTATTAATGGCAGCCGTGGCTGTGTCTCTTTCCGATAAGCCAATATTATTGGCTGCACGCGCTAGATAAGCCAATGCTTCCGGCGTCAGTTGCGGCAAGACTTCAGCACTTCTCAAATAGGTCAAGACTTCTTGCTGGCTATTTGCTTTGAAGCCCCACAGAGACTGGCTATAGAGCATATAGGCCAGGTCGGTCTGATTTTCCTTTTCGCTCGGGATTTCTTTGAGACGTTTAGGGTCTTTGAGAGCCTTGAGCAAGAGTTTGGCTCTTTCATCGGTCCATTGCGAAGCTCGTTTCATAGCCTCGCGGTCGACGCTGTAGCCGGAATCAGCCAAGAGTTTCATCCCTTCCATGACATAGCTGGTCAGATACGGTCTGCTTTCGTCGTTTTGCCACCAGCCCCAGCCTCCGTCGCCATGCTGATAAGAAGTGATCTTGGCCATGGCTTCTTTATAGACTTTGTCAAAGAGCTGTTTCTCGCTGTTTGAAAGCGGCATATTGAGCTGACGGCTGAGTTGCAAGGCAATCGTCGAAGGCACAAGTCTGCTCATGGTTTGTTCGGTACAACCGTAGGGATATTCGATAAGCGCCTTGAAGTTACCCAGTACAGGGCCTATGGTCGAACCACTCACACTGAGATTGCGACTGATTGTGCCGGGCACGGCGTCGGCTGCTTGGGCAAATTCAACCTGTCTTTCTAGATCGTCTCTGGTCATCAGACCAGCTCTTACCAGACTGACAGGCACACCCATCGGTCTTACCGCTACAGTCTTTTCGAGGGCGTCGGCAGCTGTCTGTCCGATAGCCGTCAGCTTGATTTTGGCTTGACCGACTGTACTGGCAGTAACGGCCCAAGAGAATCGCTTGGCTGCATCGGGGGCAATCGAGATAGTCTGAGCCAAAGGCACATTGGTGGAAAGACCGTCGCCGGAAAGCTCGAGATTGAGTTTTACGTCTTGATTTTTGCTTGTATAGTTGTGCACCACCGCCGTCACCAGCCCTTGATCGCCTTGCGAGAAGAAGCGAGGCAGAGCCAGTCTGGCAATAATGTCCTGGGTGGCAATTACTTTTGACACGGTACTGCCCACGTCGGTGCCGAGAGTGATACCGCGCACAGTGGCGCGCCAGGTGGTCAGGTTGTCGGGCATCTTAAACTTAACTACAGCCTTGCCCTGGCTATCGGTGATCAGGCTTGGGAACCAGGCGGCAGTGTCTTTGAAGTCTTTTCTCACCCGCGGTTCCATCTTGTCCGGTCCGCCTGAATATTGTTCAGGGAAAGAGCAGAGCGTGGTCACCCAGTTATTAACGCGACTATAAAAGAACTTACAGATGTCTTCAGCCGCTTCGCCTCTGATGGCATAAATACTTTCGTCAACGACCGCCATCGCCAGTTCCGCTCCGACCACCGGTTTGCCGGCTTGGTCGCGGGCCTCTATGGTATAGACGGCATCATCGCCGGGTTTATATTTCTCTTTGTCGCATTTAACGGCTAGCTTCATAAAGTGCGAATCAGGGCTAACCAGAACGGTCTCTTCCAGGGTGTAGAACTGACGCTTTTTGCCTACAACCGCCACCGAAACAAAGCAGTTGGGGGCGTACTTGTCTTTGATGTCCAGTTCCACAAGCTGAGCCGAACTGGTCAAGGGCACCACTTTCAGTTCGTGAATTTTGGTGCCTTCCACAGAGACAAGAGCTTCAAAGCCCTCTTTGCCGGTGAAGGGTCCGCTCAAAATAACGCGGGCTTTGTCGCCTGGTTTATAGACCTTTTTGTCGAGTTTGATAGTCAGTGGCTGTACTTTAGCTTCGTTTTCAGCAAAAAAGAATGGTTTTTCACCCTGGGCTATCCATATAGAGTTGGTGTCCACCGCTTTACGCTGTTTGTCGTCAATTGCTTCCGCCACTACATAATAACTGTCGGAAGGCAGCTGATCACCAATGAAAGCATCAAGCGAAGCTTTGCCAGCACCATCTGTGGTGACGGTTTGTTGCACCACTACTTGGTCGGGTTTATATTCTTGTTTAATGCTGTCATAAGGGAAGCGCATTATCTTGATGTTTACAGCTTTGTTGGCTATGGCTTTGCCTTGATAGTCGACAGCTTTCACCGAAACAGGCAGGCTCTCGCCTGATTTGACCACATAGCTGCGCGGGTCGACAAAGAGGGTAAAGTCGGCTGCCGACATCGGCACATAGCCGCTGGAAACCACGGAGAGCCGGCTGATATCGGTAACTTCAGCTTCTATCTTTAACTTGCGGTCTTGGAAGGTGGAACCGATAGGACCACTAGCCGGCATTGTCGGCGCCGTGGTGTCGAATTCGACAATCGCTTCACCGTTGGCGTCGGTGACGGCATAACCTTCGGTCAGGTAGTCACCTGAACTGCTGTCATAGTCGTCACCTTCGAAGCCGTCAAAGAAGCCGTAGTATTCGGGGCGGTCCATAAGTTTCCAGCGAGCCGAATAGTCGGTCGAGGAATAAATCGAGTACTTCACTCGCGCACCAGCGACTGGTCCGCCAAAGTAATAAGTAGCCCTCACTCTTGCTCTGCCTTTTTCGCCCATCAGCAGTCTTTCTGAGATAGGCTCTACTTCTACCTGATACTCGGGTTTTCTATATTGCGCCACTTCAAATGAGTGATAGCTTGTGTTTTCGCCACCATATGCAATTTGTACCTGATAACCGCCGGTTTTGCCATTTTCTGGAATATTGATCAGACCAGAAAAGGCGCCGTATTTATTGGTTTTGAGATTGATGCTCTGAATAGAATTGTTGTCAGGGTCTTCAACAGTCATAACCAGCTCTTCACCGGCTCCGGCGTTGACTAGTCCGTCGGCGGCCACTTTGCGGCAAATGCCTTTGAACATCACTGTCTGCCCCAGTCTGTAAACCGGTCGGTCGGTGAAGAAATATGTTTTGCGCGTATCAGAATCTGAGCGCCAATAGTTATAGCCGCCATAGGCTTTACTTTCGCCTAATTTGCCCAAGATCATCAGATCTTGCGACGAAACTGATTGTAGATCTTTGCTCATGGCAATGCGGGCGATGCCGTCGGCACCGGTTTTTGCACTGGCCTGAACGGCGTTCAAGTCATCTTTGCGGTAAAGAGCCAGCTCCACATTTGGTGCGCTCTTGAGGGTGACCAGGTCTACTGCTCTCACCACTGCTTCATCTGGGCTTTGTTTTATAACCAAGCCGATATCGCTGACTGAAAACCAGGTCATTGCCGTCGCCCCTTCTTTGCCGAAGAGGTCTTTTACCTGACAGACAGTGAAGTAGTCACCAGGCGGCAGCGGCTTTTCGAAGGCAAATTCGGCATGGGAAGAATCACTCGAATCTTGACTGAGTTTGCGAGTAAACTCTTGCAAAGGATTAGAAAAAGGATCTTTGAATTTCTGCGCCGAGTCTAAGTACATAGATAGATCGGAAGAAACAGTCACTCCGATGCTTTGGGCGTACTTAACATCGAGCAATTTTTTCAGCTCGCCTTTATAGACTTTGACAGTGGCTTCGGCGGCGCCGGTGGCATTCACCCAAAAGTTGGGTTTGTCTTTGGTAGTGAAAACTCGACTATTGGAGGCAATATTGACACTTGGCGAAAGCAGGCTCAATTTGAGGGGTTTAGGCATTTTCGCTACTTTGCCGTCTTCCACAAAAAGCCCGCGGGCGAATTCGCGACCAAAGCCGGGCGCTCTTACCTCAAGGGTGTACTCTCCCACCGGAAGCTGATCAATTTGAAAAGAGCCATCATTATTTACCCAGGCGCCCCTTTCCACATGGGGTCCGTTGCGCGGGCCATTCACCAGGGCATAGACCCGGTTGCCTTTCAGGTCATAACTAAATAGATTGGTTTTCGGCACCTCAAGGGCGATACTACCGGCAAGAGAGCCGGTGGGCGTCTCCAGCATGATCGCCACGACACCTAAAAAAATGATATTAAGAAAAAGAAATTCCCATGAGAGCAGGGCGTTTTTGATGTTTTCAAAGAGGCTTTTCACAGCTAATTACCTGATGACATGGGCTTTTAGTACATAAATTTGGCAGGCTTCCTTGGGGTTTATACCAGCTTTGAGTTTGCACTGCATTACTTGGTACTGAGGGCTGGATGCCTCGCCGGGCAAAAGCACGGCCCCTTTACCGCCGCTTCGCACCATCAAACCGTCGGTGAGCGGATGCAAAGTCTCGGTACTTCCTTTTGAAACCGGCACCAGTGCTTCGATTACCGTAACCTGAGCCTTTAGATTGGCAATTTCTTTAGCCTTGATGGGCGGATAGCGGTACTCTTTACCTAGGGCGTCCACCGTTGTATAGACAGCAGCGCTGACCAGGTCGGAATACCTGGGATTGACCGAACCCCAGCAGGCTCTGGTTTTCTCTCCTTCGAAAATAGTCACGAAAAGCCCTTTCGATTTACGATACTGGGGTGGAACATCGAATTCTTTCACTAAAGAACTGAGGTTTTTAGGCGAAGCCGCGAAGTGATTTTGCATGGTGAGCATGGCAATCTTATTTAATGGAACAGTCTTTAAGTTTTTGCTAACTTGCGGCTCGGCGAAAGCGACTGGCGCGCCCAGGCAGGCTAAGGCAACGACTAGTGCTAATCTGTACATGCTTGAAGTTCTTATATTGAGGGCGATGGCGCGGTAGACCTAATTTATTATGTCTTTTCGCTCAGGCTATAGTCTTGCATAAAGTGTGAAAATTCTATTGTCTGCAAGTAGGGTGGATGTCAAGCTCTTGTAAGAAGAGATGAGAAGTGAAGAAAAGAGAGTTTTGTAAGGGCTCTAGATAAAGACCCCTAGATAAGGACCTCTAGATAAAGACCTCTGCAGCAAAGAGATAACCTAAAGTCCAAGAGTGAAGAAGAGAAATCATGGTTGATTTGAATAGAAGGGGCTTTATTCGTTCGCTCTTTTCCATTGGCTCAATTGGTGCCGCCTCGTCTTCTGAAGCACAGGTGCAAGCAAGAGGCAAAAGCGCATTCGTCTGGTGCGATTTGCATAACGGCCATGTCGGCTTTCCCACCGGCTTAGATGCACCGGCAATAAGACCCGGCTCCATCGCCAAGCTCATCGCCGCCGCCGCCCTGGTGGAAGACGGATTTAACACCAATTTGCAGTTTGAATGTACCGGGACTTACAAGGTCGGCGGCAATGTCGGCGGCAAAGAACTTTCCGAGGTGCATTGCCAGTTTGCCCATGGCAGTCTAGATTTGCGCCGTGCTTTAGCCTATTCATGCAATTGTTTCTTTGCCCAAGCCACCCGTGCTCTCACCACACGTGCCTTTCTGACCAAAGCCCGTGCTCTTGGTCTGTCGTCGCCTGTGGCCGGTCGAAGCAGTGGTTTATTTCCTGGTGCCGAGAGTGAAAGCAAACCGTCTTTGCCCTATGTTTTGGGTCTGGCTGCCGATTTTAAACCCAATTGTCTGCAGCTAATGCGTCTGGCCGGGCTGATTGCCATAGGTCCAGGCGAGCGCCTGCCGGTTTTGCATAGCAGTGAGAACTTTGAACTGAAAGATAAAGAGAAACCACTGGCGGTGGCATTGACTCGCAAGAGCGCCGAGCTTTTGCGCAGTGGCATGCGGCTGTCTGTGCAAGAAGGAACCGCCGCCAAGCTTGATCCTCAAAACAAAATGCAGATTGCCGCCAAGACCGGTACCACCGATCATGGCAAGAAATTTCAATCGCAAATAATAGGCTTTTTCCCCTACGATAAGCCGCGCAATGCCTTCTGTCTGTTTAGTCCTGCCGGTACTTCCGTCGACGCTGCCGTGCCCGAAGCTTCTAATCTGATACTGTCTACTTCTTGGTGATTGGTGAAATATTGTCAGTTAATCAAGCGACTTTTATAGCTTTCTTGCTCTTTTGTCAGTTGTTTTTTAGTGCTTGTTGCTTGCCGGGTTTCGCTTTGCCGGCCCAGGTGGTGGTCAAACTTTTTTCGGCAGCAGCTTCTTCAAAAGAGCCCAAGGTTGAGGCAATCACACTGCGAGCCCCCTTTGTGGTCTTGTCGCCTCAATCAATCGTTCTAGAGCGCGGAGTCTATAGGCTTGATGCCAAAGATGGCTCTGTGCAATTAATCAAGAACGACTCTGCCAAAGGGCAAGCCATTGTTCGCGGCCGCTTCCTAACAATGGCACCTCTGGGAAAGTACTTGCATGTTGAAAAAGGTGACCGCAGCCGCGATCTCACTGGACCCCTCACCGCCAGATGGAGAGACGGGATTTCATTGACGGCCAGGTTGCCCCTGGTCGACTATCTAGCTGCCGTGGTCGGTTCAGAATGCCCGCCTGGTTTTGAGCCAGAAGCTCTGAAGGCTTTATCGGTCTTGGTGCAGAATCGATTATTCTTTGAGCAGGGGCAAGAGGGTGGTATCACCGATGATACTAATGTCATGGCTTATTTAGGGGCTCAGTATGCGCGTCCGGAATGTCTTGCAGCTGTGAAAAAGACTCTCGGTTACAAGTTGATGGAGGATAAGAAATTACTTTTTCCTTATTTCCATTCCACTTGCGGCGGCAAGCTTTCCACTATTGCAGTTTTTGACGGCAAGATAAAAAGTGGTACCGTCGCTAGTCCCTTGATTTGCCCATATTGCAAGAACTCACCATTTTGCAAAGTGCACCGAGAAGTGCTCTCGATTGCTGAATGCAAAAAGATTTTTTCCTTTGTGCCTTTGCACATAATGCATGCAGATCCCGCCCGCCGCCCACTCAGGGTGAAAGTGGCAAGCGCTAATCGAGAGTTTGAGCTAACAGGCTATGAATTGTGGCTCAAGCTTGGGCAAAAACTTGGTTGGGGTTTTGCTCCCGGTCTATCTTTCAGCTTTAAGCCTGACGGCAAGGGCAACTTGCTTTTTGAAAGCATGGGCGCCGGGCATGGCGTCGGGCTTTGCCAATGGGGGGCCCAAGGGCAAGCTGTGCAGGGGAAGACCTTTGCTGAGATTCTGCGCTATTACTTTCCGCAATGCCGTCTGGTTTCACCAGGCAGACTTAAGTAGCTCAGCTAAGTAAATTCAATTGAACGCTGGGCTTAAGCCGCTCATCTCCTGTGCGCTTACCGACTCCAGACCAAGATAACTGTATTTGAGCAGGGTATGATGGTTCTCGCACTTAAGACAGTCAAAACCATAGACCGATACTTCTAGTTCTTGCCCGGTAGGAATGAGAAAACATGGAGGTGGAGCCAGAGGGCAGTCGACGGTGATGCCGTCGAGCGGTCCTCCGAAGAGTTCTACCATTACAGCTGTTTTTTCACCGTCGACAAAATACATTGTCCTTCCTCTCTGTTATTTGCTTTATCCAACCGATGTCAGACCGGTCTGAGCTAGTTCTTGTCTGACTGTGGAGACCCACTCTTTGATTCGTTTTTCGGTCAATTCCGGTTGATTGACTTCATCGAGAACCAGACCCAAGAAGGTATCGTCCTGCAGTGACTCTGAATGTTCAAAGTCGAAACCGGCGCGACTGACCCCGCTGCCTATCACTCTGGCGCCGCACTTCTTGACGGTGTCATAGACAATTTTCATGGCTGAGACAAAGTTATAGCCATAGCCGTATTGGTCGCCGAGGGCAAAAAGAGCGACTGCTTTACCGTTCAGATTAGCCGCCTCGAGAATATGCAGTGAGTCTTGGAAGTCGTCGGTTAATTCACCGTCGCCCCAGGTTGAGCCGCCAAGAACCAGTAAGTCTGCTTCTTCCAATTCTTCTTTCTTGACGCCATAAATGTTGCGGCATTCGCTTACCAGGTCGGCTAGTTCCTTTTGTATTTGTTCGGCTACGGCTTCAGTTGTGCCGGTTTGTGTTCCGAAGAACAATTTGCCTTTCATTTCTATGCTCCTTATTTTTTTGCACACAAAAATCTGACCCATTATTGATAATGGGCTTTGCTATTTGAAAATGAGTGTCGTTTGGTTTTGTGTTTTTATTGAGAATAATTCTCAATTGGATGAGACTAGCCTAGCGCTGATGTCTGTAATTTGCAATATTTTTGAAGATAAATTTGTGAGATGTTCTGATTTTATTATTGAGAATGATTATCGTGGTGTTCCGGTGGTCTCTGACCCTTTGTTTGTTCTATTTGCTCCTGAACTTTTCCGATTGGAATTTTGCCTATCAGTTCTTATCGAAGCGGCATGCGGCGTAGCCGAGTATCTTTGCACCTTCTTGCAGTTCAGAGACCTGCGGTGTCCAGCCCATTTGCAGGTGCCAATTTAAGAGATCTTCGTTAGTCGGTTTTCTTTCAAAGACGGCGACCGCCGTCAAATGTCCTACTCAACTGGCTGCAATAATCAACGTGCGCGTAGATTGACTGATAGGAAATACTAGATCGAGTGTAAATTCATCTTGGGAGAGCAGATCCATGTTGAGCACGGCGATGCCGATGCTCTCAAGGAAACGTAAGGCTTGATCAAGGTTTTGACAGTTTTGCAGTCCTTCAAGAGCGGGCAATTGCTGGCAAGCTAGGCTCACATATTCTTTGAAGTTCATTTGTTTCTTTCCTCGCTGTACTTCTATTAGTAGAGCAGCTGGTCGAGGTTGCGTAAATTCCCTAATTCGGGTAGTTCTTCGAATTGGGTGTCTGGGTATAACAGTACTTGTTCTGCGTTACCGAGGAGCTGTTGTGATTACTAGATTCAACTCTCCAGCTTATGGAAAGACTGATCAGGCAATAAATGAGTTTTTGTTGTCTTGTTTTCTGGCTTGTTCCGATCACAGTATTGTCGAAGGCAGCTTCATGTTTTGGAAGGGCGATGAATTCACTTCTAGATTGAATGAGATAATCCTTTCCAAGAGACTTCATTTTTCCATGCGCTGTGGAAGCGATAATTCTGAAGAAGTATTTTCGGAAACCGTGTTGGAATTCTTCAGCCAGCACCACTGTTTGGCTGCGAATACTCAGGTTGGTGCGAGGAAGAATCATTCTAAGTACTTGAATTTTCATTCAATTGATTTTTCAAAATTGGATCCATCAAGTAATTATTATGGGCCTGCAGTCTTAGTAAGCTCTGGCAATATTGGTGAAGATTCCAAGCACAATAGCGTAGATATTGTGCCAATTTCGGAGGAGCAGAGGAAGCGAATCAGTGCTTATCATGAGTTACTCTTTTCGTGTAAACCGAGGCAGAAACTAACTTCTACTCAAGAAATGAGAAGTGTGCTCGCTCTTGGAGGAGTTCAGCACACAAGTCTTCTTCTATTTCCGAAGATACTTCGAGCAGATTCAGAAAGGCATCCCTATGTAAGTATTTTAGAGAATATAGGAGGGGCTGGTCTTTTACTCATGGTCACGCCTAGGCTGATAAATAGCAGCATTACAGATGCCTTGGTTAAGGCATTAAGGATGCATAAGGGTTTGGAGGTTCTGATTATCGTTAGAGATGGCTATGGACCCAAGAACCTGAAAACTGGAAAGCGTAAGCTGGAAATTGATCTGAAAACAAGGGATCTTCTTAGTAACGAGCGATGTTCCCTTCTAATGCATAACAATAGTCGGCAGATACACTCAAAGTATTTACTATTTTCTGGTAAGTACAAGCATCCTGGGGAGACTTCGGCTAAGAAGTCAAATGTTTTGTGGACTGGCACTATGAATGGAACGTCAGCTGCACACCACTGGGAGCAGATAATCAAGACGACCGATCCTAGAGTTTTTAACGCCTATCGGAACAATTTTGCCATGCTGGCTGGATTGCTCTTACAAGATGAGGTAGAGGGAGATAGCATTCGTGTTCACCGCCTTATTAAGCAACTTTTCCCAATTGAGCGAGTTTCGACTCCTCTTTGAGGAGTAGTCTCAACGAGGAGCTGGTGCAGTTCCAGATCTTGAATCAAGTCAACCTGGAAACTCTTTCGAATTGCGTAAGGACACAAGCAGTTCTCTAGCAACAAGCGCCAAGATTGACCAGGCTAGGTCAAAGTCTCTCAATTGTTCGAGAGCCATCTAATCCCAAACCCCTCAAAATTTAAGCGATATTCCAATCTATTCGCCGCAATTGTCTAGATCAAACCGAGGGGCGATTCTCTATAATTACGCTTTGCCCCGGCGCGGCTCTTTTAAGGGAGTATCCATGAACAAGACTTTCAAGCATGCATCTGCCAGAGCCAGTCTCTTCCAAGAGTCTGTCATAAGAGAAATGTCTAGGCTGGCTCTGCAACACAAAGCTGTCAATCTTGCCCAGGGGCTGCCCGACTTTGCTTGCCCGGCCGAACTGAAGGAAGCGGTAACCCGCGCTACTCTCGATAATGTCAATCAGTACGCTATCACCTGGGGCGATAAGCTGCTCAGGCAGGCGATTGCCGAGAAGACTAAGCGCTTTCAGGGCATCGACATTGATCCCGAGAGCGAAATCACCGTATGCTGCGGTGCCACTGAAGCCATGGTGGCTACTATGATGGCTCTAATTGATCCCGGCGATGAAGTGATAGTCTTCGAGCCATTCTATGAGAATTACGGACCCGATTCGATCCTATCCGGGGCGGTGCCCAGGTATGTACGCATGAGAGCACCCGACTGGTCTTTTGATGAGGCTGAGCTGGCAAGAGCCTTTAACGATAAGACCAGGGCGGTGATTATCAATACGCCGCACAATCCGACCGGTAAGGTCTTCAATCGCCAAGAAATGCAGGCTATCGCCGCGCTCTGTCAGAAATGGGGCGTACTTGCCATCACTGATGAAATCTATGAGCATATTTTGTTTGACGACAACGAGCATATTTCGATGGCAACCCTGCCTGGTATGCGCGATCTGACCGTCACCATCAATTCACTCTCCAAGACCTATAGCGTCACCGGCTGGCGTGTGGGCTGGGCGATAGCCAGTCCCGAACTCACTTTGCCTATCAGAAAAGTGCACGACTTCCTTACTGTTGGCGCACCAGCGCCCTTGCAGCGAGCCGGTGTGACAGCGGTCAACATGCCCCAAGTCTATTATGACGAGCTCAAGCAGGAATATGCAGACAGGCGCAAGTATATGCTCGAAACCCTCGATATGATTGGGGTTCCTTATACAAATCCTCAAGGCGCCTATTATGCTTTTTGTGATATCTCTAGTTTCGGCTTCAAGAGCGACTTAGACTTTACCAAGCATTTGGTCAAAGATATTGGTGTGGCTGTGGTGCCTGGCGGCAGTTTCTTTGGTGATTCGCCCATTAAGCATAACTATGTGCGCTTCTGCTTCTCGCGGCAAGACGAAACCTTGAGCGCTGCTCGTGAAAGATTGAAAGACCTCAAAAAGCGTTCTTAGGTCTTAGTCTTATGGCTTTTTCTTATGGCTTATTCTTGGGGTGGCTATTGCCTAATTTTAGTTAGCATCAAATAGAGCTTTGGCTAAAAGCCCGACTGAGCCAACCGAGCAAATAAGCATCATGCCTGCCGGCATGAATTTCTTGGTCTTTATATAGCGAATGATGAAAACTACTGTCAGTAAGCTTGAGACCACCAGGGCGCCCATAAGTCCCTCTCTGAGGGCTGACTGTGCGGCGATAAAGCAGCCCACCAGGGCTATGCCGCTAACCAGTCCCGAGATTAGGGAAGCTTTGCTTTTGGCTTTGACATAGCCCATGATACCGCCGGTGATGACAATTACGGCAAAGGCGATAACTGAGATTTTTGCAACTTCAAGCACGATTTTCTTCCTGTCTTTTGATATTCCTAATTCTAACCATCAGGCCCCTGACTGGGCAAGCAGTTCTTTGCGCAAAGTCTTGATTGGAAAAGCATTTTCGGTGCCGTCTCTAAAGGCGGTCCAGGTTCCGCGATTGTCAAAAAAGCCCTCTCTCTGCGTCTTTATCGACCAGATTCCCAATAGGCTCTGCCCGTCTGCGCTCATCTGTCCACGATATTCGACTGGTTCAAGACCGGGCTTGCGGTACTTCTTTGTGAAAGAGATATTGGGATATACGAAAGTGCCGGTGACAAAGGCTTCTCCCAGGCTGCAGTCGTCTAAGATGCTGCCTTCGATATAGCCTCGGCTTTCAAGAAAAACTGCTTCAAAAGTCGAGCCGTCGCTGTCGTCTTGGTAGCCGTACTTGCCGAGCCACGAGCCTGCGATGCTGTGATTGACTTGATCGCTCATCTACTTTTCTAGGGTTATTTGATCTATGATCTTGCCGTCTTCGTCTAGCTGTTTGAATTTTAGCTCTTTGCCTTTGATGTCTAAGACAGTGAGGCTGTGTCTGTCGGCTACAAATTTCGGCATATAGTCGTTGCCCTCGCCCGCCTTATATGTGGGGTCTTTGACATAAAGGTTGGCGCCGCCCCCGCCGGTGACTATATGAATTACACCGTTCGCTTTGGTTACTTTTACGCCATCAAATTTGGGGTCGGTGTTTATGATACCGTCTACGGTGCCGTCCGGGTTGAGCTTGAGGGCTTGATCTTTGCCTGCTGGTTTGAAAGTCAAGGGTCTTGATCTTTCATAGCAGTGTGAATGACCGCAAAGCACCATGTCGACTTTCTCTTCTTGCAAGATATCTTGAGCCAGGCGCATTCTTTGTTCTTTGCCGTGGGGAGCGTCTATGCTGAATGCAGGCTGGTGATAGGTGATGAATTTCCACATACCCGGCTTTACTTTTCTCAAGTCTTCTCTCAGCCAGTCTCTGATTTTTTCATCAGACCAGTTCATATAAAAATTGCCGTCTATGACAGTCCAGTGGGTGTTGCCATAGTCAAAGGAAAAATTAGCCATGCGCGGAAAGGAATCTTGGGCGGCGCTGGTGAAAGCTTTTTGTCTTTCTGGATTGCCCTTCAAAGTGGGGATGTTGGTGCCGCCGGTGGTGGCGCTGAAGCCATTTAGAGGTACTTGAAAGAAGTTGAAATAGCCTAGGGCGCCTGGATGCTTGGTGAGGTCTACACCTCTGCCCGAGAGAGCTATGTCGTGGTTGCCCAGCACCGGTACTACAGGCACCGAGCGAATCAAAGGCACGCCTTCCGCGTCAGCTTTGTCTCTATTGTAAATTGGAAAATAGTTGGAGAGGTATTCATCAAATAAGCCTCTTTGATAAACGATGTCTCCTGGGATGACTACCAAGTCTGGGTTTTGCTTGTAGCACTGATTGGCTATGTTTTTCTGACCGGTGGTATTGGCCCCGCAGTCGCCAAATACAACAATTTTTAGTTCTGATCTGTCTTTTTCTGAGCCATGGCTAAGTCTGGCATAACCAGAAGCATTGAAAACCGGCTTGCTGCTCTTTTCAATTACATAAGAATATTTGACGAAAGTTTTCTTGAAGCTGTCGCCGCTAAAGTCGAGGTCGGCGCTGTATCTAAAACATTGTCTGGGCAGGCTTAGTTCTCTCACTGCCATGGTCACCGGCACTTCTTTCTCGGCGGCCTTTACCTTTATTTTGAAGTCGGCTTTTTCATCAGCAAACCATGTTATGGTGAGCACTTTGCCGGCTTTGTCGGCAAAGTTATAACCTAGCTGCACATAGGGTTTGACTAAAAAGTTCGGGTCTTTTTCAGGCGCAGCGGCACAACCGCTAATTGCAGTGCTAGCTGCCGTCGCGGCGACAACAAAAAGAGAGAGCAGGTTTAAGCTCAATTTCTTTAGACGGCTAGCATGAGGGCGAGACAAAGTAGTGCTCATCTGAACAGTTCCTCAAAGAGCCCGATTTGGGAAGGCCTGACCTGCTATGTTTTTAAAAGATTTGCCGAGAGGCGGAATTGAACCGCCGACACAAGGATTTTCAGTCCTCTGCTCTACCGACTGAGCTACCTCGGCATAATTGGCCGGTAATAAGATTACCAGAGCGAGCGGAGTGAGTGCCCCGACCGCTCAGTAAATATACCACAAGAATATTTTGCAGCCATTTGCCTAAAAGGCATTGAATAATTTCGTTTCAAAAATTAGTCGAGAATCACTGCCCTGAAGTGCTTATCATGCCGGCCTGCTGGTAAAAATTGATTATTCGCAGACCTTCCGCTTCTTTCTTGACAAGAAAATTGAGTTCGAGTGGTTGACTGCGCGGCGCATACCCGGTGTCTTGCAAAACGAGCACGCCGGTGACGCGCAGAGGCACGCTGCCGTCTGGATTGATGGCAAGAGGTGTCACTGTAGCAATTTGGAAATTACCTACCTGCCTGCCCGACCTGATATTGGCCGCTAGTTCTGCCGGCCAAAAGAATTTGACGAAGATATCGGTGGCCGGTGGCTTGATCCAGCTCAATGCTTCTTTGTGCGATGCGTCGGCTGTGGTCTGCTGATAGTCCATACCTTTAGAGAGCCACCAGCGAATAAATTCAGTAGCCACTTGGGCATCGGCAGGAGTGACCTGCGGTCTTGCCTGAACATTTTGTAGATTATTTTGTTGGTTCGGTCCGTTTTGTTGGCTCTGGCCGTTTTGTATATTCTGGCCGGCCATTTGGTTTTGTCCGCCGGCTTGATTTTGCATCTTATTGGCGTTGCCAGGCTGTTCGCCGCCTTCTTCAGGTAATTCAGCTTCTTGTCCAGCGCCGTATTTTTTAGAGAACAGCCTGGCACCGTTTGGATCTTTTTGTCCGCCGGTGACAAAGACGGCGACAATCATCATGATGATAAGCCCCATGATTAGCTTGTCGCGCAGAATCTTTTCAAGAATAGCTCGCACTATTTCGGACAACATAGATTATTTACCTGTTTAGTAGTTACCTATTTTCAAGGGGCTTCATCTTTTCTTCTTTATTATCCAGGCAATTGCCCTTACAATGTTGTTGTCGTATTGCTTTATTTATCCAGAATATAGAGGTCTCTTCTTTGAATAACAAGCGTGGCCAAGAAAAAATTAGCACAGAAGAAGACGGCATCAATAACGAAGTGGAAGCAGAAGGGGAAGGCGATGGGGAAGAGTCTTTCCAGGGCTTGCCTTCTGAGCCGATTCCGGGCTTTGAGAAGCTGAGCAGCAAGAACGAGGAGCCTTCCGACCAAGATATTTTGACGGCGCGTCTGCCGCGTCCACAGAGTGGTGGTCAGAAATATATCTCTTATACTATCAAGCTTCCTTCCGACCAGCTGGCCGCCCTGCAAAATATCTGGCTTGAGCTGAAGCGACTTTATGGCGCTCATTCACCCGACAAGAGCGGCATGATTCAGCTGGCCATACAAGATTGGTTGAAGCGTTGGGATGGTCCCGACAGGCAGAAGCTCTTGATCGAACTTCTCGAAATTAGAGAAGACACCAGACGCAGGCAATATAAGAAAGGCTAAGTAAAGCCCTTTCTATTGTTTAGTCGTGCTTGAGATGGCGATAGAGGTAATAGCCGAAACCGCCGACACAGACAAGCACGATTACCAGGTCGAACTTGTGCCAGATGCTTCTGAAAGTTTCCATATTTTCGCCGAAGTAGACACCGACCCAGGTGAGAAAGTAGCACCAGATCAAAGAGCCGACAAAGGTAAATATATTGAACATGAGGAAGTGCGCTTTCAGCACTCCTGCTGGAAAGGAAATGAAAGTGCGCACCACCGGCAGCATTCGGCAGACAAAGAAAGTCATGTCGCCGTACTTATCTACCCATTTTTCGGCTAGTTCGAGTTCCTTCTCTTTCAATAGAAAGAAGCGACCGTACTTGGCCAGAAAAGGGCGACCACCGTACATACCCAATAAATAAGACGGTATCGAACCAATTACGCAGCCTACCGCGCCGGCCAGGGCTGCCAGGTGGAAATTCATTTTATTTTGCTGCACCAGAATGCCGGCTGTCGGCATAATCGCTTCAGAGGGAAGCGGAATATTTGCCGATTCGATGGCCATCATGATCATTACGGCAAGATAGCCGCCCTGAGCGACCTGGTCTTTGATCCACAATAAAATTGGATCGATTAGCTGGTGTAGCACTTGTATATCTCCGTTTGGGCAAACTGGGTAAGTTTGCGAGCTTGATTTTAGCGCTTGTCTTGCTGATTCCCTTTAGAACGATCTTAGGCAATCGGGAATATAATCTTATCTGCTATGG
>JAIETF010000008.1 GCA_019745415.1 Candidatus Obscuribacterales bacterium | reverse complement strand
GCAATTGAATTGGCGTAATACTCATTAAGTGTGGTGGCTGTAGTTCGCAAACTTTGCGAAAAGAGATTTCCGATAAGCATGATAAATACAGCCAACATTCCTATCGCCACTACCATTTCAACGAGCGAAATCCCTCGTCTCAAAGAATGCCTATGACGATAATGGCGAGTGGCTTTGCTATCAAGCATTCTAATTGCTTTCATCCCAATAATGATGCTTCTAATTTGCCCAAAATCGCAGCCCCGGTCCCACTCAGGGCAAGCTCGCTACGCCGGAGCTGTCGACATTTACCAGCAAACTACGATTTTCCATCGTTACATCAAAACTAGATGGACGCAAGGGCTTACCAGTTTGCTCAAAGGTAACTTCACCCACCATTACCACTCCTTTCGGCAGTACGACCTCCTCCAAAATCTTATTATCAGACTTTATCAGGTAAGAGTGCTGCCCCGTCTTCATGCGAGAAGAAGTAATTGTGACAGGCATATCGTAGTTCACCGACATCTCCTTGACTCGGCGAATATCTTTAACCAGTTCATGGGCGGCGTTATTGAGTGCAAGCTGACGAGCTGTATAGTCTACAACCCTGAAAGCAAACAAAGGCACGGCAATGAACATGGCCATAAATGCAGCGCTTTCCAAACGCCTGATCAGCGGCCAAGTGAAAATCGGGCTATTTCTAGGAATACTGGAAAATGTTCCGCTTTGGGAGCCGACCTGATTCAAATTTGTCTGAGTGCCTGTCTGAGACACCGAAGACAAACTGGGCGAAGAGGACTTTTGGTCCGAACTTTTCGCACCACCATCGCTAGCCGCTTTCGGCGCCTGTGACTGTTTGGCTTCCTCTGACATATTCAACGCCAATTTTATCGTAACTTATTTATACCGCTCGGCTATGGCTATTAACCCCGAAGCCTAACTCGGGACAGTTCGGGACAAATGCATGCAATACAAACAGATCGATAAAGCCTCTGATTTCAAAACTTTGTTGACAAAGAATCCACTTTTCGATATTATTGGAAATATGGAAACAGAAAATGCAGTTAAAGCTCTAGCGGCGCTCGCCCAAACCACCAGACTGGAAATCTTCCGACTTTTGGTGAGGAAGGGCCCACAAGGTTTTTCAGCCGGCAAGCTGAGCGAACATTTCGCAATGCCGCCTGCAACGATGTCATTCCATCTCAAAGAACTAACTTCAGCTGGCCTTATCGTTCAGAGACGCGAAAGCCGCTCTCTCATTTATGCGGCAAACTTTGGTGCCATGAATGAGCTACTGGCTTTTCTCATGGAGAACTGTTGCAGTGAAGGGAGTTCCTGCTCAATAGAAATAGAAGAGGTAGAAACTAATGAATGAAGACTGTAAGGCAAAGAGCGGCGCATCGAAAAGATTTCATGTGCATGTGGCAGTGAAAGACATTGCCGAATCTGTCTCTTTCTACACAACCCTCTTTGCTGCACCACCATCGGTGCAGAAGGAAGACTACGCCAAGTGGATGCTCGACGATCCCCGCATTAACTTTGCCATCTCGAAAAGGGGCAGAGAAGCCGGTTTAGACCATTTGGGGCTGCAGGTGGAAAGCGACGAAGATTTGCATGTTATCTCTAACCGGCTCAAGGCTGCTGGTGACCATATCATCGAACAAGAGGCAACAACCTGTTGCTATGCCCAAGGAAACAAAGCCTGGGTGCACGACCCCCAAGGTATCGCCTGGGAAACATTCCACACCACAGGAAGCGCCACCGTCTACGGTGAAGACCTGCAAATCGCATCAAACTCGGCCTGCTGCGCACCGGGTCTTGATTCAGTCGAAGGTCTAGGCAAGCAATGCGCGGACAAAAGCAGTGAAAGCAGCATTAGCGTCAAAATAGAACTATAGAGAAAGGCTCAGTCTCCAATGCAAGTTATCTTCGCCTGCATCCATAATGCTGGTCGCTCTCAGATTGCCAGCGCCCTCTTTAACAAGCTGGCAACTGAAGGGGCAAGTAAAATGCGAGCGCTTTCGGCTGGCACAGACCCAGCCCAGAGCGTGCATGAGATCGTCGTTGAAGTTATGCGCGAAGAAGAAGATATCGACTTATCTGCTATAAAACCCAAGCTGCTTACTAGAGAACTGGCAAGCCAAGCAAAAGTTCTAGTAACCATGGGTTGCGGCGAGAGATGCCCGTTTGTAGCGGGTCTAGAGATTGTGGACTGGCAGATTCCCGACCCCAAAGGTCAACCCAAAGAAAGAGTAAAAGAGATAAAGAAAATAATTGAGAGCCAGGTAAGCGCTCTCTATTCTCGACTAGAGCTATTGGAAGCCAAGGAAGGAACCAAGAACTCATAGACTCGCAATTTTTGATGCTCTATGCCGTTTCGATGGCGGCAGCGCGATCAAGACCAAGCTCTTTCACCATAGCCTCACGCATGGCAAACTTCTGAATCTTGCCGGTCACTGTCATTGGAAACTCGCTAACCACCTTGATATTGCGTGGAATCTTGAAATGAGCCAAACGCTCTTTCATCCAGTCATTCAGCTCTTTGGTATTGAGACTTTCACCGGCTCTAAGCATCAGCCAGACACAGACCTCTTCGCCAAGCTTCTCATCAGGCACGCCAAAGACCTGGGCTTGCGAAATCTGGGGATGATGATGCAAAACTTCTTCAATTTCACGCGGATAAATATTTTCACCGCCCCTAATGATCATATCCTTCTTTCGACCCGTGATGTGCAGATAGCCTTCACTATTCATCACGCCAAGGTCGCCAGAGTGTAGCCATCCGGAAACATCGATGCATTCGTTGGTTGCTTCTTCATTTTTGTAATAGCCAAGCATGATGCCATGACCACGGCAACAGATCTCGCCTTGCTCGCCGCGTGGCACAACTCTGCCGGTCTCAGGGTCAATCACTTTCACCTCGACACCGGCTATGGCTCGCCCCACTGTGGTAGCACGAGTTTCCATAGAATCATGAATCGTTGTAGCGGTCATGAGAGGAGAAACTTCGGTCAGTCCATAAAGAATAACCACTTCCGGCACATGCATCTCGCTGGCCACTCGACGCATCAATTGCACCGGGCACGGTGCGCCAGCCATAAAGCCGCCCCGCAGGCTAGTGTAGTCGAACTCTTTAAACTGCGGGTGTTCTAATTGGCCGATGAACATAGTCGGCACACCCGAAATGTGCGTTGCTCTTTCGCCAGAAACAGCCTTCATTACAGTCATTTCTTCAAAATAAGGGCCGGGAATAATGACCGTGCCGCCTATGGAAAAAGTCGCTAATGCCGAGCTAACCATACCACCGCAATGGTAGAAAGGCATGGGTATACAGAACCTAGTCTCCGGAGAAAGCGCCATTGCTCGAGCAGCAAATAAGCCGTTATTGAGAAGATTATGATGACTGAGTGTTACACCTTTGGGAAAACCAGTAGTACCTGATGTGTACTGAATGTTGACAGGATCATCAAACTGAACAACTTTCTCCCTCTCAGAGAGCTCGGTATCAGCAATGGTGCTTTCCAGAGCGAGGAAAGTTTCAATTGAAAATAGGTCGCCTCTGGCTTTAAATTCATGAATCTGACCATCGGCGTCGGAACCAGGCAAAACCACTAGATCTTGCAGACTGGGCACTCTTGAGCTCTTCACAGCACTACCCTGCGCAAAGAGACGTGGATTTAGTTCTTCCAGCATTTCGAGATAATTAGACGAACGATTGCGTGGAATAGTGAAAAGCAGCTTAACGCCAGATTGATTGAGAACATACTCGAGTTCGGGCACTCGATAAGCCGGATTGACATTGACTAGAATGGCACCAACCCGCGACACCGCATAGAGTACAGCCAGCCAGCGCCAGTTATTGGTAGACCAGATAGCGACTCGGTCCCCGCGTTCAATACCTCTAGCAAGCAGCGCCCGAGCTAATTTGCGCGTATAGGCGACAAACTCACTATAAGTGAGATTGGCTTCTTCCAAAACACTAACCACACAAGGATGGGAAGGGTTGAGAGAAGATGTCAAATCCAGATGAGAACTTAGTGTGTAGCCGAGAAGTTTCTCTGCGCAAATTCCATAATCGTAGCTAAACGGCTGAGGAAACACTTAATTCAGCAAGCTACATGGGGAAAACTTCTGCACCACCAAGAATATAGACATGCTTTTGATTGACACGCTTAATCTTTGTCTTGCTGGCAGGAAGTTGAACTTGATTCTCACGAATCTCTTCTTTATGGCTCTTGATGAACTTGACTGCTTCTTCAACAGCCAAGTCGGAATTGCCAGGAGCTGTAACTGGAGCTGCACTCACAATGGCAGCACCATTGAGTTCATCAGCTTGGGCGGGAGCCAGGCTAAACCCGAACGACAATGAAAAGAAAAACGCACCAACTAGTGCTTGAATCTTGCGGCTCGGAGCTTTAGCTATATACATCGAATAACCTCGTTCCAGATGCTTCTACCTGCACCTTCAGAACACGAGTATAAGTGCGCTTTTGCCGAAAGGAAAGGCTTTACTAAATGTATTAACATTCATGTGAGCACATTCTAATGTCAAGAGGAGTCGGTATTCCAGCTCTTGTTATTGAACACCGATCCTGCGGGCTTCTCTCAAAAAAAGAAATTCTCGAGAATTTCTTTTTTTTTGAAGAACACTCCTATTGATAACGGTTGCCCGCAAAATCTATATATCCGCTTTCATGCCGGGGGGTATCACTGTGATGAGTCCAGTGCAAGACTCCGCCTCTTGGATTCCAGATAAATTCGCCATGAACCGTCACTATGTCACCGGCCTGGGCAGGCACATAAGGTGCCATGTCTATATTGTGAGCAACCAGAACGGTTGTACCGTTGCTAAGCTCCAGTAAGAATCTCTGATGTTTACTACCCTTTCTATCATCGGGCAAAAGTTTCTTAATTCGTGCAGTGCATGTAGTGACAACCTTTCGCGCCTGCTCGGACTGAAGAGCCACGACTGCAGCATCATCTAAAGTCGGCTGGGTAAGGCTCGCTCCTGCTCCAGCCGAGGACTGAGCCTGTACCGTGCCTTGACCTTGAACTTGTCCTTGAACCTGTCCATTATCGATGCCGTTACCGTAGGCGACAGCCTGAGAAGCCTGGCCGCCAACGGCAGACCCATCTAGAGTTCCGCCGAAAGAACCGCCTCGCTGTCCCATGCAACCGCATAGAGCACCGCTTAAAATTGAGGCGAGGAAGAGCGAAACCAGGATATTCGAGCATTTAGACGTCTTCTTGTTCATTTTTCTCTTCCGAATCACTTCTGGGCTTGTTTCAGGCTTGCTTTAGGCTTAAATGTGCCGATTGCAGGAATTATAGCCAGAGTAAGAAGCCTTTTGCATACAGTTCAAATCTAAGAAACCAGTATTCAAGCTCTCTTTTACATACCGGCAATATACTTTGGGAATTGGTGCAAAAGCTCAAGGCTGTGGTATATAGAGGAATATCGTCGTTTTTCTTACCTTCTCAGTCTCTTCTTTTTCAGGAATTAGCGATGTTGTCCTCGATCTATCTGACAGGTTCTTCGATTGATCCGGGCGAGCTCAGCCAGGCTCATAAAAGTGATTGGCGCACTTTGGCTATAACCAGGCTAATGAACCACGGTCTCAAAGTAACCAATCCACTAGAGATTCCCTGGACCGAAACCGAGTTCAACTTTGACGAAGCTATAGATTTAGCAGGAAGCTCAGATCAAAGAGTAAGAAGGGCTCTTGGTTTGATAGACCAGAGCGACGCCGTACTGGCAAATTTGGAAAGACCAAGTTACGGCACGGCGATGGAAATCTTCTATGCCTACCGCAGCGGCAAACATGTTACGGTCTTTGGCTCTTCCCCCTTGAATCCATGGGTGGCGACGCATTCGCAGGCTCGATTCAACGATATCGACTTAGCCCTGCGCCATATCATCGGTAATCAACCTCGCTCGGCCCCCGTTGACTGGGCTATTCACTACGAAAACCAACTCAGTGAGCGTTATGAGCAGATGCCTCCCTATGGCGAGCCTGACTATAAATTTTTTGGCGGCGACCTGCCAATTCTTGTCATAGCCCCGCATGCCACAGCCTACTTTAGAGAAGGTGAATTCCAAGAGCAAGAGTCTTTTACAGGTTCTATGGCGGTGCTGCTGAACAGACGAACGGCCTGCCACGCTCTCACTTCCAACTACTGTTTAGTGGCAGATCCTTGTGTTTACGCCGACACCCCCTTCAAGACCGCTATCAAAGACCTGGTCAAAGCAGGAAATATCGGATTGATTATGATGATATTGGGATCTAGCGGACAACAAACGCCTGGTTTGCAAATAGAGCATTGCGGACCAACCCGCGATTATGACTTCGAACAACGGCTGAGATTAAAATTGGGAGCCTTGGAAGAAATTGCTCCGGCAAAAATAGGAAACAGCAAGGAAGAATTGGATAGGGAGACTGGGCCGCTCAGCCGCTTTATCTCAGAAGAGCTGGCGGTGCCGCTTGTCACAGTTAAACTATCCAAGCGCTACAGAATGCCCAGACTGCAATCGATGCTGTTCAGCCGAGCCACCGACCTCCTTGCCCAGTTCATCTTAGAGAGTTCCAGTTATCTCAATTCGCGGCTTTACTGATACGGACTAATAATAAGGTGAATTTGAGCAAGGAAGAAAGCTGGGACACAGAAACACTTGTCGTCCTGGTGACGGCGCCAAGTGCAGAAGCGCAAACATTGGCAACCAAACTATTGGAAGCCAAGCTAATTGCTTGTGCCAATATCTTGCCTTCGGTACTTTCAATCTATAGCTGGAAGGGAGAGACTGCAGTCGACCAAGAAAGCTTGCTTGTCATGAAAACCAGGAGCGAGATTTACAGTCAACTTGAGGCTAAAATTAAGGAGCTTCACAGCTATGAAGTACCAGAAATTCTTGCGCTTTCTGTGGAGAAAGGCTCAAAAGCCTACCTTGACTGGGTGAAAGAAAGTCTCTCAAACGTCGGCAACTAGCAAAAGTACAAGGCACCGGTGAAATCCCAGCATGGTCGTTAGTGCAAAAACTATAGTGGAAGCTTTCTGGTCGCAGGTGCGCGATAAAGCCGAGCGACCAGCGATTATGCACAAAATCAAGGGCGAATACACCCCGGTCATCTGGCGAGAGCATGGTCTCACAACCGAGTTGGCCATGGCCGGGCTTGCCCGCAATGGTATTACAAGAGGTGCCCATGCGGCAATTCTTTCGCATCCGAGTCCCCGCTGGACCTGGGCAGACATGGCGATCCTATCCCTGGGCGGGGTAACAGTTCCTATTTATCCCACTCTGGCTGTACCCGAAGTGGAATTTCTAGTTAAACACAGCGATGCCCAAGCCATCTTCGTTGAAGACCAAGTGCAGCTAAAGAAAGTGCTTGAAGGCAAGCCGTCAGAGAAGCTCAAATTCGCAGTGCTAATGAATGGTCAGGCACCGCCTTCCACAGCCACGCTCAAAATAATGACCTGGGAAGATCTGCTCAAAGATGGCGAAATTCATCTCTTAACCGCCAGAGAAGCACTAACAAAAGAAAGAGACGAAGTCAGTCCCGATGATCTGGCTTCTATTGTTTATACATCTGGAACCACAGGCATACCTAAAGGGGTAATGATTCACCATCGCAATATTATTGCTGTCTGCAAGGCGGTGGGTGAGCGACTCGACTTTAAGGAACAAGACCTGGTTCTCTCTTTCCTGCCGCTTTCGCACGTATACGAGCGAGTCGGCGGTCAGTTTGTCAGCATCTTCTTTGGCGTCACAATGGCTTATGCCGAAGCAATCGAAACAGTACCGCGCAACATGGTTGAGACGCATCCAACCATCATCAACGGCGTGCCGCGCTTTTATGAAAAGGCTTATCAGCGCATTCAATTTGAGTCAAAGAAGCTGCCGCGCCCGCAGCAAATACTTATCAACTGGGCTTTTTCTTTGGGAAAGGAAATTGCCCAAGCAAAAACAGCCGGCAGCGAAGAGAACGGCAGCGGTGCAAGCCGAGAGCACACCACTAATTCGCTTTTGAAGCAACTGAAAGCGGCTGAGTTGAGAGCAGCCGACAGACTTGTTTTCTCAAAAATCAGGCGTCGTTTCGGTGGACGTCTGCGCATGTTGGTATCGGGTGCAGCGCCATTGCCAGGCGAAGTGCAGCGATTTTTCGACACCATTGGACTGACCATTGTGGAAGGTTATGGACTAACCGAGACCTGCGCCCCGGTTGCTTGCAATACACCGTTATCGAACCGCCCGGGCACGGTCGGTAAGCCTCTTGAAGGAGTTGAGGTGCGAATTGCCGGCGATGGCGAACTGCTGGTGAAGGGCGACACAGTATTCAGCGGCTATTACAAAAATGACCAAGCAACAGCCGAAGCTTTTGAAAACGGCTGGTTCAAAACAGGTGATATAGCCGAAATTGATCAGGACGGCTTCATTGCCATCAGAGACCGAAAGAAAGACATAATCATCACAGCCGGTGGCAAACATGTAGCCCCGCAATACATCGAGAATCTCTTCAAAGGAGACCCTCTCATCAGCCACTGCCTGGTTTACGGCGATCGCCGCAAGTTTATAACCTGCTTGTTCACTTTGAATATGGACAACCTTAAGGTCTTTGCTGAAAAGAACAAAATCAGCTACACCGAGCTGGAAGACTTGACCGAGCACCCTCTAATCATCTCGGCAGTTCAACAGTCGGTAGACCGCAAGAACGAAGGTTTAGCCAATTTTGAGAAGATTAAGCGCTTCAGTTTACTCAAGAAAGACTTTTCAATCGAAGCCAATGAGCTGACGCCTACCTTCAAAGTGAAAAGAAAGCTGGTTACCGAGAAATACAAAGAAATTTTGGACGGTCTCTATCCCAAAGAAGACCTAGAAATCGAATAATCCAAACAAAACAAATGTGCTCCATTTTGCAATTTTGCAATTTTGCAAAAAAAGATCTTTACATTCGCTTGGCAACTAATTACAATAATGCCGAGGTTTCAGGATCGTCGGGTCTGAAAATGGTCTGAATATCCGAAACCCTTTTAAATAACTTACTAGCAGATGTGCCGCCTGAGGTCATACATCCATGTTTGAATCTTTTGGAAGGGGTCTAAAGCTAATCCTGGCTTCAATTAAGATGGGGTTCCAGGACAAGCGCTTGCTCATCCCCGGTTTGATGACAGTCTTCAGCAACTTCTTTTTCGCCATTCTTCTTTTCCTAGAAGCCAAATCGCGAGTGGCTGTGGAGCACAGCGCTTCAGCCAAAGCAGTTTCGGCTGGCATCAATATGGGCAAGAACGCCCTTCAGCACGGAAATCCTGCCGATATCCAGCAACTGATGGCCAAGACGGCTCTCAATGGACCATGGGACCAAGGTGGACTGCAGGGACTATCTGAAGCGGCAAGCCCTGACGCTGTTTTAGCAGTTGTGGCCATTCTCTCTGTCTGGTGGCTAACGAACCGATTCTTAGAAGGTGTCACAACCGCACTCGTCTATAGCCATTTAACCGAAGGCTCAGGTTCAGGAAGGTTTTCCACAGCCTGCGCTGCAGTTTTCAGCTCGCTGCCGGCAATTATTACCTTGGGAATCGTCACTCTCATTGCCAAGAAAGTCGCCCGCTTCATGCGCGACAAACGCAGCAGCGGCATCTTCGGCATGGGTATCAACTTTATAGCCAGCATTGTCGAAGTATTTTGGACCATGGCAGGGCATCTTATCTTGCCGGCAATCGTCATTGAGGGCACATCTTTTTGGGGTGCCCTGAAGCGTGCGGACCGAATTGGTCAGGGCAATTTGATTGCAATTGGAGTAGGTGAAATCGGTATAGACACGATCAACCGACTGGTTATGCTGGGAGTATGCCTGGTCGGCGTTGCCGGATATGGCGCCCTCTACGTCTACAAAATCCCGGCAAATGCTCCAATCGTCATGATTGGCGGTGGTTTATGGGCGATGGCAGTGGTCTTGACCACAGCAATGTCGATTTATATAAGGTCTGCTTTCTTTACCTGTTTGTATGTCTGGGCTATCGAAGCTGAAGCCCTCTCTGAAGCAGAGAGAGTGAACTGCCAACCGCCGGCACCGCTGGCTGCAGCCCTGGCCTAGTAGACCAAGACAAATTCAAAAATTGAATTGGAAAAAAAGTAAACCGATATCGGTTTACTTTTTTTTGGACAACAAAGAAAATCAATCAAGCAAACACTTGACTATCTTGGGAGTCAGATACCATTTCAAAACCCCGGGACCATCAGGAGGCATGCCGGTAACGTCAATGCGGCAAACTCCTGCTTTCTTGAAAGGCATCTCGAAACCCGGGCCGGCATAGAGCAAATTGCCAACCAGCATGCCCATATCTGGTTCATGTCCGACCAAAAACACCTCTCTGGCGGCCTCATGCCGGCTGATTACCCGAAATAGCTGAGTAAAGTTCACTGCTGGCGCCAGGGCATCAGTAATCTTGATTTCCTGGTCTAGAGACTCCGAAATGTACTCCGCCGTCTGCCTGGCACGCACTAGCGGGCTAGAAAAGATCAGATCAGGCTTTACTCCTAGCTTCTTAAGAGCTTTGGCCACTTGCTTCATCTCATCTCGACCTTCATCGGTAAGGGGTCGTTCGCTATCTTTGGTAATGCCGCCTCTCAAACCTTCCACTGCTATGCCATGGCGCACCAGATATAGTCTCATTACAACTCCATATACATATGAGTAGCTTTCGCGAAGACTTATTCTAGTAGTAATATTTGGTTGTGAGTAACGCTAAACCACGAATTATTGGTCTTGACATAGGTGACCGCCGCATAGGGGTGGCTATCTCAGATCCACTGCGCATAACTGCAGCTGGATTGGAAACTATCGAACGGACAAATGTCAGAGCCGACGTACAGAAAGTACGCGATATCGCCCTAAGACACGGCGCAGTGCTGATTGTGGTAGGTCTGCCTCAGAATATGGATGGTTCGATGGGCGAACAATCAGAAAAGGTCAAATCTTTCGCCCGCAAGCTGGCTCGCGAAATCAATATACCTATAGTCTATGAAGATGAGCGGCTCACCACAATTTCAGCCATTAGAACCCTGACCATACAAGGCGTGAAGACCGGGCATAACAAAGCGCTAGTAGACCAGCAAGCCGCTGCGATTATTCTGCAGAAATTTCTAGACAGAAAAGAACCACCGCCAATAGCCTAGCCGAAGAGCTTGCGGTATAGAGCACTTTAGCGCCTCTTGCCGCCTGCTTAATCGAGTTGTCTAGATAGCCACTTAGTCTTTGCGCTTAGTCTTTGCACTTAGTCTTTGCGCTTAGCCACAATTAGATCGAAGGCTGTTTCATCGTTATCATTATCGGTAGACTGCTGGATTGTCCCCGATAATTCAGCATCTGCCAGTCGTTTCAACTCCTGATCGAGCAGACCTGCCGCCAAGGGATTCAAAGCAAAAAGGGTGATGTAGGGCAACCATTGAGAAAGTCTGGTATGAGTCCAAACCTCAACCTCGAAGCCGGCTTTCTCTAAAAACTGAGAAATTTGTTTTGTATCAGGCAAGCCAAATTGTAAGCTTCTCTGCATCTCACTTTTCAAAGTAAGTTCAACAAGACCAGACCAATGTTTTCTATAGCCGCTCGAGGGCAGATCAATTATGCATAAAGATTGCGGAATGCGAGCCAACTCCCCAAGCAAAAGCTCTCGCTCTTGCTGATTCAAGGCTTCCAACACGCCAATAGCGATGACTGCATCAAAAGACTTGGATGGCAAACTAATAGGAGCAGGTTGACCGGGCGGGCAAGCATCTGGTCGTTCAAAACCGGCTATCTCACCAGTCAGACCTTGGCTGTGAATTTGGTTTTGATTTTGAACTTGACTTTGCCCTGGCTGTGCAGCTATCGCCGCCGGAGCATCCTTCTGCGAAAAAAGAGCTTGAGACTGTTTATTCTCGTGCACACTTTCGGATGAATCAGAAAGAAGAAAGAGCTGCCATTCCGGAATAAAGGCCTGCATAGCACCACTAGTGGTACCAACCTTGAGCAAGGTTGGTAAATCTCGTCGCGACGAGGAATCTTCCAATTTTCCGGCATCTTTTCGGATACTTATAAAACGATTGAGAAAAATAGAAGCAGCTTGCAAACGCACGTAGCGCTCTAAAGGCACTTGAGATAAATCGACTTTCAACGACCGGTCTTGAGGCCTAACGCCTACAAGCATTTTCTTAAACCAAACCTTTCATCATGCCGTACCAATAGACTTGGGGCAAGATATCTCTCTTAAAAACATACATTGAATAACGCTCCTCCGACTGATCAAAAGGAAAAGTTTCTTGAGGCTGAAGCTCATAATCGAATTCAGCCAAGACTAGACTGTTATAGCCGGTCACTAGGGGACAGCTGGTGTAGCCGTCATACTGCTCCCGAGCCGGTCGCCCCTGCATAACCTCGACCAAATTAGACACCACTACCGGTGACTGCTTACGAATGGCAGCACCAGTTTTCGAGGTGGGCAGATTAGAACAATCACCTAAAGAAAAGACATTTTCGAACTTCTTGTGCTGCAAAGTTCCTCTATCAACATCAACCCAGCCGGCCGAGTCAGCCACGGTTGATTTCTTCAAAAAATCAGGCGCACTCATAGGCGGAGTCACATGAATCAGATCGAATTCCAAATCGAAGGTGCTGCCGTCATCGACATTTTTAAAAGTAGCTCTATGCTCAGCTCCATCAATTGCAACTAGGTCGGTGCGAAAGCGGGCATCAATTCTTTTGCGCTTCAGAACTTTCTCTAAAGTGTTGGCATATTTTCTCACAGAGAAAATTGAAGGATTGGCTGAGCAAAAGAAAACATTCGTTCTCTCTCTAACACCGCTTGCATGGAAAGCTTCTTCAGCAAGGTATGCGATCTTCTGCGGCGCACCGCCGCATTTGACCGGCGTGCTCGGCTGAGTAAAGACAGCATTACCCCCTTGAAAGTGCGAAATAAACTGCCAGGTCTTGTCGACCAAGTCATAACTATAGTTGCTACATACGCCGTTTTGCCCCAGTGTTTCAGGAAGACCGGGAATCTTGTCCCAATCTATTTGAATACCGCAGGCGATTACCAGATAGTCATAAGAAAGAATTCGTCCAGACTGGAGCCTGACTTGATTGTCCTCTGCCTTGACATCAATGGCGCTCTCTTTTATCCATTTCACTCCGGTTGGTATTAGTGAAGATTCATCTTTCACCGAATCTTCCTTTTTGGCGGCGCCACCGCCGACCAAGGTCCAGAGAGGTTGGTAATAGTGCTTATCGCTTGGTTCTACTATGGCAATATCAACATCGCCAATTTTGCGCATCAGCCTGGCGGCAACTGATATGCCAGCGGTTCCCCCTCCTAAAATGAGGACTCGGTGATGATTTTCCCGTTTAGCGACTGCCACTTTTTGCCTCTTCCCTCAGCATTTCTGCTCTTGCCATTGCTCTTGCCCTTGCACTTGCACTTGCACTGAATATGGATACCCTGATTGCGTTTCTGGTCTCTGGTTCTGCTTGCTGCCCTTGCTTTGTACCTCGACTCTGTGCCCTGGTTTGCTTCCCAGCTTACTTTCCGGCTTTCTTTCGAGTTTTCTTTCCAGTTTACTTTCCAGTTTCCCTTCGAGTTTCAGTCCCGGCTTCAGTCCCGGCTTGCTTCCCCTGCCTTTATCTTTTGCCAATCAAAGCCTGACTCGCCAGTTGATAGGCATTTTAAATGCTGCACGGCACTTAATGTTTGGCGGGGTCTCGTTGCATAATAGGATATAATTTTTGCTGATATAAATCACGTCCTCTTTGAAGTAGAGGACTAATAATCGGGAAGTGAAGAAGTTATGAGCGCAGCCTACATTGCACTATTGGTGATAGGAGCCGTACTAGCAGTTTCTTTAATTGGTCTAATTTTATTGCATTCGCCTAAGGGTGATGGCATGGCTGGGATAGGATCTGCGGCCACTGTATTTTCTGGGAAAAGAGGCGCCGAGGCAGGGCTGGATCGTCTCACCTGGATAGTTTTCGGCTTGTTCATGCTCGATTGTCTGGTAGTGGGCTTTGGCTTTATCAAATAGAAAGCCTGACCAAATAGTCCAACTTAAACAGACATTGGCACTGACTGAAATATTGGAACCGGTCATTTAACCAGATTAAACGACAAAAGTTATCGTCAAAACTCAGAACTGCAAGCAAATATGTCATTTCAATTACCCACCCTAGAAGAAAAATCTGCCTATGTGCACGACCAGTTCGAGCGTATCGCCAAGGGTTATGACCTGAGCAACGACGTCATCAGCCTAGCTATGCATAGAGCCTGGAAGATGCGCGCTGTCGGCGAGTTAGTGGATATCGGTGCTCCGGGGCGCTTCTTAGATGTCTGCTGCGGCACAGGTGACCTCTCACTTTTGATCGCCCGCATGGCTGCTCCCGGCAGCCTCGTCACCGGTCTCGACTTTTCGCAGAATATGTTGGATATCGCCGGCGAACGCAACCGCAGAAAAGCACACAAAATAAATGAAAAAACCAGAATTGATTTTATAAGAGGAGATGCCCAGAACCTGCCCTTTGAAAAGGATACTTTCAACGGTGCCATCATCAGTTTCGGCTTGCGCAATCTCACAGACCTGCAAAAAGGTCTAAACGAGATGGCGAGAGTGGTAAAGTCGGGCGGCAAAGTGGCCAATCTAGATCTTGGTCATTGCGAAGTGCCGGTCTTCGCTCCAATCTTCTCCACCTACTTCGGCAGAGTAGTACCGGTCATCGGCGGTATCCTGCAGAACGACCGAAAAGCTTACACCTATCTACCCGAGTCTCTTCACACCTACCCAAGACCAGACCGCATAACGGCGATGTTCGAAGAAGCTGGTTTGACAAATGTCAGGCATATTCCCTTGGCACTGGGTACGGTGGCACTCCATATTGGAACCAAGCGTTAGATACCAAGCTCTAAAGGTTACAAGCTCTAAAGATATTGGTCTTGAGCTATCACAAGTCAATCAACTGTCGGAGGTCAGCTTTGACGAAAGAAGAAGCAAATAAGCCTCTAAGCCCCTATTCTGCAGAAGAAAATCTAACTGCTAAGAATACTGAGCAGCCTGCTGACGCAAATATAATTACTGATTCGCGCAATCCAGCTAAATCAGATGATTCAACAAAATCAGCTAAATCAGTAGTCTTGAGCAAAGCATCAGACAGTAAAGAATCTCTGATGGTCATTGTCGGCGACCCTTCTGCAGATAAACACGCCTCAAAAGTCTTAAAGAGGCTAAAAGAAATTGATCCACAGTTGCATATTTTCGGTGTCGGCGGCACTGAGATGCAGAAGGCTGGCGTAGAGCTTCTCTTCAATTGCAATGATTTTGCCGTCCTCGGCATTTTCGAAGTAATTAAGTCGCTTTTTTTCTTTTATCGAATGCGCCAGACTCTTCTAAAGGAAATCAAAGAGAGGAAACCAGCAGCCTTGCTCTTGGTAGACATGGGCGGCTTCAATATTCAATTCGCTACTGCCGCTCGCAAGGCCTATCCGGCTCTACCTATGTACTACTTCATCTCACCACAAGTCTGGGGCTCACGCCCGTGGCGAATAGATGTGCTTGGTAAAGCGATCACAAAGATGTTGACAATCTTTCCTTTCGAAGAACCACTCTACAAAGATAAGAAGATTGATGCGCGTTTTGTCGGTCATCCGTTGCTGAAAGATCTACCGGAACCGGCTTCACTCCCCAACCGTGAGGAATTTCTTACCGAGCTTGGACTGAACGCCCATGAACCAGTTATAGCTATTTTGCCGGGCAGTCGCAAGCAAGAAATCAAAACCCATATGCCGATTCTTATTGAAGCAGTAAAAGAATTGCACAAGAAAATGCCGCACTTGCAGTTCATTTTTTCACGCTCCACCGAAAAGGTCGCGCCTCTTATTGACTCATATTTGCAGAAAAGTCAATTGACCAGTCTTACCAACGGCGCAGCCCCTCTGGTCAAGACAGTCAGCCTCAGCCCCAATTATCCTCTCTATAAAAACGTCGATCTAATTTGGGCGAAATCGGGCACCACAACCTTGGAAATCACTCTTTATGGAAGGCCGATGATTATCTTTTATAAGGGAAATTTCTTTTCTTACTTGCTGGTCTTGCTATTTAAGTGCGTAAAACACGTGGGCTGGCCCAATTTACTCGCCGGCAAATTACTAGTGCCTGAGCTATTGCAAATGGATTTCAGACCGGACCAACTGGTCAAATATAGTATGGACCTCTTTCTGGTGCCAGGTCTAAAGGCTGAAATCGAGAAAGAATTGCTTACACTGCGCTCTGAACTCGGTCAAGGCGACTTTGTCGAAACAGGAGCCGAAGAACTTTTGGCACTGACCAGAAAAAAGGAATTATTGACCAATGGAGCTAGAGCTTGATGAGCCGGGAAACTGAAATAAAAGAGCAAAAGCAAGCAGAAGCAGAAGTAAATGCACGAGATCTGGTGCAGAACCAAACGCCGGTGCAAATGCAAGCAGAATCAGAGTTAGAAGCAAAAGACCTGGAGCTGAAACAAATGCCGGTACAAATGCAATCTGCAGCACTAGAATCACTTGAAAGAGATAAGACGCAGACTCCGGCAAGCGAAGAAGCAAAAGCAAAAGCGCCCGATAAGACTTCAAATAAGACTTCAGACTCGCAGTTCCATCTTTACATAAGACTACTCAAGTATCTCAAGCCCTATGGCACTATGTTTGCCTTCGGCACCTTAGCTGCTATTCCATCAGGAGGCATGGACAGCGTTATAGCCTGGCTTGCCGGTGAAGGTTTGAAACGAGTGTTTGATGATCACCAGACACACCTTCTGGCCTTTGTGCCGCTCGGTGTCTTAGCTGTAGCTTCCACCCAAGGCATCGCCCGCTATTTCGAAGCCTATTGCATTCGCTATGTCGGCGCCGCCGGCATCCGAGACCTACGCAATGAACTTTTCAGACATCTGCAAAAACAGCCCTTGCTCTATTTCCACGGGCAATCTTCCGGTGTACTTATAGGTCGACTAATTAACGACGTCGCCATTGTCGAAGCAGCCATCTCACAAACTTTCCAATCTTTGGTAAGCCGGGCTATCACTCTAATTTCTCTCACCGCTGTGATTTTGCTCAAATCATTTGGACTAGCCATGATCGCCCTGCCGATACTTTCTTTAATCGTCATTCCAGTGGCCATACTAGGCAAGAAAATAAGGAAGTCATCGCGAGGCGGGCAGGAGAATATCGGTGACCTAGTCTCGGTATTGTCTGAATCTATTCAAGGAGCAAAGATAGTTCAGTCATATAACTTGGAAAACTTCCAAATCAATCGCTTCGAAACTACCAATGGTGCATTCTTCAAAAATACACTCAAGGCAGTTAGAGCCGAAGCGATCATGTCTCCCATTCTGGCCATGATAGGAGCCGTCGGCATCGCCTGCGTGATCTGGGTGGCTGGTGCCATGGTAATGAACAAGCAGATGGATCTAGGAGCCCTCACTTCCTTTGTCATTGCCTTGATCTTGCTCTATTCACCTATCAAGAACATAGGACGAGTAAACGGTATTCTGCAGCCCGCTCTAGCCGCCGCTTCTCGTATATTCGAAGTGCTGGACCACCAGTCCGACTTGACCGACTGTGCCAATCCCATCGACCTCAAGAGCGGACCACACACCGTTAAATTCGAGCATGTTTGTTTTAGGTATCCCAATCATGACGCCGTCATTCTTGACGACATTTCAATCGAACTGCCGCCGGCAAAGATGATTGCCCTGGTTGGACTTTCAGGCTCAGGCAAATCGACCTTCGCCAATCTAGTGCCTCGCTTTTTCGACGTCACCGGCGGCACTATCTTTATTGACGATATACCGCTGCCCCAAATCTCGCTTAAGAGTTTGCGGCAAGAGATAGCCATTGTTACCCAGGACAACTTTCTCTTTAACACTTCAATTGAAGAGAACATACGTTTCGGTAATATCGAAGCCAGCCAAGAACAGCTGATCGAAGCAGCTAAAGCAGCTTATTGCCATGACTTCATTGAAGCGATGCCCCAAGGGTATAACACAGTTATCGGCGAACGAGGTCTGAGACTGTCTGGTGGCCAGCAACAGCGTATTGCTATAGCGAGAGCGTTTTTGAAGAACGCCCCCATTCTTATTTTGGACGAAGCTACCAGCGCCTTAGATAACGAATCGGAAGCAATGGTGCAACAGGCTCTAAACAAACTTATGGAAGGGCGTACAACAATCGTAATCGCTCACCGCCTAACCACTGTTCAGCACGCAGATCAAATAGTAGTTCTGGATCAAGGTCGCATTGTCGAAAAAGGCACACACCGAGAATTGCTGGCGAAAGAAGCTACCTATGCCAGACTAGTGCAGGCGCAATTCGAAAGACTAAAAGAAGCGGAAGCAAATTAGTGACTCTCTTATCGAGATTCAAGGTTAGTTCGATAGTTAGTTCTGTGTGTGCAGTCTATCTAATGTCGATAGCATATATAGGCAAGGCGGCAGCGCTTCCTTTATCTTTGCCTGGGTCAGAATTTGAGAGTTCGCTGGGTCGAACGCCGAAACAGGAGTTATCATCTGAGACAACAGGCTTGAAACTAGCTCAAGGATTAGACCGCCCGGCGGAGACGGCTAAAGTCTCAACTTACAGTAAGGAAGACTTGAAGGAAATCACCGCCGGCTATATCAGAAGCCGAAAGTACTGGGAAGGCATTCAATTCTTCAATAAAGAGCTAGCCAGCCAGAATGAAAAGAATCTATCTCTTTTATTGGCACGAGGACAAATTTACTTCGCTTGCTCAGCGTATAGAAAAGCTCTCAAAGATTTCAACGCCGCAGTCAGCCTCGACAAAGACTCTAGCGAAGCTTGGCTTCGCATTGCTATTGCACAATGCCGCAAGTCTGATATGGTGGCAGCATCCTCGACATTCAAACATCTAGCCGAAATCATTCCCAAAGAGAGAGCCGATTCAGAAATTGCCGCATTGACCGCCAGAGGTTTCCTAGAACTAGGAATGACCGAAGCAGCCAAGCACTTTCTCAGTCAACTTTTGAGCGAAGAGAGAACAAACTCAAATCTAGACCCAAGTTCAGAGGCTGGCACTACAACTAGTGCACCTTCTGAGCGAACAACTGCCAGCAAAGACAGCACTGCTAAGATTCTTCAGAGCGGCACGAACGAAGCGGTTAGCTCAAATCCTGAACTTCTATATTTGTACGCACAATCCTTAGCCTCGTCGAATGAAGGCAATAAGGCTCTAGAGTTACTGAACAAGGCACTCTCTAAAAACTCTAACTCTTTCGAGTGCCTTATTGCTAGAGCAAAGATTTATCTGCAATTAGGTAAATCGCAAGAAGCAAAAGAAGATGCCCAAAAGGCTCTTGAACTGAATTCTCGCAGCGCTATGGCAAACTATTACCTTGCTCAAGCTTTGTTTAATTTAGACGACATAGCAGAAGCTCGCAAGGCAATCAACGAATGTATTCGTTTAGCCGGAAACAAAATCTTCTTCGAAGCACTGGCTCTAAGCGCCCAGATTGCCTTAAAGCAAGGAGACTTAGCAAGAAGCGCCACAGACGGTGCCGCTTCTCTCAAACTCTCACTTAACGGTCGAGGTCTAGGTCCACTTCCTGACCGAAAAGTAACTGTTCCAGATCTAGTAGCCGGGCAAATGCCCTCATCTGTGATGACACCTCATTTCACTCTCTACGGAGATATCGAAGAAAGCCGGCTCAACTACTATGCTGAAATCTCAGAAGCATTCATCAACTTCGCAGACCGAAATCTAATCAAGGTAAAAGGCAATTTCCCAAGATCAATTTTTATCTTCCGTGACAAACCCACATCCCGAGCCTTTCTCCAGCAGAAGCTAGGTTTTTACAACAAAGTGCAAGGGGTCTACCTGGCGGGGCCTAACGCAGTGGTAACTTTCGATGGAGTCGGTATCGAAATTCTTTTCCATGAGTTAATGCATACAGTACTTGGCGAATACAAACAACTGGACTTCTGGGCAGAAGAGGGAATTCCAACTATTTTCGATCAGCTTTGGGGCTATCCCAAAAGCACCGAGGAGTCGAACTCTCTCTTCCTCATCCTAGGACTTCCAGAAGTCTGGGTTCCAAAATATATGGGCGGGAAAGAGAGAGTGTCGCTACATTTGAAAGACATAGTCACAGATGCCAAACACGCTAACGCAGAGCATGAATATGAACAAAGACAAGTAGCCCTATTCCTGATCAAACATGGCAAGCTTAAGCAGTTTCTTAAGCTCGTTGAGGCGAACAATAAGAAAGGATATAACTACTTCATAGAGGCAGTTTTTGAAAAAAGACTAGATAATCTTTCAGTTTCTTTTTCTCAATATATGAAAGAACTCTCCTCAAAGACCGACAAACTTAAGGCGCTCCCAGCGTCCCAATTCTTTGCGAACAAGTCTGAGTTCGAAAAATTCTACAGTTCCTCATCGAGCACCGCTTCTCTCTTTGGTACTTCCTTCGGTCCTTAGAGCTAATCTAGCAATTTTCATCTGACATAGAATCGACCGCCTGGGATCTTGTATTCTCTTGTGCGACCCTTCTTAAGATATGCTGGACGTGACAAAAGTACCTGCAAAACCTCGCTCGGAGCCAAAGGCAACTTATCACTAATCCATTGCGGCAGAAATTGCCTCAGAGAAGCCACGACTTGACGCTCCTTTCGACTTAGACTTGCATAAGCGGCCTGAACAACCTCTGGAGTACAGAGTTCCTCCCCATTCAACCAAATAGCTCGAAAGACTCGACCAGCTTCGGTTTCTCCTAGAAGTGCCTTTCGATTACCTATAGCCTTCATCTTGATCCTAGAGAACCGAATCGAATATCCCTTGTCAAAATCAAAGTCGATGAACTGTTGACTAAGGAAGTTGGAACTTCCAGCTAGACTTAAGAATCTGGTATTGTTCTGGTGCTTCTGTTCAGGCTTATGAGTGCAAAGCCTAATCGCATCGGTCTTGGTCGAATTCATAACTGACCCAGCAGGCAAGTATCTTCCGGCAAATGCAAATCTCTTGATTGCCGAAATTTCGGCGTCAGGTATTGTCCGATTACTCTTTCGAAACCGCCTAAAGACGCCCCGCGCTAGTCTCTCTAGTACACCAGCCTTGACTTGCATACAAAGAAAATAATCTAACGGGGCTCTACGCTCAACAAATTGGAGCAATTCCCGCGTTGTAAAGATCTGCCCAAGCGGCAACATTGCAATATAGCGAACAACATAAGATAACTGATTCTTGCGATAGGGACGCTTCTCTAAAGTTTGTTTTCTTTCTATGTTCATAGAATCACCTCCACAAAAAAAAAAGAAATTCTCGAGAAAATCTTTTTTTTTCTCCTCTATAACTAACAACGTAAATGCTGTTCAAAAAGTTCAAAACAGCAGCCAAAATTAATCTCGCTAAGAATGCTCTTTCTCTATCCGGATCAGAAGAAGCCAGACAGTAATAGTCAAAGAACTAGATGAAGATGGCACCTATTCGCAAAAAAAATGGCAATTCACCTAGTCCAAAAATCATTGCACTGCCTCAGTGATAAACTTATTGAGGGCAGAAGCAAAGTAACACATACTTTGTAGCTGACCAAAATGAACTCATTCAGAAAAACTCCGGAATGGCGCACAGAACTGTTTGCCATTTGGTGGGGGAAGTGTGGTGCAATTCCACCGCTGTCCCGCAACTGTAATGCTCTTAGCTAGCCAGGCTACCCACCTGAATGAATTTGCAATCACCTCTTCGAGGCAAGGAGGATTTATGCCACGAAAGACTTCTTCAAGACCAAAAGTACCTACAACTCAGACCGCAGTAGCAGAAGAACACTCAGAATCTTCTGAAGATTTAACTATGGAGACTCGGATGTGCGAGATGGTTTTTCCCAACCAAACAAATCACTATGGAACTCTGTTTGGTGGTCATGCACTTGAGTTAATGGACAAAAGTGCTTTTATTACAGCTTCTCGATTCACAAGAAAGGCTATGGTGACTGCTTCTTCTGAAAAGGTTGATTTCAAGACACCAGTAAAAACCGGACACTTAGTTGAACTCGTGGGCAAAATCGAAAAGGTGGGAAGAACATCAGTGACAGTATCGGTTGATATGGTTGGCGAGAATCTTCTTACTGGTGACAGACAACTTTGCGCTAGAGGAAGATTCGTGCTTGTAGCAGTAGACCCTGATAATAGACCGATCATGCTGTAAATAAGCATATTTGTTCTATTAATCTGAAAATCAAAGAGGAAGAAACTTCTAACAGTTACTTCCTCTTTGATCAATGAATCGCACTTATGTAGGCAAGTAAAAATTGCAATCGAGCAACTTCGACAGCTTCGCTTGGCTTACTAGCCCAAAAGCAGATTAGACTTGCAAAACGCTGCGTTTCTTTTTATAGCCAGCTTGCTCTTTTGACTCATAAGCATTGAATCTTGCAATCAATTCGTTGCGTAGCGAAAGTGGATGAACGATATCGTCGACAACCAATTCAGCAGCAAGTTTGTATAGATCAACGTCCTCGCGGTACTCAGCACGCTTCTGCTCGACAAAGGCGGGACGCTCCGACTCGGGCAGTTCCATTATCTTGTTGAAGTAAACGGCATTTACCGCTGCCTCTGGTCCCATCACAGCAATCCAGGCAGTTGGAAGGGCCAAGCAGGCATCTGGCTCGAAGGCAGGACCACACATAGCATAAAGACCAGCTCCATAGGCTTTGCGCACAACCACCGAAATTTTTGGCACAGTCGCTGAAGAGACAGCGGAGACCATTTTGGCGCCAGCACGAATTATGCCATCTCTCTCTACTTTAGTGCCGATCATGAAACCTGGAACATCGGCGAGAAAAAGGAGGGGAATGTTAAAAGCATCACAAAGCCAGACAAATCGAGAGGCTTTATCGGCTGAATCAACGAAGAGTACACCCCCTTTTACCCTGGGTTGATTAGCTACTATGCCGACGGCTCGTCCGCCGATTCTCCCGAACCCAGTAATCAGTTCGGAGGCGAAGAGCTTCTTCATTTCAAACCAGGAGCCTTCGTCGATCAATCTATCGATAACCTGATACATGTCAAATGTGACACTTTCCTTTTCAGGGATTACCTGCTCGAGATTCTTCTCTTGCATTTTCGGTTCGATAGCAGAAAGATTGGGTACCTTATGGTCGCAATTGCTGGGCATGAAGCGCAGATAGTCTTTGCAGAGTTGAATAGCTTCCTCTTCTGATTTGACCAAGACATCGCCCACACCACTCACTGAACAGTGCATCTTGGCACCGCCCATCTCTTCAAGAGTTACTTTCTCACCGATAACCATTTCAGCCATGCGAGGCGAGCCAAGATACATGGAAGCTCTGCCTTCATTCATGATGATCACGTCGCAGAAAGCCGGAATGTAGGCACCACCAGCTGCCGAGGGTCCGAAAAGTAAGCAAATCTGGGGGATGTATCCTGAAAGCTGAACCTGGTTGTGGAAAATGCGTCCAGCGCCGCGGCGACCAGGGAACATTTCGATCTGGTCGGTGATTCGAGCCCCGGCTGAATCGACCAAGTAAATCATCGGCACTTTAAGCTTAGCGGCAGTTTCTTGAATTCGAATGATTTTCTCGACAGTGCGCCAGCCCCAAGAGCCGGCTTTAACAGTGGAGTCATTAGCCATGAAGCAGACTGTTTTACCTTCTATCTGGCCGACGCCGGTGACTACGCCGTCAGCTGGAAGCTCTTTATCTCGGCAATTGGCAAAGCGCGCATCTTCGACTTCGAAACCAGGGTCGAGGAGAAGTTTCAGCCGGTCGCGAACGAAGAGTTTATTTTCTTCTTTCAACTTCTGGTGATACTTTGGTGCGCCGCCTTGCTTGATGCGATTGATGGCATCAATAAGGTTCTCACGTAGGTTCTCACGTTTTGTTTCCACAGCCGAACTTCCTCTTACCGAACTACCTGTTGCCGAATTTCCTGTTGCCGAATTTCCTTTTACGGTGTTATCCATAGAGCCTCGCAGCTAAATGCCTGGGTAGAATTGTTAATCAGCAAATTGTAACCATTTATGTTGCCAAGCCCCATTTATCTAAAGGTTCAATCAACAATAACTAGTCAAGTGCAGGCTCAAAAGACAAAGAAACGCCCAAGAAAACCGAAGAGAGCAGAGCAAAAAAATTCATGAATATTCAGGAAATCAAGAACAGACGCCAATTCTTGAAAGAGCTACTCGCTCTATCGGCTTTAGGAGTGTTCGGTTTGAACCATCGGGTAGCGGGGGAAGAGCAAGCGCTTACGGTGGAGCACTATAGAGGAGACGATCCTGATAAAGGTCATGCCTTAAGAGACGGGAATCTGCCAGATCTGTCCAAGCTGAGTAAATCATCGAAACTCGAAACTTCAGATTCGGCTGACTTCGTCATTGTAGGGGGAGGAATCACCGGACTGCTTACAGCTTACAAACTAAGAAACTACAAGACTGTTTTGCTTGAAGCTGGAAATCCCGGCGGACAAAGCAGCCTCGAAGAAAGAAAAGGTCTGCCCTACTCTCTGGGCGCCGCTTACTTTTGCGACCTTGAACTTGTCGATCCACTTTTGCAGGAACTAGGTTTAAAGCCGACTTGCTCGGGGATTAGACCGATGGACTTGATTCTGGATGACGGACAAAAACTCAATCTCGCCGAAACAAAAGCTGAAAAGGACGGCAGATTTTCGAAAGAACTGTCTGAGCTGAGTAAGCTTCTAAAGGTCCATAGCGAAACAGCCGTAATTTCAGTTATCGATGGTATCAAGCCTGATCAAAGCAAACTAGACTCCATCAAACTGGCGGAAATCTTGACCGGCTTCGGTCAGCCCTTTCTGAAATTCATCGACCGCTTTCTTCTTTCCTCCATTTGTCTGCCGTCCTCCGAGATTTCGACCCTTGCTGGTCTGTATTTATTGCAAGATCTATTTGAAGCAATTTACACTTTTCCGGGAGGCAATGGAGCCATCTCAAAGGCTCTAGCAGCGCGTCTGAACGAACATATAACCACAAACGCTTTTGTCTGGTCGGTGCAAGTGAAAGGCGACGGCGCTGATGTACTATATCAAGTGAACGACAGCATAAGAAAAATCGCCTGCAAACATGTCATTGTTGCCGCACCACCGATAGTAGCGGGCAGAATTCTGCAGGGCATATCGAACGCTGAGAAGGGACCGCTCTACAGTTTTCGCTATGGCTCTTACCTTGTATCGAACTTTGTCTACCAAAAGGAGTTGAAGCAGTTCTCGAATTTCGAGAACTTCAACTTGAGCAAGACTCCGTTGGAAACTTCATTGGTTAATGACTTCATTCCAGCTGAAAGTGTCTTAAGAAGTGCAGGTAACTACAATCCGTCCATGGGTTCTATTCTCACTGTCTATAGCCCCTTCCAGCCCGGCTCGCAGGGGCGAAGCTTACTTTTCGGCAGCGACAGAGTCGAACTGCTGACGCAGGTGGCGCAAGAACTGAACTCTAGAACCGGTCTAGAGAGGTCGAATATAGAGACAGTGGTGCCGACCCGCTGGGGACATGCCATGGCGGCGCCTGTAACTGGTTATTTTAGGAGACTAGAGAATCTGCTTAATGAGGGTAGAAAGAATCCCTTTTACACCCTCAACCACTCCAGTCTGTTTGGCGTACAGTGCCTGGAAAATGCCTATGTCGCCGCCCGCTACGGCGCCGACCGAGCGCTCGGGCGTCTGAAATAATCTTGTTCTGTGAAAATTGAGTAGAATTAGAAGAGTGCAAGGAAAACGAAACAGACAAGAGAATCAAGCGGGCAACTCAAATGGCGACCTCAAAGACTTTCAATAGCAAGAGAGAAAAAACTGCAGTTTTCGGTGCGCTGGCAGCTTTGCTAGTCTTGAGCTTTGCGGCTATTAATTTAGAAGAGGCCAAGGCTGGTAAAGAGGCTCAGCCCATTTATGGACTGTCAAATGCGCAGACAGTTTCAAAAGCACTGGGTGCCTGGGGGGTGCCGGCCGCCGTGCTCATACAAGGCAAGAGAGTGCGGGGATTTTATGTTACCGGTCTCACCGGCAGTGGCATAGCTAACGATTTAGGACTTTCCCCCCGTGATGTACTTTTGACCCTTGATGGCAAAGGGCTCGATTCTGGTCCTGCGGCTGATTTTATCTTGCAAAAACGCAACGCCGGTAATCTCAAGGCCAGCATTGCCAGACAAAGGGGCAGCAAAATTAGTACGATCAACTGCTTGGTCAGCTTTCAAGGCTACACCCCCCAAGTTCTTAAGCCGAAAGTGCGAATGTCGGGAGAAGCACCTCCTCAAGAAGCAGAAGAAGAAGTGGGCGGTGATATTGCCGACAGACCGAAACCAAATATCGACGCTCTTGAAGATCACATGTTGCAACTAATAAATAGAGACCGCAACACTTGCGGTCTGCCACCAGTTTCCAAAAGCTCTTCCTTAAGCCGAGTAGCGCGCGCTTATGCCGAAGATATGGCCAAACGAGGCTTTTTTGATCACAGAGATCCAGAAGGACGAATGCCAATGGATCGGGTCAGAGAAGCTGGTATCGCCGCCGGTGTATGGGAAAATATCGGCTGGCAAAAAGACTTTTACGACTTCCCTAAAATAGTGGAAAAAGTGCAGTTCAATTTTATGAATGAACCGCCAGAAGATCCAACCAACCACCGAGCAAATATTCTCAATCCCAGACACAGAGTAGTGGGAGTGGGTGTAGCTGTGATCATGCCTCGCACTGTCTACTGCGTTCAAGAATTCAGCAACGACAGCCCCCCTTAGCCTAAAAGATGGACATCTTCATAAAATAAAAGGGACGCCGGCGAGGAAGTCTCCCCCAACCCCGAAAAATGACCGGCAGTCCGTAATATATAAGACGTAATTTGAAGACAAAAAGTTCAAATTCTCAACTTTAAATTTTGCCGCAAGTTGAAATTAGACCAAACCGCGACGCATGGCTTGCACTGCCGCCTGGGTGCGATCATCCACCGCTAGCTTATTTAAGATGTTGCGCACATGGGTCTTGGCTGTTGCCAGAGAAATAATCAAGCGGTCAGCAATTTGCTGATTGCTCAATCCTTCCACAAGCAAGCTCAAAACCTCCAATTCTCTTGGTGAAAGAGGCTCGGGCAGTTCAGGCATAGCTGCATGATGAGCAAAAGTAGAAGTTGACGCGTTATCTCTTGACGGCTGGCCGGCTTCAGCAGAACTTCTCTCAGAACCAGCGAAAGAGGACCCGACATTCGCAGCACCACTACCAGTACCATTTACTGAAACTCCATGATCTGAAGAACCGGTACCTATGCTGCCGCCCGAATGACCGATATTGCTTGTACTGCTAGAAGGTCCCGCTGCGCCACTACCGCTATAGAGGCGAACCACGCGGCTGGCGATTGAAGAATCGAGCCAAATATCTCCGGCATTGACAGAGCGAATCGCTGTGTAAAGACGCTCAGGTAAAACATCTTTCAAGCAATAGCCGCCGGCTCCGGCAGACAAAGAAGCGAAAATATCGCTGTCATTGTCATGAGATGTAAGCATAATAATGTTGACGTGGGGATGGCTGACCTTCAATTTGCCGGCCGCTTCGATGCCGTCCATCACAGGCATACCAACATCCATGAGGACAACATCGGGAGACAAAGCCTGCACTTTATCGATAGCATCCTGCCCGTTCTCAGCTTCGCCGATTACGACTATGTCAGAGGTTCTTGACAAAACCGTTTTCAAACCAATTCTTGTCAGGGCATGGTCCTCGGCTAAAAGCACCTTGATCTTTTCCTGCTCGCTCACGCCTTTACTCCGCTTTTGCTCCACTGGAGCTTTTCTTGAACATTGGCAATAACGCTAACATAGTACACTATGCAAGCGGAAAGGAAGAAAGAGAGCCCAGAGATGGAAACAAATGCACCCAAGAAGCTTTCAGAAACTGCCCAAGAGCTGAGCACGAGCTGCGAAATGCCCGCTCAAGAAGAAGTCGTCAAGCGCAAAGCCTTTCTCCGTTTCAGTCCAGAAGACGAAGCCCTGATAAGAAATGTCGATAAGATTCTGGAACCGCATCTGGCGCCGATGATGGATCACCTTTATGCACACTTCCTATCCAACCCCGAAACATCGGCTTTCTTTCCCAATCACCAAGTTTTGGAACGGGCGAAAGCAGCCCAGCATCAGTACTTTAGCCGCCTAACCAAGGGTGATTACGGCGAAGAATATGTACGCGAAAGATGGAGTATCGGCAGCACTCACCACCGTATCAACCTCGACCCCAAATGGTATCTAGGCGCCTATTGCGACGCGCTCATTTACATAAAAAATGTTCTGGTCGATATTCTAGACAAAGACACCTATGGTCGCACTATTGCAGCGCTAACCAAGCTAATTTTCATGGACATGTCTTATGCCATAGATACTTATATTTTGGCAAAAGAAAAAGCTTTGCGGGAAAAACAGCTCTCAATCAAAATTCTTGAAACTGAAAAGAAAGTGACAAAGAACATATTGGAATCTGCACCGGTAGGCATTGTTCGCTTGAGCAGCAGCCTGCTTGTCGAAGAAGTAAACGATGCATTTCTAGAGTTGTCGACCAGAAAAGATCGCAGTGAACTTATCGGCAAATCATTTCTGCAGATTTGTCCAGGTCTATCGCCTGAGCGCTTCAGCCCAGCTATCGAAATGGGACAAACCTATCAAGTGCAAGCCGAGGTGGGAGTTTTCGGCAAAGAAGATAAGAGATTCTTTGATTGGTCGGTCTGGCCGGTCAATTCGGAACTAGCCGCCGAACCAGGCTTGGTAGCTATGTTCGACAATATTACCGATAGGGTGAAACTGGCCCAGCAGAGAGAAGATTTTGTAGCCACACTGACCCACGATCTAAAAACACCTATACTGGCCGCCAACAGAGCCCTCAAATTGCTGATGGAAGGGGACTTCGGCGACGTCACTGAAGATCAGAAGCAGATTCTCAACTCAATCCATCAAAGCAACGATGCTCTATACAACCTCGTTCTAACTTTGCTTGACGTATATAAATACGATTCTGGAGCCAAACATCTATCATTAGGACCCTTCGACTTGGCCGAGGTAACCGAAAGGGTAACCCAAGAACTAGCTCCACTTGCCGATAGTAAAGAAATCAAATTAACTTTCGAGAAGCCTCATGAAGTCAAGCTTGTCCTGCTAGATCCGGAAGAAATCAGAAGAGTTATACAAAATCTCATCGATAACTCGCTCAAGTATTCACAGGCCGGAGCCCGGGTCAAAACCAGTATCTCTTACAGAGAAGGCGAAGCCATTCTTACTGTTGAAGATAACGGCAAAGGCATTAGCGAAGAAGATAAACCCAAGTTGTTTCAACGCTTTTGGCAGGCGGCTTCGGGCAAACGCTACTATGCTTCCACCGGTCTAGGTTTGTATCTTTGCAAAAGAATCATCGACTCGCATGGCGGCCGCATATGGTGCGAAAGTGAACAAGGTAAGGGCTCAACCTTTAGTTTCGCCCTACCAATCATGATAATTGATTGATTTTCATGACATTGGCACCCAATATTCACCTCGCGGTAATCAACCGGAAGCATGAGTCAATTTTGGGCAAATATTGCATCCAGCTGAAAATTTGAGAGCTGCTCGACCAGTAAGTAGCTATTTGGAGTGATGTAAGCAGGCGGTCTTTGTTAGATGATGGGTCTAGCGTGTCATTATCCTGATTAGACCGATGTTAGACAAGAAACGAGAAAGCGAATTCGACCTTTACCTGCAGGCTGGCGCCAGGCTCATCGAGCAAGGCGACTATAGTCAGGCTGAGAAGATATTGAAGAGCGGTCTGAAAAAACTAGAACAGCACCTAAGCGAACAAGAAATGCTTCGCGACGCTTTTTTGTCCAATCTTGAGACATTGCACGGAAAAGCCAGCAGTACCCGCTATAGCACTGGCGAAATTGCCGACGAAGTGGCAGCCAAGCAAGATTTGAACGAGTAACTCTTGTTTTGGCTTGGCTGTTCAAGCAAATTGAACCATCTATATAGTAATTGTTAGCGATGCTCAAAAAATCTCACAAACTCTCACGCGAGACTCATCGCTTAAGCCGAGAGGATGATGAGAAAAAGGTGGCCCATCAGTTTGAGTAAAACGGATTCATCACTTGGAACGATGGCAGCAGTGGCAATTCAAGCGACCATTAAAACGTGAACGGTGCAGCTGTTTTGAAATAGGAGTTCAGGAGAATATATGAACAATTTAGGAAAAGACGATGCCAGACTAATTGATTTCGGTCTTTCAGTATTGAGCCCGCGCTGGACCTCTGAAATTCTCATTGATCTCGCAACCGGCCCCAAACGCACTACTCAGCTGCTCAAAGACCTGAAAGGTGTGAGCGCAAAAACGCTTTGCCAGAGGCTGCGCAAGCTCACCGAACTCGGTCTGGTATCTCGCGCTACCTTTGCCGAAGTGCCGCCGCGTGTGGAATATTCATTAACAGATAGCGGCAGAGAGCTGACTGGTATTCTCTATGCACTCAAAGTTCTGGGAGCGGAACTCTACAAGAACTGCAAAACAAAGAAACGCCTAGGACCAACGCAAGAGGAAGCGGAACTGGAATTTGAACAGCTCAAGTCGGTTCCATCTGAAATGACTCCCGAAATGAGCGCGGGAATGGCTGCCTACACGCTTCAATAGATCTGCAGACAATAATCGAAAAGTAAAGAGAGAGTCTTTCGCTGAAAGACTCTCTCTCTTTTGAATCTATAAATTGCACGGATTAATGGTGTTTGACTATTTCAACCGAGCAAGGCGCCGCCTTCATCACTTCTTCGGCCACCGACCCTAAGAGCAGACGATTGAAGCCTTTGCGGCCATGGCTACCCATCACCATCAAGTCGGCTTGCCAATCTTTAGCTATAGCCACCAGTTCGGCTTTAACCATACCAAAGGCAACTCGGCTCTCTATTGCAGCATCAGGCAAAGCCTCTCTCAGCTCTTTCAGCGCTGCCGCCACCAAGGCATTGGCTGCTTCGGCAACAGCTCCATCAGTTTGACTATAGGCATTAGGCACATAGGCTATCCCTATATCAACCGGCATAGGCTCAACAACGTGCGCTATCAAAAAACAATCTTCCTGGCGCCAGGGGCGTTTGGTCACATGATCCAGAGCATACTTGGAACATTCAGAACCGTCGATGGCAAGCATTACTCTCACTGTTCAGATCCTCTCATTAAGCTATTTTCTTTAAGCTATTCTTTCTTGCGGATGATTTGCACCGAGCACGGTGCACCGCGCAAAACTGCTTCAGCCACACTACCAATAATAAAACGATTGATACCACGCCGGCCTTGCGACCCCATAACAATCAAGTCGGCGGCAAATTCGCGAGCACAGTCGATTATAGTATCTTTCACCGGGCCGGTCAGTATGCGAGTTTCGACCTTGTTGCGCGGCAAAGCAGCTCTAACGGCATCTCTGGCCTTGGTCAAAATTTTCTCACAGTCCCCAAAAAAGGCTTCACTGGTCTTTGTCAGCGCCGAAGCCATACTGACATCGGCCTTATCTGCCTCCACCACACTGATTATCAAGAAATGGTCTTTATCCAACCAAGGTCGCCGTTGAATAAATTCAATCGCTCTATCTGAACTTTCAGAAGAGTCCAAAGCAACAAGGATATTCATATTGACTTCCCCGGTTTTCCAACCAATTTTCCCAAATTCTACAGGATCAACCAGAGTAGAATAATCCTTCAATGAACAGCGCCAAAGAAACACGAGCCGAGATGAGTAGAAGTCGAGCCAAAAGCTTCTCCTTATCGATGGCGCTTGTTCTTATTGTTCTCTACATCTTTTTGCTCAACCTCGGTGGCTTTAATTTCTTTGCCTTGGACGGCGACCTGCTTCTCAAAGCCGGCGCCAACTTTGGTCCGCTCACAATAAGTGAAAAGCAATACTACAGGCTCTTGAGCTATTCATTTTTGCACGCCAGCATACTGCATCTTGCCTGCAACGCTTACTTCCTATTTGAGTTCGGTCCGCTGGCCGAAACAGCGCTTGGCAAGAATCGTTATATTTTCATCTACTTTTTGGCAAGCATCCTTGGTGGATTGACCAGTATTCTCTTTGACCCGATTAGAACTTCAGTGGGAGCATCGGCTGCCATAGCCGGAGTGCTTGGGGCCTATATCACGGTTTCATGGCTAAAAAGAGAAAAAGCCATTCTTTCGCAAAGACTATCTAAAGCCCAAATAGTTCTTCTTTTGATTTTTCTTCTTTATGGCTTTTTACTTGGTCTGACAAGCGACTTTATGGATAATGCCGCCCACCTTGCCGGTTTCTTCACCGGTATTTTGTCGGCTCTCTTACTTACTGCCGGAGACAGGACTAGTCTCAAAGGTTCTAAGAACTGGCGCTTCACGCTAGCGGCAGCGGCAGCCCTTATTTCTTTGTGCCCCCTGCTCACCGAGCTTGCCGACAAACGGCTGGAGAACAATGCACAAGTGGAAAAATTCTTGCTCCGAAAAGAAGCTTCCCAGTTATTGAGAGAAAAGAAATTTCTCCACGGTCTAACCAAGGTTGAGGAGGGCTTGCAGAAATTCCCAGACGACTTAAGTCTGCTATCGGCTAGAGGACAAGCACTGATTGAATTGGAGCGCTTTGAAAAGGCTGAAAAAGATCTCTCTTTTGTACTCACCAAAGAACCGAATAATCAAGAATGTCTGAAGCTATATTCTTTATTGCAAGCTCGCATGAACAACTTTAGCAAAGCCATAGAAGTGCAAGAAAGACTTTTGAAGCTTGCTCCTAGAGACGCAATGGTGCTCAATAACTTAGCCTGGTATTCATTGAACTTTTTCAAAGATCCCCAATCACTAGAAAGAGCCCAAAAGGCTATTCAAGCTTCATTGAGAATTGATGGCGGTTTTATCACCGCCTACGATACCAGAGGGACTTACGAAATAATCACAGGCGATTACTCTAATGCCCGCAGAGATCTAGAGAAATGCCTCTCGGATGAGCATGCCCGTCCAGCCGCCTTATTTCATCTAGCTATCTTAGACAAATTGGAAGGCAAGGATGCCGCCGCCCAGGAAAAAATGGCAAACAGTAAGACCAAAGAATATAAACCGGAAAAGTTTGAAATTGAATTTCTCAATGAAAAGTTGCCGGGCTTTTACACCGGAGCTCAATAAAGGCGCTAGATAAAGACGCTAGATAAGAAAGGGAGATAACGTGCAGGCACTTAAGGACAAAATCAAAAAAGAAGGAAAATACCTAGGCAAAGGTATTTTGAAAGTCGATTCTTTCATGAATCATCAAATTGATCCCAAGCTCATGAAAGAAATAGGTGAAGAATTCGCCAGACATTTTTCCGGGCTTGGTACAACCAGAATTCTCACTGCCGAGACTTCCGGTATTGCGCCCGCACTTTCGGCAGCCCTGGCACTGGAAGTGCCCTTGGTTTTTGCCAGAAAGAACCAGCCTGTGACCATGGCTGAAAACCCTTATAAAGAATCAGCCCCATCCCATACCCACGGCAAAGTAGTAGAGCTTATTGTGTCGCCAGAGTATCTCAGTAAAGATGACTCTGTTTTGATCATCGACGACTTTCTAGCCAGCGCTCGTACTATCAAAGCCCTGGTCAAACTAGTGAAAACCAGCGGTGCCAACTTGGTCGGCATCGGGGCCGTGATTGAAAAGTCTTTTGAAGGTGGACGCCAAGCCTTGGCCGAATTGGCTCAGGATTTGAATTTGCCCTTGACCCGCATTCATTCGCTGGCGGTGATAGAAAAATTTGAAGACAATCAGATAGTCTTCAAAGAGAACTAGCTCTGCATCAAAAGTAATTGGTCAGAGAATAAAGTAAAGATTTCGCGTTACTTGCAAGATCCTGGGGTTTTTCCTACTTGCCGGTTGCCAAGCGGCGTGTTAAGCCTATAGTTATGCCACAGCCATCTATCGGTTTTCTAAAAGGCAGGATAACTGCGTGGTCTACTCCCAGCGGTCGCAAAACCTTCTCGACACCGGGTCTTCCGGCTTCAAATCTCCTAGTCTTGTTCTAGCAAGCGGGGCCGGCCATGGCGAGACCAATTTTCCACCAGATTTATTGAAACATTATGAGCCTCTGACGCGGGTTGCCGTTGGCGGTATGGGCACTGTCTATAAGGTAAAGTCCCTGCATAATGGTGAAATCTATGCCGTCAAACTGCTTAACGACAAACTGCTCAATAGCGAAGAAGCGCTAACACGTTTTCTAAAAGAAGAAGCAAGTGCAATAAAACTAAAGCATCCAAATATCGTCAAGACCTACGATAAAAGCTTCCTTTTGGAGGGAGAAGAAACGCTCTATCCACATATTCTTATGGAATATGTAGAAGGTGAAAGTCTTGCCGACCTTTTAGAGAGAGAAGGGGCGCTAGACTTTGAGCTGAGCGCCAAACTCTTCAAACAAATTTTGTCTGCTATTGAGTACGCTCATAAGGCACAGATGGTTCATAGAGACCTCAAGCCGGCTAATCTGCTTGTGGTGCGAAACCAAAACCAAGACTATGAAGTGAAAGTAGTCGACTTTGGTATAGCAGCGGTTCTGCTCGACCCCGAAAAGGACACCTGTACATTAACGGCCACCGGCGAATTCTTTGGCAGCCCTCATTATATGAGCCCTGAAATGTGCCAGGGAGAGAAAGCAGACGCCCTAAGCGACATTTACTCGCTCGGCATTATTCTCTACGAAATGCTTTCCGGCAAGCCACCTTTTGATGGCAAAGTGGGCGTCAAGATAATCCTCAGTCAACTAAAAGAAATTCCACCCCTGATCAAAGAAATAAAGTCTCGCCCGGAGCTTACAGGCTTTATCAATAGCGTCGTCTTGAAAGCCCTGAGCAAAAATCCAGCGGAGCGTTTTCAGACAGCGGCTCAGTTCAGAGAAGATCTGGAAAGCATAGAAGCAGGTAAACTTCCGGAACATACTGTTTGCGAAACAGAGAAACTGCGCAAAGCAAGGGTTAAAGCCCAACTTCTAGACGGATTCTTCAAAGTCTTGGTGGTGGTGCCGCTTATCTTTGTGGCGCTGCCGGCTACCGACCTTAGTCACTTTGCTGAACAATATCCGCAAATCTCTATTATCTTGGCGCTCTCGCTCGTCTGTCTGATTGAGTCTCTGACAGCCGCTCTGGTGCCGATTCTTATCTTTCTAGTATTCTTCAACTGTCTGCTCCATGCCACTCTCAACTTTCCCTACACAGTCATCTGGGGTCTGAGCTTTATTGCCATCTATAGCTGGCTTTATGACGCTGTTCTAGAATCGAGCGCCATGCAATGCACTATCGGCAAAGCCTTTTTCGGACTAACGACCCTAGACAAAGAAGGAAAGACCATGGATTTTCTAGAAGCCACAGCTAGACATTTTCAAAGAGCTCGCGATTCCTTTAGAGTCTTCTTCTCTCATCCTCCCCTGCAAGGAAACTCGGCTTTCGACTGGGCGGCAATGACCGAAAGACTGACAGACAATCGAGTAGTCTTTGATAAAGGAAAGGCCCCTTTGCCCTTCACCGCTAGTCTTCTGGCCATGTTCATAATGCCCTATCTTTTTCTCTTTATCGAATTTATTATCGATCGAGAAAGAGTGGTGCATCTACTTAAAGTACCTGGTTCTATTTTGATTTTGCAGCTACTAATTGGCTGGCAGATGCTCGCCTGTATGGACACGATTTCATCTTTACGCAGCAAAGACCGAAGCGGCATCAGCTCGGTGATTTTCAAATTTCTCTTTTATGGACTCATACCCATATTGATCTTCTTCAACTTAATCATCCCTCTAGCAGGAAAATAAGATATGAATTTACAGCTAGAGTCTATCAAGCTTAAGACAAACAAATTTGTGCCGACTAGATTGCTTGGTCAGGGCGGCATGGGCACGGTCTATGAAGCCACAGATAGCCAAAGCGGCGAAAGAGTGGCACTAAAAATCATGAAGGAGAGTCTTTGGGGTAGTGCCTCTGCCGGCGAAAGATTCAATAGAGAAGCCACTCTCATGAAGATTTCTAATTTGCATGCCGGGCTTGTCAACGTGCGTGAATTCGGCATGGAAGATGGGTCACCATATATAGTGATGGATTTTGTCGAGGGGCGCTCGCTTTCTTACAAACTCAGCCGCGAAGGTAAGCTCAGTTTATCGGAACTTAAGCCAATCTTTGAGGGGCTAGTTGATGTTCTGGCCTTTATTCATAATCAAGGCATAATACATAGAGATTTGAAACCCTCTAATATTCTAATTGAGAGAGATACTGGCACAATCAAGATCGTCGACTTCGGCATTGCCGGTATCGATGGCGCCGCTGCTGGTGTTTCACAAAAGCTGACCAGCACCGGTGACTTCTTTGGCAGTCCGCTTTATATGAGCCCCGAACAATGTCGCGGCGAAAAGACCGACCGCCGCAGCGATATCTATTCATTAGGTTGCCTATTGTTTGAATGCCTGACCGGGGCACCGCCATATAATAGTAAGAACGGCATCAAAGTCTTAGTTGATCATCTTGAAGCACCGGTGCCCGAAATTAGAGCAGACATGCTCAAGGGTGAAGTTCCAGAGAACTTGCTGCACGATCTCAACTATTTTTTCAGCAAGATGTTGGCTAAAGATATTGAATCGCGTTATCAGTCTATCGATGAATTAAAGTTTGATTTCGACAGCCTCGGACAAGAGAAGCAAGAAAAGCCCGAGTTACCGCCGGCGCCGCTCAGTCAGAGAGTAAAGGCAAGCGCAATCGATGGACTCATTAAGGCATCGCTCCTGACACCAATGCTTTACTTAACTGTTTTTGCCAGTGGTGAATTCGTCCACGACTATTTTGCCTTTCACTTCTATCAGACCAATCTTGGCCACTTGCTCAGTATTCCCGCCACCTTTCTGTTTTTTCTATTCGGCATAATCTATTTAGATTCCTGTGTCTTTTTTACATTGCCTCTTCTTATCGTTTTGCTTGCCTTCAGCATGATCGATCTGAACGAGATCATGCGATTCCAAGAGTTTCTTACCCTCAATCGGGGCATGCTCTCTTCTTCTGTTTATGTTCATTTCTCTAGTGAAGTAGCCTTCTTTATCTCCTGCGCCCTTATATCACTGGGCAATTTTATGTATGACTTGATTTTTCTCAGAAGTAAGTTTAGAGCCACTCCGGGCATGCTTGTCTGCAATCTCAAGCTGGTGGAAGAAAACTTTGAAAGGAAGAGATTGCAAGAAGAGGACTACCAGGAGAACAAGAAGATCTCTTTTTACACAGTTCTTTTCCGCTACGCCACTGCCGCAATAGGCTTACTCGATCTTTTCATTCCTTCGCGCAAAGGTATTTGCAGTCAGGACTATCTCTCTAATTCCAAGCTAATTGCCTCAGATAGAGCCAAGATAGAAGAAAAATCTACTCAAGCAGACTCTCAGCAGAAATGGTCTCTACCGGCTAGTATGGCTTTCTACCTAGTCTCGCCGTATTTGATCGTTTTGTTCTTACACTTTCTAGTTTCGGAAAATTTCTTTCAATTTACAAGTTTTGCTCAAAGAGGCGGCTTTATGGGTTTGACCGCCTCTGAAATAATGAAGCCTTTCTGCATAACGCTACCGGTCTATTTCGTGCTCTGGCACTTGCTTGGCTGCAAGCTACTGGTCAACAGTCCACGACCAAAGAGTTTCACCTGGTATATGCTTTTTGCTTTACCTGTCATACTTTCCGGTCTTTATTCTTTTTCTATCGAAAGTTCCGAGAAGTCAACTCTACGGCATTTTGAGAGACGGATTGAGAGCGACCTCGGTTATGTTCTGCCGCCCCGTCAGAAGTTTCGCATTCAGTCGAAGCTACGCCAGAATCCTTAAGGACAGGCAGCACATCAAAATGTTTAGCGATAACATTGCAGACCCCCTGCTCTAGTTGCAGACGCCCACGCACCCTCAAATAAGGATTATCGAGGATCAATCGACGATAGACCTCAAACACCTTAGGATTGACCACCACATTAGCCATACCGCTCTCGTCTTCGAGAGTAAGAAAAACAAAGCCTTTGGCTGTTTCCGGTCTCTGCCTGCAAATGACACCGCCGGCAACTTCCACTTCATCTCCGTCTATGCCGTTTCGCAAACCAAGACAACTGACTATCGAACGCTTTCGACACCAGGCTCGATAGAAAGTCATGGGATGCGCCCCCGTAGTCAAACCAGCAGTACTATAGTCGGCTATGACATTCTCAATCTCGGTCATATCAGGCAGTTCCACTTCGATATCGGTACTACTTGCGGTACCAGTCAAATAATCGAGCAAGGGTGTGGCCCGACGTGGACTCAAAAGAGAAAGCACCTGCCAGAGAGCCTGCCGCCTACCTTTCACAAAAGTCTCAAAGGCACCGGCCCGGGCCAATATTTTTAGTTCGGCGGCAGAAAAGCCGCTTCTCTCGACGACATCGGCAAGACTTGTAAAAGGTCCCTCTTGCAGGGCCGCTTCCAAAAGCAGAGCCGAACGACTACCCAATCCGTCGATAAATCTCAAACCCAGCCTTAAGGCAAAGACAGTGGTTGCCAACTGCGATGCACCTAGTTGAGGCAGCAGGTCAGGGTTTGAATCATCCCCCAAATTGTGACTAAGAGCTTGACCAAAATCTTCACCAAAATCTTCACTAGTCTGTGGAGCCGAACTGAGAATTGGTTCAAGGGTGCAATTCCAACGGCTAAAAGCCAGATCGGCAGGCAAAACCACAACACCATGCCGCCTGGCATCGCCAATCAAAGAAGAAGGGCTATAGAAGCCCATCGGTTGTGCATTCAACATGGCACAATAAAATTCGGCGGGGAAATAACGTTTCAGATAAGCCGACGCATAGACAAGCAAAGAAAAAGAAGCGGCATGACTCTCAGGAAAACCATAACTGGCAAAAGCCTTCAACTGATGTGTAACAGTTTCGATGGCTTCTTGGCTAAAACCACGTCCAGCCATGCCTTCGGCTAGAGAATGACAAAGTTTAGCCATCTTCTCAACCGAGCGTTTATGACTCATCACCTTACGCAACTGATCAGCTTGAGAAGCTGTAAAACCAGCGGCAATTACCGCCAATTTCATACCCTGCTCTTGAAAAAGCGGTACCCCCAGAGTACGCTTCAAGACTGGTTCTAGACTGGGGTGTAAATAGCGAACCGGCTCCAGACCCTGTCTGCGCCGCAAATAAGGATGAATAATGTTGCCCTGTATTGGACCGGGTCGAACGATGGCAATCGAAACAATGATGTCGTAAAAACAAACCGGCTTAAGCTTGGGCAAAATATTCATTTGCGCCCGCGATTCAACCTGAAACACCCCGACTGTATCGGCTTTCTGCAGCATCGCATAAATTGAAGCGTCTTTCATATCGAGCTTACCGATATCAAGAGTGATACCACGATGACTATGTAGAAGCTTCAAAGCCTCTTGAATCATGGTGAGCATACCCAAACCAAGCAGATCAATCTTGATCAAACCAACTAGATCGAGGTCATCCTTATCCCACTGAATAACAGTGCGATCAGCCATCGAAGCCGGTTCAATCGGCACCACTTCCGATACCGGACTGGCCGAAAGAACAAAACCGCCCACATGAATGGAACGGTGCCTGGGTAGTTGATGTAAACCAGACACAATCTTAATTAGTAATTGTATACGTCTGTCATCAGCAGCAAAACCAAGAGGCGAGAGGACATCACCTTCACTGCCGGCTAAACGGGCCGCGGCACCGCGGGCCTCACTATGACCGGCCAGAGAAGCCAGCATATCGGCCTGTTCTTGGGAGAAACCTAAGACAAAAGCAGCATCTCTTACCGCCGACCGCCCCCTATAGGTAATCACTTCACAGACCATGGCGGCATGGGAGCGACCATACTTGTTATAAACATACTGCAAAACCTGCTCTCGTTCATGGTGGGCGATATCCAAATCAATATCGGGTGGTTCACTTCGCCCCTCCGATAAGAATCGCTCAAAGAGCAAATCCATGGCAATGGGATCGACAGCTGTAATCTTCAAACAATAACAAACAGCGGAATTGGCTGCCGAACCACGTCCCTGCACGGCAATACCACGCAACTGAGCAAATCGCACTATATCCCACATAATAAGGAAGTAGGGCGCCAGCTTGAGACTGTTGATCAAAGCCAATTCATGCTCTAATTGCTTGACGTGAACCGGCGAAGAAGCAAGTTCTCCATAGCGCTCCTCGGCCCCACGAAAGACCAGATAACGCAATAACTCGCCATAACTCATTGACGAAAGCGATGAGGGACCATCGGTAATGCTAGCTGCAATTTCATCAGACATACGATAATCGGGCAGGGGCGGATCAAGCCAGCCTAATCGAAATCGACATTGTTCGGCGATAAGCAATGAATTCTTGATACCGGTGAGATCTTCTCGCCATATAGCAAGCATCTCTTCCGGAGATCTGATATACCAACTGCCGTTAGGGCGCAAGCGCCTACCGGCTTTATCAAGAGTGACTCTATGTTTCAAACAAACAAGAGCATCATGAACAATGCGATCAGCCGGTCTTGCATAAAAGCAAGAATTAGCAACAACCCAATTCACCCCACTAGAAACAGCCATCTCAATCAGACGCCTGGCCACTCGACTTTCCTGGGCTAAATGGTGGTTACAGACCTCTATATAAAAGCGACTAGCGAATACCTCCTTCAGTCTACGCAAATACTTAACGGCACTCGTTTCTTCCCCCCTATGCAAGGCACTAGCAATAGCTCCATTCTCGTCGCCGGAAAGAACAATCAAGCCGCCCGAATTTTCAAATAAATCCGCATACCTAACCCTCGCCTCTCCCCGCTCATTATTCATACGGGCCTTACTGATTAGAGAAGAGATATTGCTATAACCACTCAAATCACAAGCCAACAGAACCAGCTGAAACCCATCCTCCATAATCAGTTCAGCCCCGATAATACCGGCGACACCGGCTTCTCGGGCGGCTTGTCCAAAACGAGGGATGCCGCCAAGATCTAAAGTATCGGTTAATGCCAGGGCATAAAGACCAACTTCTCTCGCTCTTTCCACCAAGGTCTCAGGCTGACTTGCCCCCGATAGGAAAGAAAAAGCTGAATGACAGTGAAGTTCAGCATAGTCGAGAGAAGCCATATCAATCGAAAACACCCTCCACATACCAGGACTGCTCTTGGTGATCAAAGACCAAAAGAACAGTCATAAAGGCAGGTAAGTCCGACTTCTTATCTGGTGTAGCTCGGCTAGACTTTCTTCTCGAAAGCTTATCAAGCAAAGCTACATAATAAGACTTACGCACCGGAACCTCCCACCATAATCCCGAAATACGCTCAGGCATAGTGACACGACTAATTTGATACCACTGCCCTTTGTAAGTAACGGCAGTAGGAACACTATGAGAAGCTGAAAGAGGAGAATCACTCTCTCCTTTGACGCTACTGACAAAAACCGGCATAGCCGGCACATGACGCTTAAGTACAAGACCAGGCATCAAGTTATCCTTTCCAGGTGTACCAAGACACTTATCAACATACGCACTATCAACCGGTAGGAATTCAGAAGGCAAGGCGCGGCTCAAAACCGGCTGCCAGAAGCCTGAATTTTCAATCAAATGACCATCTGAAGCCAGTGGCTTAACCAAAGCGGTCTCACCAAGGCGAGAGGATAATCTTTGCATCAGAAGCAAAACCGAATTATCATTGACCTCCTTTTCATTATTTCGAGACGAACCCAACTTGGTTTGAATCTGTTCAAAAGCCTCACGGCTAAAGCGCGAAACAATTAGTCTGATTGCTGTAAACTCGCGCTTGAGAGGTTTTGACTCTAGAGATAAGCGCACCACATCAAGAAGGAATCGACTGTTTACAGATGGACGAAGCAGCTTGATCGCTCTTTCATCAAACAAATCATTGTCATTATAAAATCGCAAAGTCAGTTCATCGGCAGACAGTCCTTCTTTGAGCAGCTCGGAAGAAAGCTTATCGAGCATACTTTTTAAAATAAAGAGAGTCTCTTTGAGAGAGTCTAGAGAAGAGCCGATATCGAAAAAAACATCAAAACTCTTCTCGATCAAAGGTAAAGATGGAGAGAAAGGATCTGATGCACTGGCTAACTCGTAAGCCGAGATCACATCGGAAGAGAATCGTCCTTCGTAAGAAACCTTTGGAAGAGCGAGCAGCTGAGCAATTGTTTTAATACCCAGAGCCTCAAGATTAGCCAGAGATTCGCTCGACAGAGGTAAAAGACTAACCGGCAAAGGCGCCATAAAATCGCGGTCTTGACCAGCCGGAACAATTGTCCATCGCTTCTTGAGCGAACTACTAGCTATCCTTGCAGTAAAAGCGCAACCAGCGATGCCGACACGCCCGTCAACAAAACCATTACGACTAGCCAACTTAAGTAAATCTCGGCAAAGCTTGCCTTCGCCGCCCAGGTGATCAAGTCCCTGAGCATCGAGGAAGAAGATACCAGGCTCAGCGCAACCGATCCTTGGTGATAGTGCAATGAGTTCTCCCGCCAGTTTCTTCTGCGCACTCTTGTATAACTTGTCATCATAAGCCCTCCAGATCAATTGAGAACAAACAGCTCTAGCCTCGGTAAAAGTCATAGACGGCTCAACACCGGCTTTGCTAGCCGAAGCGGAGCAAAGCAAGACTTTACAGCGACCTATATTTAGATTTTCCTGCGATGAGGAAAGAAGAACAAAGGGACGATCCTTCAACTCATCTCTTTTTTGATGTACGACGATCGGGAACCGGGGGATGCGTAAACAAGCGATTCGAGACATAAGGAGAGACACTCACCTCCAGACTCTTACCCCCACCACTAACTCCCATTCCGGCACGAAGAATCGCTCGCGCGATAGTACTGCGAATAGTGGGAGTGATAGATACCGGTCCATCGATACCATACTCAACACGCACTGGCTCTACGAAACCAAAATCAACTCTGCCTGCTGCAGAAGAACCAGGCGATGCAAACTTTCCCATTTCAGAATCGGATGAAAGGGAGTCATCATCCCGAAGCACAATTAAAGAAGTATTGGATCTCTCCAAGGACCTCTTAAGTCTTGCATGAACACTGCTTGTGATGACTCCCCTCTCCGCCAGATCGAGAATGACCACATCAAAAGCTTGAGAGCGAATCAATTGCTCACAGGCCCAGAGTGCATTCTTCGTATAATCCAATCCAGCCTCTCTCTCCGGTATGGTTACCCCACCTCTCAAGACCCAGAATTTTCCTTCATTCTTGTTACCAACATCACACCAGTCGGATGCGAGCAGCCTGTCAAAAGTGTCGATATAAACGATATTCAGACCGGACGCACACCATCTGGAGCAAAGGGTTCTTAAGACCGATGTTTTTCCTGAAGATGACGAACCAAACCATTCGGTCAAATGTCTTCTAACAAGAGCAGGACTAAGAACATCCAGAAAGCTCAACCCGGTTTTGAGAGCCCTCGCACTCTCTCCGGGAGAAAGCCACTTTCCTGGGAACAACTGTTCCAGTTCTTTTCTTAAATTAGCGACACCGACCTGGACCATAGCTGGCGCTATAGCCTCCTTTCTATCTAGTTAAAAACTGCATTTCCCCGATGAAGAAATTAAACCATACAGCCGTATGGTAGTCAACCTTTTTCTTTGCCGATTTTATATAAAGTCTATATAGCGGCTGGAACAGTAAAATTGAAGGTAGAGCCAAGTCCCACCGTGCTCTGTGCCCAGATTTTACCGCCATGCAGGTTAACGATAGCGCGGCAAATGGCCAGGCCCAGACCCGAGCCCCCTTTTTCTTTATGGTCGGCTGAACTGACTTGGGCAAACCGTTCAAAAATTGAATCAAGCTTATCGGCAGAAATACCGGGTCCCTGATCGGTGACGCTAATCTTTATATATTCACCTTCAGGCATGGCGCTCAGTGTAACTCGACAACCAGGCTCAGAAAACTTGACGGCATTAGAGACAAGATTGAAAAGAACCCGACTCAATTTATCTCGATCGGCAAAAACCTTATAGCTATTCTGGTTGATCTTCAAGGCAATACGACTTTCTTTCATCCATTGCCCCAGACTCAGTTCCACCTCTGCGAAAAGCTCACCAACAGCCACCTCTTCTATCTCTAGAGGCATGGTACCGGAATTGATTTTCTCGATATCGAGTAAGTCATTGATAAGATTCATCATACGTGTGCTATTGCGGTCGGCCATTTCCACTAGTTCACGCCCGCGATCGCTCAGCGCCCCTAAACGACCGGCGTCCAACAGCTCAAGCAGGCCTCTGATCGTGGCTAGAGGTGAACGCAGATCGTGGGTGAGCATGGCAGTAAATTCTTGTTTGGCTTTCTCCAGCTCTTTACGTTCGCTGATATCGTGAATGACACAAAATAAAGAGCGATCCGCCTCCGACCACTGACCGCTCCAAAGGGTGGTCAGCGGCTCGGCAGAGACCGCCCCTGCTTTGTTGGCGGCGCGGCGATAGAGCCTCAGTTCAACGGTATTACCTTCGGTGCCCCGCCCTTTATCGCTTCTGCTCTTGAGTCCTTGATACCAGGTGAGGGCAATTTCTTTATCAGCCGGATGCAGATATTCAATAAATCGAGAAGCGATAAGTTCATCACTATAGAGTCCGAAAAGTTCTTCACCGGCAGGGTTGATGGAAAGGAAACAACCCTTATCATCGATAACGCAAATGGTATCCCGAGCATTATTGACAATCGCCCCCTGCTTACGCAAAAGAGCATTGAGTTCTGTAGCCATTGTCGAAAGAGCCCTCGATAAAGAAGCTATTTCATCACCACCACTAAGAGGAAGAAGCGGCCTACCCGTACCAAGTTTAGAGACTTCGCGCCCAAGATAGCCCAATCGACTGGTCACCCGGCCCACCAAAAAGACAACCAGTATCACGCTAAAAATGACATGGGCCGCCATTGCCACAACAAAAATGCTAATGGTGCGTTGCCGGTACTCTCGCAAGCGTACCGGCGAATTCTTGAGAAATTCCTCTTCTTCATGCTCAACAAGAAAAAACTCTTGTGAGAGCATCTGCTTATATAGTTGCTTGAGTTGCTTCTCTTTGTCTTTGTGATTGGCAAAAACTTCTTCTACTTTGCCTGCTCGCAAATCCAGGCAATTCTTATCAAGTAGAGCCTCAGCTTGATCAATAGCAGCCATCGCTTCTTTGGCACATTTGACCAGCTTCTCATTCTTTCCCGAGAGATTAATCAAATAGGTATATTGCTCTCTCAGTCCATTGAAAGTCTTCTTATAGCTCTGGCTTAGGAAGGAACTACTGAGCCAGGTACCACGCGAAGCGGAAGAAACTGTATTCCAGACTTCATATATATTGCGTGAAATCTGATTGATTTGATCTGAAACTGCCCGGGAGCGATTCGCTCGCTCAGCCTCTTCTTCGGCCTGTTTCTGTAAATCGAGCAAGAGCCAGGCGGAACCAACTTCAAAGAGCAGCGGCACTGAAATGAGAATGAGAGCTTTTGCTGTCAGAGACAGTCTCAATTTAAATTTCCCTTTGCAAGGCACCTGTATAGTTTAGCGCCTATGATTTATATTGATTGATGTTGATGGAAAATCAGAAGGAAAGATGCCCAAAATTTTCTATGCCCAAAATACTATACGTTGAAGACGATAAAGATCTCAGTTCGATGGTGCGAGAATGGCTTCAGGCTGAGAATTTCAGCCTTGAGATAGTCCATGACGGCGCTCTCGGCTGGGAATATTTGAGACAAGGTGACTATGACCTTATCATTCTGGACTGGCAGTTGCCGGGCATGGATGGAGTAGAAATATTGCGCCGCTACCGCAATATGAAAGGCATGACGCCGGTCTTGATGCTCACCGGCAAAGGCACTATAGACAGCAAAGAAGAAGGGTTTGAAGCCGGTGCTGATGATTATCTGACCAAGCCTTTTAGTATGAAAGAACTATCGGCAAGACTGAGAGCTCTGATGAGACGCCCCTCAATGATGGCTTCATCTACCATAAAGGTAAGAGATATCGAGTTGGATCCCATTAAACATACGATTACCAAAGGTGGGCAAGAACTGCATCTTCTGCCGAAAGACTTCTCGCTCTTGGAGTTTTTTATGAAGAATCCAGACAAGGTTTACAGTACCGAAGCCCTGATGATGCGAGTTTGGAACACCGATGCCGAAACCGGAACCGATGCCCTACGCACGGCCATCAAAAGACTACGCAAAGCTCTTGATGAAGGCGATGAGAACAATTCGGTAATCGAGAACATTCCGAGAATCGGCTATAGACTGCGCTCAAAATAATCAGTCTTTCGCCTTTAGAGAGCCCAGTCTCTTATTTCAGTGACCGAAAACTCTCTTTGGTAATTTCCAGTCTTTACGAGTGCGCAGCTTATAGCAAACAAAAGCTTTCAGCTCTTTTACGGTCAATTTATTGGCCAGAGTTTGCCAGAGAATCTTGCGCGGTTTATCGCGCAAGCCTCGGTCAAGATCGAAATACTCCATAAGTTCAATTGCTTCCTCTCGCCAAAGCAACTGCGCGATAGCCAGCGCATCGAGAGACTCATTATTGAGCCTGGCAGGCCAAATCTCTTCGGCATAAGGCTTTCCGTCGCGCAGCCCTACCGAAATCAGCCCCCATTTAACCGGGACAATCTTTACAGCCTCTTCCACATGTTTTTCATCGGCAACCAGAGTCATTTTTTCAAAGACCTTGCCGTAAAAGTCTCTTTGCCTAGGCAAGCGCAATAGATTATCTCGGGCACTCTTGATCTCATAGCCATGCAAGATATCGCCTATCACCGCTACATCGACCCGCACTTCACCGCGAGCCAGCTCAAGCTCGTCTACAACCCTATGTCCAGGGTTACCGGCCAGCACACGCCGTATTTCGGTTTGATAGAGCAGGTGACGGACATCGAGTTCATTCATCTCGACAATCTTACATCTGATAGAGCGAGCTGTAGCCTGCTAGTGTGGTGATAGCCAGCAGAAAAGAATAAAAAATCAACTTCACTGTTATTGCTTTCTAGTCGAGCAGATTGAGAACTTGCTATTTAATTGGTGAGGGGCCAGCCCTGGAAAGTCTTGGTTTTAAGACTGAGTAATGGATGGTGTCAGGACCCCCCTCTGAGAAAAATATTAGCAAATACCAGAGGAAGATTTATCGAAAAAGACAGCTTGTCAAGGAGAATTAACCCCTGCTATTTTGACTTGCCCGGACAGAACTCAAGAGGAAGAAAAATTTTCTTGGCACCAAAACTTATCAGCCAACTTATAGAGAAACTAGTCGACTTAAGGCGCTAAATCGCCTCGCCCAATTGAGTTTAAATATTGCTTGAAACTAGCAGCCAGGTCGAAACCATCCAATTCGGTGCGTGGGCTAAAGGCCGCTACTCGGTTGAAGCGACTCTCTAGATTGCCGTCGCGCATTGGTCGTCCTGCATAGCTAAAGACCCTATTGGAACTGCGATTTATTAGTTCACCGTCTTGCAAAATGCCGTAGTGATTTAGTGACTCTTGCTGAAATTGATCGGCAATCTGCCCTGTACCGGCCGAAGATTCGGTGATCACATAATGGGTGCGTGTCACTAGACCAGACTGGTCTGAGGCTTCCAGACGCCGAGAAACAGCCATAAAGCGAACCATCTTGGAGCCCGACATTGAATCAGTCTCAGCAGGCAGAACATTAGCCTGCCAAATCCCACCTTGCCTATCCATTTGGTGACCAAAAGTAACCACCATGCGATTATCAACCCAACTCTGTTGATTAGAGCGATAGCCGGTATTCAAGTCAGTGGCAGAGACGGTCAAATCTCCCTGCTTAGACCAAGTTCCAGCCATCCAATTGGGAATCTGGAACCATTCCACATACTTCTGCAATTTGGGCTGATAGTACTGCTGCCCATAGCGAGTCGCTGAAGAACTTAGGAGTTGGCTGGGATAAGAACTTTGTTGATAAGAACTTTGTTGATTACCGCCGGCTGAAAGCGGCGGCATATACTCGGCATGACTGATGCCGCCTTGAATAGTTTCAGACCGACCCGGAATAGACCAGAAGAAAGCAAGAAGAAGAATTGCAAGACAAAGACTTACCTTGAAAGCGTTTTGTAGACTAGAATTCATCAATTTCTACCAGTGTTTGAGATATTTACCTATCTCCTGCGCACGCTTCAAGATAGTCTCTTTTTCCGGTCCGTCTTTCACTTTCTTGGTCAATTCATAGACCATGGATACTTTATCTTTGGCATTACGCTTGTCATTCAAACGTAAGTAGGAGCCACTCAGAGCAAGCATCGTTTCAGCATAGCGCAAATAAACATTGTCGGCGCCACCAGGTATTTTTGCGGTTTTATTACCCTTTTCCAGGCTGGCAAACATCTCTTTATACTGGTTTGCCGCCTTCTCCAACCAGTCCACCGACTTATGAAAGTCCTGTTTCATCGAATAAGCAGTGCCAACGCAAGCGCAGACACTGCCAAAACCATACTCTTTTGGATTCTTGGCTAGAGCGGCATTATATTCACGCTCACCCACTTCGATGACTTGATCGAATTCGCCCTTCTGCACCATAAACTCAAGCAAGGTCTGAATCGCCCAGGCCACTCCACCGGGAATAAAGGCTCTCGCCTTTACAGCCTTCATGCAATACTGACGGCAAGCTTCAAAAGACATTGTGCGGGCGGCAGTCATGACAGCCATGACCAAACTTGCTCTAAATGTACCGATGGCTGTGATCAGACCAAAAATTATGGTGAGGGCGGCCATAGCGATCAGTCCCCAGTTCGGCGCACCAGTGAGCGCTTCGACTAGATTCTTGCCCCCGAAATAAATCATCACCAAAGCCAGGGCCTCGCCCCCAATCAGAACCCCCCAAAATACCTGGTCGCAGGTCTTGTTCTGAGAATCAATCATCTCAGGCAGCTTGGGCATTTCTGCCTTGGCCTGGGGCTGCCTGGGTACATACTTAACTTCGCGCGACTTAGCCATTTAAAAGAGACCATCCCCACCACTTAACAACCCAATTGTATAGGTTTGAGCCGCCCATATACCTTAGTGTTTTCATATGCAAATTAAAGACTGTACAATTAGAAAAAACGCAGCGAGGAAATGTCATGGACAAAACACCATGTCAGGTATGCCGCGGAATCCATAACATCGCCACTAATTCGGTCAGTTCAATTCAAATCTATTCGTCAAACTGGCAAGCCAATCCAGGCAAAGAAACTGAAGCTAGTCGGGAAAAGGCCGGCGAATCTGGGCTTTTGAGTAAAGTTACCGAGACTGAAAGAAAGATCAAGCTGGTGCAAGAAATGCATCATAGCTATCTCGAAACCAATATTCCTGTGCTTAAAGACTTAGTTAAAAGCCTGCGCCCCCAAATCAAAGACAAATCTTTCGAAGAACTGGCCGACACAGTGGAAATGCTTTGCCATAGGTTGGGTTCACATGCTAGAGAAGAAGACGAGAGCATTTTCCCTATGCTCTTAGAGGTGGCCAACGGACGCAAAGACGACACCGCTAGAAACTTCATAGAAGACATAGTCGAAGCCCATCGCATTGAAAACGAGACCATCTGGCGCATGATCGCTCAACTGTGCAAAGGGTCGGCGCTCTTGAAAGAAAAACATAACAATAGAGAGCTTGAAGAACTCTACTTGCACATCGCCGACCTGAAAGAAAATATGATCGGTCATCTGGAAAAAGAAGTGGACCTCTACCCAGAGCTACTGCAAATGCTCGGTCTAGAAGTTTTTCCGCTGGCGCGCCTTAGACTGCCTTTCCAGCAGTAGCTTTTCTCATCTTGCCGGGTCTGCCCGTTACGAAACTGACTCCGCTACCGGCTCCAATATTGGCTCTGTAGCTTTCTCTCTTTCGAGACGCTCGAACTCTCTAGTCAAACCAAAGGCGGCAAATAGCCAAACGAAAGAAGAAACAGCAGTAAGAGCCATTACCCCTTTGACGCCTAAATGCAAAGCTTGACTGCAGTAAATGGCTAAACCGGCAAAGCCTCTGGCAAATCTATAAAAGAACATTTCAATAACAGGCTTGATGTTATAGAGCACATCACGGCTTGTCACAGTATAGGTCAACTCCTTAGCCGACTTAAACCAGGCATGGCGCATACCCTCATCTAAATGAAAGGCACAAACTATTAAGAGCGGATTGCCCACCAGGGCGAATAAGACCACCGCCGAAAGTATTGTCGCAGCCGAAGAAGAAAGACAAAACCGAGTGCCAGCCTTCTTAAGAATGAGAGAAACAAAGAAGAGTTCGACGATGAATTCCACTAAACCACGGGTGCGCTCAAGCCCCGCATCAAGTTGAGTGATTGCATCAACACCACTGGCCATGTTGTGCAAAACATCGTTATAGAGATACTGTATGAAATCGGGGGTAATTCGCTCAAAACAAACAAGCAAAGAAAGAAAAACTAGAAACCGACTGCTAAGTATGGCTTTGAAGACTGCGTCCCACCTTGACAAATCGGCTTTCTTCAGCTCCATAGTCGGTCTTCTCATATGAGTCACCCTAGAGGTTTTCTCTAGAGTCAAAAACAGGCCCAAAGCTAAAAGAATCAGGGCAGCCGCCACCAAGAGCATATTGTAAGTGCCAAAGGCTTTCACTAAAGAGACTGTTATAGAACTACCGGTGACGGCCCCTAAACCACCGCCGGCCGAGATTATGCCGAAAAGAGTGCGGGCTGCAGCACTATCGTAAACATCATTGGCATACATCCAGAACAAAGTAACGCCCATGATGGAAAAGACATCAAGCCAGACCCAGAAAACTCCGGCCATAATGCTACCGCCGCCTGGCAATGCAAAATAGAAAGCAAGTAGATTGAGAAAAAAGACACTATAGATGGTGCCAATCAAAACCCGTCGAGGTAAATGAGCAAAGCGAGAGTAAACATAAACAGTCAACCCGGTGACCAAGGCGGTTCCCATATAGACAAAGCACATATTGTCATTGCCTAAACCGTCAAGAACAATACCTCGCCTGACCGGTCTTAGAACATAATAGGTTGTGATAAAGAGGAAAAGCCAACCAAACAAAAGAGAGGCGCGCAGACGCTCTTCCCTCGGCACACTAAAGAGACCCTGCAGGAGTTCTTTTGCTCCCAGATTCTTTGCCATTAAATTCGATTACCGGTGCGTAAGAAAAATATAGAGACGCCAATCGGCAATTCTACCTTGAGCGCCAAGATTGTCAGGCGATTTTGGCAATGAGCCGAATTACTTTTGCTTAAGCTTACTCTATGGCTGTATTGAAGCCATCATAGACGGCATCAAACTCTTCGGCTAGGGCTTGCAGATTGGCAGCGTTAATGGTGGCTTGGGCTAGTTCGGTCGACTCTTCGGTGACCAAACTATAGCCCTGTCCGTCTTTCTCAACTGCGACAATTTTATGACCAAGCCGCTCTAATTCCCGCCCTAGAGAATTAGCATCATCAGTGGTGACACAATAAAAATTATGCTCTACTTGTGACAACTAACCCCCTAGATTTTTATGGTCTTGAGAAACAGAGTCAACTCAAGAAGATAATTGTCCATCTCAGATACCATTGCCCTAAGATCGTGCAGCATGGCTGAACGCGCATCAAGCAAATCAATGGAAACCAGACTCTTTGGCTTGGTACCAACGATAGTCTTCAACCTTTCATCCTCAGCCGTCTTATCTCTTCTATTTCTATCAATCAGACCAAGCCGACGCCAATGATCCATCATGATTTGCCGACGAGTGCGATTCTCACCACCGGCATTAGGTACTGAATTGAGAAAATTCCAAACTGTTTCAGGATACTCGACAGCTGGTTTAGACCCCAAAACTCTTGAAAGCATATTTGGTAAACCGCTGGCGATGCGTTTTTCGCCGCTTTGCTGCTTTAGTGCCAGCAATGCCAGACCACTTTGCACAACACCATCGCTAAGGTCGATACTATCATCCACCCGCTTATCAATACCACCCAAATTGAAGGAACTACCCAATATACCAGTGATACCGCCGCTGACAAAGTTGGCTATAGAGTTGAGGCGCACAGCGCGATCTCTGCGCTCTTCCAACAAAGCTTGCAAGTCGTCCGAATCGGCAATTTCGGTATCTATTTTAGAAATAACCGAACGAACCTCAAATCCTTGAGACATTATTTGCTCACTCAGCGCTTGCTTAAGCACAAGCATTTCCAGCCGGTCACGACTGGCTTTTGGTTCTTGCGAAAGAGCTTCCAATCGTCTCAGTTCATCGGCTATTCCTAAAGAGGCGGCCAAGTCTAGAGCACTCTTAGAAAGATCAGCGTATGAGCTAACCTTTGGAGCCCGGAGAAAATCTATGGTCGAAGGCAAGGTATAGTCGGATGGACGATCGACCGCAAGCGCCGGGCTCGCGCAAGAAACAAACAAATAAGCGAAGAGCCATAGGCTGACCAGGGCGTTCTTGACCACCGGCCTTACAGATTTAAAGAACAGGCAAAGTTGAAACATCAATAAAATTTCTCAATCTGACCTTGGTCATTGGTTTTCATAGCAGCCCCAGCCGGCACTTTCGGCAAACCAGGCATGGTCATAATGTCGCCGGTAAGGGCGACAACAAAGCCGGCACCGTTTGATAAGCGCAACTCCCTGACTGTGATATTGAAGCCGGTCGGCGCCCCTATTTTGCCAGGATCATCTGAAAAAGAATACTGGGTTTTTGCCACACAGACAGGCAATTTATCAAAGCCATTCTTCTCCAGCCACTTCAGTTTCTTGAGAGCCCCATCGGTGAGAATTACTCGATAAGCACCATATACAGTGCGAGCTATTTTCTCCAACTTCTCAATAACTGTGTCGCCTTCGCCATAGACGGGCTTGAAGCAGTTCGTCTCAGAGCTTCGCTCCAGGTCGGTCATTTCAATAATGGTCTTGGCCAGTTCCTCTCCGCCCTCGGCGCCGCGCCTATACATTTCAGAAACACGCGCCTTCAATCCATGTTGCTCAGCCAATTCCAACACTTTCTCAATCTCTTCGTCCTGGTCAAAGTCGAATTTATTGACTGCCAAAAGCACAGGCAAACCAAAAGACTGAATCACCTGGGCATGCCTGAATGCGTTGGCGAAGCCCTTTTCGATTGCAGCCAGAGATTCTTTCAGCGGTAGGGGCTCAGCCCCGCGTGAAAGAGCTTTCTCACTTATTTCTCCATGCAATTTCAAAGCTTTTACAGTGACCACCAGTACCACGCAAGCGGGCACAAGTTCTGGTCTAGAGGCGGCAACTATATCGCAGAATTTTTCAAAACCAAGGTCGGCGCCAAAGCCCGACTCGGTGACGACATAATCGCAAAGAGAAAGAGCTAGACGAGATGAAATGACGGTGGATGTTCCATGGGCGATATTGGCGAAAGGTCCACCGTGCACAAAGGCTGGCGTGCCATCTGAAGTTTGGACGAGGTTGGGTTTGATGGCATCTTTCAAAATCACCGAGAGCGGTTCAACCGCATCGAGCTGGCCGGCAAATACCGGCGCGCCGCTGCGAGTCTGCGCCACCACTATATTGCCCAGCCTTCTTTTCAAGTCGACAAAACTATCAGACAAGCAAAGCAAAGCCATAACTTCCGAGGCAGCCGTTATATCAAAACCGGACTCACGCAGAACACCGGCGCTCTTACCGCCGACCCCCTGCACCAGACTGCGCAGACTGCGATCATTGACATCAAGACAACGCCTGAATGTAATCGATGCGGGGTCGATATCTAGTTTATTGCCAAAAAAGATATGATTATCGATGATCGCCGCCAATAAATTGTTGGCACTGGTGATGGCATGCAGATCACCGGTAAAGTTCAAATTAATTTCGTCCATGGGCAAAAGCTGGCAATAACCACCACCAGTACCTCCGCCTTTCTGGCCAAATACAGGGCCCATGGAAGGTTCGCGCAAAGCAGCCGCCGACTTACAGCCCTGAGCGCGCAAAGCCTGAGCCAAGCCCACCGAAACAGTAGTCTTGCCTTCACCACTTTTTGTCGGAGTGATGGCGGTTACCAAAATCAGCTTACCTAATTTTTTTGCAGCCGCAGAGGCTGTCACTTTCTCATAGGTAACTTTGGCCTTAAATTTGCCATAAAGCTCAAGGTCGTCTGAACTCAAGCCTAGATCATGCGCCACCTCGGTTATCGGTCTCAGCATGGTTTGTCTAGCCAGTTCAACATCGGAGGGCAGACGCTTAAGTTCTACGGACATATGCTTCCCTTATCGCTATAAATTGAGCAGACTGATAAATTTACTATACTTTTTGAACTTTTATAGGTTCGTGAATAAACTGCTTGGACTTACCGTATGGTGCGGTGATATGCCCAGCCCCCACAAGTCTATATTTATAGGTAAGCAGCCCCTCTACTCCCACTGGTCCGCGCGGTGGCATGCGACCGGTACTGATGCCTACTTCGGCGCCAAACCCATATCTAAAGCCATCAGCAAAGCGAGTGGAACAGTTGTGATAAACCGAGGACGAATCGACTCCTTGAAAAAAGCGCTCAAAACTTGCTTGGCTCTCGCTCAATAGAGCATCGGTATGACCCGATCCAAAAGTATTGATATGGTTAATAGCAGCTTCTAAGCCATCCACTTCTGCAACAGCCAAAATGGCAGCGCCGAATTCATAACCAAAATCAGAAGGAGTAGCGGGCTTGCAAAGATTGGGCTGGAAAAATGGCTGACTCTGAACCAATTGATAAAGAGAGGGAGTCAAGCGCAGTTCAACCTGATTAGAGACGAGCTCTCGGCATAAGTTTAGCTTGAAGGACGTACTCAAGTTTTTATCAAGCAAAAGACATTCGAGGCTATTGCAAGCAGCTGGATAAGTCAACTTGGCATCAAGTACTATATCACCGGCCTGTGCCAGTGACTGCTCGTAGGTATCATCAATATAGATATGACAGATGCCGTCGGCATGACCTAAAACCGGAATCTGAGTATTTTGCTGAATATAGGTAACCAGCTCTTTAGAGCCTCGGGGAATGATTAGATCTATGTCCTTACTTTTGAGCATAGACTCCACCGCCTCTCTGCCTTCAAAGAGATGGAAGGCGGGAGCATAAGTGCCGAGTGCCTCTCTAAGCAAGCTGAATAAAAGAGCATTAGTCTGACCGGCTTCTCTTCCGCCCTTTAGCAAGGCGGCATTGCCGCTTTTTATAGCCAGAGCGGCAATCTGGGGCAAGGCATCGGGTCTGGCTTCAAAAATTATCGCCAAGACCCCGATCGGGGTGCGTACACGCTCCAGCACCAGCCCGGTATCAAGCTTGGTGGCAAGCTCAACCGTGCCAAGCACCTCGGGCATGGCTGCCAGAGTCTCAATGCCTGACAAAACACTTTCCAGCTTTGGCAGATCAAACTTCAATCTTTTCTTGAGGTTGGCATCATCTTCTCTTTCTAAATCCAACTGATTTGCAGCAAAAATATTCTCAGCCTGCTCTTTCAATAAAGAAGCATAGTGGCGCAAAATCTCGCTCCGGGGAGCCTGCTGCAATAAACGACCGCAAGTTCTAGCCTCGGCAGCGGCTTTCTCGACTTGTTTAGACAAAGGTAAAGACATCAGCTTTATCAACCTCTTTAGAGCAACGCTAGATTGTCGCGGGTAATAAGGGCATCATAATTGCGCCCACTGATGGCATCTAAGGCATCAGAGCTATGACCGACAACTTTTCGAGCCTCGTGAGAGGCATAGTTGACTATGCCTCTAGCAATTTCTTTACCACTCTCGTCTTCTATAGAGATGACATCGCCGCGCTCGAAATCACCCTTGACGGAAATGACGCCGGCCGGCAGCAGACTGGCTTTTCCAGCTCTCAAAGCCTGGCATGCCCCTTCATTTACCACAAGAGAAGCTTTCACAGTGGTGGCAAAAGCGATCCAACGCTGTTTGCCGGAAAGCCCCTTGCCGGGCAAAAACAAAGTACCAAGTTCTTCGCCGTTGAAGAGTCTTTCAATTACTCTCTCGACCTTGCCGCCGGCAATAAGTGCGGCACAGCCGCTTTGGGTAGCAACTCGAGCCGCCTCAATCTTGGTCTTAATTCCGCCACGCCCGGGTTTCTCCGGCAACTTTCCTTTGCCGGCCGGCTTAGGCGCTTCTTCTCCTAGTTTATCTATTTCCGGAGTAAAGTTTTCCACCAAACTAATCAGCTTGGCCTCAGGCAGACGCGGATCGGCAGTGTAAAGTCCATCGACATCGGTCAAGATCAGGAGTACATCGGCATCCATCTTGCTTGCCACCAAAGCTGAAAGCTTATCATTATCACCGAAATTGACCTTGACGCCCACCTCTTTCAAGACTTCCAGTTCGGCTGTCGAGACTGTGTCATTCTCGTTGATAATCGGCAAGACTCTCTGAGCAAGCAGAGCCGAAATAGTACTGCGTAGATTTAAATAGCGCTTGCGGTTGGAAAAGTCTTCTTCGGTCAATAAGACCTGGGCTGTCACTATATCCATTTTCTCGAAGGCATCACTGTAAAGACTCATTAGTCGTCCCTGTCCAACGGCAGCGCAAGCCTGCTTGAGCGGCAAATCGCGTGGCTTACTGGGCAACTTGAGGGTGCGCACCCCCAAACCGACAGCTCCCGATGTGACCAGTAAGACTTCTTTACCGGCGGCCATAAGCTTGGCGATACCTTCGACAAAGTTATAAAAACGGCTCAAGGCTATACCGCCTTCGTCACGCATCAAGACAGCAGTACCGAGCTTTATCACAACTCTTTCGGCGCGCCCGACTATAGCCCTAACTTCACTCACTGTCTTCTTCGCTCCTTTTTGAAATCAGCCTGTATTCTGCAAACCTTCGGCCACACCATTAATAGTCATCAGTACAGTCTCCAGCAAGCTTCTTTTATGGCTTAGACTCTGGCTTAAATTCTCGGCTTCGCCATCCACAGTGCCGGCGCGCAATTCTTTGATCAAGCGGACCTGCAAGTAACTGAGAGGATCCACATAAGGATTGCGCAAATTGATGGAATGAGCCAAATAAGGCACACCGGCAAGCAATCTATCGCTTTGCGATATTGCTAGAACCGCCTTCTTGCAAGCTTCAAACTCATCCTTAATGCGGCTGAAAAACACCTTTCTTTCCGCCTCAGGAACAAGATTTTCGGCATAATACGCAGCAATATCAAGATCAGCCACGGCCAGAGCTGTTTCCACCTTGCCAACCAAGCCTCTAAAGAAAGGCCACTCTTTATACATACGTCGACAAGTTGCCAATTTATCTTCAGTATCTTCTTCTTGGAAAATTTCCAGACAAGCAGCGCCGAAGCCGTACCAAGCCGGCAACATATAGCGACTCTGGGTCCAAGCGAATACCCAAGGAATCGCCCTCAAGTCTTCAATAGTCGAACTACCGGCGGTGCGGCGCGTGGGGCGCGAACCCAACTTCAGCTCGGCTATCTCACCAATGGGTGTGGTGGCGGAGAAGAATGAAACGAAGCCATCACTTTCATAAACCAGGCTGCGAAAAGACTTGAAAGCCAACTGTGAAATTCTTTCCATCAAAGCATAATAATTTTCCACTTGCTGGTGCTGATCGCCAGCCTCAAGGCTAGCCTCGATTACCGCCGCTGCCAATCTATCAAAATTGCGCACAGCAATGCCGTGCATGGCATACTTAGAAGAGATTACCTCTCCTTGCTCGGTTATTTTGATGCGACCGTCGACAGTGCCGGAAGGCTGAGCCAGAATTGCCTTGTGAGTAGGACCGCCGCCGCGGCCAATCGTTCCGCCCCGGCCATGAAAGAGTCTCAACTTAATGCCATAACTCTGCGCCGATTCGACCAAGGCTCTTTGTGCTTTATAGAGTTCCCAATTAGCTGTGGTGAAGCCACCGTTCTTACCGCTATCCGAATACCCAATCATTATTTCTTGCAAATCGCCGCGCCGCCGCAGATAGTCCCGGTAGAAGGGTAATTGCAAAAGACGCTCAAATAAACGAGGAGCGCCGCGCAAGTCTTCAATAGTCTCAAAGAGCGGCACCACCGATAGGGCGCACTCACCATCGAAAAGGTCGAATTCGCGGGCGAAGAGCAATATCGTCAATAGATCTGAAGGTCTTTCGGTCATTGAGACGATATAGGTGTCTATACTCTCGCCGCCATAGAGTTTTCGCAAATCTCTGACAGTGGCAAACACATCGATGGTTTCTTGGGTCTCGGCAGTAAAGTGCAAACGCTCTGACAATAAAGGTCTCTTGACCGAAAACTCCTTCTCAAGAAAATGCACTCTTTCATCTTCAGTCAAAGCTTCAAAGTCGGCATGCAAGTCTACGACATTAAGTACCTCGGCAAGGGCTTGACGATGACGTTTGCTATGCTGTCTGATGTCTAATTTGGCAAGGTGAAAGCCAAAAATATCGAGAGCATAGAGTAAGCGTCGCAAACCGCCGCAGCTAGCCTGGCAACCAGCCTCTTCCAGAGCGCGATCAATTAGCTCAATATCTTTTCTAAACTGGGCAACGCTCTCATAACCTTGCTGGGGTTCAGGGAATTCCGAAGCTTTTGAAGCTTTTGGATCTTTTAGCTCTAGATTAACTAGCTGCCTTAGTCTTGCCTGTATAAAGAGCAACTTCAACCTGAAAGGCTCAAGCTTGTATCTTTCAAAATAGCGCGACTGCACCGCCGGAAAATCTTCACCGTCTAGGGTCAGACTATCAAGCAGCCGACGCAAAGCAGGTCCTTCCTGCAACCATTTGGTGGAATGGCTGAGGGCATTAAACAATACTTCCAACTCTTTCAGATAGCGCCCAATAATTACCTGCCTCTGGTAGGCGAGAGTTTTACGAGTGACATCGGGTGTGACAAAAGGGTTGCCGTCTCGGTCGCCGCCAATCCAAGAGCCGAATGTAATAAAAGAAGAGGGTGGATGGGACTGCTCGCCGCCGGTAAGACTAGCCAGCTTGAGCATCAAAGACTCATGCACATCAAGAACGGCATCGAAGACCACATTGTCGAAATGATAAATGCCATAACGCACTTCATCCATAACTTCGGGCTTGAAGTGCATAACATGTTCAGTCAGCCAAAGTGACTCGACCACGGCTCTGAGCCCTTGGTTCAACTCCCTTCTTTCTCCAGCGGAAAGAGGAGGATGGTCCTGCTTATACAAGAAAGAGGCGAGTTCCAGCTGCTTCAACAAGACCGTCCGTCTAGTTATCTCAGTAGGATGAGCAGTGAAAACAACTTCAATATTGAGTTTCTGCAAAAGCGCCGCGAGTTTTTCCTTAGGTTGTTCCTGCAAGCGCTGAAACAACTCTTCCAGACTCTCCGATTCAAATTTACCCCGCCCCTGCTCTGGGAAATTGAGGCGATCCTCATCGGCCTGGGTGCGACGTCTCAGACGATGATTCTGCTCGGCGATATTGATAATATCGAAATAGGTAAGAAAAGCTTTGATCACAGCGGCACTGTCTTTCAATGAAAGACCTTCGATATGATTGCGCAATTCTTCTTTCAAGGCGATCATTTCATTGCTCTCGCCCTCGCCGGCAAGTCTTAGGCGATGAATTCTCTTAAAGAGAGCGCGCAGGGTCTCTACCGACTCATAAACAGACTGCCCCTCAAAACGCTTGATGGTCTCACCCAAGATAACGCCAAGGCGACGCACATCATCGCGCAGAGGGCGAAGCCTCTGCATCAAATCACTCTCAACGACCACCATGTTCTTGCTTGTCCTTTTTATCTTTATCTTTATCTCTGTTTAGACTGAGGCTCTGCTTCATAGAGTCTAATGACAAAAGCAAGGCTGATTGCCCCCAAGCAAGTGGCTTATTAGCATCAGCCACCCATTTGCCGCTCTGCTTATCGACAATATAAGCCTCTGGCAAGAGGAAATCACTGTCGATATGGGCAATGCCTCGATTGAAGTGAAAAACCTGCTTATCAAAATAGGTCTTATCACCGGTGCGACGATAAAGGTCACCATATACACAAGAAAGTAGCGGTGAGACATGGCACCATTGAGCTTCTTTTCCTTGAATGTCTTTGCGATCTTCACGGCCGTCCCAAATATCGCCAGGGTAGCGAGCGAAACCATTTGGTCCCATCAAATTAGCTTCTAGACGTGAGGCCAGGGCTGCCACTTCCACCGCAGTGAAGATGCGCAAATGTTTCATCTCTTTGTCGTGCTTGGCTTGAGCCGAGGCTTTCTCGTCTCTGAAGCCTATTAGATAGGGACGGGGACAGAGAGTCTGCACAAACAAAGCATTAACAAGAGCGCTGTCATACTTGCGGTTCTTACTGGTATCGGCCCTGGTGTCAGATTGGTCGCATACGACATATTCATCGGGCAAGATTTGATAGAGCGACTGCGAAACTTTGCCGATTAGCTCGCGCAATAGAGCCTCATCTACCACAAAAGAACGACCGTCGATCTTATATTTGATTGGTCCAAACCTGGTGACATATTCATAGCTCTCGCGCAGATACAACAGCACGACAGCCAATGAAGAAGCGTGCACGGCCCTTTTGTCTTCCCAGGCGCCGGTATCGAGGTCGTTTTCTACACCGATAGCCTTAAAATAATGAGGCAAAAGTACAGCATAAGACAGTTCGAAGGCATCCTTCAACTTACGCTTATTCTCGTTTGCATCATAGAACAAGTCAAAACCTATAAGAGACAGGGCATCATTCTGCGCATGGCCCCAAGGCTCGCGCAATTCTTCCAGGCTGACCGGATTATAGCGAATATGGGGGCGATTCATCTGGCTATCGGTCGGGCTTACCTTCTTATCTATATAGTCGAGGAAGCGCTTACGATAAATGAAGTGATGCTTGAGAGAGGATTGCAGTCCCTGGTTAAAACACTCTTGTGATTGCAAGCGCTCGGCCAGGCATTGAATAGCATTATCGCGGTCCCATTGCATAATCAATAGTCCGCCGACAGCCGACTCATAAGTGCTTGGCTTGCCGGGCAAAACAGAAACAGCTGAACCACCGCCACTCTGAAAGCGCTTCAATGTAAGAGTCCCTTCTTGCTTCAGGGTCTTCTCCAGCTTCTCGAGCTTGTCTAAAGAGGAAAAGCCGGAGGCACCACCGGAGAGTTTCTCTAACTGAGGGTTATGAAAGCTGACCTGGGCGGAAGCATAAGCAATAGAGCTGGAAAATGCAGCTATGGAAAAGAGACCAAGCAATAAACTAGTCTTTAGACGGTTATTCATTTACTTACCTTGTCCTTTCTCTATGTAGCTTTTAGCTTCGGCCGCCCTGCCGGTCATCATCAAAAGGCTACCGTAAGCCGCACAAGCTTGCCGGCAAAACGGCTTATTCTCGGGATGCTTACTGAGCACATCTATGCCATTTTTGAAGAAAGTTTCGGCCATAGCAGCATTCCTGGCCATCAAGTTGATTGAACCGAGATTGACATATAGTCCACCCAAATTCCTAGCTATAACTGCATTAGTAGGATCAGCCTGGTAGGCTTCTTGGTATTTCTTTAAAGCCAGGTCGAAATTGCCGGCTTTATAAGCGGCACTGCCTTCATTGCTGATGATCATGGCCCGTCCGGCGGCAGAACGTTCCATACCTTCCACCTTTACTATTTGCGAGGGCTTTGCCGACTGACTATAAATTGCTTTGAGGGTGTCGATATCTCTGGCAGAGAGCTTCACCTCTTTAGGATCGACATCTAGATCTGGTGAAACACTAAAATACATAACATCATTTTGGTCGGGACTATGCCCGGCAATTCCCAGAGCATGACCGATCTCATGTAAAGCCACCTTCTTTATATAGCAGTCCCGGCGCGGCACAAGTATAGTTATTTTGGACTGCATGATTCCATCACTGTCCATGACAATTTCGGTCACTCCGCCTTCCTGAGCGAAATGCATCTCTTTTTCGTTATTAGTGAAGCGACAAGTAATAGCAGCCTCTTGAGCCTTATCGGTATAAACAAAGCTTAGACCTGACAAAGAATCTTGAAAGTGACTAAATGCCTCTTTGAGCATGACCTGATAGCTGTCTTTAAAGCCAGCACCGCTGGGCATGGGCGAAATATAGACCTTAATGGGCAAACGATGAGCAGGAATGCGCACTGTGCCGGATAGCGAAGACAAATATGTTTTGCTTTCAGTTTTACTGTCAGTATTGCTTTCAGTTTTACTGGCTGGCTCGCTCTGCTTCTGCCGCTCTTCTTTACCAACCTGATCTGGTTTAGCTTGGTCTTCCGGATTAGCCGCCAAGGCAGTGACATTGAGCGCCATAGAAGCCAAAAAGACCCAAGAGAGCCAAAAGTTGCGGTCAGGTCTAAGCAATATCTTACTCCTTAGGCTTCTGTTTCTCTTGACGCGCCTTATCTTTGGCGATCCGCTGCGCTTTTTTCTCAGATGCTTTACGTTGACGCTCCTCTTCTTCCTTAAGCGCTTCCATCTGCAAACGCTCTTTTTCTTTCACTTCTAAGTAATATTCGTAGCCGCCGTGATAGAGAACCAACTGACCATCTTTGATCTCGACAACTTTGTTTGCCACCTGCGATATAAAATAACGGTCGTGTGATACTACAACTACAGTACCGTCAAACTTCTTAAGAGCCGCTTCCAGTGTTTCTTTAGCTGGTATATCGAGGTGGTTTGTCGGCTCATCGAGAATGAGAAAATTATTGGCACTCAATAACATTTTTGCCAGAGCCAAGCGAGCTTTTTCGCCCCCGCTCAAGGCACCGACATTTTTAAAGACGGCATCACCCGAAAAAAGAAACCGACCAAGCAAGCCTCTCACTTCATCAGTCTTCCAGCCGGGCACTTCATCATATATGGTGTCAAGAACTGTTTTGTTCAAGTCCAGAGCTTCCGCCTGATTCTGCTCAAAATAAGCCATTTTGACATTGTGTTCGCCTAATTTGATCAAACCGTCCATTGGCGGTTCACTGCCGGTTAAGAGCTTTAGTAGGGTCGACTTACCCGAACCATTAGGTCCTAAAATAGCGATACGGTCACCGCGACTAATATGCAGTGAAGCATCTAGAAAGATCACTTTGTCATCATAGGCATGGGTCAACCCTTTCACTACAGCAACTTCGACGCCGCTGCGCACAGCCTCGGGGAAGCGAAATTCCAAGGTTCGTTCTTCGCCTTCCGGGGCTTCGATAAGTTCAATTTTCTCCAGTTGCTTCTCTCGGCTCTTGGCTTGGGTAGAGCGAGTAGCCGATGCCCGGAAACGATCCACAAATGCCTGCTGCTTCTCCATCTCGCGACTTTGTCTCTCAAAAGCAGCCTGCTGGGCTTCGCGATTGGCGGCCCTCGCCTCGATATATTGACTATAGTTGCCTAGATACTGGGTAGCGACGCCCTTTTCCATTTCAATAATAGTGGTGCAGAGTCTATCTAAGAAATGTCTATCGTGCGAGACCATCACCAAAGGTAGATCTCTTTCCAGCAAAAACTTCTCCAGCCATTCAATAGTCTCTAAATCTATATGGTTTGTCGGTTCATCGAGCAAGAGCAGATCAGGTTCGGTCAGCAAGACCTTGCCGAAATTTATGCGCATTTGCCAACCGCCGCTAAACTCGCGCACCTTGCTTTGCACATTGGGATCAAATCCCATGGTGAGAAGCATCTTCTCAACCTTACCGTCGATTAGATAACCGCCCTTTGTTTCATAAAGACGGTGCAAATCATCCATGCGATGAATCAATTTATTTAGTTCAGAGCCTTGCGCCGTCTCCATGCGCTTATGCACGTCATCGAGTTCGTGTTGAATCTCATTTAATTCCACAAAAGCGCGGTGAAACTCTTCATGAACCGTGTTATCAGGCAAAAGATCGAACTCTTGACAAAGATAACCAATCTTCAAGCCCTGGTTTCGCACCACCTGACCCGAGGTGGGATCTTCCTTACCGCAAATTATCTTGAATTGTGTGGTTTTGCCGCTGCCATTGGGGCCAACCAAGCCAACCCTCATGCCGGGCTTGACTTCCCAGGAGACGTCTTTGAGAACCTCGCCGGTAGGATAGATTTTAGTTACGTTTTCAAGCCTGAGCAAAATGATTCCATCTGTTAAAAGGGTAATAAAGCGGCATTAGTTGCCGGACAGCTCCAGATTTGGCGTCGGGCGAATTCTAGCAGCTCTTTAGAACGACAAAAAGGCTCATCAGTTAAGCTCGGCGCGGTCGGACAAAAATGTGTAACGCTCATAAAGGGCGTCTATCTTTCCCTTGGCTACCTCGGCTTCCTTCATCATTTCATTGAGCTTGACATGATTGACGGCAATCTCGGGAGCCGACATTTTTTCATTGATCAAAGCCAAGGCTGCCTCGGCTTCGGCAATACGCCCCTCCAGCCCAGCCAATTCTTTCTTCTCATTGTTTGAGAGAGGCTTGCCGCTCCGGTCCTTCTCAGGTTCTTTAGCGCCTTCGCTCTTTTTGCCGACCAGAACCGGTTCGACCTTCTCGCGGCGCTCTTTCTCTCGTGCCGCGGCCAAATCTTGCCATTGCAAATAATCAGCGAAATACTCAGGCTTTTCACCACCCAAGACAAGCAGATGAGTAGAAATAGAATCGAGCATATAACGATCGTGGGTAACCAGAACTACAGCCCCGGGAAAATCAGCCAGACTCTCTTCCAAAACCTCGAGGGTGGGAATGTCCAGGTCGTTTGTAGGTTCATCTAAGATCAGCAAATCGGCAGGTTGGCGCATCAGATTAGCGATAAAAATTCGAGCCTGCTCACCGCCTGAGAGATAGTTGAGGGTGAGCGGCAACTGTTCCGGTCTAAAAAGAAACCGCCTGGCCCAACTGGCCACATGCATACTGCGCCCACGAAACTCCACCTGGTCTCCTAGCGGTGCAAGCGCCTCTTTCAAAGTCAGACTTTGATCAAGACCTTCTCGCAGTTGGTCGAACCAGACAACCTTGAGATTTTCAGCCCTTTTCACAGTCCCTTTATCTGGTTCTAAAGCACCGGCGATGATTTTCAGTAAAGTGCTTTTGCCACTGCCATTAGTACCGGCAAGACCTAGTTTCATACCAGGACTCAAAATCAAATCTAAGTCTTTAAACAAGACTTTTTCACCATAACTCTTGCTTAAGCCACGACCTAAGAAAAGCTCACGACTCTGCCTGCCAGAGGCATTAAAATCAAGAGCAGCAGTCAGTTTTTGATTATTGCGCAGCTTCACATCAGAAAGGTCGTCGACCAATTTGCCGGCCTCCTTGATGCGATGTTGAGACTTGGTTTGTCTAGCCCGCGCACCGCGAGCCAACCAAGCCAACTCACGCCGCACTTTGGAAGCCAGGGCTTTCTCTTCATTAGCCTGGTAGCTCTGGTATTGTTCTTTGCCCTCGATAAAATCACTGTAGCTGCCGCGCACAGAAAGATAGCCTTCTTTATAAAACGAGGACAGTTCTACAACCCGGTTAGCAAGGTTCTCGACGAAGGAACGATCATGGCTAACCAAAATGAAAGGACAAGAGAGCCCTTTCAAGACTTCTTCCAGAAAGAGCACACCCTCAAGATCAAGATGGTTTGTCGGTTCATCAAGCAATAACAGATCGGGCTTACGCGCCAGCTGCATAGCCAAGGACAATCGCTTCATCTGTCCGCCTGACAAGCCCTTAGCCTTAGCTTGAGGATCATTGAAGCCCAGGCGCGAAAGAGTAGCCTCACCATAGGCTTTCCACTCAAATTGCTGATGTTCGAGGTCTTTAGTCTTTTCAAGCTCTCCCATGACAATTTCAAGCAAACTCTTGCTCTCGTCAAAAGTCTGATACTGAGGCAAATATGCTACTTCCAGATCACGCCTAGTGACTACCGAACCGTTATCTGGTTCGTATAGCCCAGCCATAATCTTCAGTAAGGTCGACTTGCCCGAACCGTTTGGACCAATTAAGGCCATACAATCATCTTCTTCGATGGTCATATTGATATCATCGAAGAGCACCCGCCCGCTGAAGGCTTTTCCGACCCCTGTTAGGGTGAGCAAAGGAGCCGCCATCAGAGAGACTCCAGATGCTTGCGAAATTGAGGAGCCATCGGGCTTGGCTTTTTGCTTTGCTCATCGATGACCACTATCACCGAACGAGCAGTCGAAAAACAGGTTTCACCAATAAAGATTGCTTGCCCAACCTGAAAAGATGAATTGCCCAGAGCTAAGATTTTGGAGCCCACCTCGACCGTGCCGGGGAAGTTGAGCTCTTGCAGATAGTCTAATGAAATAGAGGCTATGACAAAGGCGGTATCGCCGCCGGCCAGACTCTTACCCTCGCCGGTGAAAAGGAAATCAACCCTTCCGGATTCGTACAATGTGCAATAGACGGCATTATTGACATGGCCCTGGCGATCAGTGTCACCATAGCGAAGAGTAACAGGCGTAAAGAACCGGTAAGCCCCTCTTTCAGTATCACAGGCGGTGGCGCGCTTGGCGTTCATTGAAAAATCCGTTATTCATTGAATTATCTGTTAAATAAAGTAAAATTATCTGCTACTTGGGGCGCGCCATAAAGGTGTAAAACCAAGACTGTAGCCTTTCGTTAAAATCAGCGAGGAAAACATGCGAATTCTGCCCGGCAAACCCTATCCGCTTGGTGCGACCTGGGACGGCATGGGTGTGAATTTTGCCATTTTTTCAGAGCATGCCTCAAAAGTGGAACTTTGCCTCTTTGATTCACCCGAAAGTAAGCACGAAAGTACTCGCATCGAACTGACCGAATACAACAACCAGATTTACCATGTCTATTTGAAAGATATTCGTCCCAATCAAGTATATGGTTATCGCGTTTATGGTCCTTACGATCCTGAAACCGGCATGCGTTTCAACCCTAATAAGATATTGGTTGACCCTTATGCCAAATCAATTGTGCGCACCGGCACCTGGGACGATAGTCTCTTCGGCTATGAAGTGGGCAGCAAAACAGCCGATCTGTCTTTCGACGGTAGAGACAGCGCCCCCTATGCCCCGCTCTGTGCAGTAGTCGACCAATCTTTCACCTGGGGCAACGACACACCGCCCAATACCCCCTGGCATAACACCATAATCTATGAAGCCCATGTTAAAGGCATGACGGCACTGCATCCAGATATCGACCCCGAACTGCGCGGCACCTATGCAGCCATGGCCTCAGAGCCGATAATCAGACATTTGAAGAAACTAGGCGTCACCGCTCTTGAACTTATGCCTATTCATTCTAGAAGCGACAACCAAAATCTGGTGGAAGCGGGACTAAACAACTATTGGGGATATAACACCCTCGGTTATTTCGCCCCCGACTTGCGATACTCTCACTATAAGGGCGCCACCGAAGAAGTACGCGAATTTAAGATGATGGTACGGGCTTTGCATGCCGCCGGTATCGAAGTGATACTAGATGTAGTGTATAACCATACGGCCGAAGGTAATCATTTGGGTCCCACTCTTTCTTTTAGGGGGGTGGATAATGCTTCTTACTACCGCGTCGGCGGCGAAAAAACCAAGCGCTTTTATATTGATACAACCGGCTGCGGCAATACTCTCAATATGACCCACCCCAGGGTCTTGCAGTTAATTATGGACAGTTTGCGTTACTGGGTGCTGGAAATGCATGTGGACGGCTTCCGCTTCGATCTGGCTTCGGCCCTGGCGCGCGAACTTTATGAAGTCGATAAACTCTCTTCTTTCTTCGACATTATTCAGCAAGACCCTGTCATCTCGCAGGTAAAACTCATTGCCGAACCCTGGGATCTTGGCGAAGGAGGCTATCAAGTCGGCAACTTTCCGGTACTCTGGACCGAATGGAACGGACAATACAGAGACACAGTCAGATCTTTTGTTAAGGGTGACCAGGGCTTGCTCGGTCAGGTCGCCACTCGACTGGCCGGTTCATCAGATTTATACGCCCATAGCGGCCGCAGTCCTCACGCCAGCATCAACTTTGTCACCTGTCATGATGGCTTCACCTTGAAAGATTTGGTCAGCTATAACCAAAAGCACAACATGGCCAACTTAGAAAACAACCGCGACGGTGAAAACAATAATCACAGCTGGAACTGCGGCGCCGAAGGCGAAACGGATAGTATCAAAGTAAAGGCGATAAGACAAAAGCAAAGAAAAAATCTTATGGCTTTGCTGATGCTCTCTCTTGGCGTGCCGATGATCTCGGGCGGCGATGAAATAGGCAGAACCCAGAAAGGCAATAACAATGCCTATTGCCAAGACAACGAAATTAGCTGGACGCACTGGAACCTCAGCGAAGAAGACGAAGAATTTCTGCATTTTGTCCAAAAACTAGCAGCAATCAGACATAGCCAGCCGGTTTTAAACCGTCGTAAGTTCTTTAAGGGCCAGGTGCATGAAGCCATCGCCGACGGGCATGGACAGGTGAAAGACATCGTCTGGCTCAATCCGGACGGCACCGAAATGGGAGATAAAGACTGGGATCCAAAGCGTCTCTACTTCGGCGTCATGTTCGAAGGTTCCAGTATCGACGACACAGATGAAGACGGACGCCCGATAGTGGGCTCGACCTTGCTTCTAATCTGCAATAGCTATTGGGACGATATTCAATTCACCTTGCCGCCCAACCTAGTCTCAAACTATTGGCGCATGTTTGCGCCGCAACGCACCGACAAGACCTGGAAACTGCATTTTGAAACTTCGGGCAAACTTAGCCCCAGTTGCTGGCCCTTGCAAAGTTCCTTTAGATTGGAAGGACGCAGTTTGGCGCTGTTTGAGTTGACCGATAAAGAGAGAACATAATCGGCTTTGCTAATCAGAACTACTATCCGGCTGATCAAGTAAATCCATTGCCACTAATCTTGAAACAACAGTTCTAGAGGCTTCGTTGTCCGGTAAGACTGCAACCAAATCTCTAGCCGCTTGGCGAGCCCGCTGCAAATTCGCAGGAGTGGCAGTCTCATCAAACCGCAATTTCGCTATAGCTTGAGTCAATCTATGGCTGACCACTTGAAAATGGAGACTCTCTTTTGCAGACTCAATTGAAGCCTCTGAATTCAACTGCTTACCAAGCAGCTGGATGTTTCTTGTCAGCTCAACGACAGTGGCCCGTCTTTCTGCGCCAGACAAAATATTGTAGTGTCCGGAATGGCCAGACATACCTAGAACTTCTTCGGTCAGACCGCCGGTCAGTTTATGTAATTGCGGCTCTTCATAGATCTCTCTGTTGTTATTTTTGGCCATTTCCTGATAATGGCGAGCTCGCGAATCGATCCAAGAAGCCAGCTTCGGATCGGCAGATAAAACACTATTTCCCAGTATAGAATTCTCTCGAACATGATCAAAATGCGTAAGCTCAGCCTGCATGAGGCTAAGCAAAGCATCTCTATTGATTCCTTCTGCTTCAAAAAATGCCACTGCATCTGGTCTGTTTGACAGCCACTGTTTCAATTCTGGTCGGCTCTGAGCAGCACCACCAGCGGTGTAATCAAGCATCAAAGACTTAAGATTACTTCTCTGTTCAAAACTAGTCAGCTCATGACGCGCAACAAACTGCAAATTGCCATCGGCGTCCTCAGCCAAACGATACTCTCCTCCTTGAGCGAGTTCGCCGAAAACATCTTCACGCAACCTCCGCTCGAATGCTTTTGGATCTGCTTTATATAGACTTGTCCGCTCCAACATCTCTGCCATATGCTTCATTTCGTGCCACAAGGCGCTTGTAGGATCGGGCTTATCTAGACTGATTTCAATTGAGTTATCACTCTGGTAGCTATCGAAGCTATCTTTCCCTTGAACCAGAACCAAGTTCTTCTCAGATATCAAATAGTCTGTAATCACACCCTGCGCATTTCTCTCAACAAGACCGAGTTTAGCGGCAAAACCTCGAGCTTCGGCAGCAAGTTCTTTGCTGATCAATTCTTTGATCCTAAGAGCCTCATCTCCATTGGCATGCTTCAATTCACTGACGTAATCTTGTATCGTTCTATCAGTCTCAGTCTCAATGCCGAAACCATCGTATCTTTGCCGATGAGCCACTGAACCACTATTCTCTTCATTTCTCGCCTCTCTGGCGCTCAACCAATTATAGAAGGGCTCCCGCTCCCTTAAATGCCTATCGCCCACCATGGCCCTAATATCCGCAAGACTAAAGCCGGAATCATAAAGTAGCGCTGCCACCTCCATTTCCTTGTAGTCACTCAAAATTTCCTTGTATCTACTCGAATGTTGCGGCGTAAGTTCGATGCCCAAAAGTACCTTGCCATTGATCGGGCTAATTTGACTATTTTCCTGCAAAAACTGAGCTAGAGTAGGAGAAATAGTCTCAATGCGCTTATCGTTATGATGGGCATTATTGAACTGACTCAAATGTACCAAGCGTTCTTCCATAGCCACGAGAGATTGCTCAGCAAATAGCCGCTGCCCAGCCGGCGACTTCTTTATTTCGCTTAGAATCTCTCTAGATTGGGCGTCCAAATCTCCAGGATTGCCAAAGAGATTGAGTGCAAGATCCTTCTCTAATTTCTTACCATGAATCTCGGTTCCTGCAGGAATTACAACGACAGGCTCGGCCATCCGGACAGAGTAAGAATAGGGTTGATTGGAGGGATTGGTATAGTAATCACTCGGTTTATCGGTCATAAGCTTGGCATAAGCAGATTCTCCTTCAGGAGCAATAAGTTCTCTTAGACCGGTGCGAAACTCCATGGACTCGATATCTTGCAGGCTGGAATAATCCAGCTCCACCTTCACTCTTTTGGTTGGTATCGCACCACCAACATCAGGCTCATGTCGTCCCGCCTCGGCAATCTGTAAGGCTTTTTCATAGTCGCCTTCTGCCATTGCTTTTGACCACTCCTGCATGGTCCTACGCACCTCAATACTTAAGTCGGAAGGCTCCCAACCATACTCGTCAATCGCATCCCTTTTGACAATATCTTCGTTTGGCAGACCAAGCTCCGGTCTGGCTTCCAATTTAGTGGTTCGTCCATCACCACTTGCGAAGAATCGAGCATTAGGCAGTAGACTAGTACCCCCCGCCGCCTCAAGGACAGCGATATGGACACGCTCACCCGGAGTATCATAGCGGGAAGCATAGAAAGAGCCGTCCGGTAAAGATTCCACATAATGACCGGAAAGTTTGAGGCTCTCTATGACATTATCTTGCACATCTGAGTTAATAAATAGTTGGTCGCCTTGCAATTTACCGCTGCTTCTGCCAGACATCTTTCCTTGTGCCATTCCGATACTAGCAGCAAGCAATACCGAAGCGACAGGACTGCCAAGCTTGGCCTGGTCTAAAGCTCTCATGGCAACGGCACTGACGCCCTCTTCGCCGAGTTCTTGACCGACTTCTTTACCAGACTCGATTGCTATTTTCTTCAACCATTCCGAGACCATCGGCTTGCTGGTAGAAGCAACACCAGAGCGGCCTGCCAGTTGAATCAATTCAAGACTGCGAGGATTAGCTGCCAGAGATTTTACCCACTCTGTATTCAAGCCCGATAGACCTGCTTGGCCAAACCGCACAGCGCCAAGACCAACTAGACCCATAATTACATTTTGGGCGTACTCCAGAGATAGAGGCGTACTTACTTCTTTTTGAAAGGACAAAGCCAGATCGGCGGCAGAAGCAGCGGCGGTGCTGAGGTCGGAGGCACCGAATAGTTTTTCAAATTCCTTCCCATGTTTAGCAAACCAAGCACCATGATAAGAGCGGTCGTTATAGCCACCAAGACCGGTATCAAACAAATTGTGATTAACCAGATAGAGCGCTTCTTTGGTACCCTGGCTGGCCCCCAATGCCACAGCTGAAGATACCATCACTACAGCTAGAGGACTAGCAGTTCCCATGGTACCGACAACTATGGCGACGGAGGCGGCTGTGGCGGCAATGACCGGTCCATTCTCCCGCAGCCAGTTGCCGAGAGTGTCGGCACTGAGATTTCTACTTTGCACATCCTCAAGAGTCTTGAGTAAATTTTGATGCTGCTCGCTAGTTGGATCAACCAGATCGAGCAGTGATTTAACTGACTCAGCCCTAGAGCGAAGAGACTCTTTCATAGCCTCATCCTTAGATTCAGACGAAGCAGTTTTTAGGGCCTCGCGCAACTCTTTCAGCCCTTGAATATCTTCAGGAGAGACATTGCTGATAAGACCCTTCAGATCCCCAGCCTGACTCTTTAGTTCGGCTACTAGGTCCTCGTACTTCGTACCCTGATTGGCACTTTCCAGTAATTGTGAGAATGAAGCGAATTTCTCTCCAAACTTCACCACACTCTCTTGAGATCTAGCCAAACTAGGATCATTGTCAAAGACTTCTAAAACCTGACGGCGACGGATATCCAGGTCTAAATTTCCGCCCCCGCTTCGCTCAAGAGAGGCGGCGACTGCCGAAGCCTGCTCCAGCTGCTCGATTCTGTTGCCTTTAAACTCAGGAAGGCGGTCATTTTGAATAAGTTCGAGTTCTTTCAGGCGAGACAAGCCGCCTTCTGCAAGATCTTTCCAAACATTAGGAGCCCTGTCCTTGATCACATCAGGTCCGAAACGGTCCAAAAGCATCAGACCAAGATAGTCTTTACGCAATTGGGGTGCGTCGCTTTGAGTAAGTTTCTCGTAGTCATGAACAGATTTTGCAAACAATAGCTGCGATCTATCAGACTCGAGCGCCTGCAGTTCGCGACTATGCTCATTGAAGCCCTTCTCATCTTCCTTAAATTGCCTGATCAAACTGGCTTGCTTCTCGGCAAATTCGTCCACACCACTTTTGAAAAGATCGAAACTGGGACCGAAAGGCTGGACGTAGGGAGCTATAGATAGGCTCGTAAGCTTTTCTGCACCATGCTCTATGAGATCTAGTGCCGACACGCCATCCCTGGTGTGTCTATCTAACAAACTAAAGTTTTCATCTTTTCTATCTTCCTCAGCAAATAGCGATTTTCTGGCATCACCTACAGCCGTAAAATTTTGATCAAGCTCTCTTTCCAGTTTCTTTTCCAGAGAAGGATTATCTAGAAGAAAACCATAGGGACTTTCCTTTGCCTCAAGACGACCATTAAGCAAAAGTCCTGATAGAACTCCTTCATCCACAGGAGCCCCACGACCTGGACCAGCAAGTCTCTCTCTCATTTCCGGGCTGAGAGAATTGAACATATGCACTCTGCTCTCAAGATCAAGCAAGTTCTCCTCGCCATAATGCTTAACTGCAGCCTCTACCGACGCAGCAAATTTCTCATCTTTGACTCCCAAACGAGCAAAGACATCTTTAGCGCTGGCGCTCTCAGAACGCTCAAAGGCTAGCTTTGCACCCAGAGTCTCAGCCAACACGGTTGGGGCGAGCGTATCTGACTCTAAAAGACTCTTTGCACCGATATCCAGATAACGAGACGGATAGCCCGGGAAAGCCTTTTCAAGCAATTTATTGTCTTTGCTGATTTCCGTTCTACTGAGGGGAAAGCCAAATAGATTTTCTCTTGCATGAGAATCGGCAAGGCGAATAAGCGAATCAGGGCGAATCCCATCTCTAAATCCGGCTATAAGCTGCATCCTAGCTTGCAAGACATCATCGTTCAAATGGGAAGCAATAGGTTCCCTTAAATCAAACCGGGGTAGCCCGCCGATACCTTTCGAATCTTGCAAAGCTTTGTCATCATTACTAAGCAACTTATGAGCTTCAATCTTAACTGCCATAGGAGCAAAGCTAAAGGCACGAGAGAAACTCTCTACCTGGTTCGGTTGCATATGCTGTAAGGCCAGATTGAAATCGTCCTTGGTCCATCTAGCCGAACGAGACATAAGCAGTTCAACAGCTTTACCTTTTTCGGCGTTGTTATCGGTCCTCAAGTGCGAAGCAATCACTTCCCTAACCACGCGGTCTACTTTTGGATCTTGTATTGCAGCTGCTTCTATGGCATTTCTCAAGGGCTGTTCAGATTTACTTCTGGCTGACAATAAGGCTGCTTGGCTGAAAGATTCTTTCAGCTGGGGCTCTACTTGCAAAACGCCCTGAACTGCAGAGAGTAGCGGTTCTGGCTGAGAAAAGATTGATCTACTAGGGGCAAGATCAGCCAAAATTTGGCGTAAGTGCTGATTTTCAGGCGCTTTAAGCGCGGAGTCAACGAGAGCATCATGCATGGTCGGAGAAACCATGCTATGCCTTAAGTAAGCTCCATCATTGGGTCCGCTGCCAGGGTTACCTATTTCCAGCAGCGGACTGCCTGCATCTAATACTTCCAACCTATAGGGAAGGGGCTCAGGCAAACCATTCTCTCTTCGCAAAGTCTGCAAAGACTGATTAGCAGCATCAATCAGTCGAATCGACTCAGCTTCAGGCAAAGTCAATTCACCACCACCTGGTTGCATAAGCTTGAGGCCTCGAATGACGCCTTCATCAATCTGATACGAAAGACTTGAATCCGAATAATGTAGGTCGAACTTCTTCAATTGAGAATCGGCATCAATAGAAATCTCTTGTTTAACACCGCCGCTGTTAGTACGAAAAGTCAGTTCGTTAGTTTCTTTATCAAGCACGGTGGTCAACTCCGTGCTCTTTCCTCCAACTGAGATGCTGCGCTCTTCCACTAACCTTTTGTCGTCTGTTCGATAAGAAAAACTCTCTGCCAGTGAGGCGCGTCCCTGGCGAAATTCCTCAGCATTGCTGAAATATTCAAGGAGCTTACTGGAGCCGGACTGTCGAACACTAACAAAAGGTTCGCCTTGAGGCAGCTTGTCTAGACTAGAAAGTCGCTCACCTTTTGTATTAAAAAACTCGGCAAAGGCAGATGAACCAGACTTGTCCGAAGGCTCCTTAATTGAAATACTGCTATCGGAAGACTGGCTCGTCAGTTCAGATTTTCGGAGGCGCTCGGTTGGATCGCCTAGAATCTCTCTGACTGTTTGCTCCCAAGGTTCTCTGTTTTTCTCAAGCTCATCGGAAGCGCCTGGGCGACTTCCCTCTACCTTCTTTGCACCTTCTTCCATATGCTCCGATTCCTTGTCGAGCCTACAGACCATAATGAAGACTTACCAAAGGGAAAGAGGCACTAAACCTTAAGAAAAGAACTGCTTACTGCTACCTAGAACCTAAGACCCTAAGACACGATGAAAGTTAATCAGGTCAACGAATAGATCGACTTGCGTTCCATAGCCTTGCCTTGACATGGCTCTGCTCAGAAATTCACTGGAATCTTGTGCAACTTGGTGCAGATCAGACAAGAAACAAAGAAATGCGGGCTCCAATTGCTCTTCAGGCAAGTCAGCTGAATGCGCAGTTGCGTCCTCGAGAACCAAACGGCCAAACTGCTGTTCCACAGCACAGTCAAACTTAGATAATTGCATAATGAGCACCAATAGAAAATAGGAAATTAGTGGCCAAGCCAGATTAGATACCTGAATTCGATGACTTGCATGAATTCGCTGTACTCAATCTAGAAAGCAATTGTTTCAAACTGGCTTCAATCAGAAATTCAATCGGCAGATCTAAGCTTCTTCAAGATGACCATACCGAGAGGCGGCAGGGTCAAGTTAAGCGACTGCTCTCGCCCGTGCTTCCAGACCGGATCGGTATCAAAGCCGCCGCAATTGCCGAGGCCGCTGCCGCCATACTCGGCGGCGTCTGAATTGATCAGCTCCTTATAGTAGCCGCCTTCGGGCACACCAACGCGATAGTTGAAGCGAGGTAGCGGCGTAAAATTGAGAACGACCACAACTGGCGTGCCATGTTTATCTTTACGCATGAAAGAGAGCACACTCTGCTCGCCGTCATGGCAATCAATCCACTCAAAACCATTGGGATGACAGTCCATCTCATAGAGAGCCGGCTCATTTTTATATAAGTGATTGAGATCGGCCGTGAATCGCGAAAGACCAGCATGGGTGCCATATTCCAATAGATGCCAGTCAAGGCTCTGAGCTTCGTTCCATTCAATCCACTGCCCAAACTCACCGCCCATAAAGAGCAGTTTCTTACCGGGTGTGGTGTATTGATAGCCGAGCAGCAATCTCAAATTGGCGAACTTTTGCCAGGTATCGCCGGGCATCTTGTTGAGAAGCGAACATTTACCATGCACCACTTCATCATGCGAAAGAGGTAGAACGAAGTTTTCCGACGTAGCATACATAGCTCTGAAGGTCAGCTTGTCGTGATGGAACTTGCGATAGATAGGGTCCATAGAAAAATACTTGAGCGTATCATTCATCCAACCCATGTCCCATTTCAAACCAAAACCAAGACCGCCTAAATATGTCGGTCTGGTCACCTGGGGCCAAGCTGTCGACTCTTCAGCAATCATCATCACCGAAGGATACTCTAAATAGACTTTCTCATTGAGACGGCGCATAAATTCAATTGCTTCTATATTTTCACGCCCACCATAGTTATTGGGCAACCATTCGCCGTCTTTGCGCGCATAATCGAGATAGAGCATAGATGCCACAGCATCGACCCTAAGACCGTCGATGTGATATTTGTCGAACCAAAACATGGCATTGCTCAAAAGAAAATTGCTTACTTCGTAGCGTCCATAATTAAAGACATAGGTGCCCCATTCGCGATGCTCGCCCTGACGGGGGTCGGCATGTTCATAAAGATGGGTGCCGTCAAAAAGACCGAGGGCATGTCCGTCCCGAGGGAAATGTGCCGGTACCCAGTCGATGATGACACCGATATCGGCCTGGTGCAGACTGTCTATAAGAAACATCAAGTCTTCCGGCGTGCCAAATCTGGAAGTGGCAGCAAAGTAGCCGGTGGTTTGATAACCCCAACTACCATCCAGTGGATGCTCTGACACCGGCATCAGCTCCACATGGGTGAAGCCCATTTTCTTAACATATTCGACTATCTGTTCAGCCAGTTCACGATAAGAGAGAAAAGCTTCGCCATTGCCGCCCCTTCTCCACGAACCCAAATGCAATTCATAGATTGAAACTGGACTGGCAAGATGGCTCGCGGCATCACGCTTCTTCATCCATTTCTCGTCGTTCCACTTATGTTTATCGAGCTTGGCCACCACCGAGGCAGTGCGCGGACGCATTTCAGCGGCAAAGCCTACCGGATCTGTCTTTTCTGCCCGGTAGCCATTTTTACCAGCAACGTAGTATTTATATATTGCACCATCAGTAATACCAGAGACAAAAGTAGTCCATACTCCTGTTTCTCCCGCTTTCTGCATCAGCCCTTTAGAGGCGTCCCAGTCGTTAAAATCACCGATAACAGAAACCGATTCGGCATTGGGAGCCCAAACAGCAAAGTGCACTCCTTTTTTGCCGTCTACAGTGAGGGGATGCGCCCCCATCTTTTCGTAAATGCGGTAATGCGAGCCCTCGCAAAAAAGATGGGCATCAAAATCTGAGAAGAAAGCTCTTGTGCTTGTAGTCACGTGCTCGACCCGTGGTTAAAATTATCAGAACAACTTTATCAGAATCGTACATCTATTGGGGAAATGTATTGGGCACAATGATAACTTTTGCAATGCAAGTAGTGGTTATGGGCGTGGCCGGCAGCGGCAAGACCACGCTGGGTAAAGCCCTAGCCGACCGCCTCGACCTGCCGTTTTTTGATGCCGACGACTTTCATAGTGAGGCGAACAAAGCAAAGATGATAAAGGGAATTGCCCTGACCGATAGCGACCGGGCAAGCTGGCTTGCAGCTCTGGCCAAACTGCTTCAAGACAATCAAAGCAAAGGCCGAGGATTGGTTCTGGCCGCCTCTTGTCTAAAGAAGAATTATCGGACTGAGCTATTCAAAGATAAGCCTGGGGGAATAAAGGAAGCAGGTGAAGAAAAAGAAGTGAAGTCTGAAAGCAAACAGGCTTTGATAAATCTCATCTATCTCGAGAGCGACCAGGACCAGATAATGCAAAGACTAGCCGGCCGAAAAGACCATTTTTTTCCAAGCAGTCTTATCGAAAGTCAGTTTCAAACCCTCGAAGTACCGGTGCCTGAAGAGAATGACAAGGTCAATCTCATAAAGATCCCCTCTGCTCTAACACTCGACGAGAAAATTGCACTGGCAGCGGCCAAAATAGAGGCTAATAGTCGCCAATTCGGATAAAGCAAAGAAATAATCATGGACCCTGAGCAAGACAAGAAACGAGCCCGAGACTCTCTCAAACCAGTGAAGAGAACACTGGGAGCTATTTTATTGTCCGCCCTGCTCGCTTCCACATGTTTTAGCTCTAGTCTGGCAGCTAAGACGAAGACAAAAGACGAGACAAATTATGCCCCCTGCCTTTCCTGGCCGGCGCAAGGAAAGCCTAAGGCGGTCTTCCTTCTCATTCACGGGCTAGGTTTGGATGCCACTTCTTATGGTGCTTTCGCCAGAGAGATGGCCGGTCAAGGTATCAACTGCTATGCCATAGATGTGCGCGGATTTGGCTCTTGGGCTAGAGCGGCCGGACATGAGCAGGTGGATTTTGATTCATGCTTGAAAGATATCGAAATCACCTTACGTTCAATCAGAGAAAGCAGCAACAATAAAGACCTGCCCCTGATTGTGGTGGGTGAATCGATGGGCGGCGCCATCGCCCTGCGTGCCGCCAGCCTTTATCCTGAACTGATGACCGCAGTGATAAGCTCTGTACCGGCGGCTGAACGCTTTCAAGAAAAGCGCACCGACCTAAAGGCAGCGCTGGACTTTCTCAAGGGTCCCAATCGCCCGTCCGGTGTTTCAGCATCGATTATCGACCAAGCTTCCACCGATGAAAATCTAAAGACCCAGTGGAAATGCGATCCGCTCAGCCGCTTCGACTTATCGCCCCATGAACTGCTGCAGTTTCAACGCTTTATGAATGAAAATCATGAAGCGGCCAAAAATATTACAGTGCCGGTTCTAATGTTGCAGGGCTCTAAAGACAAACTGGTCAAGCCGCAGGGCTCTTACGATCTCTTTAATCGCATCAAATGCGAAAGAAAGATCTTTATCTCTCTGCCAAGTGAGCACTTGATTTTAGAAGAGCAACAAACCAAAAGCGACACCTTTACTGAAGGGGTCAACTATCTAGTCACCGGCTGGATAAACGCACTCACACTGGCAACCAAACCGCAGGCAAAAGAACCGGAGGCAGCTTTAGCTGAAACTAAAACTGAAACTAATACTGAAACTAAAGCTCAAACGCAAACGCTGCCTAAAACAGCAAATGAGCCTTCTCAAGCGAAAGAGGTGCCGAACGAAACAGCTAGTGAGCCCTCCCAAAACAAAGCAGTTGAACAAGAAGCAGATAGTTCAATCAAGATAGAAGAAGCCCTGAAAGAAAGCAGCGTCGACCCGCTTGAAAAAGAAATGGCGCTGGCTATAGCCGAACTGCGCAAGCAGAACTATAGCCAAGCCAAAGAGCTATTGAAAGGAATCACCGCCACCGAACCTCTCAATTCAGATGCGCACTATTGGCTATCGGCGGTGCTCGCCGCCCTTGGTGAAAACAAAAAGGCATTGGAAGAACGCAATCTCGCAATGTCATTGCGCAAGCTCAACCCAGTCAATAAAGAGACCCAGGCGAGGGGCAACCAGATAAGCGGACCGATGACCACCGACCCCCAAGCCCTGACGGCCGGCAAACCGACCGTACTTATCTTTCAAGCCCCCTGGTGTGCCGAATGTACCGGCATTGAGGCTGTTTCAGAAGGTATCAAGAAAGCTTATCCCGACCTCAATATTCTTTCCATCAATGTAGACGAACCTCAAAATAGAAGCCTGGTAAGGTTCTATAAACTGGGTCCGATTCCATCTTTTGTCTTTCTCAACAAAGACGGCAGCGTATCTTCGACTGTAATCGGCCGTTCAACCTATGCCGGTCTTTCAGGCGAGTTGAAAAAGATATTTAAGCCGCGCTAATTCTAAATTTGGGCTGATCCTGCAAAATAAAGGTTTTAGCTTAAAGCCGCCTGGTTTTCAGAGCGCTGAAGACCTGCAAAATCAAATATAAAACAGGTGCCAATCATGCCGCCCGCCGATCGCAACGCCGACAAGCAAAGAGAAACCGAATCCACCTTCACCGGACTCGACTCTTTGCATTCTATGAACAATACGGCGGCGGTGAATGCCCTGGAAGCCACCAAACACAAGCATACTTTCAAGCATGCCATGGGCATCTGGTTACATCCTTTCACGCGCTTTCACCAGATACCGGTAGCCAGCCGAGTCTGGGTTTATCTAGCGGTGATGACAGTTTATTGTGTCTTGGTAGAATGGGTAGCCGGCAGAAACTTCAATTCTAGAGTTATGAAAGAGGCTGGGGCAGCGGCTTTTAGCAGTGCCGTGCTTGGTCTACTCTTGGTCTTTCGCACCAATACAGCGTATGACCGTTGGTGGGAAGGGCGCAAACTCTGGGGCCAATTGGTCAACGATTCTCGCAACCTGTGCTTGAAGATTTATCACTTACAGGGGCTGCCTACAATAGAGAAAGTAAGACTGGGTGAATTAGTCATTACATTCGCCTATTCACTCAAACATCATTTGCGCAATACAAAACCGAGCCGTAGACTACCTGGGCTGCAAGATCTACCCACAGACAAAAACGTCAATATACCTGTTTTTGTGGCCAACAAGATGTTCGATATTGTCTATGAATGGCAAAACAAAGAAAAAATCGACGGCTTTGCCCGCCTGCAACTTGATTATCATATGCGCGCCTTTATGGACATACTGGGCGCCTGCGAGAGAATTAAGAACAGTCCGCTGGCCCTTTCATACCGAGCCTTCATGCGTCAGGGTATTGCCATCAACTTGATTGCCCTGCCCTGGTATGTCTTGCCCGAATTCGAACTACTCTGGAGTTTGCCCCTCATCTTGATTGGCGCCTATTTCTTGATCGGGCTTGAACTAATTGCAGAAGATATCGAAGAACCCTTTGGTAAAGACGGCGACGACTTACCACTTGACACCATCTGTAACACCATTCAAAACACCGTCTCAGATATCTTGCCTTTGAAAGACTCGCTGGAATACACAACCAGTCTCAAAGCCCTCCGAGTAGACCCTCTCAAAGAAAGCCCCTGACATGTCTACAAAACTAAAGAGATTATTTCTCATCAGCCACCTCTTCAACATCTGCTTTTGGCTCGGCGTGCCGACTTGGGCGCTAAGCGAAGCTGAGATAGATGAAATTCTCACCGCCGCCGAAGACAAGCTTTCCTCGACCTGGGCTCGCTTGCAGTATCCGCAAAGCCTATCGGTTTCGGTGCAGTTCATGCTCTTGCCCGACGGCGGCTATAGCGGCGCAGCGGTGGTGGGTTCTTGCGGTAACAAGTCGGTCGACATACAAGCAATTAATGCCGTCGACGCCGCCGTCCCCTTTAGGCGATTCTCCGACAGTCCCTTCCTAGTTATTGCTACCTTCGATACCAAAAGAGAAAGGGTCACTTGCGGTATGCCCGGCAAGGGCCGCGGTTCATCTAAAGCAGACAAGAAAATCGCCATTCAAAAGAAATATCATCAAAACGCCATTGGCATTGTGCTTGAAAGAATAAGCAAAGCCGAAAAGGTAATGGGTAAAGATGATTTTCGCCTCTTCGAAAGTTATTTCTTCTTAGGCGGCGAGTATAAGAAGCTGAAGGACTATAACAAAAGCGAAGAAGCCTATAATCGAGCCCTGCAGATACTTAGCAAAGCGAAGGCGGCAACAGAAGCACAAAAAGCCAAAGTGCTGGTGGCGATGGGCGAAATGTTCTTAGACAAAGGCGACAGTCAAAGTCGAGAGAATCGAGACAAAGCAGAGGCCCTTTTCAAAGAAGTGACCGAGATGAAAGAGCCGGGCAAAGAAGCGCTGGCAAATGCTCTGGAAAACCAAGCGAAACTGCTCTATAAAGACGGTAAGGCAAAAGATGCTGAACCCATCTATGCACGAATTAAGGAACTGCGAGCCAAGACCAGCCCCTGAGACTTTTCTATGAGGCTTGTCTATCTACAAAGATTCGAGACTGTCTATTTTATAGTCGCTCTCTAGCTTGTCACGCATATAGGCTTCATCTATTTCGGCCTTAAGTCGAGCCTTTTTCTCGTCGGCATCGCTCTGAAAAAGCCAACCGCAAAGGGGCAAAGCCAGGGCAAGACCAAGCAGTTGCGCCCCAACAAAGGGCAAAACCGAAGCCGGCGCGATACCGGTCAAAGTATCAGTAAAGATTCGAGCGACGGTAACTGCCGGATTTGCGAAACAAGTAGAAGAAGTGAAATAAATGGCGCCCAGTACATAAGCGCTGATTGCGGCTGCTTGGCTTTCGGGCCGACTCTTGCCCGAGCCGAAAATAACCATCAATAAACCGGCACTGGCAACCACTTCGCCAAGCAAAAGCGGGGAGCCACTGCGCACGGTCTGTGAAACAGCCAAGGCCGGCAGGTCGAACATCAAATTAGTCACCAAAACGCCGCAAATACCGCCCAAAATCTGGCTCAAAACATAAAGGGGCAGTTCTTTCCAGGCGAACTCGCCGCGCAGGGCTAAAGCTGTGGTCACCAGGGGGTTGAAGTGAGCCGATATAGAAGAGAAGGTATTGATTAGGGCAAAGAGAACCGCCCCGGTAGAAATCGCCACACAGAGCACAGAAAGGGCAACATTGCCCATATCGAGCTTATGAGCGAGGATGCCCGAGCCGACAACAACGGCAAGCAAAAAGGCGGTGCCCAAGAACTCGCACACCAAGGCTCTGGCTGTCTTTTGCATGTCGTCCTCATTTAATCGTTGCAGTCTTAAGCTAAGACCTTGAATTTTACAAAATTGAACCTGAAAGCACCTTAAACACCGAAAGCCCTCAACCCATATAAACTTTGAAGCAGTAAGAAGGACATCGGAAGAGAAAATTATGCCTGTCAAGAAGAAAAGCGAATCCGAAATTCAAAAATCACCAAAATCACAGAAGTCACGTTATTGGCTAATGAAATCTGAGCCGGACGTCTTTTCTATATCTGATCTGGAAAAGGCTAAGAACAAAACCACCCACTGGGACGGGGTGCGCAACTATCAAGCTCGCAACTTTCTTAGAGACGAAATCAAACTCAAAGATAAAGTGCTCTATTATCACAGCAACAGCGAGCCCTCAGCCATAGTGGGTATAGCCGAGGTGGTCAGGGAAGGCTATCCTGATCACACGGCCTTCGATGAAAATGACGACCACTTTGATCCCAAAAGCAAAAAAGACGAGCCTACCTGGTATATGGTCGATATCAAACATGTCGAAACATTCGCCGAGCCCCTCCCTCTTTCAATGCTCAAAGAAGTGGCCAGCCTCAAGAACATGGTGCTTTTGCAAAAGGGCAGCAGACTTTCAGTACAGCCTGTCACAGAGGAAGAATTCGAAACCATCTTGAAGCTAAGCAGAAAGAGAAAGTAGTGCCAAGAGAAAAAATAAAAGTAGCCCTGGTGGGTTTCGGCAGCGGCGGCGCCATTTATCATGCGCCCTTGCTGGCCTCTTTGGAAAGTTTCTCACTGACGGCAATAGTGACATCAAAAGCAGAGAGAAAGGCACAGGCGATAAGCCAATATCCTCAGTGCGAGGTCTTTGATAATCTGGATGCCCTTTTAGAGGCCTCACCTAGGCTGGGCTTAAGTCTTGCCGTTATTTCAACTGTTAACAGCGCCCACGCTGAAAACGCCATACGTTGTCTGCAAGCCGGTCTGCATGTGGTGGTCGACAAGCCTTTTGCCCTAAGCCGCAGACAAGCCGACTCGGTTATAGACATAGCAAAGTCAAACGAACTAGTCGTCTTGCCTTACCATAATCGCCGCTATGACAGCGATTTTCTCACAGTAAAGAAATTGCTTAGAGAAGATAGAGAAAAGCTAGGCAAGATAAAATCGATCACTTCTAGAATAGAAAGATATCGAGAGAAGCCAAAGCCTGGTGGCTGGCGCGAAACCACCAAACAGCAAGAGGGCGGCGGCACGCTCTATGACCTCGGTAGTCATCTAATCGATCAAGCCATAGCCTTATTTGGGGCACCGCTGGCAGTGAGAGCCTCGATCAAACAAATTAGAGGACTCGGCACCGACGATGACGTCAGTCTCACCCTTGTCTATGAAGAACTTGAGTATCACATCAGGGCTTCAATGGTCTGCCCGACCCCCGGCTCCCGCTTCGAGATAAGAGGAGACGCCGTCTATATCAAAGAAAAGGGCTGCCCCCAAGAGGACATGCTGAGAGCCGGCATGGACCCAAACCACGCCCACTATGGTCTAGAAAAGCCGGAGGATTGGGGCTATATCAGGTCAGAGACAGCTGCTGGAAGAACTAGCCAACCTTATGCACCGGCAGCGGCAGGCAACTGGCAAAACTATTACAGGCAATTGGCGGCACATTTAGATTCTCCGAAAGACGCACCACCACCGGTACCAGTAGAGGATGCTCTTATCGGTCTTTCCATTATCGAGGAGGCTTTGCAGAATGGACAAAAATAGAGCGGCTTTATTTTCTACCGCCTTGTTTCTGCTCATTAGTTCCAGTTCGGCGATACGGGCGGCTGAACCACTATTTTCAACCTTTCTTGAGTCGGGTCAGAAAGAGATCAAAGCCTGTCATTACGATCAAGCCGAAAAGCAGCTGGAGATGGCTCTAGCCAATAGCGAGCACTTAAGCGAGACGGCAGAAGGGAGAATGAAGCTCTACTGCGAACTGGGTGCAGCTTATTGCTACACAGGCAAGTTTGAAAAAGCGAAAGACTATCTTGAGAAAGTAGTACAGTATAGAAAGTCGAAAGTGGTGCCTGGCAAGAAGCAAAGCTTGGAAGCGCAGCTGGCACTCTATGAGCCGGTCTGCATGCTTGGCACAGTTTATCGCAACATGGATCGCTTTGCTGACTCGGAAAGACTCTATAAGGAGTCGCTCAACGCCTTTCAAGGCAATAACAGTCTCAATTTACTTTGCCAAGCCACAGTGCTCTACGCCCTAGGCACCCTCTATTTGGAGATGCAGAAGCCTAAAGAAGCAGAGACGATACTGAAGGCGGCGTTGAGCACAAGAGAGAAAACCACCCACAAAAAATATCTTTCCGAAAACGGTATATATGATGCGTTGGGACGTTCATATTATTTGCAAGATCGCCTCACTGAAGCGGAAGAAACCCTGAAAAAGGCTCTAGAGTTTGCCAGAGAGGAAAAGAGTGCTACTTCAGAAGCTTATACAAAAGCCAACCTGTCTCTAGTCTATGGCGCCCTTGGTAAATATGAAGAGGCACGTAGACTCTTGAAAGAAAGCCTCGACACAATAAGCAAATCACATGGCGAAGGCAGCAATCAAATGGCCACTTGCTATAGCACCCTGGCAAAAGTAGCCATCGAGCAAGACCAATATGATGAAGCAGAAGAGCTCTTGTCTAAAGCATTACAGACTCACCGCAAACTTTTAGGCGAAGATCACACATTCACCGCCCGGGACCTGATGCGTCTTTCCACCCTGATGAAAAATCAGGGTCGCTACAGCGAGGCGGAAGAGTATGCCCAAAAGTCGCTGGCAATTTATGAAAAGTTGCTGGGCAGTGATAATGAAGGTACTAACCAGGCTCGCAGAGATCTGGCCCAAATAATTGCAGAGAGCGGCACCAAGCAGCCTGAAAAACTCAATCAAGCGATTGCGCTTTTGTCTAAAGCAGCCTCCAGCGGCAGTCAAGTCGATAAAGCTCTAAATGACCTTACCCTTGGTGAAGTACAAATTCGAAAAGGGCAGAAGAAAGAAGCCGAGCAATCAATTAAGGGCGCCGTTGAGATGCTCGACGGCAGCCGCGATGAAACCAGATTACCTCTCTATAAATGCACTGCGGCACTGGCAGACTTTTATCTTAGTGAAGGGAGGGAGCAAGATGCCGAAGCTTATGCCGACAAAGCTCTCCAACTGAAACGGAGAATGCTGGCTAGCGATGCTTCCGACCAAGCCCGACTAGTGGTCGACCTGCGCAAGGCCGCCGACATAAAAATGCGCTTGGGCAAAAGTAATGAGTATCAGACTCTCAATAGTGAAATCAAAAGCATCGTCGAAGCCAGTCCGCAGATGAAAGATGCAGTGAGCATACGCAAATTTGAAAGGCAAGAAAACTCGCAGTCCGTCAAGCAGAGACCGGTTAAGAATAAATGGGCCCTGGTTATTGGCATAAGCAACTTTAAAGAATCAGATATAAACTTGCGCTTTGCCGCCAAGGATGCCATCGACTTCTCAAACTATCTAGTCAACGATGCCGGCTTTAATTCGGCCAACGTCAAATTATTGACCGATAAGAATGCCACCAGAGACAATATCATAAAGGAACTCGGCGACGGCTTTCTGGGGCGGAAAGCTGGACCAGACGATTTAGTCGTAATCTACGTTTCAAGCCATGGCAGCACCAGTATGGAAAGTGCCGACGGTGTTAACTTCTTAGTGGCCCATGATACAAATCCCCAGGCCTTGCTCTCTACCGGCATACCAATGCAATGGCTTTCGCAAATTATCAAAGAGCAAGTACACAGCGACCGAGTGATTCTGATTATGGACGTCTGTCACAGCGGTGCAGCTTCAAGCGGCGCCAAAGGGCTCAGCCGCGAGAAATTCAACACCGACAAAATAAGCGTGGGAGCGGGGCAGGCTATTATCTGTTCAAGCGCACCGGAGCAGGTTTCTTGGGAATCGAAGAACTATCAAAACAGTGTCTTCACCAGGAAGTTAATTGAAGCCCTGAAGCGACCTGGGAGCAATCTAGATACCGCTTACGATTATCTCAAAGAGCAAGTCTATGCTGAAGTCATGCAAGACCGACATAAAGTGCAGACCCCCCTCTATTTTAGTCGAGCCTGGCAGGGTCCACCGCCTGTGCTGGCCGTGCCTGTAGCCGTGCCGGCAAAAGCAGGGTTAGGCCCATCAGGAGCAAAAGCAAAAAAATAGAACTTAGCGTGAGCCGCTGAGCATCTCGCCATAACGGGCCTGCAAGGCGGCATAGCGCGGATCGGTTTTATCGAAAACGGTCCGCCCGATCTCAAGCCCTTCTTTATAGCAAGCTAGGGCTTCTTTGCGCCTACCGGTGGCTGAATACAAAGCGCCCAAGCACTGCAAGCTATCTGTAACTAGGGGAGCGGCAGCCTGCCCGGCATGGCGTCTTGACTCCAGAGCCTGTTTGTAGAGTTTCTCGGCCATCGGATAATCGCCCGAAAGCTGGAAGGCTTGACCCAAGTTATTGCGAGCCTGGGCGGCAGCTAGACTACCTTCGCCGTCTTTATCAATTGTAATTTGCAAGGCTTCTTTCAATTCATCTAGAGCATCCTGCAACTTCCCCCTGCGCAAATTCAAGTCGGCTAACCCAGACAGAGAATCGGCAATGAGAAGATCTCCAGCTTTCAGCTTGTTGGTTCTAATATCGTAAGCTTCTTTCAATGGACCTTCAGCCGAGGCAAAGTCTTTCAACGCCGCTCTCGCTCTACCAAGCGGCACCGCCACCATGGCCAGTTCTAGTGAGCCGGGACTAACCGCTTTGATGCGATCGTAGGCGCGCTCCAAATTGGCTTCAGCATCATCATAATCACCCTGAGCGTACTGAATTTGTCCAAGCAAATATCGACTTCTGTAAGAATTGAATATTTTGTGGTCGTCTTCGAACTTTATAGCCTGCCGCACTGTTTTCTTAGCCTGGGCATAACTACCTACTTCATATTCGCGCCTGGCTTTAGCAAGTATGGTCTCAAGATCCCTGTAGGTTTGATCTCCGACAAAAGCTTTATAGGCCCAAAGACCTACCAGCAAGAAAATTAGCGCCAGCGGTAAGGCCAGCAAAAGTCTAGTCTTGCCCTTCAAATCTAGAGCCCGTCTAATTGCGGTTTGTGACTGGGGACGAGCATCGCTCACCAAGTTTGCGCCCGAAACCAAAGCCGCTTCAGCCGTCGTCACCTCTTGTGCCCTATCAGCTGCTGCGGCTGAAACTGCAGTCGGTTCCCCATCCTGCGCTTCTGATTCCGCCTTAGCCGACTGATCAGATTTATCCTGTCTATCTTCGGAACTGCCGGTACTCTCGGCAGTTCCGGCGACCGGACTTTCTCTTGCCGTCTCGGTATGCGCCGACAAAGTTGCACCACCAATAGTGCTTTCTATCTTGAGAGCGGGAATATCCACCCTTGAAAATGTTCCGGTATAGCTATCCGGTTCGAGGATGTCCATCGCCGCCTTAAATTCGAGCATCGTTTGAAAACGATCTTCGGGGTTTTTAGCCATCGCCTTAAAGACAAGAGCTTCCAATTCGGGCGAAAGTTCGAGGTCGGGCGCGACAAACTTGAAAGATCGAGGCATTTCATTGACATGCTTGTAGAGACATTCGATGAGGTCGCCGCCGGTTATGGGCAGTTCACCGGTCAGGGTCTGGTACATGACGCAACCTAGAGCATAAATATCGGCACGTCCGTCGACCTCTTGGGCTCGGCATTGCTCCGGACTCATATAATGAGGCGTGCCGAAGACTTCACCGGTACGAGTAAGATTATCAATAGAACTTTCTGAAGGGTTCAACTGTTTTGCAATACCAAAGTCTAGAATTTTGACGAAATTATCGTCTTCATCAAGACGCACCAGCATGATGTTGCTCGGCTTCAGGTCGCGGTGCACGACGCCCTTATCATGGGCATGACCAAGACCGGTACAGACCTGTTTAAAAATATGCAGACTGCGCTTTACAGGAAGAGTCTTTTCATCTTTAAGAATGTGAAGAAGTTCACGTCCCTGAAGATAGTCCATAACCAAATAAGGGCTGCCACCTTCGGTCACCCCGAAATCATATACAGTCAATATATTTGGATGATTCAAGGAAGAAGCCAGCTCTGCTTCCTTCTGAAAGCGTTTAAGTGCCGCCTTGCCCGAAACAAGCTGGGGATGCATCATCTTCACCGCCACCTGGCGCTTCATAAGCTGATGCTTGGCCAAATAGACCCGCCCCATCGCTCCGTCGCCGATGACATCGAGAATTTCATAGCGCCCGCCCAAAACCGTGCCCACCAGAGAGCCGCTATCAAGAGGGGTAAGGACAGTTCCGTCCTCCGGACAAGTTGCTATATCCGACTCGTACTCACGATTACAAGTCAGGCAGACTTTTTTCTGTACACTGGAAGATGGCATCCTGTTTTTTGATTTTGCCGGTCAGGGGTAATAAAGGCTCAAGACTGGGAAGATTTTTATTGTAGCTTACCGGCAGATAGTGCGGTTATTGGAAAGGGGCAATTTGTGGACGGGGAAGAGAAAAAGGGCGCCAGTCTTGCATCTTTGCATGACAATACAATTTCACCAAGAGATGACCGCCGAGACCGCGGCAGAATCTTGCACGAGGCGATACCGCATGCATCCCATGCGAAATGGCTAAAGCCGGAAAACAGACCAGACCCGGTAGACATTATTGAAAAGACCCACGAGGGACGCATTCAAGAGCTTGCCCCCCTGCGCTGGGGTAGGATGCTCATCTCGCCCTTTACCTTTTATAGGGGCACAGCGGCGATTATGGCATACGACCTCTCGCATACGCCGACCACCGGTGTGCGAGTGCAGGCTTGCGGTGATTGCCATATGCTCAATTTCGGCGCTTTCGCCACTCCCGAGAGAAACATCATCTTCGACCTTAATGATTTTGATGAAACCCTACCGGCACCCTGGGAATGGGACATAAAGCGTCTGGCGGTGAGCTTTGTCCTAGCGGTGCGCGATAACGGACTGAAGGACAAGTACGCCCAGGGTGCCGCCGAAGCGGTGGCACGCTCTTATCGCAAGAAAATGCTTGAGTATTCCAAGAAAAGTATCCTAGATATATGGTATGACCGTATCGACTGGGAGGCAGTGATCGAGAAAACGTCCGATCCTGAATTGCAGAAGAAGATCAAGGCAAAGACCGAAAAAGCAATCAAAAGAACCATCCAGGGACACTATTTCCCCAAGATGTCTGAACTGCACGATGGACGCTATATCTTCAAAGATAGCCCACCGGCCCTCTATCACTTGAAGGGTGAGGAATCGGAAAAGTTCAGACAGGATACGCTCGATGCTTTTGCCATCTACAGACAGAGCCTGCAAGATGATAAGCAGCGACTATTCGACCGCTATAAGCTCTCCGACGTGGCCATCAAAGTAGTTGGCGTCGGCTCGGTCGGCACCTGTTGTGCTGTGGCTTTGATGCTGGCGCCTGATACCGAGCCTTTGATCTTGCAATTAAAAGAAGCGCGAGCCTCGGTCTTGGAGCCTTATTGCGGCAAGAGCGAATTTGAGAACCATGGGCAGAGAGTAGTTGCCGGTCAGAGAATCATTCAATCGGCAAGCGATATCTTCCTTGGTTGGACCAAGTTCGGAGACGGCAGACACTTCTATTTGAGACAGCTCAGAGACGGTAAGGTGAAACTGGAGCCCGATCTCTGGGATGGTCCGCGAATGATCGAAATTGCCGAGATTATGGGAACAGTGTTGGCCAGGGCCCACGCCAGATCGGGAGACGCGGCAGTGATCAGCGGCTATTTATCGGAAGAGTGCACCTTTGACGAGGCAGTTGGCAGTTTCGCCGTTTTATACGCCAATCAGGCGGAAGAAGACTACGAACTTTTTGCCAGGGCATGCAAATCGGGACGCCTGCCAGTGGCCGAAGACTTGGGACTTTAGTCTAATCTTAAAAGAGGTAACAAATAATCTCTTCCAGCCTAGAGCGGCTTAAAGGAGCCGCTTAAACATGGAAGAATTAGGTTCCTACGGCAAGGCTTTACTCTGAAACCTTCTTTAGACTGATGCTGACCGCCTCTCGATGCTGTTTCTTCTCAAAAAAGATTCTCAAATTTGTAGCCGGTCAGTAGAGAGAATTATCCGAGTAAAACGCCCGCACACTCTACCTTGTTCACGGCAACCCTGTGCAAACTTTGACAGCCCAAACCAATACCCCGGACAGAAAAGATGAAGGCCTGAAAACCGGGCTCGCCGCTTGCGCAGGCTTTCTTACTTTTGTGGCGGGCTTGAACGGTGGTTGGCTTGGTCCACTCATACCGTCAATAGCTAAGTTTCAGAATCTGCCCCTTTCCCAGGTCGGCTATCTAGTTAGTTTTCTTTGCGCCGGCTGTTTCATATCACAACTGAGCGGTCCGAAAATACTGAGCCTCATGGGCGGACAAAAAGCTCTCATCATAGGCAGCCTGCTTCTGGCTTCGGGCATGGTCTTTCTTGGTCTAGCAAAAGGTCTACCAGCTATTCTGATTTCGTCCCTTTTGGTGGGACTGGGTACCGGACTGAATAGCATAGCCGGCCATGTCGCCATTCTCAGATACTTCAAAGAGCATGCCGCCTCAGCTCTTAGCAAACTCAATATCTATTACGGCATCGGCGCCTTGCTTGCACCACAGATAGTGCAGCTGAGTGGTGCCGACAAAGGCGGCAATTATCTTTTTGTCTTTCTAGTTTCAGCTTTTTTGGCTGCCCTCACTTCAATAAAACTGAAGAAGCTAAGCGGGCTTTCAGATGAGAGCCAAGATGAAGAAAGCGAAGCTGACAAGACCTTGCCTTTACCAGTAACCTTGACCGAAAGTCGAATAGTGACCTTACCCTTGGTCTTAGTTTGCTTGGTAGTCTTCCTATATGTGGGCACAGAGACAGCCACTGCCACATGGCTCTTTACTTATATGCAAGACAATCAAAAGCTTTCAGCCCAAGCTTGTTCTCTTGCTGTTACTTGCCTTTTTGTCGGTCTCACCAGCGGTAGACTTTTGTCAATCAAGGCATCCAAAATTTTCAAGAACGAGCAAGTGACTCTGGCCGCTTTGAGCACAATGTTTGGCTCCTTCCTCGTGCTCAATCTTATACAACCGAGCCTTCCGGTTAATATTGAACTTGTTTGCCTGATTACCTCATTTATGATCGGCTTCGGTTTTGGTCCTATTTTTCCGCAAATCATCGCCCAAACTGCGGCTCTTGTGAACAATCGACCGCCCCTGGTCTCAAAATATACTTCTTATGCCATCAGCTCTGGTGCCGTGGGCGGTATCATTATGCCTGGTTTAGCCGGACAGATAATGGCTCATAGCTCGATCGGCTTGACCATGCAGTCCATCACCGCCCTGTCGGCTACATTGGCTATCGCTTATCTCATCTTTCTTTCCAATAACAAGAAATACCAAAAAGTAGAGTTATAATCCAGATTCTTTCTTTGGTATCAATATCGTGATCATAGTTAATCAAGTTTCAAAGGGTTTTGGAACCCGCACTTTATTTGACAACGTCTCGGTCAAATTCACCCCCGGCAATCGCTATGGACTAACCGGACCAAACGGAGCCGGTAAATCGACCTTTATGAAAATCTTGACCGGCGAGGTAGAGCCGTCCAATGCCGGCACGGTTAGCAGACCGGCCAAGGTGGGAGTTCTCAAGCAAGACCAGTTCGCCTTTGACAACGAAAGAATTATTGACACGGTAGTCATGGGCAATGAGATTCTTTGGCAAGCCTTCCAAGAGAGAGACAATCTTTGCGCCAAGGAAAATCTAAGCGAAGAAGAGATGAATCGCCTAGGCGAGTTGGAAGTGATAATTGCCGACGAGAACGGCTATAGCGCTGAAATAGAAGCAGCTGAGATCTTGCGCGGTATAGGGCTAGCCGATGACAAACATGAAGACCTGATGAAATCGCTGCCTACCGATTACAAATTTAGAGTTTTGCTGGCGCAAGCCCTATTTGGCGAACCGCAAGCATTGCTATTGGACGAACCGACAAACCACCTCGATCTTGATTCAATTCACTGGTTGGAAGAATTTCTTTGCACCTATGAAGGAACCTTGGTGGTAATTTCACACGATAGACATTTTCTTAACGCAGTCACCACCCATATCGCTGATATAGACTACGACACAGTTATCATCTATACCGGCAACTATGACGATATGGTGGCGCAGAAAGTGCAGGCCAGACAAACAATCGAATCGGCAAATAGAGACAAGGCAAAGAAAATAGCTCAATTACAGGAATTTGTTGCTAGATTTGCCGCCGGTCAGCGCTCCTCTCAGGTACAATCGCGCAAGAAAGAAATTGCCAGACTGGCTCCCCAAGAGCTGAAAAAGTCGAATATTCAGCGCCCCTTTATTCGCTTCGAGCAAGAAAAACCATCAGGCAAAGAAGTACTAATCGTTAGGGGCCTAAGTAAAGGGTTTGATGGCAAGCCACTTTTCCAAGGTCTAGATCTAGAAGTAATGCGCGGCGACAAAGTGGCAATCATAGGCGCCAACGGTGTCGGAAAAACTACATTGCTGCGCACCCTCATAGGTGAGATTGCGCCGGACGAAGGCACAATCAAATGGACCGATTCCGCCAGCTGGAGCTATTATCCCCAAGACTATCATGAAGAAATCAAGCCTGGCAGCACAGTTCTGGATTGGCTCATGCAGTTTATGGTAGATGAAGGTCAGCAATATGTCAGAGGTGTTCTAGGTCGCATGCTCTTCTCTGGAGACGAGAGCCTAAAGGCCACCGATGCTTTATCAGGCGGCGAGGCGGCACGCTTGCTCATGTCGCGTATGATGATGCTTAAAAATCCGGTTCTCATATTCGATGAACCGACCAACCACCTCGATCTTGAAGCAGTATCGGCACTGGGCGAAGGTCTTGCGCAGTTTCCCGGTACGGTCTTTGTAGTAACTCATGACCGCGATCTGGTATCAAATGTGGCGACGCGCATACTTGCATTCAAAGAAGATGGGCTGATCAATTTCGCCGGCACATACGAAGAATACTTGCAAGATTATCCCCAGAAAGAACTGGCACGTAGGCCCAGATGATGGAAGGCGAATCCAACAGTCCAAGCATACTGACAGGGCCGGAAGCCCTGAGACTGGCGCTGGAAGCGCTGGAAAATCCTAACAGTGAAAGGGCCCACGAAAACTTCAAGACTATTGTTGTGGCGATGGAAGCTAGACATGGTGAAAATCAGAAAGAAGTGGCTGGCGAACTTCAGAAACTTTCGAAAGAGATTGAAGCACTGGGACGAATCGAAGCAGCCATGGAGTTCAAGCAACGAACTACCGAGATGATGCTGGTTCTATCGATGGAAAGAAGACGTAAACAGTCCCAGGGACCGGGCGATAATCGCAATCCTGCAGGTAACTCCGCCACCATGGTCAATACCCGCAGCGCTTACCCAAGCTCCCAGCCGGGCTCGCAGCAGAGCCCTCCTAATTCTTCTCCTAATACTTCGGGTAATCTCTCAGCAGGACAGTCGACTGGAGCGGCGCCTATGCAGAGTCGCCGACCAGGCGACAGCACCAGCACTCGCCTGGTGAGACATTCGCATTCAGCCAATTCCGGCTTGTTTCAACGCTTGATCTATCTAGTACATACAACCACCAGTTTCGACAACGACCTTTTTCTTTATACGAGGACGATGGGCGGCAAAATTGATTGGGCCCTAGATTCAGCAGGTAAACGCTATCGAGCCGTCAGCCTGCCACAAGAGCCGGTAATTCTTTTGGTCGAAAGCGACACTTTACCAAGACTCTTGCCGGTCTATGCCGTCACTGATTTGGAAAAAGCCGGTCATGACCTGGCGGAAAGAGGAATGACTGAAAAAGAGACTCTCATCACTCCCGGCGGCACCTGTCGTGTCTACAAAGCAAATGTGGGCATCGCTATCGCACTCTTACTTGTGACGGACCACGCCCTATGACCGCTTCCTTTTTGTTTAAGGCATTTGCCGAATACAATCAAAAAAATGAGAAGCTAATTCCAAAGGCACTAATTTTTGACGTTCTGGAAAAGAGCGGTATTCGGAAAGACGATAAGAGACTGGCTTCCTTTTTCAATACACTCAAGACCCTGCCTGTAAATTTGAGCGAAGACGATTTCGAAAAACTACAGGGACTCTCACCAGCTTTACTGGAACAAATTTTGACAGGGCAATTGACGATTCCGCGCTTTGATGAATTTTGCCATGATTTGTCCCTAATTTATGAAACAGTCAAAGAGAATAGAAGCGGCAAATTGGCTGACTATATACCGCAACTTGCCAAAGTTGATCCCGAAAAATTTGCTGTTTCAATCTGTTCGGTGGATGGTCAAAGATTTGATCTGGGCGACTTTGACGATTCTTTCTGTGTGCAAAGCTGTTCTAAACCAATTACCTATTGCCTGGCCCTAGAAGCAATCGGAGAAGATGTTCATAACTATGTAGGCGCTGAACCAAGCGGCAAGACTTTCAATGAATTGACTCTCAATGCCAAGGGTCAACCCCATAATCCTATGATTAATGCCGGTGCCATCATGTGCGGTGCACTAATTTCCACCGTCTACAAAGATGCCTCCAATCGTTTCGACTATGTCATGAAAATGTGGAAAGAATGTGCCGGTCCCGAAAGAATCGGCTTCGACAACGCTGTTTATCTCTCTGAGAAGCAAACAGCCGACCGAAACTATGCCCTCGCCTATTTCATGCGCGAAAAGAAATCTTTTCCGCAAGGAATTGATTTGGTCGATATCTTGGAATTCTATTTTCAGTGTTGCTCTATTGAACTAAATACCAAAGCCATGGCGGTGGTAGCCTCCACTCTAGCCAATGGCGGCGTTTGTCCACTTACAGGTGAGCAGGTATTTCGCAGCGATCATGTCAAAAACTGTCTTTCACTAATGTCGTCCTGCGGTATGTACGATTTTTCAGGCGAGTTTGCTTTCAGAGTCGGCATACCGGCTAAGAGCGGCGTGTCAGGCGGTATTATGCTGGTTGTTCCCAATGTTCTAGGTATGGCAATCTGGTCACCGCGCCTGGACGAATTAGGCAATAGTGTGCGGGGTGTAGAACTCTGCACAAAACTAACTGAACGCTTCAAGTTTCATACTTTCGACTCCACCCTCGGTCTCAAGGATGACCGCAAAGACCCAAGAAGAGGTGCTTACGAATCTAGATTAGCCGGCACCATGGCCCTCTGCCTGGCAGCTTCAGAGGGCGATTTAACCGAGCTTAGGCGTCTAGTAGGAAGGGGACTGGATGCTAACGCTTGCGACTATGACGGGCGCACTCCCTTGCATCTAGCCTGCGCCGGCGGACACTTGCAAACTCTGCGCTTTCTAATCAGTATTGGAGTAGATCCTAACCGCTCTGACCGCTTTGGCAATAAGCCTATCGATGATGCCCGCCGCTCCGGCGGAGAGGAAATTATTTCCATTTTGCAGGACTATATTAAAGAACGGGCGCTATAGTTTCGGTTGGCAGCAGTGCATTTTTGTTTATCGTCTTCACCGAGCAGCTAAAAGTGCTACTCTACTAACTGAAAGCAGGTAAAGAAGCAGTCTACATCAAGAAGTCTATATGGAGCACTCTATATGGAACCAAGCAAGCTAAAGACCATATTTATACTGGGTGTCTTGATTGTCTCAGTCGCTTTCCTTGGTCTGGCCTGGTATTTGCATGAAACAGCCATTGGCAGCGACCCGATTGGCACCATTGCCTTTTATATATTGCTTGCGGTCGGCAGTATCTGCTTTATTTTCGGCGGAGTTATCTTTTTAATCAGGCACGATATCGACCTTTAACTTCTTAGATTAAATTGTGCCGAAAAATTGAACTTTTTGGAGCCAAATTACGTTATCTAATTACGGCCCCTCAAAACTGGACAGAAGTTATGACTGAGAAAAGAGTTCGCCCTAGCCATATGGTCTCTCTTTGCATGGCTGCCCTGGCTTACGGTCTAATTACCTTACTGCCCCCGGCAGTGCAGTCAAAAGACGAGAAAACCGACGTGGACATAGAAGGCAAGGTCGCCCATCTCCTCAGTCGGGTTACTTTCGGCGCCAAGCCTGGACAGATTGAAGAAGTAGAAGAAGAAGGCCTGGAAAATTATCTTGCCCGGCAGCTGCATCCTGAAAAGATAGCCGTTCCAGAAGAAGTTGAAAAACTAGGCAAGGTTGAAGCCAGGGCTAAAGACCCGGTTTATCTCTTCCTCAACTACGGAAGACCGGCATTGATGGCGCTAGCCAAAGGCAATCAGAACGGCTCGCCCAAAGAAGACGAAGCAGTCAAAAAGGTTATAAACGAATACCAGCGCAAACTCTACGAAGAAAGCGCCTTGACCAGAATCAAAAGAGCCACTGAAAGTCCGCAAGAGCTAAGAGAAGTAATGACCGACTTCTGGTTCAATCATTTCAACATCTCCCAAGACAAGGGCTTGGACCATGTGTGGGTAGGCTCCTACGAAGAGCGAGCGATTCGCCCCTTTGTGCTCGGCAAGTTTAGAGATATGCTGGGTGCCACTGCCCACCATTCGGGCATGCTCTTCTATCTGGACAACTGGCAAAACACCAAAGATCCCGGTCCAAGCAGCGCACCCGCAAATGAACTGGAAGGAAAAAGACGAGGTCGTTTCTCTGGAATCAACGAGAACTACGCCCGAGAACTTATGGAGCTGCATACTCTTGGGGTGGATGGCGGCTATACCCAGAAGGATGTGCAAGAACTAGCTAGAGTATTGACCGGATTAGGCTTACCCCCAGGAGCAGGGGGCGGCGGCAACCTGAAAAACAGCGCCGACATCACCGCTATGGGCATGGCCGGTCAGGCTATGATGGCAAGAACAGGAAGAGATCGTTTTGTAGAGACGGGCGGCGCTGCTGCTGTGCAACCGGAAAGGACTCGGCGGCGCCTCGTGCGCGAATATGGTCCGCCTCCTCAGATTCAAGGGAACCGCGAGTTAGGATATTACTTTGACAAAAACAGACATGACTTTGGCGACAAGGTCTTGCTCGGGCAAGTAATTAAGGGTGAAGGCGAAGCTGAAATTGAGAAGGTCTTGGACATGCTCTCTCGTCATCCATCGACTGCTCGTCATATTAGCTATAAGCTGGCTCAATATTTTGTAGCCGACAGTCCGCCCAAGAGCCTAATAGAAAAAATGTCCAAGCGCTTTCTTGAGAGCGATGGAGATATAGCGGCTACACTCGATACTCTCTTTCATTCAAGCGAGTTTTACGAAAAGAAATATCGCGGTGCCAAGTTCAAATCACCTTATCGTTACTTGCTCTCTTCACTGAGAGCGACCAATTCGAAAGTAGAAGATCCTAAATTGATACTAGGCTTTCTCAAGCAAACCGGTATGCCTCTATATCAGTGTTTGACACCCGATGGCTACAAGAACACCAAGGAAGCTTGGCTCAATCCGGACAACCTGCTCAACCGCTTAAACTATGCCACTGCCCTCGGTACCGGGCGCTGCCCCGGAGTAAAAATTGGACACACAGACCCGGCTATGATTGCCGATGCCTGCACGCAAGACCTCTCCGCCCGCACCGTCCAAGCGGTTAAAGAAGCGCCGCAAAACCTAAAGGCTCCGCTTGTCTTGGGCAGTCCCGAGTTTATGGTCTACTGAAAAAACTTGCTAATTGAGGCTGAAAATATGAATAGAAGAGACTTCCTTAAATCTATAGCCGGAGCGGCCATGCTCAACTCGGGGATAATTGGTCTTCCTTTTTCCTCTTCTATTTCGGCTTTTGCCCTCGACCGCGCCCGCAGCAGCCAAAGCGCCAATAAACTGGTAGTCGTATTTTTGAGAGGAGCCCTAGATGGCTTGAGTGCCGTAGTGCCTTATTCCGACCCGCAGTATTATAGCCTCCGTCCCAAGATTGCTATTCCCAGACCAGGACAGGAAGGCGGAGTCCTCAAACTAGATGGCGACTTCGGACTCCATCCGAATCTCGCCCCCCTTATCTCATTTTGGCAGAATAAGAATCTAGCTTTTGTGGCTAATTCAGGTTCACCCGACCCAACCCGTTCACATTTCGACGCCCAGGATTATATGGAGAGCGGTCTACCAGGAGTCAAAGCAGGAAGCACCGGCTGGCTGAACCGACTGCTAAAGGAATTGCCAGATAACGGCTCACCGGTGAGGGCGCTCAATGTGGGCACAACCACACCGCGGATACTACAAGGTCCGATAGCCTGTGCCACCTATGCACCGTCCAACCGCAAAAAGGTAAGCGCCATCGAAAGCCCATACATAGCACGCGCCTTCGAAAGAATGTATGAAGAGAGAAAAGACGATTTGGGACAGGCGTTTAGAGAAGGCATGGAAGCTAGAGCCACTATCAATGAAAAACTCTCCGATACCATGACCGCCGCCGACCAAGGGGCGGTGCAGGCTAACAAATTTAGCGGCTTTGGCAAACAAGTCGGTAAGCTCATTAGAGAAGAACCAAAGATTCAAGTTGCCTTTGTCGATTTAGGCGGCTTCGACACACATGTCAACCAGGGTGCCGCACAGGGACAACTTGCCAACAATCTCAATGTAGTGGGTAAAGGTCTGGCAGAACTAGCCAACAGTCTCGGTCCAAGCTTTGAGCGTACGCTTATTGTTGTGATGTCTGAGTTCGGGCGCACTGTCAAAGAAAATGGCAACGGCGGCACTGACCACGGACACGGCAATTTCATTTGGCTGCTTGGAGGTCCTGTGGAAGGCGGTAAGATCTTTGGCAAGTGGAACGGCATAGCCCAGAAAAATCTATACGAAGGGCGAGATCTCCCTGTCTATTCCGACTTCAGAGGAGTCTTGAAGACCACGGTAGCTGAACATATGGGTCTAAGTCAAAAGCAAGCCGAAACAATCTTTCCAGGCTTCAAAGCGCAAGAGAATCTGCGGCTGCTCAAGGGTTAAGCAAGCTCAGTAAGTAAGCTTCCTGAAATCGGCTTGAAATGGTTGGTGTCGTAGTACTTGCCGTAAGTCTTGAATGACCGGTTCGACCCGAAACATATAGTTGTGCAATGTCGAGTAAGAAAGCTCCTCTATAGATAGAGTCGAGGCAGTGAAAAATTGTCTGATACTGACCGCGGTGGTATCGACCAAATGCAAGTCTGTTCTGTCTGACTTGGCTTCGTTGACAGTGCTGTTGAAATACTGCCCGAAGTGCAGCGGATCAGGCTTGAGTCCGAGTCTTTTCCTTCTATTTATTCCAGATGATATAGAAAGTAAGATATCGGTCCTGTTTCCATAGATATGCACTCTCCGAGCAAAGCCGCTATCAAGGCTAAAGAGCTGCTCTGATTTTTCATCAAGATCTGCTGCCATATGTACTATCTCATTGAAAACTTTGCCGCCCCCCGACTGTTCGAGGGCAGACCGCTCTGCACCGCTATCAATCACCAGTTCTTTTAGAGACAGATCGAGAAGATAGTTACCCATAGAGACAGCCACTAGATTAATCCGGTCGAGAAACCTGGATTCGGGGCTGGCAGTCTTGGCATAATCTCTCAAGTCTGCAAGAAAAATAGCGAAATTTCTTGCACTCTCTTCAGCTGCCTTTCTATCAGCGGCGTAGAATGCCGGAAGACCCAAAGAAGGCCAACTATAGACCAAAATGGCAAATTTATCGGCGCCGTAAAGCCTATGCAGGCGCTCGGCCGAACCAAGCAATTTATTGAAGGAGTGAGAATAGCCATGCACAAATATCAGAAGTTCATAGCCTTGCAAGAACTTCTCTTCCAGTTCTTGAAACAACTGCCTGTAAGAAGGCAAAGAGACGAAATGCAGAGGTTGACCGGCTTGCTTCCTAATCTTGCCGAAGCTAAGCGAACCCAAGCCAGAACTCTTATTCGAATACTTGCCGGAGCGCTCAAGTTTTCGGTCTGTTAGAAAATAGTGCTCAAACTCGGACAAGAAAAGAACTCCTCGACAAATAGCTTATTGAACTCAACCGTTGCCAGTCTTGTTTATGTACCTTGCCCTTTAACTACCTTGCCCTTTAACTACCTTGCCTTTTAACTACCTTGCATTCTAACCAAATTTCCCGAATCGAAGCGAGTTTGTCTTTCCAGGTCGTCTAATGCAAAAAAAACGAGCACTTTCCTATTTCGAGTCGTGCAAATAGCGGGATGGGCCGTCTGGAACAGGCAGTATGTTCTCTTTGAGAAGTTCGAACATAGTGGGACGAATTCGCAACTCGCCGGTGTAAGGATGACTGTATGCAGACAGCAGCCAGATATTCAGGGCCAGGGCGGTGGCTACCAGAGTGGTCATAAAGCCCTGCACTTTAGGGAACTGAGAAGCAAATACATAACTCAATAACACAGTGATGACAGCCCCGAAGCCAACAATTAACCAGAGGCTAGGCTGCAGACCTGTCTGAGCGAGCAGAATTCGCGCCCGTCTGTGCTCACCGAGACTTTGCATTGAAGCGATCAGACCCTGTTGCAGATTACTTTGACGGTCGTTCTCAGGAACTGTCGCCACCACAGCTTCCCAGAGCTTTTGATAGGTTTCCCAGCCATGATTGATTTTGACCCCTTTCTCCATCTTGGGCCATTCAGAATTTATTACATCATCGACATAGTCACGACAAAGCTGCCTGATGCGAGGACGATCGATATCGGACAAGCCGCGCGCCACTCGGAAAACACTTGCCACATTACTAGCTTCAAGTTCATCGTGCATACGAGCGTCGTTATACTTGTCCATTGCCGACGCCACCATAAAACCAAGCAGCACTGAAAAGAGTGTGCCGACCACACCCATCATGGCCTCGCCTGCGCTATGGTGCACTTCAAGCACTTCACGCTTGACGAAGCGATTAACCAGAACCTGACCAAGTAAGGCAAGGGAGACAAAAACGACTATTAACAGTAAGGCATGAGCTAGTGAATTCATTATGAAGAGAATAACAATAATGAGAGCGCCTTCAAAGAAGTTACTTCTAAGGTGCCTTTGTTTACTTTTGTTTATGCTTACCTGAATAAGAGCTGTAATTCATTTGGGGCGTAGCGGAGTAGATTATGAAGATAGTTATTTTTGGCGGCGGTCTTCAGGGTAAGGTTATTGCAGACAACTTGGCAGCAAGACCAGAAAAGCCAGACATTGTAATTGCCGACATAGCTCATTTAGTCGCCAAAGAAGATAAGTCTGGTCAAATCACTCACGAAAGAGTCGATGTTCTCAATCTTGAGCAAGTAAGCGAAGTGTCTAAAGATGCCGATGTTTGCATCTTGGCCGTGCCCAGCGCCATCGCCCATGAAAGTCTCAAAAATCTGCTTAAATGCGGCAAACCGGTCGTAGATGTTAGCTTTACACCAGATCCACCGCTTTCACTCAATCAAGAAGCCATCAAGTCTGGGGCCTGTTGCGTCGTAGATTGCGGAATCGCACCAGGGCTTTCTCATATTCTGGTCAGTCATGCCTATGAAGAACTCGGCGGCTTGGACGAAGCAAAAATCTATGTAGGCGGAGTCCCTCAAAAGCCGGCAGACGTCTTCAATCATGCAATTTATTTCAATCCGCAAGACCTTATTGCCGAGTACGTAAGACCGGCAAGGGCGAGAGTGAAGGGGCGAGATATAGCCCCGCACCCTCTGGAAGCCGAAATCGAACCATTCAAAGATAAAGAACTGGGCGAGATGCAAGCTTTCCTTTCCGACGGTTTGCGCTCCCTACTCACCAGCTTCCCCGAGATTCCAGATATGAGTGAACGCACTCTGCGCTGGGCTGGTCACCTGGAAACGATGAAGAACCTTTGGCAAATGGGTTTCTTCGCCGATGATCATATTCCCCAGACAGCCAGGGTCCTCAATGAAAAATATCCAGCTAGTAAATTCGAGGATTGCCTGCTCATGACAGTAATTGCTAGAAAGGGCAACAAAACCAAGACTTATCGCCTCCTAGACAGACACACCGACAATATCTCAGCAATGAGCCGCACTACCGGATTTACAACAGCAGCCACCGCTATGATTTTAGCCCGTGGTCAGTTCACACAACCGGGTGTACATGCCCCTGAAGTACTTGGCAAAGACAAGTCTATCGTTTCAGCGATACTTGCAGACCTGGCTGAAAGAGGCGTCAAGTCACACGAACTGGTGGGGAGCAACTAGAGACAATCGTCTCTTGAAGTTAGGGCAGGCTTAGCCAGGCTTGCCAAGTGGAGGTCCGGGCTAAATTTTCAGATAAACCCATTCTCTGATAGCATCTAGAATTAAACCTTTTCCCAGCCAGCGTTGAAAACTTGAATGGATTCTGCGAGAGGTTTAGGTACCGCTTGGAATAGTTGAATGAATAGAGCGCTCACTTGTATGCCCGCTGTAGAAAGGCGAATTACCGATCCGAAAGTAATATTCCAGGTAACCTTGTCTTAGAGAAGCTCTTCGATATTCTCGGTAGGGCGGCCCAAGACGGCGCGAGAGCCCTTCTCTAATATCGGTCTTTGCATCAGTTCAGGATATTGGACCATAAGACGAATCAGATCAGCATCAGCCAACTTAGATTCAGAAAGCTTCAGCTCTTTGTATCTAGCCTCCGACTTTCTAAGCAAGTCCCGAGCCGACAACTTCATTTTTTTAAGAAGTTCAGTCAATTTAGATTCATCGATTGGCGTTTCAAAATAATTGACCTTCTCAAACTCGACGCCCTTACTCTTCAGTAGCTTTACAGCGTCCCTGCACTTGGAACACGTTGGCTTCTCGTAGAGAGTAATAGCTTTACTCATCACTCATCAAAACCTCAATCAAAAGTCATAGCAAATTCAATAGCCTTAGCAAATTCAATAATCACAGATGCTTAAATAATTGCACCCGGATCAGCAAACACATAGGGATAAATAAACACATACAGCTCAATAGTCAAAGAATTTATTTTTTACCAAGGCAAAAAGAGCCACCGAATTGAAACTTGTATTTGTTGTATTTATTGCTGAGGCAGACCACCAGTCGCAGCAGCAGCACCGACACAACTCATCTTTCCGCCGGCATACGGTCCATAACCGGTCGAGACAGGCAGCCAAAGCTTGACTCGGCAAACCGATGGAAGTTCACCCGAACCTATGGAAAGAAAATTACCTGGCAGAATAATTCGAGCTGGTGGAGTGGAACTCTTTACCGTGGCCGCCAGACTTGAAATTTTGAAATCCAAATCACTATCAGGGCCGCTCAGTTTGGCATTTATGTGCCCCTTATAGTAAGGATGCAGCTCACCAACAACATAACCCTGCTCCTTATCAAAACTGGTTAATCCGCTCAAGGTCCCGATTAACTCTACGTTAGACTCGACACCATTGCAGCGACCACACTGATAACCAGCAAGTTCAGGAGCCTCCACTTTCATCCAAGGAAGAAACATGGCATAAGATCCTTTCACTTCGTCGAACTTATGCTGCACTGCGATACTAGCCTCAGATCTGGCCACAACGTTCAATAGACTTCTTTGACTTTCTAGTAAAACAGCCGAGTCATGAGACTCATCGAGAAGCTCACCAGCAAGAGCAGCAATGCCTGGATACTTCTCGTTCGCTTCCTCCAACTGCCTGCGTCCTTCAAACACCAACTGTCTAGAACGAGCAAGCATATTATTCATCTGCCCAAGTCGATCAAACTCGTTGAGTTTGCGTGCACCAGCTAAAGCCACTTCGTTAGCAGAAGCCTGAAGTCGATTATGCTCAAAAAATAGGCCGCCATAGCTGTAGCCAATCAAGAGAGCCAAAGCAAGAAAAATCATTAGGAAAGATCCTAGAACCAAGACTGATCCTCTTGCTCGTCTCATTCTCGTAGGAGACACAGGAATAAACTTGCAGATTAAACTGCGGCATTGTCTATTCATTGACGAAATACTCCTGCGTTACTGGATCAATGCCAAAGTTCTCCCACGGCGAACTAGCCTTAAGCTTCATAACTACTGGACTAGTGAAACCCGGTAAACCAGGGCTAGTTTGGAACAAAGGAGCGATTGCGCAATCAGCTGATATTTCTAAGCTAAAAACAGAAGCCTCCATACTACCGCCTGGCAACCATTCAATCGGAATCAACTCAGCACCAACAATATTGAGCTTGCTGTTGTCTTTACCAAGAACTGTCAGCCCAATCTTGGCATTAGAGACTTCTATTCCGCACTTCTGAAGGAGTGATTTAGACCATAACTCGTTTGTGAAGAGAGCAATAGCTTCCGACCTTCGCTCCGAAAGAACCACTCTGTGACAAAGCTCAGTGAGAACCCCTTGTGCCATGAGATACCTAATAGGAACAATACCAATATTGATCAATGGAGCAAAAACAAAAGTCACCAAAACTATCAGAGCAGCCGCAAACTCGCTAGTTGCATGCCCAGACTTTCTTCGTATAGCTCTCACAATTGACTTTGACCTCATTAAGCGCAGTTGAACTAAATATGTCTCACGCCAATAGGAGACTGAAATAGCGATGATATTTAGGAGCAAGTTCAGCAAATTCTCTAAGCGTTTGGGATGCATGAATAATCGTCCTAATATTCAAGATTTTGACGTCAGTACCCCATAGCTAAATATGAGCCGATATCGGTTCATTTTGTTAAACCCAAAGTTCCGAAAATGGCAAATCAATATGAGAAGAAGAAATAGAGGTCAAGGCGTTGCAGAACTAGTAAGTGCGCTAGTACTGCTGGTGCCCGTTGTGTTGACCGTAATTGACCTTGGAATACTGGCGATAGGTGCCGCTATCAATGACTCAATTTGCAGAGATGCCGCAAGAGCCGCCGCATCTGGTCCTCCATCCGAATTTTCTCTTGGAGATTCAAGAAACCTTACTCCAGATAAAGCCCCTTATAGAAGAGCACTCTCTGTTGCGACAAAGCTCTATTCAACAAATTTTCCAGCTAAGATAAGAAACACTCTAATGGCGGTAGAAACTGTTCGCGACATTCCTCCTAGCAGCATAGGTGGCGCGATAGATGGGGATGTTGCAATTACAACCACCGTAGATATCTACCCGCCCTTTCTCGTCGGAGCCATAATGGGTGGTGTATCGCTCAGTTCAAGCCACAAAGTGCCAATCACCTACGTCATGAAATCTGAAGGATAGTTCGCATAGACGACGAATTACCAAAGAAACTCAAGAACTCCGACTCAATCTTGACACTTTATCCAAGATTTTGGAATAGAAGAGAGGGTCTCCCTGAAAGAGACCCTCTCTTCTATTCCGATACTTGCACTCAACTATCTATATAGCACTCTCTTCAAACCATCTGGCTCTGAGTAGAGATAGAGAGTCAGATTTGAACTGTAACCACCCGAAAAATCATCAGGACTATCAGGAGCCACCTGCATGCCTAGCTCTTCAAGTCTATTGGCAATTTCGTTAAATGAGGAATGCGGTAATCTTACTTGTACCACCGGATTCTTGTTCAAGAAAGCATCCAGCGCAACTCTAAGAATGCCGCCAGCACAAGCCTTCTTTTCGCCTTCCGTAGGTACTGCACTATGAGTAACACGAATTGCAACACCTTCGCCTTCAGGCAGATCAAATTTGCGATTTTTCTCAAGCCCGAGAGCCTTGCCCTTGCTATACCAGAGATACTCATATTGAGTTTTTGTCTCACTATCTTTGGCCGGATGATAATGAATATCAAGCTTCTCGACCTGCTTTAGCTGAGATCCGGAAAACTGAAATTGGCGAATCAAGGGCTTACTCTTTATCTCAACCATCCAGTCGTATGGATAGCTAACCAACTCAGCTTGTGCGTTGCTCTGCCAAAGAAACATCGAAAGAAAACAAATTGCGTATACATCAAAATGAAGTTCTCTTTTTCTTATTGACCAAAACATAATTGCACTTACCTTTGCCAACTGGTCTTACTTACAGAATAAAGACGAGACAATGCAAGAAATTAGGTCAGAGAAACCGATTTAAAGACGCTAATACTAGCAATATCATCTTGAACCAATACTTACTATCGGTCTTAAGACTCTAGCGGGGCGAATTCCAGAATGGCTGGCGCAATATAAGACCTAAGAACCTTGCGGCCAAGATATCCAGCACGCAGACAAATCTCCATGAAGTTTTCATCTAAATCACCAATGACGAGATAATTGGCACAAGCGAGATAGAGAGACATGTATTTGCGGCTCACGCCATGCGCTATATCAAGAATCACTCGAAAAAAGCATCGTGCCGATATGTAGAAATTCTCGCGAGAGTCTGGGTTTGGGGCATTTTCTTCAGCTTCAAACTGCTGAGATTGTTCACCTGCCATTTTCTCAGAACTCAACACAACACCGTCCACGTTATCATTACTCAAGATATACGCTCCTCCTGCCAGACCAATCACGAGTCCATCAAATTCAAGTTCTGTCAATGCCGCTAGAATCGCCTGCCATTCCAATCCAGTGATTGCGGAGATTTGATCAACTGTAAGTGGAGTGGAGCCTAATGAGTAGTAGACAGATGACAAACTGTGATTTTCAGAGACAGGCACTGCGGCATCGGCGCTAAGAGTTTCATTAGCGGAACTAATTGTTGAAGAAAACTCGCAGTCACCCAAAGGAGACGAGGGAGCCAGTGCTGATAAGAATTCCGATTCAAACTTGGAATTAGGGCTACACTTAATAGCTGCGTCGATAGGCTCAACCTCCACATCGACAATCTCAGAATCATAACGGTCTCCAGACTCTGCACCTTTCCCGGCTTCATCTTTACTGCCCTCAGCGTAATTGCTGTAGACATCTTCTAATTCCTGACTTGGCTTGAGCATAGCAGGAGTCAGTATTGAGCGCTTCGAAAAGTAGCGACTTAAATTTAAAAGAGGCACTTCAAGAAAAGCGGCAGCATCAAAGTTTCTTTCCGCAGCAAGAAGAGTGGACTTAATGATGTGAAGCGCCGAAGACTGAGATATCAACAAAGCTGAAGCAAACCACTTCGAACTCACATAAAAGCCATGCTCAGATATCCAGATTGCGAATAGCCAGGCTCTAACTTTCCTTACACCATGAAAAAAAGTACCCGCAGTAGAACGACTTTCTAAAGCGCAGTCTTGACAGAAAAGACGTCTAAAGTCATCAGAAACAATCACGTCAGAAGAACCACAAATTCTACAATTCAGTAAATCAAATGATCTCAGTTGGGAGATCACAGATCTCCAGCATGAAAGTTCATCAGGATAATGGCAATTGAACTTATCAAGAAGATACTGACGTCGCCCTACATATTCTTCGGAAAGGAAGAGCTTAAGGCGACTGAAACGATCCAAATCGTCAGATTTCATATTGATAGCCTCCGAACGCTTACATATGTATAAACGTAATTGGAGGTGAAAAAGTTCAAAAATTCCTTGAGAATTTAACTGCACAAAACAGACCGATATCGGTTAGTTTTGAAATACCGATTCTTTGCTTCAAAACTTTATCGCTCCGATGGAGTCAAGCTGCCAATGCAAAGAGGAGGGCAACGAAGCCCTCCTCTGCTGGCGTCTCTCACGGGAAAAACAACTAGAGTCCGAGCGTAGCCATCTCCACTGCCTTTTTAGCGTCAGGCATCCCCCAGCCGAAATAAGGATTCCAACCAGGTGTAGAGTTGACACAGCTTTTGCGCAAGATTTGCTCCACTGCCACATTAGGAAGAAGCGGATTCTTGCTGAGTATCAGAGCGGCGACACCAGCTACAATCGGACTGGAGAAAGAAGTGCCATCCACTGTCTTATCTGAACCATTCACATCGGTAACCACTATTCCTTTACCAGGAGCGGTGAAATCTACCATAGTCCCATAGTTGGAAAAGTTAGCAAGAGTGCCGCTGCTGTCTATCGCAGAAACCATATTTATGTAAGGACAATTGGGAGTACCATCAAACATGGCATCATTGCCGGCTGACAGAAAAATCAAGCCCTGCCTTGCATAATAGAACTCTGAGAAAATTTGATGCAAAGGAGCATGAATTGCCGGATTATGAAAGCCATAATATGGTCCGCCATACGACAGATTGACTATTCTCGCTCCCGATGTAAAAACCTTGAACATGGCGCAAGCGACTGAAAGATCATCGGTCATTGCAGTGCCACCATATGCAGCATCAGCAATTCTAATTGGATAAACTGTTGAACTAGGAGCAATTCCTGCCGTGACGGCATTATTATTCATGGCAGCAACAGCAGCTGATGCAACCCATGTCCCGTGACCATTCTGATCGGTATTAGCCCCTGATGAAGCCTCAGCAGCAATAGCTCCAGCCAGATCAGTAACTCCAGGTAGGCTGCCAGAAGCCATTAGTATCGCACCAAGAGCTTTCGCCGCCGGTGTATTTGCATCAAACCCCTTCTCAATCTTGCCAGAGAGGTCAGCAACAGCAGCCTGACAGCCCGAATCAAGAACTGCGATTTTGGCACCGCCTTTGGATGTGTCCCAGGCCTTTGGGCAATTCATTGCGGTCAAGTGCCAACTGTTCGGAAACTTTGGATCGTTGGGAACGACATTGGCAGCGAATCTATAATTTCTTCCTATAGCCTTGAAATGCTTCTTGTCTTTAGTCAATTTTTCTTCAGTTTTGGCAAACTGACCCTTTTCGCATTTCACTACTAGCATCTTCAGTCGCGCGTCACCAAGCGTAGCCACTACTGTACCGTGAACATCTTGAAGAGCTTCGTTTACTTCGTCTTTATCAGCCTTCATATCAGGCATGACTAGTAAAATATCGTCCTGCCAAGTTGGCGCTTGTACTTTGGGTCTATTGAAAGGTTTGTTAGTCGGATTCTTTAGCTGTATATCTGCGCAAAGAGCCGGCAAACTGGACGAAAGAGCAAGAATACCTGCAACAAAAACTGAAACTTTCCTGCGAAACATATAAGAATTACTCCTTGCTTAGTTGTTAAGGCTCCCCTCACAAGGGCATCAACAACAAGCAAGAAAGATTTAGAGAGGGTAAGTCGAAATTTATCTAGTCAAGATAAGTCTCAGGCGTTGGGAGCCTGCATATCCTTGAACATCACAATGGGATAGTTATTTCTTTGAGCCACAAGTTTTGAAGCCTTGGCAGCACTGACCAAAAGACCCATATCTTTGCAATCATCAGGCATCCCAGCTACGCCAAAGGCCATTGCCAGATTATCGACACCTGGCAGCAAGGGACCACGAAGATTCTCGAGAATTCTATGAGCCAGCATTGCAGCGGAGGCCGGCTCGGTGCTCGGCAGCAAAATTGCATATGAGATAGTCTCAAAATGAGCAAGCACGTCCAATGGACTAAGCATCAGTCGAATACGAGAAGCGGCTTCTTTCATTGCTGGTATCGACAGCGGTTCAAGACTATTTGGTAGCAGCATTCGCAATTCAAACACAATTAGAGAGCAAGGTACCTTATATAACTGATAACGAGTGAATTCTTGATCAAGGAAGAAGTGAAAATTAGGGTATGAAACAATGCCGGTCTCAGGGCGAGCAAGAAGAGTGCGCACCCTTTCTATAGCGGCTTTATCGATTAGGGAAGACTCAAGGAAAGAGGTTTTGTCTATCTTGGAAGGCTTCTTTGAAATAGTAATTAGATCGCACTGTACCAGGTTGAAAATAATAGCGACCCAGTCTTTCTTGACCATTGGCTTACGACGCAATAGATCAAACAAACTGGTACAACCATCAAGGGCTATATAAAATTGTTTCTGTAATTCGGCAGGAACAGGCGCTCCAGCACTGACGCGACCATCGAACTCCGACTCGCTAAGATTGGGATACTTCTTATCCAGATACGACTCCATTTTAAGTCCCTGTTCCATTAGGAACTTACTCTGGTCCAGCAGCGTGATACCTTCCATCAGTATGGCATCGAGCCTACGAGCGATGGTGCGCTGAATTGTTTTCTCGTCACGATAGAAGTAGAACTTACCCTTTTCCCAAGTGACCAGTTCCATAAGAGCCTGATCTCCAGCTACATCGAGAGCGCTGGCATGCAAGAGCACACCATCTTCAAAGAAGAGTTCTGAAGCAGCATTTCCGGCATCAACAAATAGACGTCCGGTCATTTTTGCCATCACGATTGATTGCAAGAGGTTGGGAATGGACATGTCTTCAAGCTGCCCTTCCATAGTGGCATCGCGCGACGACTTGCTGGAATTCACCACCGGATAGCGAGTGCCCGATGTAGCCTGCATGCCAAGCAGAGAAGTGCTGTAGGAGCTTGTTGTATTGGAAGTAAATTTAGAGGCGTCGAGGACCACCTGCTGGGACTCATCGTCATTGGCGACGACCTCACCGGTGCACTCAGCCAAAACCAGATTATAAATCAAGGTAGGATCACCGGAAGCATAACGCCAAAGTTCATTGATAGGTTGACGAATTTCACGCTCACCAAAAGTCCAGAGTGGATCGCCGCCCCCGGCAATGAAGATGACTGTGAGCAAGAGCTGCAAATTTTGCCCCGGCTTAGGCCAGGTCAATTCCACCAGACGCCCCTCGTTGTTTCGAGCCTGGTCCAAAGCCTCGGTCAAATGTTCTACATCAGGCATCCGCGAGAGCGGATCCATCCTGAGAGGAGGCAAAGTGTTGTCTTTTTTTGGTCTGTACATTCTGACTTAATTTAGATCTTGCCTTGTCGACTTATCTGTCTCTTGAGCGGGTCCCAGTTCTCTCTGACACCGCCCGGTGCTGACTTGCGCTGTCTGCGCTGAGATGACTTGCACTGACCGCTCTAACTGTTTTGGGCCCGGTCATGTGCCACCAGCTCTCCTTTTCAGACTCTGAACCGCCACCAAAGCTTCGTTCTTGCCTCCTTTTCCTCTTTACCAATACCCACTATTGCCAGGCAATAATCCGAGCTTAATTATCCCCTTTAATCTACTACTAACTAGGTTAGCGAGCGCCCAGCCGAGGCATAGCAATCTGGGAGGACAAAATGCCCAACAAAATGTCCAAAGGAAAAGATAGAAAAACTCATCTCAAAGACCTGGAAAGACTCCTGGTCAACTACCGCGTAGACTCGGGAGATGGCTTCAAACTGCAGGATTTCGACCCTTCCAGTACAGACGGAATGGAGGAGGGTAAGGAGAGAGCGCAAGAACTGCTTGTAAGAGGCGTTGACTGGTTATCAGACCTTCAAGACAAACTTTACGCCCAGGACAAATACGCATTGCTTTGTGTCTTCCAAGCCATGGACGCGGCGGGGAAAGACGGCACAATCAAGCATGTGATGTCAGGGGTTAATCCTCAAGGCTGCCAAGTTTATTCGTTCAAACAGCCAAGCAGCGAAGATCTAGACCACGATTTCATGTGGCGCTACATGAAATGCCTGCCTGAACGCGGAAGAATAGGGATCTTCAACCGCTCCTATTATGAAGAAGTTTTGGTGGTTCGAGTCCATGATGAACTCCTGCAAAAGGAAAAGATCCCTGAGCGACTGATAACAAAGAAAATTTGGGATGAAAGGCTGCAAGACATAAAAGCCTTCGAACGTTATCTCAGTCGCAACGGTATTGTTGTCCTCAAGTTTTATCTCAATCTTAGTAAACAAGAACAGAAGAGGCGGTTTCTAGCCCGTATCGATGTTCCTGAAAAGAATTGGAAATTCTCTTCCGCCGACGTCGAAGAACGAGGATACTGGAAGGACTACGCAAAAGCCTATCAAGAGGCAATAGCCGGAACCGCCAGCACCGAGGCTCCTTGGTATATCGTGCCGGCTGACAATAAGTGGTTCACACGCCTGGTTGTTATAGCAGCTATCGTCAAAACCCTGGAAAATCTTGATCTCAGATATCCACAACTGGACAAGGATCAACTCAAGAACCTAGAGAAAGCAAAATTGATGCTCCACTCGGAGAAGAAATAAAAGGAGAAGGATTGTGTTCGATCGCCTCATGAATATATTCAAAGCCATGTTCAATGCCGGTGTCAGCAAGATGGAAACACCGGAGATTCTGGCTGAGCAAGCCCAGATGGAACTGGATTCGAGTGTGAAGAAAGTCCAGGAGGCTCTCACTGCTTCTATTACAAACGAAAAGATGCTGGAACAGCAGCTGAAGAAAGCAGAAGAAGAAAAGCAAAGCTGGGAAAAACGTGCTGCCTTGGCCGTCGGGCAAAACAACGATGAAGTCGCCAGACAATGCATTTTGAAGAAGGTGGAATTAACTAAGCATCAAGAAAGTCTCTCAGCTCAGCTGACAGACCAAAAGAAGGCTTCAGCAGATCTGAAACGGCGTTATGGCGAGTTGGAGTTGCAGCAGAAAGATTTCCAACGCAAGAAGCAAGCCATGCAAGCTCGGTCGAAAGGTTCTGATGCCATTGCCAAAGCTAATGAACTGGCTAGCGGCACCGGCAGCTCAAGTATGGACAAATGGGAAGAAAAAATCAGAGCCAAAGAAATTAAGAATGAAGCCATGCAGGAAATGCGAGGCATTTCAACCAATATGGAACAACTCAAAGCCCTTGATCAATTGAGCGAGGTAGACCAAGAGTTAGCTTTGCTCAAAGCCAAAGTAGAGTCAAAGGAAGAAGGCAAGCCCAAGCTAATTGTTCAAAATCCGGCTGATGATGCTATCGACGCCGAACTTGTAGATGATAGTGTGCCGATGCTGCTCGACGACAAAGAAAAGAAATAAGATTAGCCTGGTTGAAACCTTCAGGGCAAAGTGAAGAGATAATCGACTATCTTATCTGCTTCATCTTTAGAAATAGCTTGGTGCGGCATCAAGGCACCGGCTCTACCTTTGCCGAATATTTCAGGAAACTGCTTACTCTGCTCTTCCGGACTGAGCAAGCGAAAGGTAAGCCATTGCCTACCCCGGTGCCCGCCAATACCAGCAAGTGTCGGCCCTAGTTTGCCGTCGCCGCCGGTGATGGTGTGACAACCACTGCATTGATATTTGGCAAAGAGAACACGCCCTGCTTCCGCGCTCTTCGAGAGCGGCGCTGCTTGATACTCCAAAGGAGGCAAGGAGATAAGATAGTCGGTCAAAGACTTCAGTTCGTCCGCTTTCAAGGCAAAAGCAGGCATTCTTACATAGTCGGTCTTACTCTCTTCTACCAAAGCTGCTCCAGCAGCTATTTTCCGCTCGATAGCGGTTCGTCCCAACTTAGCCACTCCGTCCAAAGGTGGTGCGAACCTTCCGCCTCTGCCCTCGACACTGTGACAAGCCATACATCCTTTCTCAAAGAAAAGCTTGGCACCCTTTTCAATTGATTGAGCAGAATTTTTCGCATGAACCTGAAGAGACCGCTCTTGCGATCCCCTAGCAGAAGCCCGAACAGAAGACAGAGCTTTAGATTTGCTTTTCGACTTATCAGAATTTTTGCCCGAACCTATACTTGAGGTTTTGTCTTCAGAATGACCTGAAACTTTCTCTTCGGTCTTTGCAGCGTTATTCGAGTGAGCCTGCACCAATAGTCCGCGGTCAGGCTCGGGCAAGGTAAGTAAGTAAGATGAAATTAGGCGTGCATCGGCTGAATTCAGCAAAACATGCCTCATCTGAATACTTTCCATGAGAGTATGTTGGCGCTTTTCAGAAATGCGAGCCATTATTTGCTCGCTATTCAGATGGGCTCCTATCCCGGACAACATTGGTCCAATCTTGCCGCCCTTCAATTTGCCACCCTCAAAAAGAGAATGACATTTCATACATCCCCTTGTATTGAAGGCTTTTTCGCCTGCTTGGCTGTCCAAAGTCGGAAAGGCGGGCTTATAAGTCTTGCTAGGCAAATAAATGTAGTCGTCTTTATCAGAAGTCCCCGCCTGCTCCACTTCCGGTACCGCACCAGGTCTGGCTGCCACCCAGCTGAATGAGCAGAATAAAAGCAAACCCAGCGAGGGAGCCCAGAATAAGCTGGCTGTTTTAAATAAACGGGCAAAGATGGCTCTCAGCATGTTTGTCTCATAATTTACTGAATTGCTTTACCTATATTAAAATCTTCAGGTCACCAGCGTCTCGTCCAGAAGAATGAAATTGCAAATGAATCCAATCAGCCAGTCAGTTATTAAAAGCCTAGTTAGAAGGCAGAGAACCGCAACAATGCCTCGAAAGACTATTAATAGCTTAAGGCAGTCAGCCTTTCTACTTTTCAGTCTTGCCCTTTTGTCAAAGCCAGCAGCCCTTGCTATTGATATTGAGGGGGCTGGTCAGGGATATCACAAAGACTTTTCCAATGCTCATCATTGGTCAAGTAAGTTCGACGACAAAAGAAGAGATCTCTGGCAAAAGCCTGAACAGGTTATAGAAGCCTTGGCTCTCAAGGGTGATGAAAGAATTGCCGACTTGGGAGCGGGCACCGGCTATTTTGCCTGGCGACTGGCTGAAAGGCTGAAGCATGGTGAGGTTTACGCCCTTGATAGCCAACCTGATATGGTGCAGTTTCTGAAAGAATTGGCCAGCAAAAGAGGCTTAAGCAACCTCAAAGTAGAACTCGTAGACAGTCAACAACCCAAGCTGCCTGAAAAGACAGACCTAGTTTTGATTGTCAACACTTATCATCACCTAGACTATCGCACGGCTTACTTCGAGAGACTGAAGTCACAACTACCGAAACAAGCTAAAGTTGTCATTGTCGACTTCAAGCCGGAAAGCCCGGAAGGTCCTCCTATCAAAATGCGCATCAGCAAAGAGAAGGTCTTGGATGAGATGGGCAAAGCCGGCTTCACACTAGAGAAGAGTTTTGACCTGCCTAGACAATACGGACTAATTCTCTCTTACTATTCAACAATAAATAAAGAAAAGACAGAAAATAAATGAGAATTCTTGTCGCTATCGACACTAAAAGCAAAGACTCAACGATCATTGAGATTCTCGATACAGTTTTAGGTATGAGCTGGCCTGCCGGCACCGAAATCAATATTTTCACCGCCCTGAAAAGAGACGATGCCGCTATTCTTGAGCGGCTGGCGGCACTGGCCCAGTATATTCAAAATGAACTCTCTGCTTGCCGAGTCTTCTATGATATCGCCCATGGTGAGGCCAAGGATGCCATCATAAAGGAAGCTCGCAAATGGAAGGCTGACCTGATTATCTTAGGCAGCCGGGGCTACAGAGGTATCGAGCTTCTTCTTACCGGCAGCGTCTCTCAAGGCGTACTGTCGCAAGCCCATTGTCCCGTGCTCTTGCTCAAGCCCCACCTGAAAGATCTTGCCCAGCAACTAAACCGTAGTTTCCATAGTGTCATCGTCGCCACCGACGGCAGTATTTACAGCCGGGCAACCACTCGTTGGCTAAGCCGGCTGGGCTTTCCATCTTCCACTCGCTTTAAATTGGTTTCAGTGCTGCAAGAAACCAAAGAGCGCTTACTAAGTATCGCCGATACCGACATTGAGATCGATCCCGAACACTTACGCAGAGCGGCGCATCAAGAGATGGAAGAAGCTGCGCAACCACTATTGTCAGCTTTTGGAGCGGACAATATCACGAGGAATATAGCCGACGGCGATCCTCGTGATGTCATAATTGCATTAGCAGATGACTGGCAAGCCGATCTAATAGTCATGGGCTCTCATGGCAAAACAGGACTGACCAAACTGCTGCTCGGCAGTGTTTCGCAGTCAGTTTCTATTTATGCACCATGCTCGGTGCTGATTACCCGTGAAATTCTAAGCAATGAAGACCTCGATGAACTCAAGGAAGAGGAGGCGGAAGCACGTGGCTATAAGCCTGATGACGGCTTTGATGTAGATTTTCGCCCCCACGTTCACCCAGGCGGTATGTGAATGGTTTAGTTCAGGCTCGATCAGTCGCCGAAAACAATTTGCTTGGGCAAGGTCAGATCATGGAACTTAGCCATGTTCAAATGATCTTCTGCAGCAATTTTGTTGCCCATTCTGTGATAGCAATAGGCGCGCGCCAAATGATAAGCCGAATTATTGGGATTGTCGACTAGAAGCCCCTTCAACTCTTGATCAGCTTTAGAAAAATTACCCAGTTGAATGAGAATTTTTGCTTTGCGGAAATAATATTCAGGCTCGTTGAAATGGGCCGCCTGCTGAGCACAGGCTTCCTGATAAGCTCTTCTAGGGTCGCTTTCATTGCAGAAATATGATTGAGTCAAGGTCAAGACTTTAGAATCACCCACATAAGTAGACCTGAACTCCTCAGCCAATCCACCGGGCTTGACCAAAGTATTTTTATCGTTGCTGTTCTTCTTGGCCGCTAGCTTGGCTGGTTTGCCGACCAGAGCAGAACTATCAGGCTCTAGGTCAAGAGAAACAGTCTCAGGAATGATGCGTGGAGCAGAGGGGACTGCAGCCAAACGAACATCGCTGCCTTCCCATTTTGTGTGCAAAACAGGATTCTGTTCAGCACCGGCATAGTCTTCCTTCACTTCGTCGGAGACCATGCCGCAGATTTTTTGAAAGACCTCGGAAACTGTAGCCCCTGGATTGCTGCGTAGCCCTTGGATAAGGTTATGGGTGAAGACGCCGTTCTTGTAACGCTTAGACTCCCAAGACCTTTCTTCAGTCTGACTGGAACATATGACCATCTGTCCCAAGCCTTCAGCTAGAGCTTTAGCGTCGAAGTTACCCGTGCGCACAATCCCTTTGCCTCCAGCTGCTGTGCTGCCGCTATGACAGGCATCCATAATCAAAATAATGCGATTGGCTTCGGTCCGCTCCTTGAGCCTGGCAAAAATCTGCTTCATATCGACGCCTGAGACATAGAGGTCATCGGGGTCTGAGTCGTAAGCGACAATGTAATTGGCGCCTTTACTGTCTAGCTGCGAAGGGCTGCCGTGGGTGGAGAAAAAGATGACGACAAGATCATCAGGTTTGACCAAGCGAGGCAGTCCATGGCTGCCAAGTTCAGAGAGAATCCGCCGCTGCGTTGCTTTCTCATCTAAGAAAATCCGCACATGGTCGGGGGCGAAACGCGCTTCCTTGACTAAATACTGATAAAAGTCTTGTGCGTCCTTACTGGCATACTTCAATTTAGGGATCTTTGCATCGGCAAAGTCACCGATGCCGAAAATCAAGGCCCATTTATCTCCGACAGGTCTGTTGACTTGAGCGGCAAGGCTCTCCTTTGCATCTTTAGAAGTAACAGCTTCCTCAGCCGCCACTGCCGGGGGCTGAAGACTGAAAAGCCCGGTCAATAGAGACACTATGGCGATCAAGGCGGTCCTGTATACCTGCTTCCCTCTATCTCCGGTTCGCTCCATTTCTCCCCCTAAGTGCTGAATTCCAAGCTCTATTTTACACTTGCCTGGCTTACGAAAGCCGAAGGCAAATTAGGCTTGTTTTTTCGCCCCTATACATAATTTACATGCCCGGCGCTTCTGCACAATTTCGTCACAAGTGAAAGCTAAGGTGAAATATGTAAGTCTAACACCAACATGAAAACAGAGGAGCCGCATATGAAAGACAACTGCTTCACAAGAACGCTCTCGCAAATGAAGCTGCCCGATAAAGAAGCGTTGCAAGAAGTCAGACGCAATCGCAATCTCAACGAAAAGTCCGAACTGAACAAAAGGCATCTAGCCACCTTGCAAAATATACCAGCCCTTCTTAACCCGAACATGGTCGAACAAAGAGGAATAGAAGGAGGCGAGGAGAGAATCATCAGGGCCAATGACCTTCCCCTCCACCTAAAGACCGCCCTAGAGCAAGGGCAGTCACCGGCTCTAATCATTATTTACTTTCCCGGCTTAGAAAGCCTTGCTCAAGTATTCGGTCAGGAAGCGCTTTTGATGGCCAAACAGTTTGCTCTCGGCACTGTTACTTCAATGTTAAATGCCGGTGAGAAATTAGCCAGCCTAACTAATGAAAAGCTCGGGGTCTTGCTTTGGCAAAGCAACGAAGCTGAACTGACCAAGTTGGCCAATCGCATCGGCATTTACTTCAACAACCAATGCTTCTATGCTTTTGGACAGCCACTATATCTGATACCAAGCCTGGGCTCCTCAAGCTTTTTAGATGTGAGCAGAAAAGAGTGGCGAAACCTTCCTCTGCTTATCGAGAATGCCAATCTAGCAGCCGATCAAATAGCCTCGCAGGGCGGCAACTCTTACAAGCATCTGCCGGTTTTTACCGGTCTGAAAAGCTGACATGTTTTTGCCATTTTCCCGCCTATCCCCGCCATAGTTTTGCCATTTTTCCGCCATAAGTTTGCCATCTTCTATAGGGCTTTCTCACAATAGACCTTCATTAGTGTTTCTCCCATTGTGAGCACATTGTCTCGGCCATATTGTGGGACCACACAAGCGAAAAAGAGGCCCTAATCTTGACTGATAAAGTTGCGGAAAAAGCACCCGACAAAGTGGAAGAGATCCCACTCAATCTCAGTTTGCCTGCCGATTTCGATAAACAAAGTTTATCGAATCAATCTTGGGCTTTGATGGATAAAAACGGAACCAAAGAAAAATTCAAAGATGCAGGAATTACCTTCAACAATGAAGAAGGCAAACTGAAATTTGATCTCGAGAACAAGCATGATACTTGGTTGCAGTTGGGCGCCTTGTCGTACCACCAGAACAGAGAGGCGAATTATCGAGAGACAAACTATGGCATCGGAATTCTGCGCCGACTTGATGATCAGTCGGCATTCGCCGTGGGCTATTATCGCAATAGCCTAGACAAAGACAGTTTTTATGCTGCTTATCATTACACCCCCTACGAACTGGGCCCGGTCAAATTGGGCATGCAGGTAGGAGCAATATCGGGCTACAAAGCTCTAAAGGGTCTACCAACGCCTATGTTGTTACCTCTGGCTACAATTGAGGGCAAACATATAGCAGCGGACATCACTTGCATACCTCCCATAGGTACAGTCTCAGCCGTCTGCGCCGCCCAGTTGAGAGTGAAGTTCTAGGAAATAAAGTGTTTAGGCTTTGGCGCTTCTTTCAAAGTAGCACCAGGTAGACTCTCGAAATAAGCCAGCATCTGAAGAGCATCCCTCCGACCCAGTTTTACGCCCAGAACCGCCACCATAGTGACAAATAAAGGCATCAAAGCAAGCGGCAACAAAACAAAGGCCGCCCGGCCTATGTCGGTGAAAATTTCAGCAAAGCCGACAGACAGGACAAGCAAAAGACAAAGCATGATAGCCGGCACCATCAATTGCACAGCAGGACTCATGACAATCTTAAATTCCAATCTAGTCCTGCCCTTAACCTTAGAAGGCTGCGAGCCGCTGGCGCTTTCTTCGACAAAACGCCCGGAGGCGATTGGTCCCCAAGAATTTCTCAGTTTGGAGAATATCCAACGCAGCCTGAACTGGCGACTATTAAGACTACCGCAAAAACGTTTTCCGCTTTGGGCGGCGAAGATACCACCGGCAGTATTATCTCTTAGTACCGCTAGAAGTTCCTCTGGGCTCAAATCGACTTCAACCTGATAGAGAGTGTCTCCATAAGGTTTGAAGAAAAAGTTAAAAACATCGGCAAATATCATTTCAGCTTTGTCTGGAAGTGGAGACTTATCAACTTTATCAACAAAACTCGACTAATTCAAAACGGAAGCATGTCCGCCTCCAATTTCTTGAGAGCGGTCTCTTCCTTCTGGGCGCCCGCCATATCGCCCGTTCTCTTCAAAATAGAGATCAGTTCTAGGCGAAATTTGTGATTGGTCGGACCAAGTTTTACCGCCTCCCTCAGCCCAGAAAGAGCCAAGTCGGTCTTGCCCAATCTCTCATAGGCAATTGAGCGTCTAGCGATTAATTCGGAACGCACATATGGGGTACCGTGCAAAACCTCGAGGAGTCCATTGAGATGAGAAATAGCTCGACCCCAGTGCTGCCTTTTCTCATCGACCAGAGCCATCAAATCAAGTACTACTGCGTTACGAGGCTGCTCTTTCAACACCGGCTCCAAGATTTGCGCCCCTTCTTCATATTTGCCGGCCCCCACTAAAGCTCGACCATAGGCTATGCGAGCATCGGCATCGGTCGGTGCGCTTTCATAAATCAGGCGTGCAGTTGAGACAGCTAAAGCTTGGTCACCTCGCTGGGCAGCCAATTTTGCTTTCAAGGTTAAGGCTTGACGATGGCGCGGACTGATTTTGAGAGCCTTTTCGATCAAAGAAAAGGCTGTTTTCTCGTCTTCTGAAATCTCATAGACTATTTCTGCTTTACGCACCAAATAGTTTGCATTGTCAGGTTCGATGGTCAGGGCTCGCTCAATCGAACTGAGAGCTCTGGGCAAGTTATTCCTCGAAGACATATAGCGTCCGGCCAACTCATAGTGCGAATTACCAGCACCGTTGGCGGCGCAAACCGCAAGAGGGACCGGCCCTAACCACGCAGAACAAAAGAAAAGCAGATAAACAAGAATAACTGTTAACTGTCGGCTAGGCTGAGCCATCTAAGATCACCTCTACTTAGATATAATTGCCCAAAGAGCAAGCTCGATAAGCATATGGAAATTCAAAACATCTCAGCCTACATGTTTAAACAGATAGAAGAGCCGGAAGACTGGCTGCCTATCTTAAAAGAGAAAGCCGAAGCGCTTTCTTTGAAGGGCACCATACTGCTTTCCAAAGAAGGCATAAATCTCTTTCTCGCAGCACCGCCTGCAGCTCTCAATCAATTTCTCGACTTTCTTAGACAAGATTGCTACTTAGGTGGCGATTTCGCCCAAAAACTGGTGGTCGGCTATACAAACTATCAGCCTTTTGGACGCATGGTAGTGCGCTTGGTGAAGGAAATTATTACCATGCGTGTGCCTGGCATTGATCCCGAAAGAGAGCGAGCCCCCTGGGTGCAGCCTGAAAAATTGAAAGAATGGCTAGACCAGGGTAAAGACGATGAAGGTCGAGAGATAGTCATGCTTGATACCCGCAATCTTTTTGAAGTAGAGATAGGCACTTTCAGCCAAGCAGAACATCTCAAGATAGACAAGTTTAGTCAGTTTCCCGAAGCCATTAAGGAAATGGTCGAGAACCGTCCAACCCTAAAGGACAAAACTATTGTCTCTTTCTGTACCGGTGGCATACGCTGCGAGAAAGCCGCTCTTTATTTGCAAGAACTTGATTTACCCAAGGTCTATCAACTTGATGGCGGTATTCTTGGCTATTTCGACAAAGTGGGCGGCAGCCACTGGCAGGGTGAGTGTTTCGTCTTTGATGACCGTATTGCCGTTTCACCCGACTTAAAAGAAACAATGAAAGACTACGCCGGACGCACCCGGAAAAATCTCTAGAAAAGAAAAACCGTTACTGGCGAAAGCGTGCCGCCAGCCAGCTGAGCACTTTATTCTTGGGCTCCCATTGCTGCCCCTTATCAAGCCCTTCGGCGGCAACACGCAGGTCTTTGAGAGCTTCCGCCGCTGACTGATAGCGCTTCTCCCTATCTTTAGCCAGGCAACCGGCTACAACTTTATTGAGACGACTGAGAGCCTCTCCTTCCAGACCTTGGACCTCAAGCTTAGGCACAGGCTCTTTCAAATGCTTGATCATGACGCCCACCGGCTCTTCAGCACTAAAGGGCAGTCGCCCTTGCAAGAGCTCATATAGACTACATCCAAAAGAATAAATATCGGAGCGGTGATCTACAGTCTCGCCCCGGCATTGTTCGGGGCTCATATAGGGTGGACTACCGACCACCTGGCCGCTTTGGGTGACTTCGGTGTTTTGAGGCTCATTTTCAGTCATTCTGGCCAGACCAAAGTCGACTATCTTTACTATAAAGCCCGAATCGCCGCTGCCGGTCAACATCATATTACTGGGTTTGATATCGCGGTGAACGATGCCCCGACCATGAGCATAGGAAAGCCCCTCTAAGACCTGCATAAGAAAACCCAGGAGTTCTTTTGTAGAAGGCGCACCGTGCTTATTGACGATTTCTAGAAGACTGGCGCCTTCCAACAGTTCCATAACTAGAAAAGGCTGACTGGATAGATCTATGCCAAAATCAAGCACTCGCACAATATTTGGATGTATCAATTCGCTATTGAGCCTGGCTTCGCGATCGAAACGTGCTTTGGTCTCGGCATTAGTGCGGGAGTGAATAATCAGCATTTTCACCGCCACTGGATATTCGTCTTCACGACGCATGCCTTGATAGACGATACTAGAGCTGCCGCCGCCTATATAACGAGTCAGTACGTAGCGCTCATTGAGAAGCCTGCCGATGTAAGGGTCTTTCTGACGAGAAAACGTAGCAGTCTCGGTACTTGAGAATAGATGGGGAAAAACTATCTCGGCCATTGGATCTAGTTTGTGGCGAAGCGAAAGAATAATCTGAGATAGTCTTAATTCATCCACCGGATGCTCATCGGTGGAGACAGCTTGGGCAAGTTCTAGGGAGGAAGCCTGCCAATTGGGATACTTGCAGGCTGTTTCGAGCACGTGCAACTCATCGAGAGAAAGCTCACAGCTCAATTCGCCTCTTTCAGCCCGCAGGCTTTCGGCATCGAAACTAATATCACCCAAATGGTTCGAATAATGCATTTATAAAGATTACCATTCTAGGCTAAAAAGATTAAGTGAAACAAATAGTGGGTCAGTTTACATAAGCCCCAGTCCTTTTGACATCCCGCAAGCCATGTGCCATACTCCAGGTTCTGCCGATTTTCCGGCTATATAAGGACATCATTTTGACCACTTTTAAAGATCTCGGTCTTTCCGAGCAAATACTGGAAGCGCTTGCACAGCTGGGCTTCGAGAAACCTACACAGGTGCAGGAAGCAACCATACCGGAAGCGCTAACCGGCAGAGACCTGATAGTCTCGGCCGAAACCGGCTCGGGAAAGACTGCCGCCTATGCCTTGCCAATCTTGGAAGCAATGAAAGACACCGAGGCGGTAAAGAAGACTTTTGATAAAGATGCTTTTGAAGCTATCGGAAAATCTATGCGCAAAATGCCGCGCTGGCAGAAAATGAAGTGCTTCAAGTTCGAGCCTATTCATACGCAAGCCCTTGTTATTGCACCCACAAGAGAACTGGCACAGCAAGTCAAAGAACAATTTTTATTGCTCAACCCCAATCGTGCACTGCATGTGGTGGCACTTTACGGCGGTTCAGACTATGAGAAACAGATGCGCGCTCTCAAGCGCGGTGCCCACATTATTGTCGCCACACCGGGACGTCTCATCGACTATCTCAACAAAGGTCTAGCCAAACTCGACCAAGTCAAGACAGTGGTCTTGGACGAAGCCGACCGATTACTTGATTTAGGCTTCAGTATTCAAATCAATGAAGTGCTTCCCTTTCTGCCGCCTTCTGAAAACAGACAGACGCTGGTCTTTTCCGCCACCATAGATAAACAGGTTGCTGAGCTTGCCAATTCTTATCAGAAGAATCCGCAGATAATCAAGATTCAGGGCAAGCGCATCGAGCCCAAAACTATTACCCAAGCCATTCATTATCTGGAAGAATACGAAAAAGAAAGCAAGCTCATGGAGTTGCTCACTGCCCAGGAAGGTGCCGGCGCCAGTTTAGTCTTCACCCAAACCAAAATAAAGGCAAGCGAACTCACCCAAAGACTGCGGGCTTGCAATATCAAGGCCGAAGAAATTCACGGCGATGTGCGTCAAAAGCAAAGAGAAAAGACTCTACAGCGCTTCAAAACCGGCGAAATTAGAACCCTAATCGCCACCGATGTGGCAGCTCGCGGATTAGACATAAAAGACCTCAACTTGGTGGTCAATTACGACTTACCGCTTTGCGCCCCCGACTATGTTCACCGCATTGGCAGAACGGGAAGAGCAGGAAGAAGCGGTGAAGCACATTCTTTCGTGACGAGAAGAGAACTAGACTTGCTGGATGAGATTGAAACTCTGGTAGGCAGACAGTTGGGTGACGGCAGAAAAGGCAGACAACGTCATGGCGGACCTAAGGGCGCCGATAGGCGCCGAGGCGGCTTCAAAGCCCGCCCGCAGTCACAAAGAGAAACAGGCGGCAGAGACAGCCAATTCGCTGGGAAAGAAAAAATTGCCGGCTCTTCATCTGAAAAGTCTTTCGGCAAATCTTTCGGTAAATCCTTTGCAAAAGCCGGTACGGTCTCTGCCATAGGTTCTAAAAATTCCAAAAATACCAGAGGTGCCAAAAGTCACTACTCCGAATCTAGAGGAGAATCTGCTAGAGGAGAATCTGGTAGAGGAGACTTTAGGGGCGGTTATAAGGGTGGCTTCCAAAGCGGCACTAAACAAGAAGGCAGAGTAACCAGTAAAGGCAAGTTCAAGCCGGCTAGAGGTCGATAAAGCCTCGTCTTTTCAACCAGAACAATAGTCCACCTGAAACAAAAAACATGCTGCCCAGGCATAGGTAATAACCGGCCGGAAAATGCACTTCCGGAATATTGAAATTCATGCCGTAGATTCCGGCAATGAGACTGGGCGGCAAGAATAGAGTGGCTATGACGGTTAGTACAATGGTGGTATCGTTTGTGCGCAAACTGAGCCCCGATACATACACATCCATCAGGTTGTATGACATGGCGCGATAGGTTTCGAAAAGGCGAACGATGGCGGCCGCCTCGTCTTGCCTGAAAGCCAGTTGCACTCGTCCTTCTTCCGAGAGTACAGGATTGCTGGAACGGTGCATTATCTGAAGAGAAGTCTCGATAGGCCAGACAAAGTTGAGAAATATCCAGATCACCTGCTGTGCTCGGTTGATCAATGCCAGCTCTTTCTTTCCTGGTTTCTGAATTATGCGGTTCTGTATATCTTCAAGACGGGTACCGCCCAATTGCAAGAGGGCAAAATAAGCCTCCACAACATCATGAATCAGTTCCGCCGCCAATTTGTCAGCACGCTCCGGTGAAAAGAACTCGCCTCTTTCCATGAGCCGATGCGTGACCAAGGAAAAGGCATTGTCATGGCTGAATTGCCTAGTGACAAGCACCTTTTTCTGAAAGAACAAATTGACGTCCTCAATTGCGTCGACCCTCTCGCTCACGGAAGGACGGGGCAAAGAAAGAAACATGCCATTATGGAAGTCTTCAAAGACAGCCTTACTATGGGGACTGCGGATATGCTTTATTTGTTCATCGGTAAGATCGAGAAAGTCTTTCAGTTCTCTCCAAAAATCAGCACTGAGTGTGCCTGAGAGATGCAGCCAAAGCACCTTATTTGATACCAACATCTCTTGCAATTGGCTAAAGTCAAAGAAGCCGGTTTCTCTCAGTCCATCACCATCAACAAGATATAATCTGACTCGCATTTCCACCTGATCCGGCAGACAGGGAATCATAGTCAATGTCTCTTCATTGAAGGCGAGACGACCTTGTTTAAAATCCAGTTCTTTCATGAGTGCTTATGATACCAATCACTCGCTCAAAAATCGACGCAAAAGCTTCTCGCTCTGCTCATAGGCTCGGGCTGTATCACCCTGCAGACGAAGACCTTCTTTGTAATAGGCGGAGATCTCGCGCCCGACGCCATCCATTCCGCTCTGCAGAGCAGCGGGATTTCTTTTCAGCAAGGCAAAATCGACTTTGTGTGCCAAGATAGACGCTAACGCCGTCGGCTTCTCAGCCGATGCAGAAGCACCACTGCGCCGCAACAAGGCATTGCTCTCAGCATTACTGGATATACCAATGCTTGGCAAATGGCCTTTTTTAAGGGCATCAACCACATGCGCTCCTTGCAAATAACTACCTTCCAGTTCGCCGTCAACCAGCGCCCCTTTAAATTTACGAGTATCAAGAACCACTTCCTCACCAGAGGCACCAATACCCTTCAGCTGATGAGGCAAGCCGTCTGCTCTTTTCACACCGCGAAGCCAGGTGACCTGCTCACCTTCAAGTTCTAAAGCTTCTTTCAAAGCCTTGCCGGTATAGGGCGTATCTTCCACAAGCAGCACACCGCGACCTGCCCCGGAAGCAAAATAGCGACCGATAGCGCGTTTAGCCAAAGCCCCCGCCCCCAAAATAGCGGTCGCCGCCAGGGCTGATTCCACCGGATGCTCTTTCACCACTTTCATTTTCTCTTGCAAAATTGAAAGATATGAAAGTCCAGGTTCCTCCGGTTTACCAATGCTTGAAACAGCTTGGTCTCTTCTTTCAAGACCTTCTTTGTTATGCGGCTCCAAATCAAAAGCCTCGCTTATTTCCCGGCCCTATGGATACCAGTACTAAAATAGCGAGGCTTTTGATTAAAGTCTCTGGGACAAATACGAAACCATAACGGCTTCTCTAGTTCTATTCTTTAGAACCTACCAGAATGATGTTGCAACCCACCTGATAGGGCAGACCATTCTTAGGATTCTTCAATTTACCGTTGGCGTAGAAACCTACAGAACCGGTTTTAAACTCTTTCGCTTCAGCGGTCATTGTAGCCCAGACTTCACCTTGCGGTGTCTTGAATTCAAGAATGAGCGATTTGGGTGCGTCTTCATCAACTACTTTAGCCATCTAGCTTCCTCACTTTACTGATCATCCGCTCCGAATATATTAGCAGCCTCCATTGCTGTCTGCAAACTGAAACCTGCATCAGGGCTTCTTTGGAGCCTTATTGCTATACTTGAGGCGGTCATTCTCTAATACCTTCAATATACTGAGCAAATTTTCGTTCTCTTTGAATTTTGTTTCGCCATAGTGAAAGTTATCAAAAACATAGCGTCCATTTTGCATGGAGAGTTCAGTGACAATGTCTGGTCCCTTGCTCTTCGGCACAGAGGGATCTTTCCATTCAGAGTAGACATCGACAAAATACTTTCCATCTTTCTTTCGGCATTTTCCTACTCTGTAACGGTCAGCTATATCTTGCCCGTTCAATATAGGGTCAAAGTCTAAACCTACTATTTCATCGGGAGACTTACCAGCGGCATCTATATCTTTTACCAGCGCCTTATAGAGTTTCGCCGAGAATTGAGAACCTCTCTCTTTGACCGCGTCTTCCAAAGTATGCTTAGGTGCATACCATTTATAGAAATCAACGACAAATTGGCGGCAAAGGCTCTCATCGGCTTTGCTAAGGCTATGGGATTGAGCTTTAGAATTGCCAGTGGCCACGGCAGCCTTGGAAGCGGTCTCGCCAGCTTGGACGCTTGCAGTGCTTAGCCCGACAAAACTTAAGCAATACAAAACCAGGACCATACAATTGACGGCTTTGCCACCGGGAGTACTTGTTTCCTTCATGCTCTATCCTTCTAATTTACTCTTCCAATTTATTCTTTGACGGGTACTGACAAAACGGGAGGTGGTCCCTGCCAGCCTTTGCTGAAATAAACCGGAGTCTGAAGCTTGCCTCGGTCGCTCAAGACTTCTCTTTCCACCGACTCTTTCAAGTTCTCAAAAGCCTCATTGAGATTAACCTTACCGCCATTGAGCCGGAGAGACTCGATAAGCTTGCGAGTGAAAACAGAATTGGGATAAGTCTTCGACTCCCAAGAGACTTGTTCTGGGGCGCTTGAACAAATAATTGCCTGACCTTCACCCAGAGCGACCTTTTCCAGATCAAAAGTAGGTTGCCTCACTAGTCCCTTCTCGCCGTTCAAACCAGAGCCTCCATTACCGGTAGCGCCATGCACCGCCCCACTATGACAAACATCCAGCACGAGAATCACTCTTCTGGCGTGCACTTGCTCCTTGATCATCTGCGAGAGCCATTGCATAGGTATACCACTGCTCAGTAAAGCCTCCGGTTGAGTGTCATGAGCGACAAGGAAGTTAACGCCCCCCGCTTCACTTTTTGATGTGCTGCCATGACTAGAAATATAGACCACCACCAAATCGTCGCTGGCAGCCCTGCGCCCCAGCCAATCACCACCCAATTGTTTAATTATGTTCTCGCGGGTGGCATCTTTATCGGTCAAGAGCTTTACGTGGTCGGAGGCGAAGCCGGCTTCCTTAATCAAATACTGAGAAAAATCAGTAGCATCTTTTGCGGCGTATTTCAGATTGATCTGAGAGTCTTGAAAATTAGATATACCGATGACAAGCGCCCACTTGCTCTTTACAGGGAACTTGGGCAAAGTGACGTCGCTCTGAAGCTTTATCGGCATATTTAAATTAGCAAAATTCTTGCCCTTCAAATCGGGGTTCTTTGCCAAAATGGCATCCAATCTTGCTTGTAAAGGCTGAATCTCCTCTTCTTTGCCTAGTTTATGCAAGACCTTGATCAACTGCCTGAGGTCGGCTAGAGTTCTGGGACTTTCTAAGCCGAACACTTTTTCTCTTACGGCAAGCGCCTTTTGTAAATACTGGGCGCAAAGCGCGTGCTCGCCGCTGTTTTCTTTCAGCTGGGCCAAATCACTCCACAGTCTAGCCAGAGCTACGGGCTCGCTGTCTTTACCGCTCTCCATAATACCGGCGGCAGTACTATATAGAGACTGCGCTTCTTGAGGCTTTCCCTGAACCACTTTCACTTCAGCCATGCTCATTAGAGTCTCAGCCTTTTCTTGATGGAGACCGGCAGTTTCAAGACACTTTAGGGCTTTCTCTTGATATTGCAAGGCCTCATCGTAGCGTTTCTGATCTATCAAAACATCGGCCAACAGTTTATACGCCTGTCCTGTATTTTGATTATCTGCACCAAGGGCAGTGCTAAAGATGGCGATACAACTACGAGCTACATTCTCGGCATCGGCATAGCGTCCCTGATTGCGCAGCACGCTGACAATCTTGCTCTTGTCGAAACCTACAGATGTATGACCATCACCCAGCTGCTTAACATGAATAGCGAGGGCCTTGTTCAACAAAGATTCGGCTTCTTCATATCGATCTTGAGCAATGGCTACTTCCGCCAAATTTGAATAAAGAGTAGCCATCTGGTTACTCTCTTGCCCATAAAGAGAATCAACCATATTGATTGAAGCTTGAATCAATTCACGCGCTTCTTGGTAGCGACTCTGCTCGATATAGACAAGAGCTAAATTGGCCTGACTATAAAAAACTCCACTTTCATCTTTCTTGCTCTTGGCTATCTCCAGTGCCTTCTTCAAGATCGTTTCGGCTTCACTCAAGCGCCCTTGCATCTGATAGGCACGCCCCAAGGCATCGAAAATTCCTTGCTCCTTCAAGGCTGCTTTCAATATTGTCTTATCTCTCAAGCGGAGAGCTTCTTTTAAAGCCACTTCAGCCTCGCTTCCCTTGGCTCGCTCTAGATAAAGAGTGCCGAGGGCATAGAGGACGGTAGATTGACAAAGATACTTGATTGGTCCGTTGCCTTGAAATAAAGCCAGACCTTTTTTATAGAGAGATTCCGATTCAGCAAACTTGTTTTGATTTCTGTAGACAGTCCCGAGCAGCATAATTGTGCCGAAAAGCTTGATATCATCCTTCTTGAGAGCTGGATTATTTTCGCGAATCTCAAGAGCGCGACTAAGAAATTCCTGCGCTTTTCTTTGATTGCCTGTATGACTATAAGCCTGGCCGAGTAAATCATAGAGGTCGGCTATTTTTGCCCCTTGCGGCGGTAAATGCTCGGCATTTTCTAAGGCAGTTTCCAGTTGCTTCAAGCTATCTACATAACGATTCTCATTGAAGTATTTCTGACCAGCTTCAAAATAAGTAGAGTAAAGAGGCTCGGCCGCCCATACCGGCTGGCCGACAGGCAAAGCAAGAAGAATAGAAAGGCTACCAACTAAAATCAATCGGGGCACTCTAAGAGCTGCTAGTCTCAAATCGACTGCAGTCGAGAAGTCTTTCTGAGTAAGGGGCTTCAAAGTAAGGAGCCTCTGAGCAAAGAATTTCTGAAGAGCCATTCCGCCGGTATCTGACTGCTGAAAGTCTCTCGTCTTTGCGTCGGTCTCAACTACAGAAAAAAAACTCAACTGAATAAATCCTTATGAAATCGACCCTAACCTAAATAGATTTGCTTACTCTCAGGCTGCTCTTATCCGCTTTGATTAATTGCTACTTTTGCCAGGTCTTCAATTTACGCTGGTCAATCTTATATTTCTCCAGCACTTGACTGATACTAGTTTCGGCTAAAGCCTGCGAAAAATTATTGCTCAACCAAGCCGCAACAGTATAGCGGCGCCAACCTCGATCGCCAAGAGCTATCTTGACTAGAGTCTCAACCAAAACGGGTGCAATACTTTTCTCTAGGCTAGAAATAGTTAGACCTGTCAATTCCTGCAGCACAGGCTCGGCCAATTCACTATTGCCAAGCAGTTCAATGAGAAACTCTTCCGGTGTAATAGAACACTCATCGTCTAGGCAATCCAATCTAGCAAAGGGGAACAAACCAATATGCCTAGTCAAGGCTCTTATAGCTGAACTCAGAACTGGAGGCAGAGAGGAGCCGGAATCGACCGATTTAAACTGGGAGCTTAGAGTTAGACTTCTTTTCAGAAGTGGCATCAAGGCCGGCTTGAGAGGTGCCCGACTAAGCAAGTCGGTGAGGACTTCAAGACCACACAAGTCATCTCTATCGAGAAGAGGCAACAGTGCCTCTAAAAAATGAGGATCACTTAATTGCACCTTGTCAAATTGATCAATACCGAGTCGCTCCATACCATGACAGATAAGAAAGGGTAGACTGACCATGCTCAAGGACGAAGATTGATGCTCAATCTGCCGAGAGTGCTTCACCTTTTGCCAGGCGCGGTGCAAAGAAGGTGAGGCAAACGACAAATGCAAGAGCGGTTCGATTTTCTCGAGAGGTAGTGCCTGATACTTGAGAGCAGTGTCGCAAAGCAAGAGCCTAAACTCATGCCAGCTGTCTTCACCATAGCAAGACAGTTCGGCGACATTCTCCAAAATTTCCTCTATGGTGACAGCTTCAATGAGTTCTGGGAAGCGCCTGCCCACAGCTAGAACAGCCCTTCCATGGGCAAGTGTGACGGCATTGTCGTTCTCGTCAGGATTCCTACTGATCATATAGGCAAACTCTAGGAACTTAGCTTCACTAAACTTGTCAATCAATTCCTCTATGGCTAAAAGTGCCGTTATTTGAGATGGTCCATCGTTAGCCGCCAATAGACCGCAAATCAAGGGAAGGACAAGATCGGCATCGACCTTTAAAGAGATCATGGTCTTGAGCAATTCAGCAGCGTTATCAAAACTATAATTCTTCAAATACAAACTATGCAGATCAAGAAGACTCTCACAGCGCAAGCCACTCTCTTCGATCTGATTTTGGTCGAGGAAAGGCAGGACATATCTAATTCCTCTCAAAATCTCTTTCAAAATCTGATCATAGGATGAAAGAGCCATGCGGGCTTCAAAATCACGGAGCTTGGCGCAATCGGACTCAATCTGCCGGATGAGGCGACTAGCATAATTGAGAAGAAAGGAATCTCTGGCTGCGGCTGTGACAATGCAGGCAATGGAACGCTTGATGAAATATTCGTCGTCTTCGTTTGCAAGTGAAAAGAAATCTCGCACCGCCGCTTGTATATAGGGCGAGGGGGACAAACAACCTCTATCAGACACGGAAAAGCTTAGTTCGAGAGGACCAGGCTTCCCTTGCTCCAAAAGGCGCAAGAATGCCCGCTCCAGATCTTCTAAGGTCTTACTGTCTCGCTCTTGCAAGAACCAGAGAGCTTCTTGGAAAAGTGTTCGCTGTTGGGCATGACCTACATTCTGGCCCTGCTCAAGAAAGTAAGAAAGGACATGGCGATTCAAGGGAGAAAGATCGGCTAGGGGATCCTTACTACCGCCATCTTCGCACATTGCAACTGTGACTTGTTTTTCGACCAAGTCTAGCTTACTGATTAACTGACGACGCTCAAGCAAATCTATCTTTTCGCCGTATGAGTCCAGTACAAGTCCTTCGCTTACCTCAAGCAATAGGTCTACGAGATCTCTAACGATCTTGGCTCCGCTTCCTTGGAAAACGGCAGCGGCCTCCTTTAGTTTCTCATCTTCACTTAAGAAAAAGAGAGTGAAGAGAATATTGATTGCCAAAGGAGGAACTTGTAGACCGCGGGCAAGACCTTCAGAAAAAGAAGACTCACCGCCATTGATATCAAAGCAACCAGGAGAAAGACTGTCTTTGAACTGCGAAACCTTAAAATAACTTGGCGCTTTCAGAAGTTCAATAATCCAATAAGAACGCCAGAAATTGCGGCGATAGAGTTCATTGCCGTCGAGCTTCGCGCCTTCAAAATCAATCTGATCACCATCGGTGATGCGACCTGAGAGATGATAGGGGATAGCCACACGTCCTGCCAATTTAGGCCAAGTTTGTTGCTCGCAGTCAGGCGAAATGCGCTCGCTTAGAGAGGACTGACATAGTGCCACCTGATAAGCAAAATCATCATAGCTGAGCGCCAATACATCATCGATGCAATAGGTATCGTGACTCCACTGATAAATAGCCTCACCGGGCAGACCGGAGACTTGCGAGAAGAGCGTACCCCATACCCCATCGCTGTCACCAAGCCGACCTAACTTGACGGCCCCCATAAATACTGCGGCGATCTCTTCGTTGATATTCTCGAATGGATTAGTAATTAATGACTTCCAAATGTTCCCCTCAAAACTACGAACAGTAGCCGGACCGTTTGTCTGAAGAGCGTCCGCAGCTTCCATTTGTCCAAACCAGTAAAGCATCTCGACTAAGGAAGTCGGCGCAAGCCCCCACACTTCCTGGAGGTTCTGCGATAATCTCTCTTTCTCACCAAAGTTCGCAGCTTGCGCTGACAGAGAGGGTTCGTAGAGCAGCACAAATTCGGACAGTTTGTCCTGAATGAAATTTTCTGGTTCGGCTTGCAGAAAGAAATCATCAAGATCAAAAGCTTCACTGAGTGGTCGTCCATCCGATGTGCATTCGGTGCCGTCCTTTAGATACCAGTGCTGTTCGCGTTCTTCCCAGTTGGCATTGCTATCGAATTCATAGCGCCAAGTTTGATAACTGGCTGGATAAGACTGACTGGTTTCACCTTCACTGCGAATAAAAACAAAATGCCCGCACCGACTGCCACTTTTCCAGGAACCGCGGCTGGCTAGGCTGCCATCTGGATGAAAGCACTCTATGGAGCCGTCGTAACGTCCATCCTCGTCAAAGTGAGCAATGCAAACGAGGGTGCCATTCTCGCTCCAATACTGCCATCGACCACTGGGCACTTGCTTTTTCTTGAACTTGGTACTGAAAGCACCAAACTGCCAAAGTTTATCCTCTTTATTCCAGGTTGCCGCAGCCGGGACTCCCTGTGGACGCACACTCTCCATCTTCTACTCCTTTAGACACATGCATCAGCCAGGCAAATGCATTAGTCAATACTATTAGGATCGAAGATTTAGGAGCCCCGACGCTGCCTGACAGATTTAATATCTAAGTATTAGAGCCTGTCCACCCCATTTAGCCAAACTAGCTTTCGGCATAAACTCCACTTTACCGTGGAACTTCACCACCTCGGCAATCGCTTCATGAATGGTCGATAATTGCTGTTCTTTTTCCACCATCCACTCCGGATCTTCCAAAAGTAAGGTCTCGCCTTGTCCGGCTTTGGCCAACTCCAAAATTTCAGCAGAAGAGACCACAAGTTTATGAGATCCCTGCGCAGTCTCGAGACGCTCAGCATAGGTTCTGGCCAAGGTATTTCTATGTTCTTCTTTGAGAGTCGAAAGAGTTGCCTTGAGATCGCCTTTAGCAGCGCTGTGACCGGTACCATAGAGCATATCGATACCGACAGACTTTACATCATCCAAGCTGGAGCCTATCAAATCGAGACCGGTTGCATAGCAGGGATAGGCATGTTTATAGGCTAATTTCTTCCAGGCCGCGAACAATTCACTATGGAAATGATGATCAAAGCCTTCAGCCTTTCTGCCGTCCTTATCGCATTTGGCAGCCGGACGTTTGCCATAAACAGCCTGAAAATGTTGTAGTTCTTCACTCTTATCGAGCAACTCAGTATGCAAGCCGCGGCCTAGATAAACATCCACACCGGCCGGGCTAAAGTTGAAATACAGATAGGGGGTCGATATCTGCCTGGCGTAAGTAGATTCTAGAGCTGAGAAATTCTCGCCGCAGTAAAAGACCTCAGGCAAGAAGAGAAAGTAAGTTTCAGCTTCTGCCTTCTCTGCGCTGACAAAAAGCGCCAACGAGCTGGCACCGCTCTGAAAGTCAATTTTGTCAATTAAGCTCTCGCATTTTGCTGACAGCACATCATAACTATCGGTGTTATCAGCGGTATGGCGTTTAAGAATCTCACGACAAGCCGACTTTATATGAGAACGGTCGTGGAGTTGTTTCTCAGATCCGCCATGGGTGCGAAAAACAAACGTAAAGGCAGGGGACTGTTTCTGAATAGTGCTGTTTGCCATAAAGTGCCATCTCCAAATCTGTGGTCAGATCTTAGCTCTGAAGGCGGGTCGGCTATATCAGCCAGCAGGATGATGCCGACTAGAATCAAAAGGCTGAAAGTTTGGTTTAGCTATAAGCCTTCTCTAAAATGATTTGAGCAGCAAAAGCAAGATCTGTGGCAGAGATACGCCCATCGCCTTCAGTCAAAGATAAGCTGCGGGCTTGCTCTAAGACTAATACGGTGGTGTGGGAGTAAAAAATTGTCTTGCCGGAGGCAATAGACTTAGTCAATCTTTCTCTAGGCAGATTTCGCTTTAGTTTTTGGATATCAAAACTCTCGCCAAATGATTCTCGAACTGCATCAGGATAGGCTTTTGCCAAACTATAGAGGAGAAACTCGGCGGTAAGTACATTGAGACCGGCTTGCTTGACCGCTTCGATGGCATCTGCCAAGACACGCAGACAGCCCTCATCAAGTAGAGACAAAGTTTCAATCGATGGCTCCGCCAACTTGCCATCATCAGCCGATATCGGTTGATTTTTTGGTTTCGGCAAAGAAGCCTCAAGACCAGATAGCTCCGCCTTGAGAGATTCGCCACTGCGACAGGTGAGCAGGACAGCAAGAGCCTGCCATAGTTGAGGCTCGGAGGCGAAACTCCGCACAATTCCGGCATTTGCCAAGATCTCAGGAAGCTCATCGCTTGACAAGGCTCCAGCAAGACTTCGCAAGACGAGATCAGATGGAAGACCTCTATAGGTGACAAGAAAACGTTTCAAGTCTTCAGCGTTGCCGATCTTTCCTATCTCGCTTTGCTGCGGAACCTCCAGGAACTTGAGCACCGAATCGAGAAATGACTTGACGACCAAAATATCGGCGCATTCTTCGGTGAAATTGCGCACTTGGATCACTACTCTGCTGCCGTCTTTGAGACAGAGAACCAGCTCTGGACTGACATTGAGCTCAATAGCAGCCAGTGATGTGAAGGGAACAAAACGCGCGATTTCGCCTTTTATGTAATGCAAACCGATATCGGTTAATAAAAAAAAGTCGTCACCGTCATTCAAATAAACGCCAATAAAGCGCTCGCCCGGCGCAAGCAAACTGGCGAATACGTCATGAGACTGAGCCACAAAAGACTGGAGAGAAAGCACCTGACAAAGCTCTTCTCTGGGCAGTTTCATCGGCGTAGGCCTTGATTAAGTTGTGACTTATAAAATTTGGGCGATGAGAGACTCGAACTCCCAACCCCCTCGGTGTAAACGAGGTGCTCCACCATTGAGCTAATCGCCCTTGCCGAACGCAAGAAGACTTAGTCTAGCATTAGCCCAAGAGAGCGAGCAAGAAATTACAAAGACTCTTTGCGATTCCTAAAGCAAGTAAAAAGCTAGGATTATGAATGTCCTGCTATCCTATTTATTACCTGTTCAGATGGTCGATTTTTTGTTTAACTGGCATTTTTAGACTGATTGATGAATCTACACCTAGGAAACGAGAAAACCAAGCTAACCAAGGGCTGCAAGAAAGTCCTTGAATACTTGAAAAGGCTAGACGACCTTTCATCGGCCCAAGATATCTATGGTTTGATGCGCACTGAAGATGCGAAAGCGCCGGGATTGACAACAGTCTACCGTTCACTGGAAGCCTTGGTCTTACAGGGTCTAGTGCAAGAGGTAATGTTGGGCGACGGCGAGAAGCGCTATGAAGTGGTCCATCCAGGTGAACATCACCACCATCTTGTCTGCCAGAGTTGCAGCAAGAGCGTCCACCTGGACGAATGCTTGATCGAGCAGTTCGAAGAGACAATCAAGAAAAGTCACGGTTTTCAAATCAAAAGTCATATGCTTGAACTATTCGGCATATGCCAGGACTGCGCCAATAAAGAATCGCGAGTCTAATGCAAATAGTCCGGAGGTCCTGAAGAGTGACCGAAAACAAGACTAACCAAGATATTCCTGATCCAATTGATCTAGGTCAGGATAAAGCTATCTTATCTCTGGATAATCTTGGTATTTTCGCCTCAATCGCTTGCCTAATTCACTGCCTGGCCTTGCCGGTGCTCATTGCAGCTGTTCCATTCATCGGGCTTAACCTCAAATTTCTGGAAGAACCTTGGGTTGAAAACACCCTCATTGCTGCCATTGTTGCCTTTGCTGTTTTCGCCATTGTGCCCGGCTATTTCAGACACAAGAAAGTAATCGCCCTGGTTGGCTTGATCATCGGCATGGTTACAGTATTAACTGTGGCATTCGGACGCGACACTCTCGTTTCAGAAAGCCTGGAATTACCCTTGATTGCCTTCGGCAACCTTCTTTTAGTTGGAACTCATCTTTTAAATAGACGCTTCACTACCGGCAGCTTTCTTGGTCATAGCCACAGTGGCGGACATGAGAACTGCAAGCACTAGCTCCGGCAAACAAGCTGAATCTGATTTTAGCCGGCAAAGATCTTTTCTTAACCCACCCTTAAACCACTTGGCAAGATACTAATACAGTCATTTGCAACAAAACAATCAACCAGTTCAGCAAAAATATGGTCAGCATACTTTTTTATTCAGTGGTCTTCACTTTCCTGGCGGTTTTCCTCTACACAATCGCCCATGACGAAGTTACAGCTTTTCTAGAAAGCGCTCTAGATCTCTTGCATATAAGACCTTTTGGCCGCTAAAGCTGTAAACTAACGCTCAGTCACCTAAATTGGTCAAACTTAAGAGGTACTGGCGTGAACTTAGACTCTTACCTAAATGGCGCTGCCTTGATTCTGGGTGTTACTCTAAGCTCGGTGGCTGGCTTGCTATTGGTGAGAAAGTTTTTTCACCTCGAGAAACTAAAACAATGCCATGAAGTGGGCGGCTATCTGCTTTCGGTGGTCGGTACTATGTACGCTGTTTTGCTTGGTTTGGTTGTGGTAGACGCTATGACCAAGTTTCAAAACGCCCGCGCTGTTGTAGAAACCGAAGCAAATAGTTTGGCCGATGTTTTTCTATTGGCGGAGAAACTACCGCAGCCTAAGGCAGACTCAATAAGAGGTCTCTGTCATACCTATGCCACCGAAGTCATAGAGCACGAGTGGCCGGCGATGGGTCGGGGCGAAATAGACAAAGCCGCCAGACGCGATGTGGTCAATCTCATGAAAGAAGTAATTTCTTTTGAGCCGGTTAACGAGAACCAAAAGGCTATTTATCCGATTATCGTGCAAGAAGCTTGTCAGGTTTGGGATAATCGCCGAGCCCGCACAAATCTTGCCACCTACGGCGTACCGGCGGTGGAATGGTTTGTCTTGATTTTGGGCGGCATTGTCACAGTGGTATTTACTTATTTCTTTGCAATCGAGAGCCTGGCGGCCCAAGTGGTAATGACGAGCATGGTATCGCTATTGATATCACTCAATCTCTATCTGGTGGTTCTGTTCGGCGCACCATTCTCTGGTGATCTGCAAGTGGGCAACGACGCCCTCAAAGTAGACAAGTTGATTTTTGAAAACCAGCTTGGCCTTAAGACAGACGACTCAAACAATCACAGCTAAAGCAAAAGCCCCTTGAAAGGGGCTTTAGAATTTAGTATTTGGGTTCTAGTCTTAACTATCTATAAGAAGGTTTTCCTTCCTTCAACCACATCGAAGGGGAAATACGCTGTAAGAGACTACCAAAGGAACGGTCAAGGTCACGTACTATATCGCGCCAAATCAACCAAGATTCTTTCTGCCTCAAACGCGAAACCATCTTTAGACGGGAGCTACTTTCTTCCTTTTCACCGTTGCGGAAAGCACGGGAGGCATGACGTCCAGCCAAAGTGTTGTCGCGCATAAGAGCCCGATAGCCGGCTGTTATGTCGACCTTGACTGGGCTATCTTCCTGACTGCTTTCATCTCCGGATAGCTTTTGCTTGATTATCGAATGGTCCGTAGCTCTCATCAGGGCTTTGGTCGACATTTTTGTTACCTCATTAATAGAGCGTCAGAAAAGCTCTTGGCACGACAATATTATGCATGACAAGATGTTACAGAGCAAGACTGATTAAGGTCTACTTGGCAGTGCTACACTTGCCAAGTTTTCTCCTGTCGGTACTCAATTTCTAAAACAGGCATTGGCGGAAGCCTCTAGCATTGCTCACTTTCTCAATGACAGAGATTTGAAGAAAATGTTTCCGCCACCAATTGCGACATCATGTCGGCAGGCAGAATTAATCTGCGCGGTTGCCAAGAACCCATTCCTTAGGCACGCTTGTCATCCAAAAGAGCGATCTACATATACAATATTGTCTGGTCAATCCAGGCACCCAAACAGTGGCAGACAAGCAAGAAGAAGAGAAAAGCAAGCAGGAAGCCACCAAATCTGGTACTGGGCAAGCGCCTCATCAGGCCAATAGCTCAGGCCTAGCAGAAGATAAGGAAGCCTCGGGCAGAAATCCGGATCTAATAGAAGCCTACGCCTGGCCTGGTCAACCGACACCCAGTAATTCAGCTAGCAACTCTAGTGATAGCGCTCTTACCCAAAGACAGGGCGAGAAAGAGCAACCATATTCCAACCAAGGTCTTAGTCTGGCTGAAGAAGTAATCAAGCATGCCCTTGCCGGTGATTTCAAAAGCCCGGTCAAAACAGAAAAGAACGAGCCGCAATGGCCCCAAGGCGAACTAAAGCGCAAGAGCGGCGACCCTGAAAGTGCGGTCAAGCCTGAGGCGAAAGAAAAAGAGAAAGAGAAAGAGAAAGAGAGTGAAACAGAGAAGAAGGCAGATGACGGCACACCAAGCCCGAGCTATCGCCCCCTCGAATTCAAGCCGGAAGACAGCAATAACTTTCCCAAACTGCAGTTGCCGCCTCGGCCAACAAAGAGCGAACCGCGCCGCGAACTGAGCCCGGCGCCCTATGTCAGGCGCAATGAAACAGCCAGTCAGGATAGCAGCTTCAATAGCCCCATGCCGAGCAGTGAAGAAATCGCAGCCATGAATGAAGCTTCGCGTGCTTTTGAACGCACTGCCGCTAATACCAACGCCGCCGCCCAAAAGTCTAGTCTTGATCCTAATTGGGGTCCAAAACCCGGACAGACCAATAACAAATTGAATGCCCTCAAAAGAGAGGAGACAGCGGAGAATCGACCGCAGCCGATAAAAAGAACAGATCTAAGACCGCCCGGTAGCGACCGAGAAAAGTTCGCCAGAGAATATGAAGAGGCTCTCAACCGCGCTAAGCAGAATAATCAGGCGCCCGAACCTATTATAAAGAAGCAGGAATCTGCCCTAAACGAAGCCCTGAAAAAGGCTCCGGAGAAAGAAGTTTCTAGAGGTGCAGCGGCACTTAGAAGAGCCGGTATTCCTGAACGGAAAGAAGACAATGCCCAGGACAATAGTTCTGCCGCACGTATTGGGCGGGGCGATGTTTTCGGCATTGCCGCCCTAAATATAATGATCGCCCGCAACGTTCTAAGAGATCCCCGCGATTTTTTTGATCGATTGCCCCTAGACGGCTCCAACGCCGAACCAATCTTCTTTCTTCTCTCAATTGAAATTGCCACAGCTCTTCTGCGTTGTCTCTTCAAGTTCAGCCTTTTTCCCCTTTTCGGTGAGCTGACTTTCGGTTTAGTGTCCACCCTGGTGGGCGCGGCCCTAGTCAATTTTGTTTTCGAGAGAATTTTCGGTAAAGGCGACTTCAACGGTGTTCTGAGAGTGCTCTGCTACAGCCGAGCCCCCATTCTTCTTTCTTTTATCGCCCTGGGAAAGTTTGAGCTAGGACTCTATATCTCATTCTTCTGGACCCTCTATCTGAACTATGTCGGTCTCAGTCGAGTATTTCTCAAATCTCAGGCGGTAATAGTGATTGTGGTCTTAGTAATGGGTTTTCTTGGTGCGATGGCAAGACAGGGCGCACCCTAAAACTGTTCCATAGAAAATGAAACAAAGGTCTATTTCTTGAACTGGTGCTTGAAATAGGCGGCACAAGTGCCCGCCGTCGAAACCATAGTAGCGCCCTGGGGACTATCAGGTTTACAAGTTTTGCCAAAGAGGGGACATTGCAGAGGAGACTTCATACCAAGCCATATCTCGGAAGAGATACAGCCTGTGCCCTCTACTTCACAAGCGCCCAAGGGAGCAAAAACTTGGTGGGCGTCAAAAGCGGAGAATTCGGGTCTGAGGGCGTAACCACCCGCTTGCACAACTCCTAGTCCACGCCATTGCCGCTGACAGACCTCAAAAACTTCAGAAATAAGAGCCCTGACTTCTAAATTACCCTGCCGATTAGCCGCCCTCTTATACTGATTCTCGACAGTCGCCTTGCCGTATTCAAGCAAGTTCACCGCTTTCAGAATACCTTCCAAAATATCAGTTGGTTCAAAGCCGGTGACCACTATCGGTCTATGCATTGTTTCAGCAATAGGCTCATAGTCTTCAAAGCCCGAAATACAAGCCAGTTGACCGGGCACTAAGACAGCGTTGACCTGGCTATCACGATCGGCCAGAACTCTCGATACAACGGGGGGCAGATTGGCATGGTCGCTGAGTAGATAGAAATTACTTACTCCCAGCCTTCTTGCTTGCCAAACGGCCAGGGCATCCATCTGAACACTGCTCTCAAAGCCGACATTGAAAAGAACGACTTTCTTATCAGGATTGCTGCGGGCAATACCAATACATTCAATCGAAGAATAGACAACGCGAACATCAAAACCTTGGGCCTTAACTTCCAACAAATCTTTGGTGCTGCCGGGGATGCGCAGAAGTTCAGCCGTAGCACAAAAAATAACATCGGGTTCTTGGGCAATAGAAATGGCTCGGTCAAAAATATGCACAGGCACTGAAGCAACCGCGCAACCAGGGCCGTGAACGATTTTGAGATCAGGCGGAAGATAACGGAAAAGATCATGCCTGAGCATGGTTGAAGTCAGTTCACCGGAAACTTCCATAATCTGCCAGGAATGGGTCATACTCGCCGCAATCTTGCGGGCCAGACGAGCTAGCTGCTGCTCATCACTATGATCGGTTCCATTCAGCTTGAGACCAAACATTTAAGGTCGGCGCATCCCTTACAACTTACAACCATAATTAGCTTACTGAGAATGCCCCTTATCAAGTTGTTCTTTGTAGGCATGTTACGCATATTTGCAATTTCGCAACATCTTGACAGCCTTAACTAAAATTGACCTGGCGCCAATCTATACCGGCTTGTCTTTTTCTAATTTGGTGCCAAAGAAGACTCAGTGCGTATCTCTAGGCAAGGCAAGCTTGGAAGATAATGGCTTGAGGCGCTCAAGACCCTCTCTATCAGTCATTATCAGCAGTCGATCACCGACGCCGAGCGGATTACTGGGGGCCGGGTTCCAATCCACCACGCCGTCAGATTTTTCATGACAGAGTATGGTTACTTCATAGTTGCCGCGCAAATAGTCGATATCATGCCCAACCAAAATGGTATTCGGCTCAACCGTAAGCTGTACGGCATTGATAACTGTTCCACCAAACTCAAAACTATCGAGTATATCGCCTGATATAGCGGCCTGGGCAAAGAGGCGGGCCGAACGCGCCGACGAACTATAGGCGCCCTGAATGCCCATCGATTTCTCGACCTTTTTGGCAAGATTCTGGTCGAACATTCGAATCACCACTCTGATGTCGGGATTCAATTCTCTTGCCGTCAATGCCGCTTCAAGATTGGCCAAGTCATTATCAGTAACACAAATTATCGCCTTGGCTTTGCGCACCGAAGCTTTGACCAAGGCTGCCGAATCTCTCACATCACCAAAGAGAACCGGAACATCAAGACCGCCCACCTCGGCGACAAAACGCGCCGACTCGTTGCTCTCGATGGCAACCACGTCTTGGGCAAAACGACGAAGGTGTTCAACCACTCGCACTCCGACATTGCCCAGACCACATACCACTACATGGTCTTCCATTGTTTCAGCAATCATCGACTGCCACTCCTTCGAATAACGTTTATGTTGAAAAAGTAGATTCCCAAGATGCACCACCCCTTCGGCAATGATGATCAACCCTAAAATGGGCAAAACAAAAAAGATTGGCGAAAGCCTATAGTCTTCGACATAGTTGAGGGGACTCTCAAAGAAAATCATGAGCAGGGTGTAGTAAGCAGCCTGGGTGAGAGTCATCGTGTGTCCGCCCAGCTCAGAAGCGGGATAGAAGCTGTACAGCAACCCTACCGAAACCGAGAAGGCTAAGCCCATCGAGATCAGGAACCCCTTGAACTCTCTCAAGAGTACTTTCATCAATAGGATGAGTCTCCGACTACGCCTTCTGGCGTAGTCGTAATCCTCCAGATAATGTAAAGTTTGCGCCCTGAAATCCACAGGCTTAGTATACCTAAAATGGAAATCAGCCTTGATTGTAAAGATGCCGGGGTGCTATCCTTTTCTTGTGAGCAAGCTAGATAAATTCAGTAAATCGAAATATGCCGCCCATGACACCATAAGCGGTATCAATTTTTTTTCGATCTCCGCCCTAGCCCTTACCCTGTTCTTCTCCGCACCAGCTATAGCTCAAGATCTGGTTCAAGAAAGTGAAACAGCAGCCAATGCAAATTGCTTGCTGGCTTTGCACGATCCGCTGCCCTTGCCTGATACAGATGCTGATAGAGATAAAAATGAGCGCACAGCCAGGTCGCTCACCACTCTGGACGGCTCAGCCATCAAAGAAAAAATGGGCAGCAGTATAGCCAATTTTGATCAAGTTTCCGGTTCGGTTTTTAGGGGAGCGGCCCCCGGTCACGACGGCATGGCCAGACTGGCTGCCACCGGCTTCAAAACCGTAGTAGATCTGCGCATGAATGGTCTTGGTACGCTGATGGAAGAGAGAGAAGCTAAAGAGCTTGGACTCAATTATGTGCACATGCCGCTTACTTTCAATAAGCCATCTTTAGACAAAGTGGCTCATTTCATGAACATCATTCAGGACAAGAAAAATCAGCCTGTCTTTGTACACTGTCGGCACGGCGCCGATAGGACCGGCACTCTCTTCGGCATTATGCGCCTCACTCAAGATAAATGGACTTTTGAGCGCACCTATCAAGAAATGAGAGAGCACCATTTCAAACCATGGTTTCAAAACTTGAAAAATATGGTGGCATCTTTCAGTAAGCAAGAAAATGTCAGGCTACTTTCCAGAGCCATAAAGAGCGATCGAGCCATACAAGCCTCATTGTCGGCCGGTGCCGATCATGACAGCAACAGCAGATTGCAAGCCAGCCGTCCACAAAATCTAGATTAGCGGTTTGGCTTAGATCTAAGTTAGACCTGAGCGGCTCGATAAAAACGCTTATTCTTTAGCTTTGATGTCGTTCCAGAGCGACTGCTCATCATAGCTGTCATCGGCTTCACTGGCCACAGTAAATTCTTTGATGGTGGCGTTTCGTCTGTTTCTGTCCAGATTCTTCATGCCCGGATCAAGGTCATAGAGCCTATAAAGAGGATCGAGGGAAGATTTCATTATGGCCAGTATATTGCTTACTTCCGAACCGATTAGATTGAATGCCGCCTTAGCTTGCGGTGTGGAGGCATGAGTATCAATGTCGTCTGCTAGTCGGACCAAACGATCGGTCTCCTTGACTAGCTTGGTGAGCAGTTGCAGAACAGATATATCTTTAGTGTTATTTGATGAATCAGTAGACATTTCATCCTCCTTTATATTTATACAGTCTAAAATCATGCCTGTCAGCAACTATTTGAAAGGGTTACATGCCGCTACTTGAGATCCAGAACCTAGCCACAACTTTCCCAACCCAAGCGGGAGAGGCCCGCGCAGTCGACGATGTAACCTTATCAGTGGACCGCGGACAAGTGCTTGGCATCGTAGGTGAGAGTGGCTGCGGCAAGTCGATTACATCTCTTTCAATTTTGCGGCTGGTGCCGCCCCCAGGAAAAATTGCCGCCGGCAAGATTATCTTTGACGGTGTCGATCTCTTAAGCTTGGACGAAGCGCAGATGAGAGCAATTCGGGGCAATAGAATCGCCCTGATTCCGCAAGACCCTATGACTTCGCTAAATCCGGTGTATAAAATCGGCGACCAGATCATCGAAGCAATCGAACTGCATCAAAAGCTTTCATACAAAGAAGCAAAGCTAAAGGCTATCGAAGCTCTGGAAAGTGTGCGTATCCCGGAAGCAAAAAGTCGTATAGATGATTATCCTCATCAGTTTTCGGGCGGTATGAGACAGCGCGTCATGATTGCCATGGCACTCGCCTGCGAACCGACTTTGCTAATCGCCGACGAGCCCACCACAGCTCTTGATGTAACAGTGCAGGCGCAGATACTCGACCTCTTGCGCGATATTCAGAGAGAACGAGGCACGGCGGTTGTCTTGATTACCCACGACCTCGGGGTCGTAGCCGAAATGTGCGACCAAGTGGCAGTAATGTACGCCGGCGCCGTTGTTGAATACGCCGACGTTAAGGAGCTTTTCCAAAATCCCAAGCATCCTTACACAATTGGTTTACTCAATTCTATTCCGCGCAAAGAGTCGAAGCGCCTTAAACCTATTGATGGTCAGCCGCCTAGCTTGACCGAACTGCCAAAAGGCTGCCGCTTTGAAGACCGCTGTCATTTTGATAAGAAAGCCGAATGCAGCCAGTTTGTACCACCCCTAGAAGTTAAATCTTGGGCGCTTGAAAATAGAGCGGGGGGCGAGCATGTGGTGCGGTGCTTCTTAGTAGATAAAGACGTAGAAGACCAAAAGAAAGACGAGGCTGTCGATGATCTCAAGTAATTTGCGCATACCAACCACCGCTCAAATTAGAGAGCTCGAGAAAAACTATATTGAGTTTGTCAAAGAAAAAAGCGGAGCCGACTGGGCCCAACCCCTGATGGAAATTGCCGGAAGAGCGGTAGCGCACTGTGTCTTGCCTCTTTGGAACAGCAGCCCCGGTCATGTCGCTATCTTTGCAGGCACAGGCAATAACGGCGGAGATGGTATGGTTGCAGCTCGCTATCTCAATCTCTGGGGAATTCCAGCTTCGGTGTTTGTCTTGGGAGGTCTGGACGATGAAAAATTTTCAGTCGAGACCAGAACAATGAAGAAACTATTGCAAGCCTTAGATATAGAAACCGTCAGCCTCACTGAAGACTATCTCGATCAAGAGCTGGAGGAAACCCTTGATAGTATCACCGGTGGTGCGAGCGTAATTATCGACGCCATCTTCGGCACCGGCCTGACTAGGACGGTTGAGGGTCTGCACCGCAAAGTAATCGAAGCGATAAACAATAGCGCCAGGCCTGTTCTATCGATAGACCTTCCCTCCGGCATCAATTCAGACAGTGGCGCCGTGATGGGAGTGGCGGTAAGAGCTGATCATACAATCACCTTCGCTCATCTGAAACCGGGACACCTCTCTTACCCGGGGGCTGAATTTGCCGGCGAAATGAGTCTCGTCGATATCGGTTTACCAGACTTTGATGACGCCAAAGACGACATCTATAACCTAACAGCCGATCGCAAAATCTATCTCACCACCTGCGGTGCAGTACAAGGGCTTTTGCCTATGCGCCCGGTTGATGCTCATAAAGGCACCTTCGGACAGGTACTGACTGTAGCCGGCAGCCTGGGTATGAGCGGGGCAGCCGTAATGGCCGCTAAAAGCGCGCTCAAATCTGGGGCTGGACTTTCCTATCTCGCTACGCCTCGCTCTCTTATTGCCGGTCTGCCCGCCTGCGAAATTGTATACAAACCACTAAGCGAAACCAGCAAACAATCGATCAGTGCCGAAGCTCTCGGCGAACTTTCTGAACTGCTTGGTTCTGTCAAAGCTTGCATTATTGGACCGGGACTCTCTCAAAGTTCTGATAGTGTCGAACTGGTCTTTGGCTTTACCGAAATGCTGGGAATTAGCTGCGTCATTGATGCCGATGCGCTCAACTGCATCTCCAAAAATCCAAACAAATTCTGCGGCGGCAAGAACTTTATTTTAACGCCGCATCCTCGCGAATTGGGTCGACTGCTCGGCAAAGAAACCGAAGCAATACAGGCGGATCGGATAAGCCATGCCCTCGAGGCAGCAACCAGATTTAACGCCGTGGTTGTGCTAAAGGGAGCCTATTCGGTCATAGCCGAGCCGGGAGGACGAGTCTTTATCAATCCTACAGGCAACCCCGGTATGGCCACCGCCGGAGCTGGCGACGTTCTCTCCGGCATCATCGGAGGACTTGCCGCCCAGGGCTTGGATACTTTCGATGCCGCCTGCGCCGCTGTCTATATACATGGGCGAGCCGGCGATTTAGCGGCCCGAGGCGAAGAAAACAATCCGATCTTGATAGCTTCAGACCTCATATCACAACTACCCAAGGCCATAGCCAGCATCATTAGCGGTGAAGTTTCGTACTTGGAAGAAAGGCTGGCTCAGTCTATTTCAGGTCTCTAATATGCTAGCCAACCAATTGAAAAGAGATTGCGCCCTCACTTTGCTTCTTTCTTTGACGCTCTGTGCCGTGCTTGGCGGCTGCCGCGAAGAAAGAGAAATGACATCGGAAGATAGAGAAAAGGAAGCCAGAACCAGGGAGCAAAAACGAGAGAGAGAAAAGAGTGAAAGAGCCGCTCATCAAATTGAAATCAGACGTTATGTAAAAGACCTGCAAGAACATATAAAGTCTAAGTTTAATCCCACTATTGCCAGCGCCCAATTCGGCACAATCTCTTTTGAAATAGATAGCAATGGTCGACCAAATAGAGTCAAAATAGTAAAGGGCGTCAACCCAGAAATTAATCGGGCCATGATACTAGCAGTGGAGGCAGCCAGACCGCTGCCGAAGCCGCCTGCCTTTATGGATGATCCAGTCAGTATCTATTTTTCTTTTGACCCTAGAGTGCTTCATTCCAGCAGTAGATTTGACGACAAAGATCGAATCAAAGAAACGATCAAAGAAAGCACGGCCAGACTGCATGCCAATTCGCAAGACAAAGAAGCCTTAGCCAACAGAGGCAGAGCCTGCTTAGCCATGAACGATCTCTTGTCAGTCAAGCAAGCCGCTAAAGATCTAAATCTGCTCTGCAGTCTAGAACCCACAGAAATAAAATATCTAACCCTATCGGTTAGGGCCGCAAGAAGACTTGGCGACGATAAAGGCTTCCTAGAATTGAGTGAGAAAGCCTTTAAAGAAGAGCCTGACATAGAGAACACATTGAACTATATTGAAGCGCTCACCTATAACGGCAAGTACCAGGAAGCCCTGAGTGCCTGTTCAGACGCCTTGAAGAAATTTCCGAACGATCCAGACCTCGGCTGCATGACCGCCTATGTTTACTTGCACTACGACAAACCTCTAGATTGCCTCAATCAATGCGAGAGAGTGCTAAAAATTGAACCGGACCAAGCCATGGCCTATGCCTATAGAGGTGATGCCTATACCGCCCTGCAAAATTACAAAGAGGCAATGCAAGCCTACAACCTCAGTATCAGTCTCAACGAAGATGATGAATTCAACTATCTGAGAAGAGCTCGACTAAATAACCTGCTGGGTAAATTCGACAAAGCAATCAAAGATGCCACGGCTGCCCTGACAATCGATCCAGAATGCGGTCAAGCATTCTACTATAGGGCCTTTGCCAATGCCGCCCTCGGGCTCAATGGTCAGGCCCAGAAAGACAAGAGCAGAGCGGCCAGCCTCGGCTACTTACTGAGCACCGACTCCAAATAGGTTAGCCTGCCGGCCCTAGTATCTAAAGATACTTCCGCCCCGAGCGCCAGTACGGTGCCGGAGCCTTCACCTGCAGGTAAATTAAAACAAGAGGGCAAGCCCATTTCGATCAATCGATCAAACGCCAGCTCTTCGAAGGAAAGCATATTGAAAGCACCGCGACTATCACAAGCATCAAAACGTCCGAGGGCAAGAGCAGCTAAACTGGACATTTTGCCTGAGAGATAAATGGTATTGAACCAACGGTCGAGAATATCATTTCTCTCTTTGTAATCGTCTAAGACCAAGACCGCACCGCCAAGATCTGGCTCGAACTCTGTGCCGAAGAGAGAGACCAGAGCAGTGAGATTGGCTGCTATCAGCTTACCTTTACCCATACCCTCAACCGCTGGAAAGCCAAATTCACCAAGCACGGCATCGGTACTCTGCACCGGTTCATACTCGCAATGTGTGAGACTGCGCTTCACCCGCTCAAAGGTCTCTATATTGTTCACCCTATCTAAATTAGGGCCGTGCAGAGTAATTAGTCCTGTCTTTATGTAGACCGCCAAACTGAGATGACTGAAGTCATCAAAGCCTATAACAATCTTGGCATTCTTTTTGATTAAGTCGTAAGGCAAGGCACCCAGGAGAGGCAGAACACCATAACCGCCGGTGATGCTCCAGACCGCCCTAACTTCGCTATCACTAAAGGCGTCGACCAAATCAGAGAGCCGTTCTTGGTCGGTTCCGGCGCTAAAGCCATGAGTCTTAAAAAGATTTTTGCCCGGTCTGGCCCGCAAGCCCATGGCTTCTACAATTGCCACGGCTCGCCTCAAGTCGGAAGGCCTAGCCGGACGAGAAGACGGGGCGACGATAGCCACCAGATCTTTATTTTTTAGATGGGGCGGCTTTATCACACAAAGCTCCTTCTTCTATTTTCAAACGAACCGCCGACTGACCAGTTCTAAATCCGCGCAGTCCACTTTGATCACTAGCATAAAGACTGGCTTCCACCCCGATGGGCAAAGTGATTTTGTCGGCGGTATGGCCGATTTTGAAGCCATACACAACCGGAATATCGAGCTTAGAAAGCCGCTCGCGCAAGACTTCTTCTAAAGCATGATTGAGGCTAAGACTGTTCCTTTTGCTGCCGCCCGGTCGACAACCGGAACAATCTCCTATGATTATTCCCCGCGCCTCTTTGAACTTGCCGGCTAAAACCAGCTGGGTGAGCATTCTATCCATAGCATGTGGTTCTTCATCGACATCTTCAATAAAGACCAACCTGTCTTTTGTATCTATTTCGAAAGGAGTTCCCATTAGGCCCCTAATCAGTGTCAAACAGCCGCCGGTCAATCTCCCTGAGGCGCGCCCCGGATTGATCACCATACGAGAAGGATAACTAGCACCCCAAACATCACCTTGTTCCTTATCACTTTCTTCTGGTTCTGTGATCAAGCCGATTGGCTGAGTTTTCATCAAAGCTTTCAGCCAATAAGCGTGGGTATAGGCGCTTTCATACATAAGATTGAGAGTTGGTCCATGAAAAGTGACAAGCCCAGTCTTTTGATGAACAGCCAAAAGTAAAGCGGTGATATCGCTAAATCCACAAATTATCTTTGGATTGGCAGCGACAAGACCATAGTCGAGCTTGAGAAGAAGCCGGCTGGCACCAGCGCCACCGCGCAGCGGCAGAACGGCGCCGAGGGTTGTGTCGGCGAAAGCTTCGTGCAAATCTTCCAACCTGGCTTCGTCGGAACCGGCATAACTGCTATAAGACCTAAATGTGTTCTTGCCAAGCTTATATTTAAGACCGAGCTTGCCAAGCCAAGCCAAGGTCGACTCTAGATAACCCGGCTCAAAAGTAGGCGAAGAAGGGGCAATTACCCCGATGGCATCGCCCGGCTTCAAAACTCTCGGCTTGACTATCTCTAACACAGATTAATTGTAAAACAGATTCGCCCCCTTATAAATACTCAAGACAAAGGCCTCAATAAAAGCAGAAAGGCTCTAGGGCTATTAGAAATGCTATGATCTATTGTTTGAACTAGAGGCAAAAGCAAGGCCAAGAACATGATCAACAAAGACGCTCTAGATAAAAGCACTCTAGAAAAAGAGGCGCTGCAAAATCAATTTGGTAAGTTCACGTCGGCTCAGTTGAAATGGCTCGACAAAGCCAAAGTATTTGCCAAGAGAATTCCCCTTGCCGAGGTGATGGCCAGCGACAGCGAAAATGTGTTCAGAAAAGACCTTTTCCAAGCTGCCTGCAAAGAAGGACTGGGCGCCCTGCCTTTCCCTGCTGAATATGGCGGCGCCGGCGGCGACTATCTATCGTTCAGCCTGGTAAATGAAGAGTTTGGTCGCACTTGCGTACCGATAATGAGCTCACTGGGCGTGCATGTTCTTTGCCAGGAGCCGATTTATCGCTTCGGCACAGCCGAACAGAAACAAAAGTATCTAACCAAAGCCTCAAGCGGCGAATATCTTGGCGCCTTCGGTTTAACCGAACCCAATGCCGGTTCCGATACGGCGGCGATCGAGACCACAGCAAAAGACATGGGCGATCATTATGTGCTCAATGGCACCAAAACCTTTATCACATCAGGCGCTTCAGCCGATTTTTATATAGTGATGGCCAAGCTCTTGGGTGGAGAGAAAGCTCAGATTACCTCCTTCATAGTAGAAAGAGATTTCCCTGGTTTTTCCATTGGTCAGAAATTCGACATGCTGGGCATGCGCGGCTATTCAACTTGCGAAATAGTTTTCGATGACTGCAAAGTGCCTAAGGCTAACCTACTAGGAGCCCACGGCGAAGGTCGGAAAGTAGCTCTTTCCAGCCTGGCTAAAGGTCGAGTCACCATAGCAGCGCAGTCTATAGGCTGGGCGCAAGGAGCTTTGGATGCCTGCACCGAAACACTTAGAAGAGCCTATCTTGACGGTCACTGCGGCGCCGACCTGAATGGTCAGGCCCTTGCCCTCGGTAACCTGGCAGTTCTTACCGAATCAGCCAGAGTTTTGACCTACCAGGCCGCCAGGCTGATCGATGCCGGAGAGACTTCAGTCACCATTGCCGCCATGGCTAAGACCCAGGCCACCGACGTAGCCATGCAAGTCTCCACCCAAGCCATGTCTCTAATCGGTATCGAAGGCTTGAAGCCCAATCTACTAATCGAAAGAATCTTTCGTGATGCCAAAGCCGGTCAAATATATGAGGGTACAAACCAAATTCAACGTATGCTCATTGCCAGAGACTTGCTCAAATAAGCGAGAAAAAAGATGTCTGATCTACTAGAACCAGAAATTGAAACCACCTATCAGCCGGCTGCGGCGGCTGTAGTCTTGCCCAGTCAAGCCTTACTCATGGTCATGGACAAAGTTCGCACCACGATTATTTTGGTTGGTTTTTTCTATTCCGCACTAGGATTTTTGCTTGCCGCTCTAGCCTTGATCTTGCTTGCTCCGAGTGCCTACTGGATGATAAACAAGAGCAGTCCTATTTTGCTCTGGGTGGCTCAGCTAGGTATCTCCGGTATAGCCCTGGTGTTCGCCATAGGTTGTCTGGTCATTGGTTTGAGCCATAAAAAATTGCAAGCCCAACTGACAGAAGCTGAGACTCTCATCGACAATCTGCGCGACCGCGCTTTTTTGCAGATTCAAGCGACTCGTTATAATCTCGAAGACCTAACCGAAAGGCTTACCTTTCCAAAAGAAAGTCACTCCCCCAGCCCCCTCGATTATATTGACGTGGCTAAGAAAATTGGTCCCTTGCTTTCATTGTGGAATGCAAAGGAAAGAAGCCTCGTCACTCTAGGTGTTGAAGGTTTGAAATTTATTCAAGCCTTGAAAAAAATTCTGAAGTAAGCAATGCAGCAAACCGATAAGGAAGCCATTTTTGATTTCACTTCTTATTTAGATGTGAGAAGAGCAAAATTGGAAAAGGCTCTGGATTTCTACCTGAGTGAAAGGAGTGAAAAAGATCCTTCTACTCTTTATAAAGCAATGCGCTATTCGGCTTTGGCCGGCGGCAAGAGACTAAGAGCAGCTCTAACAATGGCTGCCGCCGAGGCTGTGGAGAGAGCCCCGCAATTAAAAGACATGGACGCGGTGGAATTGGTTCTACCTCTTTGCGCCGCCATTGAAATGATTCACGCCATGAGTCTGATTCATGACGATTTGCCCTGCCTAGACAATGACGATCTTAGAAGAGGTAAGCCCACCAATCATAAGGTCTTCGGCGAAGCCATGGCGCTCTTGGCCGGCGATGGCTTATTGGTAATGGCGCAGGAAGTATTGCTTAGCTATTGCCACGAGAAAATTGACAGAAGTGCTTTACTCTCGGTTAGCCTTGAACTTTGTCGTGCCACCGGCCCGAGTGGCATGGTCGGCGGCCAAGTGCTCGACATGGAGTTTACCGGGCAGAGCGTTTCGGAAGAAGTTGTGCGCAGCATTCATGCCCGTAAGACCGGCGCCCTTATAAAATTCTCACTCTGGGCGGGCGGGGCCTTGCTGCAAGCCCCCGAGAGACAGCTACAATCATTAGCCCGACTGGGCGAAATTATCGGTTTAGCCTTTCAAATTACCGATGACCTGCTTGATGTCACCGGCAGTGCCGAAAGTCTCGGCAAAACTCCGGGTAAAGACCAGGCTAGCAATAAAGCCACCTGGGTCAGTATCTTTGGAGTAGAAGGGGCCAAAGCCAAGTTGAAAGAAATGGAAAAGGAAGGAAAAGAACTGATCAAAGAATCCTCGCTTGACAACCCATCTTTTCCAGCGCTGCAATCTTTGCTTTCCTATTCTATAAATAGAGAAAAATAAACGAGTTTAGTATGGACCACCTTTACCAAAGCCTTTCCCTTTCCCTTTCAGTCTTCGCCGATGTCGCTACGCCTTCCTTGGACGGTAGAGGCTGGCAGGTAATTCTTGTCACCTTGATGAGCAGTTCTATTGCACAAGTCTTGAAAGTAATAATCAAACTGCTTACAACCGGAAAACTTGACATGCGCATGGTGGCAACCACCGGCGGTATGCCTTCATCTCACTCCAGCTGCACCATGGGCATGGCTGTCTCAGTGGGACTAATCGAGGGCTTTAACTCGGTCTCATTTGCGATTGCTCTTTGCTTGGCATTCATTGTTATGTACGACGCAGCCGGTGTAAGAAGAACGGTTGGACTGCAAGCCAAGGTGCTCAATAAGATGATGATCGAATTGTTTTCAGATCACCCAAAGCTATCTCATGAGCGTATTAAAGAATTCCTAGGACATACACCTGTGGAAGTATTTGTTGGAGCAACTCTTGGATCTCTTATTGCTCTTGGCTTCAATAATTTGGCTATAAGTCAGCACTGGCACGTGAATTAAGCGGTTGTCATGAAGCTCTCGTTTGGAGAGTTATGAAAAGATCGTAATACATGACTACTGCATCATTCTCGTAACTTTGCTCTATAATCAAGGTCTTGGAAAGGGTTGCCATACTCTTGAGAGCGAAGTAAAAAACGATTTCAAAGAGTACTTGTCTAAATAACTCATAAGCTAAAAGCCAAGAGATAAGTCGAGAGATACGGTATACTTTCCAAGAACAGGACGACACAGGTCGTCGGGTCGACTAGCTTTTGCTAATCGACTGAAAGATGTGCGTTGGAAACTTGATGGCTTTAGCCGTCACAATTTACAAGACTGAGTCTTGATTTCGTACCAGTAGGGTTCCGTTTTCTGAGAAAAGGAGGAAAGGCAGAGTAAATACCAGCGAGCGGGGGAAACCACTCCGGTAGCACTGCCGAAAGTTAGATGAATACAACGGTCCAGACAACACCAGCTCCAGCCAAAGCCTCTTCCCCGAGACGTTCACGCTTCCCGGGCAAAGAGTCGGGTTCGGTCTCCTTCAACCTGACGGCTCTCGGCCGCCAGCTCTTGAAAGAGCAAGCCGCTGCCGCAGGCGTTTCCAACGGTGACTACGTTGAAATGCTTATTCGCGAGCGTGCCGGCATGCCTCCATTGAGACTGCCCCCCCAAGCCAAACAAACCGGCCCCAAAGGCGGCGCCAAATCTTTCTTCTTCGGAAAGAACAGAGGCACCACCACTGCCGTTTGCGTAACCCCCATGGCCCACAGACTCCTCGATGAGCAAGTGGCCGCCTCCCGCATGAGCCGCGGCGACTATATAGAGTATTTGCTCCGCGAAAAATCCGGTCTTATCGAAGAAACCTTCAAGACCTACGCTCAGCAACAAGCCGCTGCCCAAGCCGCTGCTCCTGCTCAGCCCCAGACCAACTTCGCTCCTCCGGCTCAACCGGTGGTCGAAGTGACCTACGCCCAACCGGTAATCACTCCCGTGGCTCCGGTTACCGATTGGTCCAACAACAACAACTAAGAATAATTAGATAGCCTCACTGGCATTTAATCTAATTCTTCCTCCTTTTTCAAACAAAGGCTCCTTCTATCGAAGGAGCCTTTTGAGGTTTTATAAATCCCCTTCGATAGAAGGAGCCTTTTGAGGTTTATAACTATTCCCTTCGATAGAAGGAGCCTTTTGAGGTTTATAACTATTCCCTTCGATAGAAGGAGCCTTTTGAGGTTTTAAAATTAGACTGGACTAACTTCTCAAATCAATATCGTTGAGCTTGAGCGCCGCACCTTGGGGCACCAGATTGACTGCGGTCTTGCCGATCACATGGCGCACATCAAAGTAAGCGTCAAACTTTGAAGCCATACGAAAATCTAGAGCTACCGAACTAATTGTGATTACAGTACCGGGTCTGATATCTCTCGTGGCAATAACCACTTGCAGACGCTCTTGTTCGTCGAGCTTCATAGCTGTCATTCTGAACTGCGTACAAGTAGGACACTGTGCACCTTTATAGGGGCGATGACAGGTTCGGCAGATTGTCTGAGCTTCGATTGGTTCAGGTGGTGGAGGCGGTGGGGCACCGCCGGTAACCTCTCTGATATCGAAAACTTTTCCCTGCCGCTGATAGACGGCGCTGAGCTGCCTGACTATGTTTGCAGCTTGAGCACTTTCCAGCCCAAAGCGAATGATAGTAATGAGCAAAGCTTGCTTATAGCTATCTTCAGCTTCTTTCAATCTGTTCTGAAAGTTCTGGCAAGAACCGAGCTTGATGAGAGTATTTGCTACTTCCGGGTGGTCTAGACCAAGACCGGCAATCTGCTTCTCAAGGTTATCGCCATAAATTGATTGTGCCTCACCGAAGCGCTTCAATCGGTAGTAAAAATCACCGAGTGAATCCATGCACAAAATCAATTTAAGTGGTGAATTAGTCTCAGCCGCAGCGTCTATTGCTTTCCAGAGATATTCTTCGGCAGTCTTGAGATCGCCGTTCTGAGCAGCGTTGTCTGAAAAGATCTTGAATAGTTCCCAGCTCTCGGGCATCAGTCAAACCAAATCACGATAAGCCTAAGCGTCCTTGTCAAATGTTATCAGCTATCAGAACCGGGTTTGCCAGCAGCAACGTCGTTTGATTTCTCTTGGGCGCGACTGCGAGTACCTGCATACTGCAATATAGCTTCCACCTGGGAGAGATAGTTGGCAATATACTGCGCTCTGAAACCTCTCTGTATAAAGGCTTCCAGTCTGAGCCATTCTTTCAGGGTGGAATGTAAACCAGTGACGTCTTTCAATAGATTGTCAATTTCATCAGCACTGGCTTTACCACTGAGATTATGCATCGATCGCTGCACTGTATCAATCTGATTGACCACATCATTGGTACTGGCGGTATCGGACATAATACGTTTCTTCGGATCTTGCAAATAGCGATTGACCATTGCGGCAAAGTCGTCAAACAAAACACGGCTGGCTTTCAGTGGCTCCGCCTGCGGTGTCAATAGAGTGGCTCTTCTATAGGGTCCGACTTTTAGAACATTGACTTTCTTATCATCAAGGTGGGCGACGGCGAACATCGTCGTGCCAAGGGTTCCGGTCACTCTTGCCGAGTCGAGCTGTTCAATCAATCCAGCTGTATCGAGTTGTCTTATCGACAAACCGGGATAAGCGAGCCCTTTGTCCTGGGTAGATTCGCGCACGAAAGATGCTTGCTCAGTAAGTTCCTTCGGCGATGAAACATAAGTCATAGGATTAATAGTATCAACCCAACCGTTAGCCACCCAAGTCTCCCACTCTTGCTGAATGGCGTTTAGGCGCATGCGGCGAGGAAAGGCATAAACGGCAGCAGAGATACGAATGCCGGGTTGCAGGGGCCGAATCAAGTCGGAAACGTCTTTGACAAAGCTGGTTATTTGAGCAGCTTTCCAGTGCACCCACATCTGCCTGGTTTCATCATCCAGACGATCCAAAGAAAGTCCGGTCTCTCTCTCAAAACGCTGCCTAGCCAACCAGTTGAAGCCCATCTCGGAGCCCTTGTTGTTGAATGGATAGCGAATATAATCGAGCTGAATGCCGTCGACTTTGTAGTTATTCATCACTTCCAAAATCAAATCTTTGCAATAGCGACGACAGTCTGGGTTGGAAGGATCCAACCAATATTCGAACTGCTTGGGAGGCAGAAGCGAACCTGTCGCTGATGTAAGGGCCCAGGTAAAATCATGACTGGAAAGCACCGGACCAGGATAATCGGCTTCTTTTCCGATAATCGGATTGTGCTTGGCATTACCCACGTTGAAGATCCAGAACCAAGCGTGAAATTCCATTTTGCGCTTGCGAGCTTCGGCCAGAGCGGTACCAAAGGGATCCCAACCAATAGTCTCTGGATTCTGAGTCGCCATTTTAGAAGGGTACATAGTGAAGCCGGCATTGTTGGTCTCGAAATAAACCACGTTGATACCGGCGGTTTTCAACTTATCGAATAAATCAGCCATGCCTTTGGGGCTCTTGGTAGCTACAATAGTACCGCGGTCCAACCAGATGCAGCGAGCTTCCACCGGTCTAACCGGCATGGCTTGGGCAAATGCCATGGCAAAATCTTGTCTGGCTTTTTGCAATCTCTCATCAGCTTCTAGGAAGCGTCTATCTCTATATGCTTCGTTGAAAGCCTTAACATGCTCTAGCCCTGAATCGTAAAAGCTCTGAATGGTCTTAAGAGGAACACTGAAATCAGCTTGTTTGGCAGTCTTTACGGCTTCGTCAGTACGCCTGGCCAAATAATCCAATTCGCTTGAGAGTGTCTGATACTCAGCATAGCTAATTTGTACAGCGGCCTGCTGGGTGATACCAGGAGACAGCTCATCAAGCACTTGGGCGAGAAGCTGACTGTTGGAAGAAATCTCACCCTGCAAGCCCGGAGCCCACCCAAGGAATGCACAGTTACCGGAACGAGTAATGCCGGCTTGAGAATTCTGCCAACTAGCTAGCGCTTTTGCCGAAGTTGCCGGCGTAATTTCACTGACCACTGAGGCTATGGCGAAATCAGCACTGAGGGGCAGTGGTTCACGGGGCCAGTTTAAATTGCCGACTTCCTTCAAGGTTACTCGACTTAAGGACTGAACCCCTGCTAGAGACATCAATTGCAACGCGCCACTGCCGGCGACACCAGCACCATCAGTTATGACCAATTTGCCGCCGGCTGATTGATAAGCGTTCAAAGCGGCTACTTCAGAGGCCGGGATATCGACCAAGAGCGGTACAACAATTAGTTTATAGCCGGCCAGTTTGCTCTGTCCGGCTTCAATATCGGCATCGCTCAACTCGTCAAAACGAACATTGGCTCCGTCCATAGTCGACTTGAAGACTTTGAAATCATCTTCGAATGTTCCTATATGTTGGTCTTGATAAACCGCAGCATTGCGCGCACTCTTCAGAACCCCAACCGGCGAAGCGGCAAAAGCAGGAGTCGCCGACCATAGATTGACGAGTAAACTGAGCATAAAGGAAAGCGAGAACAAAACAACCGTGCTGACAACACCCACTTTCTTCACCTTCGCTCTATCTCCTGTTACTTCTAATAGCGGCTCGTTTTAGTAATTCTATCGAGTTGGCGCTTGGTTTCGCGCTTGGCAATCGTATCTCTCTTATCATGCAGTTTTTTACCGCGCACCACTGCCAGATCTACCTTTACTAAGTTTCCTTTGAAATAGAGCTTGAGTGGTATCAAGGTCAGACCCTTTTCTTGGGTAGTAGCCTTTAGCTTAAGAATCTGCCTTGAGTGCATGAGCAAGCGCCGTTTTCTGGTGGGCTCATGATTGAATCTATTGCCATAATCGTAGGGAGATATATGACAGTTATACAGCCAGAGATCCCCGTCCTCTATGCGGATATGACTATCTTGCAAGTTGGCTTTGCCGGCGCGAATCGCCTTGACTTCGGTGCCAAGCAGACTGATGCCGGCTTCGTGGGTCTCTAAAATTTCGAAGTCGTGCCGCGCCCGGCGATTATCGGCGACAGTGCGATAAACAGGTTTGTCCCCGTCTTTCTTCTTATCATTCTGAGCTTTGCCTTGCTTGGTCATGCGAAGTATTCTAGCGGTAAATGAGAAGTAGAGCTTGAGAGCGACTCACTTGGCAGCCATTCTGTAAGTGGTATTATTTTCATATGATTAAGATCCAGCCTCTCTTCGCCACCGATTCAACCCAGGTAAGAGCACTTTTGCGTTACCAGGAAGAACCTGTGCCCTATGAGAGCTTTTGTGCAGAAGAACGTTACTTAATCACAGGCCTAGCTTTCTGGCAGCACTGGCTGCCCTGCCACTTGCATGTTTCCCCATCTGTATATATAGCCAAAGAAGACGGTCTCATTTTGGGACTGATTTCACTACATCCTATCGGTCGTTCAAAATCCTGCTGGCAGGTAGATCACCTGGTTGTGCACCCTAATCATCGCGGTCGGGGTATTGCCCAAGAACTTCTGCGCTTTGCCTGTGCTCTCTTTGGCAGCCAGGGCATCAGCCATTTCATTGCCGAAGTGTCGGATCGCAATCCCGCCGCTCTATCACTACTTGGCAGTTGCGGCTTTAGAAGATCGGCCCGCATAACTCATTATCAAGTACCAAGCGACCTCAAGCTGCAGACCGCTGAAATTAACTCAGAAGCCTTCCGCTTGGCGCTGCCTGAAGATCAAATTGGGCTCTACCAATTACACGAAGATATTCTGCCAGCCGATATCCGTCTGACTTTCCAACACACTCCGCTTGATTTTAGAGTCTTTCCTATTAAGGTCGAAAGTCTGGACACCTTAGCAAGAAGGTTGCTGCGCCGTCGCAGTTGGTTCTGGGTTTCGCAAGACCAGGAGCGAAAAGTGATTACATCGGCCTGCCGAGTGACTGCCCACCGCGAAGGCGACTACCATTTGGAATTTGCCGTGCACCCGGGCTTTGCCCATACCGCCCCAGACATGATCAACTTTGTACTCTCGATAATGCGCCGAGCCGGCATGAAAGGCATGGTAGTAGTCAAAGCCTACGACTTCCAGAAGTCAGTGGTGGAAGCCCTTGAGGCGGCTGGGCTGGAAAGACTAGGAGATTTCTCTTTACTGACCAGGGACTATTGGATGAGGGCGAAAAAGCCTCGCAAACTCTCGCTCGAGACTTCGGTCAACCTACCGGCACTTGGCAATCCAGCCATCAATATTAATAGAGAAATCACCGACATATGGCCTGGCTCGCTTAATTAAGCACTGCTAAGAAGCCGCCCCAAATGGGGCTTCACAGCTAATAATTCGATAATCTTGGCTTAGCATTGTAAATGATTTGCGAAGTTCTTATATATCCAGGCGCTCTTCTGATAATCTGAACGTTCGCGGTATCTGTTGGGGATACCTGTTTTTAGCTTGTGTTTTTAGGAGTTAAGTGGTGCCTACCATAAACCAGTTGATCAGACGCGAACGTGCCAAAGTGACTTACAAGACTAAGTCCCCGGCCTTGAAATCTTGCCCGCAAAGACGCGGCGTTTGCACCCAGGTAAAGACAACCACCCCGAAAAAACCGAACTCAGCTCTTCGCAAAATCGCCAGGGTAAGACTGACAAACGGTATTGAAGTTACCGCCTATATCCCCGGTGTCGGTCACAACTTGCAAGAGCACTCGGTTGTGCTCATTCGCGGCGGCAGGGTCAAAGATCTTCCTGGTGTTCGCTATCACATCGTCAGAGGCGCCCTCGATACAGCCGGTGTCAAAGACCGCATGCAGGGACGCTCCAAGTATGGCGCCAAACGTCCCAAGCCTGGTCAGGCAGCAGCTGCCGGCGGCAAGAAAAAATAAGCAGTTAAGAAGTTCAATATAGGAAGAAGATTGAAATGTCCCGCAGAAAAGTAGCCGACAAGAGAATTCCGAAGGCTGATCCCGTTTACAACAGCCAACTGGTCTCACGTTTCGTCAACCGCATGATGCAGCGCGGTAAGCGCAGCACCGCTCAGAGTCTCTTCTACGAAGCTCTGCAGATTCTCAAAGACAGAACCAAGCAAGAGCCTTTGGATGTTTTCAATAAAGCTGTGAAAAACGTCACCCCCTTGGTTGAAGTAAAAGCTAGAAGGGTTGGCGGTTCGACCTACCAAGTGCCGGTAGAAGTGAAGCAAACTCGTGGATTCGCCCTGGCGACCCAATGGATCATCAACAACTCCAGAAAGCGTCCGGGTCGTACCTTCGCTGAGAGACTTTCCTCTGAACTCTTCGATGCCGCTAACGGCACTGGAGCTTCGGTCAAGAAGAAAGACGAAACCCACAAGATGGCTGAAGCCAACAAAGCTTTCGCTCACTATCGCTATTAAGTCTAAGCAGGGCTCAAGACAGGGCGATTGAACAGGCTTTAGAAACGCTTCGGCATGAGCCGGGGCGTTTGCCTTTAAAAATGTGAAGCCGCTTCTGTAACAAATAAAATAGCCAAACTTGGAAACTTTATGAAGAATCAAAGGGGCTGACCACCTCAGTGATAACCTCAACAAACCGGTTACAAATAAGAAGCTCACTTCAAGCAGGTCATGTATGGATAGCGTCAAAGAAAGGAAAACAGAACCCGTGTCAGGAAGGACAGTAGAACTCAAAAACATACGTAACATGGGTATTGCCGCCCACATCGATGCCGGCAAGACCACAACCACAGAGCGCATCCTCTTCTATTCGGGTCTGATTCACAGAATGGGCGAAGTGCACGAAGGCACAAGCTTCACCGACTGGATGGAACAGGAAAAAGAGCGCGGCATCACAATCACCGCCGCCGCCATCACCAGTCAGTGGAAAGGCAAGCGCATCAACCTTATCGACACCCCCGGACACGTCGACTTCACAGTTGAAGTTGAGCGCTCGATGCGCGTTCTTGACGGTGTTGTCATCGTACTTTGCGCCGTCGGCGGCGTGCAGCCCCAGACCAACACTGTTTGGAAGCAAGCCAACCGCTATGAAGTGCCCCGCATGATCTTGGTCAACAAAATGGACCGTACCGGTGCGGACTTCTTCAAAGTAGTCAAACAAATCAAAGAGCAACTGCCGGGTATGACCACAACCTGGGCAAATGCTCATCCCATCCAGATTCCGATTGGCGCTGAAGGCGATTTCAAAGGTCTCATCGACTTGGTCGAAATGAAAGCCCATGTCTATGACGAAAAAGATCCGATGGGTCAGAAGTTCAACATCGTCGACATTCCCGCCGATATGAAAGACGAGACCGACATGTGGCGTCACCAGCTGGTGGAAGCCATTGTCGAAACCGATGATGAACTCATGGGTAAATATCTCGAAGGCGAAGAAATAAGCACAGAAGCTCTCAAAGATGCTCTGCGTAGAGCAGTTTGCAACAACAAACTGATCCCAATTCTTTGCGGTTCAGCCTTCAAAAACAAAGGTGTTCAGCAGCTTCTCGACGCTGTAGTCGAATTGCTTCCTTCTCCCGATGACGTTGCCGCCATCAGAGGCACCTTGCCCGACGGCAGCGAAACCGAAAGAAAGTCAGATGAAAACGAACCTTTCTCGGCTCTCGCCTTCAAAGTCATGAACGATCCTTTCGTCGGCAAACTGACCTTCATCCGCGTTTATTCCGGAAAACTCTCGGCTGGTTCTTATGTGTTGAACAGCACCAAAGGCAAGCGCGAGCGCATCAGCCGTCTGGTGCAGTTGCAAGCCGATAACCGCACCGACGTTGAAGAAGCCTTTGCTGGAGACATCGTTGCTGCAGTTGGTTTGAAAGACACCACCACCGGTGACACACTCTCGGCAGAAAACTCACCGATCATTCTTGAATCGATGAACTTCCCCGACCCTGTTATCTCGGTAGCCATCGAACCCAAAACCAAGGGCGATGCCGATAAACTGGGCGTTTCCCTAGGACGTCTGGCTGAGGAAGATCCCACCTTCAAAGTGCGCGTCGACCATGAAACCGGTCAGACCATCATCTCCGGTATGGGCGAATTGCACCTTGAAATTATCGTCGACCGTCTGCTTCGCGAATTCAAAGTAGAAGCCAACGTCGGTAAACCGCAGGTTGCTTACCGCGAAACTTGCAAAAAGGCTGTCAAAGCCGAAGGTAAGTTCATCAGACAGTCTGGTGGTCGTGGTCAGTACGGACACTGCGTCTTGGAAATCGAGCCACTACCTCCGGGCGGCGGCTTCGAATGGGTCAACAAAATCGTCGGCGGTGTTATTCCGAAAGAATACATCCCTGCATGCGAAACCGGTGTCAGAGATACTCTCGTAGGCGGCGTCATGGCCGGCTACCCTGTTATCGACGTGAAAGTTTCACTGGTATTCGGCTCCTACCACGATGTCGACTCCAACGAAATGGCTTTCCGTACAGCAGCTTCCATGGGCTTCAAAGAAGGCTTCATGAAGGCTCAACCCACTTTGCTCGAACCGGTTATGAAAGTAGAAGTGGAAGTACCGGAAGAGTTCATGGGCGATGTCATCGGTGATATCTCCAGCCGCAGAGGACGCGTAGAAGGTATGGAAACCATCTCCGGACTCTCTAAAGTGAGAGCCCAGGTTCCGCTTTCTGAAATGTTCGGTTATGCAACCGACATCAGAAACAAAACCCGCGGTCAAGGTACCTTCACTATGGAATTCGCCCAGTATGAAGAAGTGCCTTCCAACATCGCCGAGACTGTAATCAGCTCGAGAAAAGAGAAATAAGCACTGCATCAAACAGTGAAAATAGCTCAAAGAAAGCCCGGGTCTCCCGGGCTTTCTGCTGTTAAGATATTACGTCATGAAATATCTACACAACGGTTACATACTTTTTTGCAGAGAAGCCCAGCACGGCGAAAACGGCGAAGTGGACGCCCTCGGTCTATTCGACCTCTTTGTCGTGCCGCAATTTCCTTATGAGATGAATTGCACCTGCGTACTGGGCTTCGGCACGCCCTATGAAAGACGCCAATACAAAGGTATCGTTACTATTGAAGACCCTGATGGCAAGGTCGTCTTCACCAAAGACTTTAATGCCAATGACCCAAATGACATCTACAAAGGTCACTATATTTTGAAGGTCGACTGCAAACTCCCCAGAGAAGGCGGTTATAGTGCCAAACTAAGTTTGAGTAACTGGAAAGACGATAATATCTGGGACTTTGAGCGAAAATTCTTCGCCATGCTGGAAGGCAGCCCCACCGACCCATAATTATCGGCGGGATTTATTTAGGTGAAAAAAACGGGACTTAAATGAGTGAAAAAAAACGGAGCCTACCGGCTCCGGGATTTATTTAGGTGAAAAAACGGAGCCTACCGGCTCCGGGATTTATTTAGGTGAAAAAAAACGGAGCCTACCGGCTCCGGGATTTATTTAGGTGAAAAAACGGAGCCTACCGGCTCCGTTTTTTTTATGTTGTCGTTCTCAATATTTGGACGGTACTGGACTCGAACCAGTGGCCCCCACTATGTCAAAGTGATGCGCTACCAACTGCGCCAACCGTCCGGGTGCTTTCGGTCACTATTGTAGCGAATTCTCGAAAGCTCAACGCGGCTTTCAATCTCTTTTAAGATTGTCACCGCTAAGGAAATGGAGGCGGCACCCAGATTCGAACTGGGGGATAAAGGTTTTGCAGACCTCTGCCTTACCACTTGGCTATGCCGCCATAGACTCCTCGCAAGTCCTTTCTAAGAATGTACCATAGCCTGACTGAATACAAAGCTCTTGCGCCAAATTGTTTATCATAGTCAATACATTGACGAGAATATAGATGAGCTTTCTGCTGAAGAGAACAATCTACGCCTTAGTGACCCTGCTCGTGGTCTCACTGGTAAGTTTTGCTTTGATGCGCTCACTACCGGCAAGCCCCATAGACGTGATGCTGGGCTCGGCCCAGAAAGATCTCAGTGAAGCCGACCTGCAGAAAGTGAAAGATGAACTAGCGCTAGATCGCCCAGCAGAACAGTATGGACGCTGGTTATTGTCGTTTATAGATAGCAATCAAGCAAAGAGTAATTTAGCTATGGGTCTTTCATATAAAGACGGCAGAAGCGTCAAAGAAGTAATCATGGAGCGAATTCCGGCAACAGTTGCCCTTGTGGGACTATCACTCCTTATCTCCTTCGCTGTAGGAATCCCCTTAGGTGGCGGACTCGCCTTTCTAGAACAAGAGAAAAGACAAGACAAAAGCAGGTCTGGAACCCGAGTCTTCGCAGCCTCAGTGCAAACATTCATGGCCTTCCTGTATGCTCTTCCCAACTTCTTTTTGGCCTTTCTCTTTCTGGCTTTGTGTGCCGTTCTTCCTTGGCTCTATCCGCCACCAAGCTTTACAATCTTTGGCGGCAACCAAGGTCAATGGTTCTACCTCATCGCTCCCGCCTTCATTCTCAGCCTAAGACGACTAATAAAGGCGGCTTTCTATACACGTAGTCTGCTTATCGCCGAACTGGACAAAGCCTATGTAATCGCAGCAAAAGCTCGAGGGCTCTCCTTTTCTCGAATTTTCAAGCATGTACTAGCCAACTGCAAATTGCCCCTTGCCGGCCTACTAAGTGTTCAGATTCCAGCTCTAATAGGCGGTTCGGTGCTTATCGAAACGATTTTCTGTATACCTGGACTAGGCAGACTCTCGGTTGAATCCGCCCTTAGTCGCAACTATCCCGTCATGATGGGGCTGACTATGCTCTACGGTAGTGCAGTAGTACTGGCTTCATTCTTGAGCGACCTCTTTAGTAGGAGGTTGACCATCAATGAAGATTGACGGCAAAGCCATCGGCTGCGCAATCTTAGTGTCTGTCTTTGCCTTTTCGCTTGCCGGTCTAGTTGCACCTGATAGCCTCTGCCAATTGGACAAAGCCGACCTAGCGCCATTTCAGAACTGGCAATATCCACTTGGTACCGACGGACTCGGGCGCGATCTTTTGCTGTCGTCAATGAAAGGCGGAGTCGGTACACTGTCAGTGGGACTGGCGTCAGCAATGCTCGCCAGCTTGGCAGGCTTTATCTGGGGGTCGGCTAGTGCGCTCTCTGGCGGCACCATCGACAATATCAGCACAGCAATTGTGGACGGTCTACTTTCTATTCCTACAATAGTGCTTCTGCTTACCATCAGTTCTCTTATTTCCGCTCCGGAGCTGACCCATGCCATGCCGCCGGCATTGCAAGCGCTGCTCAAGGTGAGTGAACATTCACTTGGCTACCTGCCCATACTCAGTGTAGTTTTCGCCATAGCCTCTACCTCATGGCTGGAGGCAGCCAGGGTCGCCAGGGGTATGACCTTGAAGCTAAAAGGCGAAGATTATGTGCTTTCGTCCATAGCCATGGGGGCAAGCAATGCCCAGATCCTGGTCCGACACTTGTTACCTGCCCTCGCCGGACTGGCCGCACTAGAAGCCACCTTACTTACCGCCGACGCCATAATTTTGGAATCTGGACTGAGTTATCTAGGACTAGGCCTTGGCTCAGGCACCCCGAGTTGGGGCAGTATGTTGAGAGAGGGGCAAATCGGTCTTTTCTGCGGAAACGCTCACGCAGCCATAATCCCCGGGCTTCTTATCGCCTTGACAGTGCTTTCTATAAATCTCATTTCAGACAGCATTGCTGTAACTAAAAATAGCGGCTGCTAAAATTCTTTCAGACTAGTGAAATATCTGATCACTCAATGAAAGGTAAAGCTTTATGCGAAGCGAAAGAAGACTCAAATTTTGCCTAATAGCCCTTTCGACCCTATCACCCCTGGTTATTTTCGGCTGCAAGAGCGGTGAAGTAAGTTATTCATCAGGCAATATGAAGCATACTTCATCGGTTAAGGAAGGCGGTGTACCGGAAGACCTGAAGAAACTTATGTATCCAGGCGCCACCACCAGTGGGGTGCAGACAGCCCAAGAAGAAGGCAAAGACTCGGCCGACTATAGCAAATATATGCAACTCGTCTCAACTGATTCGGTTGAGAAAGTAGCTCAATGGTACGAGCAAACCCTCAAAAACGAAGGCTGGAACATCGAGAAAAATGAACAGATGTCTAAAACGATAAGCCTGGAAGGACGCATGAAAGAATCAGAGATAAGCGTCACCATGGTGGACGACTCTGGCAACACCAATATTATTGTCAGCAAGAGCGCTTCCAGCGGAGCCATACCGGACGAAGAAACTATCGAGAACTATAAGCCCAGTAAAGAGGTTACGCCCACTGACTAAGAAGCACTTACCTGCCGAAAATATGAAAGATATTGCTGCCGAACCTCTAGCAGAGGTAATGAGCGGCAATCTTGTTTCATTTACGGCAGACCTAAGAGAAGGGGCAGCCAGACCTGATTTTGGCAGCTTCATAACATCGGTACTGGACGAAGAGGGAGAAACTCCGCTTTCCATTCTGGCTGTAGTACTAGATGTGGTGACATGCCCGCCCGACTCAATTCACAAGCCATCGGCTCTGGGTTTAAGTCGCAGAGAGCTCAAAAAGGAACAGCCTCATATCTTCGCCTTGCTTAAGACCGAAATCAAGGCAGCCATTCTAGGCTATATAGATGATGATAGAGTCTACAATCACTTGCCGCCTCGCTCGCCCTTGGTGCACGACTTTGTTTATCAGGCCGAAAAGAAAGCAGTTATCGCCCTCACTGATGACTTCGAATATTTGCGTCTACTCTTCAATTTCTCTGGGGACTTACCCAAAGACGAAATTTTAGCAGCGGCAGTTAGACAAGCAGCCTTGCACCGTCCTCCGGTAGAGAGAGAAGCTTACCTGGTAGAGGCCGGTCAAGCCCTTTGTCAACTTCTCAGAAGCGACTATGAACGCATGGTCAGCGTAGTAAGAAAGATCAAACCGAGTCCTGTCTACATGTCTTTAGAAGCATAACGTAGATAGAGAACGACGGCAAAGCTAACTAAGAAAATCAAAATTGTCGACACAGCAGAACCGAATACCCAGTCTCTGACAGCCAAGAACTGATTCTGAATGAGATTACCGATAAACATTGTTTTGGCTCCGCCCATGAGGTCGGGAGTGACATAGTCACCTAAGGATGGAACAAAAACCATGATGGAACCGGCAATGATACCGCCAGAGGTGAGAGGTAAAAGCACTTTGAATATTGTGGTAATTGGTCTGGCGCCAAGATCCGATGAGGCTTCCAAAAGCCTAATATCAAGCCTTTCTAGCGATGTATAGAGCGGCAGTACCATATAAGGTAAATAGTTATAAACCATGCCCAACCATACGGCAAAGGGTGTATAAAGCAGGGGCGGCGGCTCAATATTGAGCAAGCTTAGCCAGCTTGGTAAGAGCCCGGTCGGATGCAGAATAGTAATCCAAGCATATGTGCGCAAAAGAGATGAAGTCCAAAGAGGCAAGACAACAAGTAATGCCAGCAGATTTCGATAACGCGGCGATGCCTGGAAGGCCAGATAAAAGGCAAGAAGATAACCAAGCACCAAGGTGGTAAACATGGTGATAAAGCTAAGCGACAAGGAACGCCATAAACAAGCAAGATAGGGTCCGCAAAAGAACCTCAAATAGTTGTCGGGATGAAAAGAAAGCACCACCCGCCCCAAGTCGTCTCTAAGACCCAGACTATAAACAAAGAGTATGAGAAGGGGCAGAACTACCATTACCACCAAAACCAGAAAGGCAGGTGCTATGAGTAATGGCAGAGATCTTGCCGTTTTTGTGGAAAACAAAGTACACCACAGCCAGGTAGAACCAACCAAAGAATTATAATTACTCTGGTAATCTTTAGGTATACAATGCTTAAAATAATCTATCTCGGCACCCCCGAATTCGCCGTTCCTTGCCTTCAGGCTCTGATTGAAGACAAGGAGAGTTATGAAGTGCTGGCTGTTGTCGCCCAACCGGACCGCCCCAAAGGTCGAGGCAACAAACTCACCGCCCCGCCCACCAAAGTCTTGGCTGAAGCTCACGGCATTCCTGTCTTCCAACCGGAAAAACTAGCCAAAGCCCCCGATATAGTCCAAGCTATGCGAGACCTCAAGCCCGACCTTTTGGTCATGGTCGCCTTCGGTCAAATTCTCAAGCAAGAGGTTTTAGACTTGGCTCCTCATGGGGTAATAAACGTCCACGGCTCACTCTTACCCAAATTGAGGGGAGCGGCGCCAATAAACTGGTCGATTATCAATGGTGACACCACCACTGGTGTCACGACTATGTTCACCGAACTAGGGGTGGACACCGGACCAATGTTGCTTAAGGCTGAAATTGAGATAAGCCCCGACATGACAGCCGAAGAACTGGCACAGGAAATGTCGCAAGTAGGAGCAAAAACCCTCATCAATACACTCAAGCAGTTGCAAGCCGGTACCCTGGTTGCCCACAAGCAGGATGATGAAGCTGTTACCTTTGCACCTATTCTTTCAAAAGAAATGGGTAAACTAGATTTTTCAAAAAATGCAGAGACAATTCATAATCTAGTGCGAGGTCTTAAACCCTGGCCTGGCACCTATACACATTTCAGAGGCAAGGGTCTAAAGATTCTTCAAACAAAGCTCTGTCAGACCGACGCTGCATTGGCGCAAACTAAAGACAAAAACGATGGCGCACTATTTGTTTCAGACAAGCGTCTCTATGTAGTCTGCGCAGGCAAGGCTTTAGAGATCTTGAGCCTGCAGCCTGAATCGCGGGCGGCACAGACTGCTCAAGCATTTATAACCGGTGCTCATCTCACTGAGGAAGACAGACTTGGATAAGACAAAAAAGAAGAGAAGGTTTTCCAAAGAAGATCTAAAGAAGAAAAAGGGTCTGAAAGCCCGAAAAATAGCCGTTGAAACTCTCACAAAAGTTGACTTAAGTGGAGCCTATGCCAATATAGCCCTCGATAAAGCTCTTGAAAAAAGCGATATGGAAGAGCGCGACCGCGCTTTCACAACCGCACTTGTGCTGGGAGTCTTACGTAACCGGCAATCTATTGACGCAACGCTGCAAAAGCTCTCGACGAAACCGATCGATCAGATCAAGGCGCCGGTGCTCAATCTCTTGCGCGTAGCAGTTTTTCAACTAAATGAAATGCCGGATATTCCCCAAAGCGCCGTTCTCGACACCGCCTGTGATATCGCAAGACTGGTTGCACATGAAGGAGTGGTGAAGTTTGTAGCAGGAATATTGAGGTCACACCAAAGAAGTATAGACGGCGGGTCTGTTCAGTCTGACGAGCAAACCAACCTATCTTTAGACCAGGCCGAGAAACTAGCTATCGATAATTCACTGCCTGAATTTATTGTGCGCAGCTGGCTGAAAAACTACGGTGAGCAAGCTTTAGAAATCATCAAACACTGCCAAAAGGCACCGCGACTTACTTTGCGAGTCTCGAGTTTAGCAATTGAAACTGCCGCCTATAAAGAGATTCTAGAGAAAGCAGGAATTGAAAGTAATTTCGGTGAATTGGTTCCAGAATGCCTGGTTCTCAAAAAAGGAGCGCGCCCCGATAAATTGCCAGGCTTTGCCGAAGGTCTCTTTGCCGTGCAAGATGAGGCAGCCGCCTTTGTCTCAAAAGTAGTAGATCCCAAAGCAGGCGAAACGATTGTTGATCTCTGCGCCGCCCCAGGCGGAAAAACGCTTCATATGGCTGAATTGATGGAAGGAAAAGGCAGAGTAGTGGCTGTTGACATCAGCGAAAGCCGTCTCAATCTCTTGAAAGAATCAAGACTGCGCATGGACTTGAGAAACATAGAAAGCAAAAGCGCCGACGGTAAAAGATTCAAACCAGGCTTTACAGTAGACAGAGTCCTGGTGGATGCTCCCTGTTCAGGTACCGGAGTCATCGCTAAACGTTCCGACCTTCGCTTCAATCGCCAAGAGGAAGATATCAAGACCCTCTCTTATATTCAAAAAGCCCTCTTGGAAAATGCTGCCGAAATGCTTAGACCGGGTGGCGTACTGGTCTATTCAACCTGTTCCATAGAGCCGGAGGAGGGTCCAGACATAGTGGAAAGTTTCCTCGCAAAACATTCCGATTTCGAACGAACCGATATCGGTTCATTTTTCCCAGAAGGACTTCTTGAAAAGTGGAATTTGAATGAAGCCGCCGCCCAAGGCTCAGTCATGTTCTTGCCTCCGGCCAACGGCAGCGCGGGCTTTTATATAGCCCGTATGCTCAAGAAGTCTTGAAGCAAAAGAGAGTATAATGCCGAAGTTACCGTCAGAGGCTTAATCTATGGAACTTTTGCTGGTTTTCCTCTTCTTCCTCTTCGGGTACACGCTCAGTTCAATTCGAGTAATTAAAGAGTACGAAAAAATCGTAGTCTTCACTCTTGGGCGGGCCGACGGGGTAAGAGGACCAGGTCTGCAACTTGTCTTCCCCCTTCTGCAACAGTCAAAAAAAGTAGACCTGCGCGTTTTGACCATGCCTATTCCCATGCAAGAAGCCATCACCAAGGACAACGTCTCGGTCAAGACTGCAGCAGTATGCTTCTTTCAAGTGGACGATGCTTTCAAAGCCGTGACAAAAATCGAGGACCCGTTGGCGGCGACAATGCAAATCGCTCAGACAACGTTGAGAAGTATTCTTGGTCAACACGAACTTGACGAATTGTTGACCGAACGTGATGCCATCAATGCCAAGCTCTCTGCCGTGATTGACAGACAAACCGAAGGCTGGGGCATCAAGGTCATGGCGGTAGAAGTAAAAGATGTGGAGATTCCACAATCTATGCAAAGAGCAATGGCCAAGCAAGCCGAGGCTGAAAGAGAAAGAAGAGCTAAGATTGTAGCGGCCGAAGGCGAAATGCAAGCCGCAGAGAAACTGGCTCAGGCGGCGGAAGTGATCTCAGCAACTCCGGGCGCCATGCAACTGAGACAGTTGCAGACCATGGTTGAGGTTTCCGCTGAAAAGAATTCCACTCTTATCTTCCCCATTCCAATCGAATTCATGGACATGGCTCGCGGTGCCGCAAAGCTATTTCAGGAAGATAAGGGCGAGAAAATAAAGATCAAAGAGAAACAAAAAGAAGAAACACCCTAGCCGGCAGATTGATTTTTGAAGAATTCAGGCAGGGTGAGATGCTTAGGCTTATTCAAAATCCAACTCATTCCTTCTTCCAATGCCTGAATGAGATTGCCTTGAGGCACCTCTTGGTGATCATCGGCACCTTCTAATTCTTCTTCAAATATAAGCCTGTAAGGCGCTACGTTCTCGCCATACCAGAGAAAGACTCTTGCAGTCTTGCCGCAGCCAAAATTTACCATGAGGTGGTCCAGAGACTGAGGCGGCGTCACATCAAAACCACGCAGCATCTCGGTGGCAGTGTCTAAGCCGAAAGGCACATCCAAGCCCGCGCGCCATTTGCCTAGCCCCAGCAAAGACGGTTCTTTAAAAGCGCGCCCACGAATGACAACCAGATCGCCTGTAAGTCGGCGATAGGTAAGCCAACCTTTGAACTCAGGTGGACAAACCTGACCAAGCTTCAAACCCACCTCATGCTCGATATGCCCCTTCAAAAGCTCGGCTTCAGGCGGCAAGTTCTTGCTGGAAAGAGCCTTCTGCGCCTCATCGCGAGCCAGCTTTTCAGCTTCCATTTCAACCAACCGAATCCTGAGCAAGGCCAAATTTCCTTCTTGTATTACCGACCAAAGCCCTTAATAAAAGCCCCAAGCAGCAGAACCTACAGATGCAGTTCGCTGTAGATCATTTGCGCCGCCATGAAAAGCATCAGTAGTGCAAAGCCCTTCTTTAGAAGCCTATCTTTGACCATTATAGCGATCTTGCTGCCCAGATAAGAGCCCGGCACAGCACCGCAGACAAGCATAGCCACAGTGTCAAATCTGACATGGCCAAGCCAGGCGTGAGTGATTATTCCCGGTATGGAAATCAAAGACACAGTCAAAAGCGAGGTGCCAAGAGCCATCTTGAGAGGCATATTGAATATAGCAAGGAAAATTGGAATCATGATGAAGCCACCGCCCACTCCAAAAAAGCCTGAAAGAAAGCCGGCTAACAAACCAACCGGTAAAGCCCTGGCAAGAGTTGGACTAACATAGGGCTCCGGCTCTCCCTCTCTCTTTACCGGCTTCTCAAGCTGACTGTCAGGTTGACTCACTTCACTTGTGAACGCGATAGCCTTCTTTGCTCGTCTAGCCTTAAGACCATCACTATAGCCAGACAATAGGTCTAGAGCAGCCAGAATAACCAGACCGGAAAAAGAAAGCATAAGTAGTTTGGCACTGACCGAACCGGTCAAGGCCGCGCCGCCGGTGGCAGCAAGCACCGAGGGAATAGCCAACTTAAGGGCTAATTTATAATCGATAAGATTCTGACGATAATAATTAAGGGCTCCGGTCAAGGAAGTAGGCAAAATCAAAGCTAAGGTTGTGCCAATCGCTACCTGAGCTGAAAAGCCCATAAAGACCTTTAGAAGAGGCGTGGCGACGATACCACCCCCGACACCAAAGGTACCAGCCATCAAACCGGTGCCCAGCCCAATCAAGCAAGAAGCGAGCCACTGGATCATCTAGAAATATACTTTCTAAAGATAACGAGAGAGTACTTTACCAAGTTCAGGATTCTCGACCACCATTTGATTGAAGTATGGATTTTTTGAGAGCAGTTTGGCATATGAGCGATCATTCTTTATTGCTCTATAAATCCCTTCCGGATCTCGAGCAATGACTTTATAGGCCCTAGAATTGCGAGCCAGAGCCCGCCCGGCAGACGGCCATTTTGTCAGCCGCCGACAAAGATAGGGGTCGGCTTCTGCAATCTTATCTATATGCGGGTGTCGAGCCAAAATCGTCGCTGATGAAGAGTAAGAGGTAATCGATGCAACCACTTCAGGTTGAGCCAGGGCGACACGGTCGAACCAACGCAAAGAAGCTAGTTTCTTGCAGGCGCCTACGTCTTTTCGCAAATGCGATGGTGAATAAACAGTGCCTGAGGCATTCTTGATGGCAGGCTTGAGCTGAGGCTGTGCCTGTGGTTCGTCGTTGCTGCCATTTTGTGCCGACGCCGATTGACAGACCGCCAGCAACAAGACCGTCGAAAAATAAACTATGCACTTTATATGAACAGCTTTATCGAACATGGCTGTATTCTAGCATCATAGTCAGGGGCGATTGACAAGAGATTAGTGATTGCAGTGATGCAGTCAAGCAAGAGCCTAAAATGTCGAAATAGAGAGCATGAGTACTGCAAGTGTATGAGTAATTCTGACCCTAATAAAGACAAGATAGACGATTCACCAGTCGATAAGACTAATCCTAATCTTGAGGAAATCCAAATTCAGAATCAGAGCCCAGATCAGGCTCAACCGAAGCTTCGCCAAAACCAGTTCAATAAAGTCGCCCCGTCCCTCGATGATCCTCGCGTAACCAGGGAAAAGCTTTCTTTTCTTACTGAAAAAGTTGAGACCGGCATCAAGACTAATCTAGACCTTGATAGCGATGCAGAAGAGAAAAAGAGTAGAGAATTTACGGTAAATGCCAAGGAAGTTAAGGAAGCCGGCAAAGACAAATTAGATGCTTCTGCTAACGCCGGTCTGTTTTTCCCTATCGGTCTAAGACAGCACTTTCAACTTAGAAAAGCTGACCCTGGTAAAGACAGCCTTCTTAACGAGCAAGAATTAAAGATTTTGAAGTCACACCTCGACGAACTAATATTGCAAACATATATAGGAGACGATGCAAGGCTGACGGCCGGGGAAAAAGCAGCTCTCTTTCAGGTGCAGAAGAACCTTAGTCAAACCCGTAACCTAGGCGAAGCTCTCTCAAATGCGCTTCATCTAGCCCGTTTGCTTCAACATTTACGCTATATTGAGGAAGCAAAGAAGGCCACAAGTTTTGCTCTAGGCATAGACCCTGACAACCATCTAGGCAAACAGCTTTTTAAGGAACTGGAAAGAGTGCACCCGACTGATCTTGGAACCGCCGCCACCTTGGCGACATTCAACCCAATCTCAAAAGAGAAGCTAAAGACCCGCATCATCAACCTGAGCGGCGGCTCTGTCACCGTCATAGGCGACCTTTTGATCGATCGCCTATTAGAAGGCAAGCCGGAGCGCATCTCCAGAGAAGCACCGGTCTTGATTTTGGAGCATGTTTCCACCGAGCACATACCTGGTGGTGCAGCCAATACTGCGCATAACGTCACCGCTATAGGCGGTAAGTGCCATGCCATAGGCATATGCGGCAAAGATGAGTTTACCGAAAAATTGGCCGAGTGCCTTGAAAATTACGGCATCACCCATGATCTAGTGCATGACCAAAGTAGACCGACAACAGTCAAGACCCGCATTATCAGCAAATCGCACAGCCTCATGCAGCAACTTTTGCGCATTGACCGCATTAGTCACGAGCCGATTTCTAAAGAAGTGGAAAAGCAGTTGATTGATAAAATCAACGACCTATCACCCAAAGAAAATCACGCTCTTGTTCTGTCAGACTATAAAGCCGGTGTCATCACTGATGGTGTCATTGAAGCAGTTAAGAATCTGGCGAAAACTCATAATTTGCTTGTCATAGTGGACGCCCAAGGCGATTTTCAACGCTTTCAAGACTGCACACTGATGACTCCCAATCAACCTGATGCAGAGGCTTACGCCCGAGTATCGATTGCCGACAGTACTTCTTTGGCTAAACTTGGCGAAATCTTGCTTGCCAAATCTGGGGTTAAGAACCTCCTTGTTACTAGAGGGGGAGAAGGCATGGTGCTTTTCCAGAAAGGAAAGCCCATGTTCGAGCTGCCTGCTTTCAATCGCTCCGATGTTTTCGACGTTACCGGCGCCGGCGACACTGTTGTAGCCACTATGGCACTGGCTCTCACCACCGGAGCCACCATGGAAGAAGCGATGGCTCTGGGAAATCTGGCTGCGTCCATCGTGGTGAGAAAACCTGGAACTGCGGTCACAAGCCAGAGAGAGATGTTGGAACACCTGGATAAATTGAATCTACCTGACTGATTGCTTTTCAGCGAGCTAAACAGCAATCACTTTGGTAACTATTTTCAAGCACTGATAATCAGGCACTCATTGTCTGATTGAAGTTGCGGGCTTCAATATTTTTGAGGAAGGTGTTGTAGACAACATCTTCAGTACCATAGTTTTCGGGTCTGAGACCGCGAACTAGTTCCATCTGGCTCTCAAGAGGCAGACGGTCGAAACTCTTCATAACGCTGGCAACGATTCTGGCAGCTTGGATTTCAACTGCCTGGGCAATTTCCTGACTGCGAGTGACTTCTTTCACACTGTCGCCGGAAAAATTCTGATTGTCCCAAGCTTCTCTTACCATTTCATGTTTGTGGTCATTTTCGTGACCGTGACTATCCGAGCGGCTCTCGATTCTGCTGTCTTCAATTCTTTCGTTTTTAAAATTCGCCATTTTTCAAGTCCCTTTTCAGTTCCATTCTCAGTTCCCTAACCGAGGTTTCTCACCTTGTGTATGGATTTACCGACCTTAGAGAATTCTTCGACAAGGCCCTACGTAAAAACCGCAAACAAATTATGTTGTCAACTTTACTGTCTGAACCCTCTGTAAAAACCGCCTCTATTCAAGCTGCTAAACTGTGCATGTATTTGTGCACCGCTTCGGTAAGATGACTGAAATTTCTGCCAACATGAGCGCTATGGAGCTACTCCAAGTAGCTAACGAATTCCATACAGGTAGGCTGACCTTAACCCAAGAAGAAAAGGACAGACTTTTGGATTTGCTGCGCCTGAAAGGTGCAGAAGAACTAGAGTATGGACAGGAAGTAGAACATGAGAAGGTCAGATTAGTGAGAAGGGTGACAGGGGCGGTTTCAATATTTTTCGAGAAAGAGACCGAACCCACAGCTAAGAAGAAAGCAAAAGAGTAGGTAAGGAAATTGGCAGAGCGAAAATATCTAAAACTGAATATCATCGACTACTCGATACTCGCTTCCTGCTTGGTGGCGGCTATCGGTCTCGGTCTTGCCAAAGCCGGTTATGCCGGCGTAGACCAAAAGATTCAGGGCACTCCCAAGGTCAACATAGAAGTCTTTATCACTGGGCTCAAAACCAAAGACCAAACGCTCTTCAAGCCTGGTGAGAAAGCCTCGATCACTATTAGAAACCAACCAGTGCACCCTCCCATGACTATAGTTAAGTGCGAGCACTGGCAAAAGCAGATTTCGTTTCTGGCTCCGGATGGCAAGAAAGCTGTAGCTTTCCCAGATCCAGCCAATTCAATAGCCCATGACTTTCTGGTTACGGTACAGGACGATTCAGAAAAAACTGAAGACGGCTATGTCATTCGGGGCAACAAGATTAAGGTTGGCAATCAGATTGAACTGGAATCTTTTAAATACCGCGTGCAAGGCGTGGTTGTAGATATTAATCAGGCGAACTAGGCAAACAGGCTGACTAAATTGAGTTTTGTTCTAGAGCTTGTAAGGAATAGCGCCCTGATAAAGATGGATGCTTCGTTTGCCCTCAAGGTAAAAGAATCTATGCTTGTGGGCGGGCTGCTCTCAGTATTTGAGAACAGCAGAGATTCTATCTGCCGACTGACAGGCGGCAAACTGGCCTTGCTGGGAGATTTCTTTTCTAAGTTGTCCTATTTCTGCCTGTTGGTTTTGCTTGCAGCTTTAGGACTGCCTCAATTTGCTGAAGGCAAGGAAGGCTTAGCCTTGATATCGCTTGCCGCCGCAGCTCTTTACTTGTTGTGTCGGCTTTTGCAAGCAAAAACTGAAGAACGAGTCGCCTTCAACCTCTTAGACCTGGCTGTGGGCGCTTACTTTACCGCCAATATAATCTCAACTTTCGCCTCTCACTATATGGTGCCCAGTGTCAAAGGCTTATCGAAGGTTGTGGTCTATATAATCACTTATTTCACCATCAAGAATACTCTTATACAGAGAAAAGAGAGATTGCCCTGGCTTATCGCTTTTGCTCTTTTGAGCGGCATAGCAGTTAGTCTCTACGGACTTTATCAGTACAAAATCGGAGTAGCGCCACTGGCTACCTGGGAGGACCCAAGCGTAGAGAATAAGGGCACTCGCATTTATTCCACACTGGGCAATCCCAACTTGCTTGCCGGCTACCTTTTGCCTCTGGCTCCTCTAGCTTTGGCATTGGGAAGTACTGTTTGGTCTACATATATAGGTAGGTGGCAAGGTCTCGTGAGAAACCTCAGCTTGCTCATAGCCTTTGCTGTCACCGCCTTGCTTGGCTTAGCCATAGTCTTGACCGGCAGCAGGGGTGGATATCTTTCTATAGGGGGCACTGCTGCATTTGTACTGCTGGCTTTGTCTTCTTATTTTCTCAGTCGCAAACCAAGACTAATCTTCCCGACCTTACTAGGTCTAGGATTAATGCTCGCCGCCGGGGGCTTAGCGGTGCATTTCCTGGCCCCCAGCCTTGAAACGAGAATTCTCTCGATTTTTGCCGGTTCGGAACATTCAAGCAATGCCTACCGCATGCATGTCTGGAGAGCCTCACTTGCCATGTTCCAAGATAACTGGTGGCTGGGAGTAGGACCAGGCAATACGGCTTTTCGCCTTGCCTATGGGCTTTATATGAAAAGTGGCTTCGATGCTCTCGGCACCTATTGCGTCCCACTGGAAGTAGGGGTGGAAACCGGTCTCATAGGTTTAATCAGTGCCGGCGCTATTATATTGATGAGCTTGAGCCGGGCCCATTTAATCTTTTATAGCGATAGTACTTATAGATACCTAGCACTCGGCCTAGCGGCGGCCCTGGTTGCCTTAATGATTCAAGGATTGGTCGACACAGTTTTCTATCGCCCCCAAGTGCATTTCATTTTCTGGTTCGTAATCGCTGCTATTTCAGCCATGAGTAGTACTGAAATAGATAAAATTAGACGCCCACAAGATTAATCCAGACTTATTTAATCTATATTTTTCAGAAATCGTGGAATATTAAAAGCATGTAATCCAGGGTTTTCTCGACCACACGGGGTTTACAAGGGATCCAAGTTTAAGCAACCCACCCTTGACGACGAGGGAAGATTAGAGGATGATAATTAACAGAGTTTCACTTTACTAATCGGGTTCAGTATATTTAAGCCTTCGGAGAGCCGGAGCACCAATTACAAAGCAAAGCCGAACAGTCGGCAGTGGAGGAATAAACATATGACAGTACGACGACAGAGAGGGGCAACACTCGGCTTAGCAGCTGCTTGTGTGCTCGTCGTAATAGTAATAGGCGTCGGCTTCTTCTTCCTATCCAAAATCATCGGTGGTGGCAGAGAGGTCGCTAACGCGACTGACGCCGGTGCCCTCAACGTCGCCAGACAAGCGATCAGAAGGGGCGCAATCAATCTGACATCTGCTGCTGACCAGGAAGAGTTCGGAGCACTTTGCGAAACGCCGAACAGATTAGATCTGCTTAGCTACAACCGCATCGTCGCCAAAGCGATGATCGTAGCCAAGAACGCCGCTGACCAAAACACAGCGACAGCTCTTGCCAATGCCGGTATCATGCACAACCAGGTCAACACCCTGGGTAACACATTGAAAGCGCAAATTGCTGCCGCTTGTGCCACTCCCGGTGGTGCATTGGCCAGCGATTTCCACGCGATCTCTACCAATAACAACACCAAAATGTGGAACGGCAGTCCAGTTCAACTGGCAAGCGACATTGTTCCCGGCTATATGAAAGTCGGCAGCGCTGCCAACGTCTACTTCCACTCCGCCACCAGAGGCTCTCTCGGAAACTGGCAGCCTCCAACCAACACTGCCGGTCAGAATGCCCCTTCAGGCGACCCCTACTCTGCTGGTTACAATGCTGTGACTGTCGGCGGACACCAGTTTGCCTTCGTCCCCTTGTTCCCTGAAACCAGACCTCACCTTGTCGACAGAGGCAACTTCTCTAATGCTGCGCCAGCTGGCATCACCGCCGCTCCGGCTCTGCCCAACTCGTTCCAGACCAATTCCAGAGCCCTGGAAGGCAAGTCTGGTGTGTTCGGCGGCTCGATGGCATGTGCAATCGTAGGTTGTATCGACAAAAACTTCGCCGCTCGCATCCCGAAAGGCTTTGTGAGAGTAAGCAACGGACCTAGCGCCAACACTGTCAACACTTCAGTGTTCCCGCTCTCCACCGTGGTCAACGACGGCTCCAACGATATCTTCAACAACGAGTTGTTCCATGCACCCGGTATAAACATGGATCAAAACACCAATATCTTCTCGCACCACCCGCAAGGTCCAGCTGCGATGAATGCGATTGGAGCTTACAATGCTACAAGAGGCAACTTCCCGTATGATCCGCTTGTAGGAAACGTTGGAGGGGGCGACCCCGATCTTTGGAAGGGAGTAACAGGCTCGAACAATCCTTCCGCTGAAGACGCAATTAACAACCCTCAAGCTTTTGACCTCAGGTCTACAGCAGCCCAAGATCATTTCGCCACCCAGGCTGAACTGGCAGCGATTGGCCCTCATCCAAATGTCATGAACTGTATCTACACCATGTACGATGCAGACCCGAACACCAACCCTCATTGCTCCAACGCTAACACAGCAATGTGGATGGGCAACTATAACAGAGCTGCCGGAACTGCTTCGGACCACATTGATACCTCCGCTGGTTTCACCAACGTAGAGTTCATGAAAGCCGACCTTCTTGCTCAGAGAGCTCACGGTTACCGTTCTGCCACCACCAACGCTCCTAATCCTTCTGGTCTCAAACTGTGGGGAAGAAGCGGCGGTACCGTCCTTCGTCCACCAGCCAACGGCAGTGCCAAGCCCTTCCTCGGTGGCAAGATCAACTACCTGGCAGCTGGCTCGCCCATGGAACTGCTCAACGAGATTGGCGGCTGTGCATCTACATCGACCATCGACAAGATTGTCGACAGAATGCGCCAAGTCAACCCTGAAGACGGCAACCTAGCTCAGCACGTCAGAGATGCTCTCTCATCGTCAACCCTGCCCCTCGGCAAATCCTTCTACATCTATGCCGATGGTTCCAATGTCTACATGACTGAGAGCTTCACTGCCGCCTCCGGCTACGTGACCAAAGCAAAGGCTGATTCGCTCTCTCCTGACGGTGCCTCCGGCGCTGGTGCCAGCAACTGCAACACCGGTAACTACCCCTTGAGTGGATGGACAGTCAATACTCGCAAAGGTGTAGGCGGTGCATCGATTGGTGATGCAGGCTACCACGAAGTACCTTTCACAAGATACAACGGCACCTCTGTGGGTAACGACCAGGCTATCTGGACTCCCAGCTCCGGCTACAACAACTTCCTCGGAGAACTGAGATTCGAACAGACTGCCACCGGCGATACCTACTCCAAACCTAACTAATAAGGAGCACTTCACTAAAGCTATAGCTTAAATCCGATAGATAGAAAGAGGGCTGGGTCAAACGACTCAGCCCTCTTTCTAATTCCAGAATAGCCAGGGCTGGGTCAAACGACTCAGCCCTCTTTCTAATTCCAAAATAGCCAGGGCTGGGTCAAACGACTCAGCCCTCTTTCTAATTCCAGAATAGCCAGGGCTGGGTCAAACGACTCAGCCCTCTTT
>JAIETF010000005.1 GCA_019745415.1 Candidatus Obscuribacterales bacterium | reverse complement strand
GCAGCGACAATACTTGGCGGGAGACTGCCTGGGAAGATAGCCCGGTGCCAGGAGTTATAAAAAGCCCACGTTCATCGCGTGGGCTTTTTATTCAATTATTTGAGAGAACAATATGCCAGCAACTTTATCTAAACAAGTATTTTTCTCAGCTCTAGCCTTACTTCTAAATCTCGTTCTTGCTTGTTCGAATATTGAAGCCGCGCAAGAAAACAAAGAGATTAGATCACTAGGAGAGCAAAGTTGCTCATTGCGCAGTCGCGAAGCCGACAGCTTTTTCTCTGCCTATCAGAAAGAACTGAATGAGGCAGGCAGTAATCTCTGTGCAAAAAAATACAATGAAGCAGCAAGCCAAATCAAAAGCTTAATCGAAACAGAAAAGAAAAAAGAGAACCCATCCAAGCGAGCCCTCTCTATCATGCAGTACTGGTTAGCCGACTGCTATTACTTACTCAGCCGTTATACCGAGGCGCGCAAAGAATACCTACTGGCCCTGGAACTAATTGCGAGCGATAAGCTCGACCCAAAAGACAAAGCTCTAAGACTGGCTTGTCTTAGAGGTCTTCTCGCCACATCGCATCGACTCAATGATCCAGCCACTGCGGCCTATTATTCAGATGAAGCGATAAAGCTAACCAAGGAAATTTTTGGTGGCGGAAACGTCAACTATGGCTGGAGCTTAATGCACCGGTCAGAGAATCTAAATCGTTTAGGCAGAATCAAAGAAAGCGAAGAGGCTTTCAGACATGCCATTTATCTATTTCGAAAATGCAACATGGATCGCATCATGGAAGAGGAAGGCATAAAGGACGCCTACAAAGCCGAAAGCGATGCAGAGAGGGAAGAAAAAAGACAGCGTATCTGGCGTCTAGTTTTTGGTACCACCAATCAGAAAGCAATGCCGGAAGATCTAGCTGAGAATGTTGTCGATCCGGTGGTTCGATTCTGTGATGGTGAATATGGACTGCCGGAAAGCATCAATGTTCACAAAGAAGCCCCTGGTTATGTCTGGGTCAATCCGCGGCGCGATGCTGCCGCCATTCTAGTTTGTGTGCACGGACTAGGCTTGCATCACCGCAACTTCGATTCCTTTGCTAAAGAAATGGTGAAACAAGGTATCGTGGTAATCGCCTTCGATGTGCGCGGTTTTGGCTCTTATCTTTCAAGCCAAGGACAAGAAAAACTAGACTTGAAAAACTGTGTCTCGGACCTCAAACATGTAGTTGATGAAATTAGAGATGATTATCGCGACAAGCCTCTATTTATGCTGGGCGAGTCTATGGGCGGTGCTATCGCTCTGCGTTTTGCCGCCCTCTACCCCGGCACCCTTGACGGTATCATATGCTCAGTGCCTGCAGGCAAGCGCTACAAAGCCGGGACAACAGCTCTAACTGTGGCGCTGCACTATGTCACCGAACCGAATCGCCCTTTTGCCATCGGCAATAAAGTGGTGGAACAATCAACCTTGAAAGAGCAAGATCGTGAGCGCTGGAAAAACGACCCATCTTCGAGGCTTGAACTGACACCGAAAGAGCTCTTAGAGTTTCAGAAATTTATGAGCGAGAACCCCAGTTATGCAAAGAAAATCAACCATACACCAGTACTACTTTTTCAAGGCGATGAAGATCGACTGGTAAAGAAATCCGGCACCTATGACCTATTCGAAGCACTAGCAACAAAGAGCAAGACTCTTGTTATTATCGGCGGCGCCGAACACCTAATCTTCGAAGCACCAGTCTTCAAAGACGACATTACATCAGGTGTGGTCGGCTGGATGGAATCTCACGGTGCGCTATGCGAACTCGTGCCAGACCAGAAAGAAACAAACCAGAAAGACAAAGACTCAAAAAACAAAAAAGCAAAAGAGAGCTCAGTGCCACTCACTGCTCAATAAGCAATCTATTGCGGAAGATTCAACATAGACTGCAAGCGACGCCGTGGACGCGGTCCGCCCACAGGCATACCGGTTCTGGATTTTTGCAGGTCTGCAACAATCTCTGCCATCCATTCCATATCATCGGCACGATTAGAAAGACTGTGTAGCCAACCCATCGGGTACGAGACAGCCACCGGTTGAATAAACGAAAGTCCGCCTTCTTTGAGGGTAAAGATAGGAGCCGGACGCTCCCCGGCTTGGTGTACCGGCCCAAAATATGATCTAAACTCTGGACTGCTAAAGTTAGCCACATTCAGTCCAAAGCTGGTAGAGAAAGCTCTAGAGTTAAACAACACCTCGCTAGCTTTATCATCGACAAAACGCACCGCCAAGATATATTTTCGATCTGGAGTCCAATAGGAAAAGACCGAACCCGCCTGATCGCCAGGTTTACCCAAGAGCGAAAGTATCTCGGCTCGACTCATGCCGAGCTTTATCTTGGCTATAGACTTGCCCGGAACAATCAAATTAGACTGCGCACTGCTAGAAGCTTGATGCTCAGCCCCAGACTGCGCCTTTGCCGGCTCTTTTTGTTGGGTAAGCGGTCGTCCTGGCACCATATTTAGTGCAACACTACTATCAAAGCCCGGCATAAGGTCAGCACACCAACGCAACATATCGCTGGGCGAACCTTTATAGACTACTCCGAAGGAATTGCCGGACTCCCGCCAAGCCAAGCGCAAGCCGCCGGTCTCCGCCTCAGCCACAGTGAACGGTCCGTGTTTACTGACTAATTTCAAACCGCTTTCATTGTCGGCGACATAGGAAGAAACACTAGCAAGACTAAGACCGGAAGCCGTTTGAAAGGCTGGCGAAGAAAAGGCGATTTCGCTCACCTTACCTTCGCTAAAGCGCAAAGAAAGGAAATAACGACGGTCGGCTGTGCGATAAGTAATTGAGCCGACACCCTCGCTGGTCGGTCGCCCCAATATGTTTTCTACTTCCTCACGACTCATACCAATACGACTTCTACCAACCGATACGCCTGGGACAATTAAGATACCTGGCTTAACATAAGCCGGGGCGGGCTTCTCGAGCCTCTCAACTTTCTCAACTGGTTTCGGCTGCACAGATTGGGGCCGCAGAGATTGGGACTGTACAGACTGAGGAATTGAAGTAAAAGGCGAACTGACCTTAGTAGCATTAGAACTAGTAGTCTTGACCTCTGGCAGACCAGGCCGCCTGTTGACCGGTTGGGCCGCTATACAAAGGTCATTGCCTTTCCATTTACTTTCCAGAACCGGTGTTTGCATGCGCCCGCGCTCGCGCAATACCTGCTCCTGTACTCGCTCTTTTAGGTCACTAAACATTTCGCCAATAGTTGTATCTTTACCCTTTTTGCGCAAAGATTCCAGCAGATTAGCTGTGAAGACACCGTTAGTACCGTTCTTGCTTTCCCAAGAAACTTGATCTTCAGAAGAAGAAGCAATGACCATTTGACCGGAACCCACCGCCAATTCGCCAGCATCGATGCCGGTACGGCTAAGCCCTTTTGATTCAGTGCGAGTAGCGCCGCTATGGCAAGCATCCAGAAAAATGACCACCCGGTCGCAGTGCACTCTCTCCTTTATGTCGGACGCCAACTTCTGCATTGGAATACCGGTGGTATACAAATCTTCCACATCGGTATCGTAAGCAATCAAATAATTCTGCCCTCCAACATCAAGATCGGCACCACTTCCGTGAGTTGAAATATAAATCACGACCAAATCGTCCGGATGCGCCGTTCGGGGCAAAAACTTATCCCCCAATTCGGAAAGAATGCGTCTTTCAGTGGCTTCTTTATTGAGCAAAAGTCGCACATGATCGGGGGCAAAGCCGGCTTCCTTGACTAGATAATCGGCAAAATCTTGGGCGTCTTTGGCTGAGTATTTAAGATTGAGACTTGGATTGGCAAATTCACTGATGCCGACTACCAGAGCCCATTTATCCCGAATGGGACGATTTAAGGCGAAACCATCCGGTTGGCTTTGCTCCGAAGTACTCTGAGCCCTCACCGGTTGCAAGAGTTCAAGCCCTGCACCAGCCATTAGAACAGAGATACTCAAAAATAGGCCCTTAAGTCTTTTCATCCGCCCAATTCACTAACGCACTACTGACGTCTTTATTTTCCCACCGATATCGGTTTATCTTTAGGATAAAGCTAAAAATAGTTAAGTGCCCGGTTCAGACTTGGTCACACCATAGACAGCATCCCTTACATCACGGGGAAACTTGCCTAGAGTGCCCTCCAACGCAGTGTTGGTGAGGATTATTATTATGAGGTTTTTCTTACGATCAACCATGTACGAATGCCCGTAGGCGCCACCCCACTTTAATGTGCCGTTTTCATGGGGGCTCTTGGCGGCATCTCGGTCCTTCAATACGGCAAAACCATAACCAAAGCCCCAGCCGTCAGGCTGCCCCTTCAGCTTGATTTCACCTGTTTGGGAGGAGACCATGGCTGCAGCCGCAGCAGCGGAAAACAGCGGCTTGCCATTACCGGCAATACTAGACAAAAACTTGAGATAGTCATCGCCTGTACCTATCAAGCCTCCACCACCGGAATAGAAAGAGTTGTTATCGAAAAGTCTAGCGGGGACAAAATGCAAGTCTCCGCCTCCAGGAAAGGGCACATCGCAAGAAGTGCCCATGCGGCGAGGCGGCTTGCCGTCGCGATAGGGAATAGCGAGCCGGTCCAGAGCATCGCCGCCAAGAGCAGGTGAAATAACAAAATCCGTGCTCTGCATCTTCAAGGGGAAAGTCACATACTTCCGAACTACCGCCGGCAGGCTTTCACCTGTGACCTTCTCTAGCACTGCGCCAAGCACATCGGAAGAAACACTATAGCGCCAATCGCTGCCCGGCTCAAACAAAAGGGGCACAGAGGCTATTCTTTTCAAATTATCCTGCATCGAGCGACCTGGAAAATCAAGACCGTCGCTGACACCGGCTTTGATATAGGGACCATCAGGCTTTTCCAGAAAGCAATAATCAAGTCCGGCAGTATGACTCATCAGGTGCCGAATCTTGATTGAAGCAGGACTGCCGTCAGCCAGTTTGGGCTGAAAGTCGAGCCACTTACTCACATCATCGTCAAGCGATAACTTTCCTTCTTCACAAAGACGCAAGGCAGCCGCAGCCACTATAGGCTTGGTCATAGAAGCCAGACGAAAAATGGCATGTACAGGCATTTTTTGGCCCGCTTCACGATCAAGATAGCCCCAGGCTTTGCGATAAATCGGCTTGCCTCGCTCAGCCACAATAACAACACAGCCGACAATGGTTTGATCTTCCTTTATCGCCTTCTGCACGACTCTATTGACTCTGCCGACAAAGGCCTTATCGATGGCTAAAGCAGGAGAGGCCAGTATAGATAAGGAAAGGAAAAGGGCGATCAAGATAGGCATCATTACTTGCTTTCTTCTCTGTCTTAATAGTCAAGAGTCGCCATCCAAGAGGAAGGCGCTTTTACGAACACCTGTCTAGTATACTGTCTCAATGCTTTTTGATTTTGCCCAAACTAGTATTGATAAGCGGTACCGTTTGCTTACCGCCACAGTTTTTCCACGACCTATAGCCTGGGTCTCTACTATTTCGCAAGATGGCATTTACAACCTAGCGCCATTTTCATTTTTCAATGTCTTTTCAAACGAACCGCCTATTCTCATCTTTTCGCCTGGCTTTAAGGTAATTGAGGAAGCCGGTGAACTAGTTTTGGTCGACAAAGACACCCTGGCCAACATAAAGACAACAGGGGAATTCGTTATCAATCTAGTAAGCCGTTCCTTGGCTGAGAAAATGAATCTGACCAGCGGCGAATTTGCACCGCAAGTGAACGAATTTGAGAGAGCAGGTCTTACGGCGACGCCATCGCATATGGTACTACCACCGAGAGTAAAAGAAAGTCCTGTTAGCTTTGAGTGCAAGCTATACGAACATATAGAACTAGCAAGACTGCCTGGAGCCGGCAACTTAGTTTTGGGCGAAATACTTTGCATGCATATCGCTGACCAGCTAATGATGGGCAACCGTATAGATATGCAAGCCCTTGATCTGGTCGGTCGCATGGGCGGCAATAGATATTGCACCACAAGGGACACCTTTGATTTGGCTAGGCCGACAACAGATTAGCTGAATTAGTTCTGGCGTGACTGAATAGCTAGCCTAGCCCTATCTGCAGATAAAATAGAGAAACCAAAACACCACCCAGGATAAATTGCGGTGGTGCTTTAGCTATAGAGAAACCAAAACACCACCCAGAATAAACTGCGGTGGTGTTTTAGCTATTGTCTGACAGTCTTTCGAAACTTACGCTTCGCTCGGACTCAATATTTCTTCTGCAAATAGTCAGCATTTGCAGTAAGCGGACCACAATCTACAGTTTCCGGTCTGCGCAGACCTGACGTTTCTGATTTGCCCTTCGGCTCAAAGCATTGAACTCGTCGAGTCAACGCTCACCGTTCGTGCTATTTATTCTACCGAATGCAAGACAAAAGAGAACTACCCCAAAGAATATTTTTTGGATATTTTTGCCACCTCCAAGAAGGAGAGGGAAAGCCATCTTTCGCATAGACAAGACTTGCCAGGAGCCTGAACCAGTCAAAGCTTGGCGACTAGGCCGAACGTATATAGAGTTATGAACAACCCTGATAACTTATTGAAAACGACGCCTAAAGAACATAGCAGCCGCCAATAAGCTGTAAAGCACCATCTGCAATGCCACCTGAATCGGTAGACCCAATACATGCGAGCGTGGCAGATTTACTGTTTCAGGATCGAAGAAAGCAGTTCCCGGATAGAGAATTGCCGAAGCCTGCGTAATCCAATACAAAGACGCCACAACAACTGCAAGATTAAACTCGAAGCGAGTGGTTTTCTTGCTGTGCCATAAAAGCCATAGTGAAAGCAAACCGAGACAAACACCCATACTCATGGTCTGTCCGTTATGAAAACGAGCATGCGGCGGCCAATTAGGATTGAAGATATGAGTTTGGTCCCAATCAAATAGAAACGCCCCAAAAATGGTGATAAGCGAGACAACCGATACCAAAATCTTATCTACCGGTATCTTATCTAAAGAAAGCTTCACTGGTTCTCCTTCTTCAATCCGCGTTTATGTAGGTCGTCTAGCTTGGCTTCAGTCAAGCGCACACTGTTTCTGACCGGTACGTTTGGCATGCTCCTATCTAAGATTGGTATCGGTCTCAGAATGGCAGCGCTCTACACACCTCCTAAGGTGTTCCGTCATATTGGCGCTGGTATCTCGCCAAATTCGACCATGGGAGGGAATCATGACGGTAAAGGAATAATTGATAAGCTTGCCTATGGATTCGGTTTGACGCTCCCAAGACCACCAACAAAGCTCAGGCTTCCAAGCTTCAATCGGGTCGCCGAAGCGCTCCTTAGAAGTGAGCATATCGCCGGTAAAGAGATGCGTTTCTTTATGCAAAAGAACACAATGTCCCATCGTATGGCCGGGTGTTGGTATCACCAAGAAGTCATCGCCGAATGCAACCGGTTCCAGACCATTTATGACGATCTCGGCACCGGGCTGAGCTTCCAAGTCATCTTGATGAATGATGCGCTTTGCTTTGAAATAGCCAGCGAATAGATCAGCTTGCGCCACATCATCTCGGTGCGATAGAAAAATGTGCGATAGACCGCCCCGGCTCTCTATCCATTTCAGAGTGCGCTCTTGAAATTTGGGCGCTTCCACCATCCAATTGCCGCCCTCTGAAGCAATAAAGAAAGACTTTGCGCCGGCGCTTTTATCTGAATTAAAGCCTAAGTAGTAAACATCCTTGGAAATCTCCAGCGGAAACTCTTCAATGATGCTCTTGATGTCGTATCTTGCTCTGGTGCCTCTGCTGCCTATGATTCCTATTGAACCTTTGGGGCAACAAACTAGGGCTTGCAAAGTCCTATGAATTTCATCCTCATTTGCAGGCTGCCTTTTCACGACCAAATAAAAGTGATCTTCTACTTCGCCGAAGATATCAGGAGCCAAGTCGCTACAGTTATGACAGCCAATACAACTTGAGTCTACAAAAAAATCACCAGGTGCATTTCCAGGCAACGCTTTCTTAGGATCAGCCATTAATTCACCACGCTAAAGTCTGTGTAGCCAAGAACTGATTCGGGACCCTGCCCATAAAAAACTGTTGGACTAGCTTCGGCTAACGGCAGACCAAGCTCAAGCATATAAGGCAGATTAGGATTAGAGATAAAGGGTCTGCCGAAGGAAATCAAATCAGCCAGTCCACTTTCAATATACTCAGAAGCCTTGGCTTTATCGAAACCACCGTTGGCTATAACCAAGTGATTGCAATCAGCCCGGAAAGTCCGAACCACATTCTTAATCACAGCACCGCTCGCCAAGTCGCTTTCATTTGGTTCCATAAAGTGCACATAGGCTAGGTCGTATTGATTGAGCCTTTGGCAAACATACTTGAATAAGCTCATAGGATCAGAATCGCCCATGCCGTAAAAGGTATTGGCAGGCGAAAGTTTGATGCCGGTTCTGCCAGGAAAGACTGCGCAGACGGCAGCCACTACTTCTTCCAGGAATCTGGTGCGCTTAGCTATATCGCCGCCGTAGGCATCATTTCTCTTATTGCTTACATCTTGCAAAAACTGATCGATGAGATAACCAAAGGCGCCGTGTATTTCCACTCCATCAAAACCAGCCAGCTTTGCCAGCTCGGCGGCATTGGCGAATTCTCTGATAATTTCTGCAATCTGTGCAAGCGAGAGTTCTTCAGGCACGGGCAAGGAAACCTTCCCGGAAGGACCGTGAAGCGTACCGGTACCGGCCAAGGCGGAAGGGGCTACGGGAGAAAGACCATCAAGCAGACTGGGATGAGCAACCCGACCCGAATGCCAGATCTGTAAGAAGATCAAACCTCCTGCAGCATGAACACTTTCGGTCACATTCCGCCAGGCTGAAGCATGCTCGGGGGCATAGATGCCGGGACAAAACATATAGCCATGGCTAAGAGGAGAAACCATGGTTGCTTCGGTAATGATCAAACCAGCGGTAGCCCTTTGTTGGTAGTATTGCGCCATAGCGGTGGAAGCTTTGCCGTCGGCATGGGCTCTCAAACGAGTCATTGGCGCCATAACCAGACGATTCTTCAAGTTCAGTTCTTTAGCTGTCACCCCCTCGAACAAGGGCTCTTTCTTACTCTCCAATACTAATCTCCTAAAAACTCTAAATACTTTTACAAGATCTAGAGAGAGAAAAGACAAAGCCAGCAAGATTGGACAGCGATCGTTTTGGACAAGCCCCAGACTCTATGCAGCTTCTTACGAATTGAGATTGTCTCTGTATTTACCGGGAGTGATCCCATAAGTTTTTTTGAATGCTTTGGTAAAACTTGCTGCCGAAAGAAAGCCGACCTGTTTGGCTATATCATCGATAGCCAGGTCAAACTGGGGAAGAAGTATAACGGCACGAGCCAATCTGCGATTAAGAATAAAGCGATACGGAGAAGACCCTGTCTGAGCTTTGAAAACTCTCGAAAAATGAAAAGGACTGAGATGAACCAGTTGAGCCAGTTCCTTCACTGAGACATCCTGAGCAAGATTTTCATCTATAAATGCAGATAAAGTTTCTAAAGAGAACTCCTCAGCCGGTCTTCTGGTCCCTCTATTGCATGCACTAGAAATTCGGTAAGCATCTATCAATTCGGCAGAAAGCAAAGTAGCCAGCGACCTAGCAAACCCAGGTTCGCTCAGTCTGCTCAACCAAGATTCGCCAAGTGAAAGTTGCAGCAACTTTTGCAAATCACGTCCAGCCTCAAAAAAAACAGTATTGGTCGGTCTGAGAATCTTGCCGGCAAGCAGCTGTTCTCGAACTATCTCACTGCTCAGCAAAATGCCGACGCTGTACCAAGCAGTACGCCAACTGGCAGCATGCTTGACTCCTGCGGGAGTCCATAGCAAAGTCGTGGATGAGAGTGCACATTCAACCACACCGCCATCACTCGACCAATGTAAATAATCCAAACCGGAGGGACTGAAAATAAACTCGTCATATTCATGCTTATGGAAAGGAACTTGATTAGCATGTTCACTTTGCCTAATGGCAAAAGTAAGGTAGGGACTCCTGTGTGTTGTCACATGATGCCCTCTGGGTTTCTTGAACTCAGCTTTACCAATAAGCAATTCCATAAAGAACTCTTCAAAGATTTAGTTATTGTTTCTAAAACAATACACCAAAAAGTGAGAGAACTCCCCAAGCAATGGAAGACCGTCTAGAAAGGCGAATCAGTGATACTCTTCGCCTTCTTAAGATCAGCATCGGCATGAGCTTGGTCTCCTAATAGTTTATAGATCTTGGCTCTTTCCAAATAGCTAGTGGCGGTCGGCTCCAACTCGATAGTCTGGCTGATATCACGCAAGGCACCAGCAAGATCTTTGTTCTTAACCTTCAACCTAGCGCGTGTGCGAAAAGCCTCACCATCACTGGGATTATCTTTTAGAAGCAAGTTCAAAGTTTCAATTCCCTGAACATACTTCTGCTGAGTCTCTAGACACCTTACCATCTGAAAAACTGTCCAGTCTTGTCGCTTTATCTGATAGGCCTTTTTGTAAGCAGCTATTGCCTCATCATAACGATTGAGGTTCTCTAGAATTGTCGCTTTATCTCTAAAGACCGAAGCGGAATCGGGGTCGAACTTGACGGCCTGTTCTATCCAGGGCAAAGCTTCTTTGAATCGTTTTTTCGTAGCCAGGAGATTGGCCTTAACGTGGGCACAGCCCGAATCAGGAGGCTTGCAAGTGAGGGCTCGGTCGATTAACTTCAGTCCATTATCGACATCCCCGTCTATCAAAGACAACTTAGCTTTCTCCATCCAAGCTTCGCTATAGTTGGGATCCAGAGCTAAGGCCTTGTCCAGATAAAAATTAGCAGGGCGACCTTTTTCGGTATCTCCCATTTCAGACTTGTAAGTGCGGCTTAGCAAACGGAAGTGCCTAGCCTCAGCCAACTTAGTGGCACAGACTGCCAAAAGCAACTCTCGCGCTTCTCCATCTAAGTTTCTATCGATAAGTTCGTCGGCTTCATCAAAAAAGTCGTTTGCTTGTTGGACAGTCATCTTATTGCCCAGTACTCTAGCTTTGACGGTAGACTGCCTGGCATGCGCGACCAACTTATTGAGCTGGACGGCATCAGCTTGCCCTTTGCCCCGCGCTGGGCAAAACAAAAAGGGAAAGAGGGTTAGAAGTAGAGACAGTGCGCAAGCGGGAATTGTAAAGATGATCTTGCCGTAAGCCATGTTAAACCGGCGCTTCTGAAAAAGCCGCTGCAAGCATTCATTACTGAGAACCGTAAGCATCGTCTCTATTATAGATTCTCTATGTCCCTGTTTGTCGGCGTCTGGCCAGATCGGCAAAAATATCATCAGGATTATCGACCATGCGATAAAGATGTCTATCCTGCGGCGAAATAGTGCCGTTTTTCTCCATCTCAGCCAGCCAATTCTCTAGATGCCTATAATTCTGCCGTCCGACAAAGTAGACAGGCGCCTCCTTCAACTTACCGGTCTGAATATGGGTTAGTGTATCGAGGGCTTCCGCCGCAGTGCCGATACCGCCATCTTCCACCACAAAAACATCGCCCTGCTTCAAAACTTCCATGCGCGTGAAGAAATTACGGTGTTTGAGAGTCATGGTCTGATAGCCATTACCGCGCTTCTCATGAGGCAGTTTCAAGACCACACCGATTGAATTGCCCCCTGCTTCATAGGCTCCACGATTAGCCGCCTCCATAGTGCCGGGTCCGCCCCCGGTCATAACGTCATAACCTTCTTGGGCCGCACGACCGCCAATATATCGGGCTCGCTCGTATCTGAAATCGCCTTCTTTAAAGCGCGCCGAACCATAGACCACGACAATCGGTTTCTGCGAAGGTCTAGTGTGCAAAGCTTCCAAACCATAAGACAACTCTTGAAACCCAGATACAACAAGCTTTTTAGCGTCAACAGGCATAGAGCTGGCGTCAATCTCATTGCGCACTGTCACCGAGGCCCGGTTGTGCCATTCCGGATGCACTTTATTCTCAGCCGCCAAAACCTCAGCCTTAGCGGGAATTCTTTGTTCAGGCTCGAAGGCATATCGCTCGGGATGGCCGGACTTAATTGTGGTATCGGCAAGACGTTTCATATCTTCCGGTGTGCGGACCCCTTTTATACCGCTAGTCGGTCTGATTGCTTCATAGGCGCGGGTGGCGCCGCCCAACATAAAACCGCCAAGAGCAAAGGTGCTGGCGGCATGAGCCCTTTCATCGGCGCCGGCAAAGTCTCCCTTGAGCAAAAGAGCGCGCGAATCAGCAGCAAGAACGCCCGCAGCCGCACCGCTGGCGGTGGCGCTAATCAAATCATTCTTCAAAAGGGCGTTTCCGCTGCGCTTCATAGCAATTGTGCCGGCAGTAAGCCCAGCAAAAGCCAGCGCCGTTGAGGCAGCGTTGGCGGCACGCTCATGCCAAAAAGACTGACCACCGCTTTGTTCGCCATAAGTGGGAGTAAGCACCCCGCCCCAGAGGGCGCCGGCCGCGGCAGCCTTGCCGGCTGCAGGCAGGGCGCTTTTGAGACCATAATTGCCCATCAACTCCATTTTTGTCACAGCCCCTGGCCCTACTGCCCGGTGAAAAAGAAGCATGGGTACGGCACCTGCCGTCACAGCCGCAGCAACTTCCACTGTCCATGCGGCGCTGCCTCTCTCGGCTACAGCCGGGGCTTTGAAGATCTGACTCTTGTTCTCAAAGCTTGTTCCTAATATCTTGTCGCTCATCTGGGCTGCACCGGTGAGCGGTGCCTGCACCAAATTATAGGCAAAGACATCTCGAGCATGACCCAGCAGTGATTCAGGGCTGCGAGGCAAATCCGGTCCTTTTCCATTTAAGGAACTAGATATTGCTCTTTCAGACACCTGTTCTTTGGAGACAAGCTCCGCTACTCCAGAAGCGGTAGCCAAACGACCGGCTTGCAACTTCAAATCAAGTAGGTTCACTTTAGGCTCAGGCTCAGGCTCTTGCGATGCCCGCTCAGAGGAGGGGCGCTCCTCTCCGACAAACTTATCCAAGCGTACCGCCTCCGCTCCAGATAGTGCCTTACATAAAGCAAACTATCCTTCGATACTAGTTACGGCAGACAAAGAAAACAATGGTGATTTCACCATTAGGTACGCCTAGTCAACCTTAACTCCTACCATCTTCCAAAATACAGGCTCGATTAAGACCTGTGTCCCCTGTTTTCTGGCAGCTTCGGCCTCAGGCCCATTGAAAGAAGACTGACTGCAAACCAAAAAATCTAATGACTTGCGCAAATCCCGCACAGGCGAAAGACCAGTCCTTTGCGCCGAGGCAAAAGCTTCTTCGAGACTGAGGCGGCGCCCCTGCAAACTAGCCTCAGGCGCTGAAGTAAACTTGATGGTCTTGCCGGCCAGCTTACCTATCTCTTGATCATAAATCGACCAAGCCGAGCGCGGACAATCTTGGGCTTGATTGATTATTTCTTTCAGCTCGCGATCGGCGATGCCTAAGCACCTAGCTACTTCAGCAATACGGGGACTATCAGGGGCGACATTCACCCCGCCGGAAAAACAAAGCCGAATCATGTCACGCAGATATTTCTGATGCAAAGATTCGATCTGCAAACGGCTCAAACCCGAAGCAAGAGCAATAGACATAAGAGCCTCGGCTTCATCCAAGGTTATGACGCCATCGGCCAAAACCTCATCAAGTTTCTGGTAATAGCTGGCAATACTGGCACTGGCGGCAGGAGGCAACTTATTGGTGAGAACCTGCAACCCACCAGAGACAATGCGGTGGGCGCCGCTGCGACTGAGGACCGCTTTCTGGTCGCCGCCCTGGGCCGAAAAACCAGATAAACTACAAACCCCGGCCACGCCAAGTTCGCCCAGACTTAAGCCTTCATAGTCAGCCAGCTGCAAGTAACGCAGAGTCAATTTCGCGATTGCTTGCGCCCTGAAAATCGGCGCCTGACGATCTAGATCTTCCTCCATCTCAGGCTGCCAAAGTCCAAAATGCTTAAGGCAGAAAGCCAAACGTCGATCACTTGGACCGAAGCGATAAGCCAAATCTATTAGCCCTAGGCAAGCGAGATTGTCTATTTTGATCTCGCTTTCGGTCAGAGCCGCAGACAAGAAACCCAGCTGAAAAGTGGGATTATGACAAACCAAAATACGCCGGTCTATTGTTGCAGCAAGCAGAGGGGCAACCACATTGAAATGGGGGGCATGCTCATACTCAAGACCAAGGCTCAAATCACCGTCAGGGCGAACCAAACTATCCAGACGCTCAACCTCAGTGCCCTTGTCGTCAAAGACAAGGAGGGCGATTTCTACGATCTGGTCGCCTTTCTTGCGTATACCAGTGGTGTCGAGGGCTAGAGCAACAAATTCCGGCATAGAGCACTTGTTCTTATAGACACAGATGGCACTGCTGTCACGCCACTAAGATAAATGTGCCCATAATAGGAGCTAGAAAACATAGATTATTTGGCATTTGGGCACAACAAAGCTAGACCCTTAATTAGACCAAGCCCCATATTCGACCATGGAAGATAGAACCGAACAGAAGAAAAAGCTCCAGGAAGTGCCCTTCCTGGATTTCAAGACTTTCTGCGAGACAGCGCCTATGCCGCTTTCAGTGGTCGACCAAGAAGGTCGGATACTCTTTGCCAACCAAGCCGACCAAGCAATTCTGGGCCTACCGGAAGATGCTTATATCGGCTCGAAACTCTCTGATCATTATGGTGCAGCAGCCAGCGAGACCCTAGAAACCATGGAAAGGGAGACAATCGCTGAAGTCAATCAAGTTTTTCACGCCAATAACGAGAGAGGAAGCAAGAGGTCAATTCTTCTGCGCATATGCAAGCAGCAAGAAAACCGGTTTGTAGTCTTCGGCGCCGATGTAACCGAAGAAAGACGCAACGCTCTGCTGAGAGATCTGCAATATGAAACCACTATGCTTTTGGTTGGTGCCGGCAGCATCTCGCAAGCCCTCAGCCAATTGACCGAAAGAATCAAACTGCTTCTCGACTATGACTGCGGCTTAGTTTGGAAGGCAGACGAAAAGAGCAACCGTCTCGACAGAGTCGTTTTCGTCGCCGATGAACGCGAACAGCACGAATATCTGCTCGCCCGCTCAGTCTCAATACCAATGATGATTAGCGCCGGCTTTCCCGCCACCAGTTGGTTTTCAGGCAAATGCGAAAATCTCTGCCTCAGCCGCAACAGCACAATATTCAACGAAACTGACTCGCGACTGGCGCGAAACTATAAGAGCGCCCTAGTCTTTCCTATAAACATTGGCAAAAAAAGCTGGGGCTTGATGGCCTTCTTCAGCGCCGAATTGATCAAACAGAACGAAGATGTAATCTCGGTCCTCAATTCAATTGGTTTGCAGATTGGACAATTCGTTGACCGAATAGAAGCCAATGAAGCCTATCTCAAAGCCCAAGAAAGATATTATGTAGCCATTACCGGTTCAAACGACGGCATCTGGGACTGGGACCTTCTCTCAAATGAAGTCTTTTATTCATCAAGATATAAAGAGCAATTAGGTTTTGAAGAGAATGACCTAGAAGATAACTTCGACACTTTTCGCTCACTCTGTCATCCAGACGACTACCCGCGCGTCATGGACGAAGTGCAAAATCATATCGAGCGAAAAACGCCATACGACGTAGAATTTCGCATGATGACAAAAGCTGGTCAATACAAATGGATATCAGCCCGCGGTCAAGCGATCTGGAATAGTATGGGAAGACCGGTACGTATGGCTGGTTCACACCGGGATATAGATCAAATAAAAGCGGCCGAACAAGAAAGACTGGCGTATGAAAGAAAGATTCAAGCCAGCGAAGCAATGTTTAGACAATTGGCTGAAAACATCAAAGAAATATTCTGGATCTTCGATCTGCAAAGCCGAAGCTTTCTCTATGCCTCTCCCGCCTATGAAGAATTCTTCAAAGGCACCTGCCAGGACCTTTACCGAGACCCGGAGACTTTCTATAGTGCTGTCCATGCAGAAGATCTCGACCGAGTACAAGCCACTCTGCAAGATCCTAATATTGCCGATACCGGTAAAGATATTGAATTTCGCATAAAGGGTCGCTCTCCCGAGCACGCGCTGCCCGAGTTGAGCCTTGAGAGCCAGCGATGGCTTTGGTCTAGGGTCTTTCCCGTCAAGAGCGAAGACGGCAAGACAATTAGACTATGCGGTATCGCCCATGATATCACCGAAAAGAAAGAAGTAGAAAGACGTGTGGGAGAGTTTTACGCTACTGTTTCGCATGAATTGCGGACACCACTCACAGCGATTCGAGCCGCCCTCGGTCTTATTGAAGGCGGCTTGGAAGGAGTCAACAACCAGGAAACCATCGATTACACAACAGTAGCCAGAGAGAACTGCGACCGGCTTATAAGGCTAATAAACGATATGTTGGATATTCGCAAACTGGAAGCAAAAAAACTGGAACTAAAGACTTCAGTCGTCAGCGCAGTCGATACGGTGCTGCACACGATTGAATCACTGAAAGCCTACAGTGAACAGAGGAGCGTCAAAGTTTTCTTAGAAAAGGCAGAGCCTTTGGACTGCCTCGCCGATAAAGATCGACTGATACAGATTCTGACCAACTTGATTTCCAACGCCATCAAATTCACCACCCAAGGCAGTCAAGTCTTGGTCGGCGTCAGTTTGCTGCAAGACGAAAACAGTGTCATGCAAAAGGTAAAATTCTCTGTCACAGATCAGGGTCCGGGCATTAAGGAAAACGAGAAAGGCGAACTATTCGGGCTATTTCAGCAACTATCGCGACTGGAAAATGAAGAGAACACCGGCTCCGGTCTAGGTTTAGCCATTTCGAAGGCTCTGGTGGAAGAGATGCAAGGTGAGATAGGCGTGGAAAGCAAGCCTGGAGAAGGAGCTACCTTCTGGTTCACGATTCCTCGGTCAGGCTCGATGATGAAAAATCTTCCCGATTTGGTCAAAGAGCAATCAATCACTCTCACCAATTCATTACCCTGTGAGCCTGCACGCCTGTTAATCTTAGAAGATAGTGACTCGATAGCGATGCTGCTCAAGGCCTTTCTGGGCAGAAAAGGCTTCCAAACCAAGAGAGCCGCCTCGGTGGCGCAAGCAAAGGCTTATGCCGAAAGCGAGCAATTCGACCTAATTTTTGCCGACATCCATCTCCCTGACGGCAATGGTATCGATTTCATTAACTGGCTGCACGCCAGACAGTCTGATCTAGCTACACCAGTAGTGGTGCTGTCCGGTGCAGAAAATCCTGGACATTCGATCAATAATCCACATCTAATCGACTATGTGCGCAAGCCATTCGACGGTGAGTCTTTGCTGAAGATACTGGCGGCCAGACTCTATCGAGGTGGACGACTGCACTAGGCTAATAAGCCCAGCGTATCAAAGAAGCACCGGTGGAAAGTCCGGCACCCATAGCGGCAAATAGAACCAGATCGCCTTTCTTGAGTCTACCAGAGTCGAGAGCGGTGGCGAGAGCCAGGGGTATGGTACCAGCCGTGGTATTACCATATTCCTCGATGTTTACTACAACTTTCTCCATAGGCATACCAAGCCGCTCAACCGCAGACTTAATGATGCGCAAATTTGCCTGGTGGGGCACAAAGACATCAATGTCTTGGCCAGTAAGGTTGTTACGCTCAAGCAGGCGCACGCAAAGATCGGGCATGCGTTTGGTAGCAAACTTGAAGACGACAGGACCATCTTGCTTGACGAAGTGCTCATGGTTATCTACTGTTTTGTGGCTGGAAGGATGTTTGCTGCCGCCGCCGGGCACACAGAGAAAATCACCGCCGGAACCATCTACTTCATGCAAATAATCGATAAAGCAGCCGTCTTCTTCGCTTTCTGATGGCTGCAACAGTACCGCGCCACCGCCGTCGCCGAAAATGATGCAAGTTTGACGATCGGTATAGTCGACGATACTAGACATGACATCCATACCAATGACCAAAACATTCTTGTGGCAACCGCTCATGATAAATTGGGCGCCGACCTGCAAGGCATAAAGGAAGCCGGAACATGCGATGGAAAGGTCGAAACCCCAGGCATGGGGAGCGCCGATCTTGTGTTGCACCAGACAGGCAGTGGCCGGCAGCATCATGTCAGGCGTGATGGTGGCAAATACGATCAACTCTATCTCTTTAGGGTCTACACCGGCTTTCTTACAAGCATCGAGAGCAGCCTTGGCGCCAAGATCAGAGCAGGTTTCGCCTTCCGATACGATAAAACGATTCTTGATGCCGGTGCGTTCGGTGATCCACTGGTCAGATGTTTCAACCATTTTCTCCAGGTCAAAATTGGTGAGACGACGCGATGGCACGGCCGTACCCACTGCGCTTATCTTGACGGGGGCTGGCTTACCACGGTAAGCAAGAGCAGGAAAAGGAGCAGTCATAGTCTTTTTTGACTCAGAGGTTGAAGTATTCAAAAGGACTCCAGTTTGATGCAGTATCGCTTTATTCTATTTGAATTTGCCGATTTTCCATCAGGTAAATAGTAAGAAGCGCATAAGCATAAAGCCTGCAAGAACCAAGACCGACCGATAGAGCCTCAGCCAGTTTGCCTTCGATTTATAAATGCATCTCACAATGCTATAAAGGTTTACTTTGCAAGCCTAATCTAAGCGCCGATTCATAATCACTTTTTCTTTCTTGCCGGTACCCTTACTTGCTCATTGTCGCGGCAAGCATCTGCTGAAATATCTTGGAGTCCATGATAGCCAAGAACTTGCGTCCGTCAGAGAGCTCGCACATAGCGCAAACATTTTTGCGATTGCCGCCCATCGTGGCACCGGCTAACAGACCGAGAGGACCCATGACTAAACTACCGGCAATAGCCCAGCCCAAAGTCTGGGCTAGATGCTTGGCCGACTCTTCTGTCTTTACTTCAATTTTGGTCAAATCACTCGTGATATTAATCTGGTCAAAACCACCCCAGAGAACACCGCCGTTGTATTCCCAGTCTCCCGGGGGAATATCGCCAGCCAGTACCTTCACCTTTTTTGTATCGAAAATTTTGGTCAGACTATCCATTTCACTCAACTCTCTCTAGGGTTCACCACCAGCGGTATCACAAATCAAACCAGACAAAAGGCTGAAAACAGTCTCTACTTTACGAACTCTTCCACATAAGCGCCTAAATAGGGTAGCCGGATATCTTTACCTTGATAAGCCTTATAAGCAAGAGCAACGCTCAATGCCAGATAGCCAAGCGAGGCCAACATATTGACCAATAAAATCACCATACCCACGGCGCCAATGATAGGAATAGGGGAAAGAAAAGAGCCTATGCCGCCTACTACCATAGAAATTATGGTAAAGCCTACCGTCAGAACCAGAGACTGAACGGCGTGAAACTTGGCAAGCCGGGCATTATCAGACGGCGACAAATAAACCAGCACACTGGCGGCGATTCCGATAAGAGGCAGTGGAGCATAACAGATAGCCAAGGCAACATTGGTATCGATAGACTTATCGAAAATAACAGTCTTTCCGGGGGATACCACCGGCGGCTCTATATCAGAATCATTTGTATCATTTGTACTATTGGTACTATTAATACCGGTGGTCAATCTGGGTTTTTCATCCGGCTGAACCATGATTACTAAGCTCCTTTAAGCTGTCTTTGTTAACCATATCCGACAACCTGCATTGTGGCAAATTTAGGAATTTCCAATTGACATACATAGACTGGACCAAACGGGGTAAAATCTAACCTGGCGGCACTTTAGCAGATTAGAGTCTTTGTGCCTGGCATTTAGTTTGGATTAAACTAGTTTGGATTGGTTTGGATTGGAAGCTTGCCAAAGGACACATTAATCGGAACGGTCCTTGACGATCGGTATGAAATCCTCGCCGAAGTGGGCAGGGGAGCCTTGGGCGTGGTCTATAAAGCCCGGCATCTGGTCATGGAAAAAACAGTGGCAGTCAAGATTCTTTTTGGCGAAGTGGACGTCGACAAAGATGAAACCAATTTTCTCAGGTTTCAAAGAGAGGCTCAAGCGGCCAGTTCGATGAGCCATCCTAACATCGTCACAGTCTACGACTTCGGCTTTTCCAAGCAGAAAACCCCCTACTTGGTTATGGACTACATTGAAGGTGTAAACCTCAAAGAAGTCTTGAGCCGCCACCAACGCCTACCGGTAGAAAGAGCCGTACAAATCTTTCTGCAAATGTGCAGCGCCCTAGAACACGCCCACAGCAAAGGCATTCTGCACCGCGATATCAAACCGGAAAACGTCGTCCTACTCCGCACCAGCTGGAATCCAGAGTTTGTCAAACTGGTGGATTTCGGAATCGCCAAATATGTTAACGAACCACGCAACAATTCCAAGAAACTGACCATGGACGGTCAGGTTCTTGGCACTCCGGCTTATATGAGCCCGGAACAAGTGATGGGTGACCGCCTCGACCCCCGTTCCGATGTTTATTGCATGGGAGTACTGATGTATCACTCGGTATCTGGACGCCTGCCCATACTCGGAACAACCTCGGCAGACACAATGAGCCGCCACATTTCAGATAAACCCAAAGACTTCCAAGAAATCTGTCCGAATATACCCATACCTTTTAAATTGGAAAGAACTATCTTCAAGGCACTGAAAAAACATCCGCAAGACCGGCACCAATCGATGAAAGAACTTTTTATTGAGTTGGAAAACTACAAAGACTGATGAACACTCGCACCATTCTCATTATCTTTACAGTCTGCCTGATTGCTGCTATTCCCTTTGTCACCAAAGGTCACGAAGATACAGGACCGGCTTCAGTGCGCATAGTCAAAGATATCAATTACGAAGGTGGCACAAACCCTGCCCAGAGTCTCGATCTGTACTTGCCGACCGAAAGCAAACCAAACAAACTTTTGCCCCTCATAGTCTTCATTCACGGCGGTGCCTGGATTCAAGGAGATAAGCAAGACAGCCCTGGAATTTTAATGGCCCAACACGGCTTTGCTCTGGCTAGCATCAACTATAGACTTTCCACCGAAGCGATTTTCCCAGCCCAGATAGATGACTGCCGAAAAGCGATCGCCTATCTGCGCAAAAACGGCAGTAAATGGGGCATCGATACCACCCGCATCGGAGTTTGGGGGATTTCGGCAGGCGGACATCTGGCCTCGCTTTTAGGCACCACTAATAGCGCCGAAAATAAAGACTCTTCGGTAGAAGCTGTCTTAAACTGGTGCGGACTGAGTGATCTAATGACAGTTTCTGAGCAGTCGGGCTCACGCACCAAAATAGACTGGGACGACAAAAACGGTCCTCTAGCCAAGTTTTTAGGTGGTCGCGAAACTGAAAAACCAGATTTAGCAAAAGCAGCCAGTCCAGTCAATTTCATTACCGCTGACGACCCGCCATTTTTAATTGTGCACGGCGATATCGATGATGTCGTCCCCTTTGCCCAGAGCCAAGAACTCTACGATAAATTAAAAGAGAAGGGCGTGCCCTGCCGCTTGATCAAAGTAAAAGGCGGAGGTCATATCTTTGGCAACGACGAAGAATTCAAGCATGCTATGCAGTTTTTTCAAAGCACCATAGTCAAAGGTCGCCGCGAATTTGTACTAGAAGACTGATTGTCAGCTATTTTCATCAGGTTTCTAACCGGCAGGTTTCTAACCGGCATTTTTCTGCGCTGCTTCCTCCCGCAGCTTCCGCACCGGTACAGTAAAGGAAGCGGGTTCTTTGCCGATCTTCAAATCAAAGCGCAGCGCCGGCTCGCCTTTCACATTCTCTATAGTCATTCGCTCAGGTGTAATAGACATTGCCGTCTTTAGACCGAAAATAGACTTCTCAACCTGAGCCTTGATGCCGCTTATATTCTCAAGACCGACACTGTTTCCACTTTTCAGACTGGCTGAAACAATATTATCAAGTTCCAGACCGCTCACCGTTACTCCTAAATGCTTCAGTTCGGTGTTCAATTCCAGCTGCCTCTTTTGCCCGGGCTTGCCACCGTCAGTGGTTATATCTAGTCTATCTTTACCTTTGCGATCTATGCTCAAACCAAGATTCTCGCCCCGATCTTGATATAGACGCAACGCCCCGGTAAGATCCTTGAAGTCTCCGTCTAAAACCTTGTGCATAAAGTCATCGGGACCAAAGACGTCTTTGCCCATACGTACCGACTTGGTTATCTCTCGCCCCAAGACTCGAGCCGAACCGGTTGAATCGACATAGCCATTTTCACCAGGCTTGATAGTCATAGATTGTGTGCGGCTGTTGCGCACCCGCCCAAGCGGCCCCTGCACATCGGTACTAAGGCCATTGATGTTATACAAACTCAAGTTGACACCGTCGTTTTTGACATCAAAACTGACTTTCTCATCTATGCGAGTGCGCAGCGGTCTCTGCCTACCCACCATAACATTGGGCGCCGGGGCGATCAGACCGTGTTCCAAATCAATTGAGACATGCCTGCTGCCATCGGCATTACGACTGACCTTTATAGATTCGATATTGTCTAATTTGGCAATGCCTCGGTTCAACTCGCCTATCGGATTACTAAGCAATTCTTTCGGTAGTAAATCGCTAGCTTTAGCCAGCCCCTTAGGTAAGTCCTGCGGCAGCTCTGACTGACCTTGACCGTTCGGCTTCACCGGCGGCGACTCACGAAAATATGTCAATACAGACTCTGAAGACCCTAACATAAAAAAAGGATTGTCAGACCGTTCTTTTGCAGACTCGGGCTTAACTTTGCTAGCGTCTCTACCATCTTGAGGCATAAATATTCACCGGTAATTCAAAGAAAATCATCTTATGCAGCTTAGAGAGTAATTGTTTCAAACTGGTTGCGGCAGATTTATCATCCCAATTAAAGAGGCAGATAAGAGATAACTTTCAGAAACACCAAACAGCCGGCGCCTCCAGCGTCAATCAAATCCAAAACAACCAAGAGATTCAGACTCATATACAGATTGCTGGAGAGATGCAAAGCATCCCCACTTAGATTCATGGAGAAATCAGCCCCAAAAGGGCCAGGGCTTCATGCCGCAAGCGTGACTCCTTAAAGCTTCGCACTCCTCCTCTGTTTTCAGCTTAAGTGGTTCTCTATGTCCAGGGCAAACTACCTTGATGGGTCTACTCAGGCAAGCCAACACAGAGCTTCTAGCTCTCTCTTTATCTGGTGTAACCGCACGTGCCATATAGCGCAACTTACCACCGATTACCGCTAAAGCATCGCCAGCAAATAGAACTTGCTTCTCGATATGATAGAAACTCAGATGCCCTTCAGTATGCCCCGGAGTAGCTATCACTTCAAACTCGTCAAAAACAATATCCCCATTATCTACAAAGTAGGTTGCTTCAACGGCTTTAGGACTAGCCTCACCCAGCAAACCTTTAAAAAGTACAAGCGGCCCTAGCTCTGGAATTCGCTCTGCCAAGTAGCCTCGAAGTCCTGCGGAAGCAGTACGCCTCATCAGAAAAGGCTCCTCATTCTTATGATAAACAGTGATGGCTCCCGAGAGCGCCTTTAGGACCGATGCACCGGCAGCGTGATCATTATGCCAATGTGTTAGCAGAATACCCTTTACACAATTGGATGTAAAACCAAGTCGCTGGAGCGAAACTAGCATATCCTCCCCGCTTGAACTCATACTACAGTCGACCAACACTAGCCCTTCTCTGATTCTAACTATGTAAGAACAAGTAAAATAAGAGAGGCGCCGCACGCACCAGATACCTTCGCAAACTTCAAAAAGCTCAGACAAAGTTCTATCCTCTCTTTTTCCTTACCGAGCGGTTTGCTCAGCAGTGTTCAAATTATCATCAAGTTCAGCTCAAGCCTTGCTTCCTCAGATGTACAATGAGGCATCCACCTCATTTGGTCAATATGAAAAACAACACATTCAACGGCTACTTATTAAAATGCTCGGTGGTAGGAGCCCTAGGCGGGCTGCTTTTCGGTTTCGACACGGCGGTTATTTCTGGTGCCACCCACTCACTCACCGAAACTTTCAAATTGAGCTCCTTTTGGCTAGGCACAACAGTCGCCAGCGCTCTTTGGGGAACCGTTTTAAGCGCAATTTTCGCCGGCATGATTGGCGAGAAGCTCGGCGCCCGAGAGACTTTACGCCTTACTGCTGTTCTTTATGTCGCTTCTGCCCTAGGCTGTGCCTTCGCTTGGGACCTTCCGTCTTTGATATTTTTTCGTTTTCTAGGAGGACTGGGCATTGGCGGCTCTTCAGTATTGGGACCGGTCTATATAGCCGAGCTTGCCCCGGCCAATTGGCGTGGACGGCTGGTGGGGCTCTTTCAAATCAATATTGTTATAGGCATTTTGCTTGCCTATTGGAGCAATTATATGATTGGACTTGTGCCCCTGGGCTTGAATGAATGGCGCTGGCAACTTGGTGTTTCGGGAATTCCCGCCCTTTTATTTTTGGTCATGCTCTACGGTATACCCAGAAGCCCCCGTTGGCTGGTGGCTAAAGAGCATATAGAAGAAGCACGCCAGGTCTTACTCAAGACCAGCGTGGGCGACGCCGAATCAGAACTGCAGGCGATCGTGGCAGATGTTTCACAAGAAAAAGCCAACAAAGAAGAGCGTCTTTTCACAAAAAGACATCGCTTTCCCATTTTCCTTGCCATCGCCACCGGTGCCTTCAATCAGCTCACAGGCATCAATGCCATTCTCTATTATCTCAACGATATTTTTGCACTGGCAGGCTATAACAAACTAAGCGGCGGCATGCAAGCAGTGGTCATCGGCGCCACCAATTTAGTCTTCACCCTTTTGGCGATGGCCGTTATCGACAAGCTGGGACGCAAACAACTCTTGCTGATTGGCTCTGTGGGCATGTGCCTATGCCTGCTAGGCGTGGCGATAACAATGCAGAACAAAGCTCTTATGCAATCTTTGGTCTGGTATTTGATTGCCTATATCGGTTTCTTTGCTTTCTCGCAAGGGGCTGTAATCTGGGTCTATATTAGCGAAGTTTTCCCGACCATGGTTCGCTCCCGCGGTCAAAGCCTGGGATGCTCCACACACTGGATCATGAACGCCCTCATCTCAGGCACCTTTCCCATGGTGGCGGAAGCCTCAGGCTCTCTGCCCTTCTACTTCTTTTCGGCAATGATGCTTGTTCAGTTCCTAGTGGTCTTCTTTGTCTTCCCTGAAACGAAAGGTGTCACATTAGAACAAATGGAAGAGAAACTGGCAGCGGGTCGCAAAGAACATCAGTAAAATTTCTCTCCCACCGCTTTTTCGGTCCAACAGCTTGGGTATATAAGACTCAGCTTTTGTCTTAAGTGGAGCCCGACTTGAACCCAGTCGTCACTGTCAGCCAGACCGAACTATTCGACTTTCTGCTCAACGTAGCTGTTTGTCGCCCCGTTTTCATCTGGGGACCGCCTGGCATAGGCAAGTCTTCCATCGTTCAGCAGTTTGCCCAATCTGTGGGTTTGCCTTGCGTTTCGCTCTTGGGCAGCCAGCTCGCCCCCGAAGACATAATCGGCGTACCGCAGATAATAGACTCTGTCAGCCGTTTCTGTCCGCCATCGATGATAGCCAGAAGCGATCCTTATTGTCTCTTTCTCGATGAACTTAATGCCTGCTCTCATGAAGTGCAGAAAGCCTTTTACAGCCTAATTCATGAAAAGCGCATCGGCGAATACCAACTGCCGGAAGGTTCGATTGTCATCGGCGCCGGCAATCGCTCTCAAGACAGCGCCATTGTCAAACCAATGTCTTCAGCTCTGATGAATCGATTGGTGCATGTACATTTACGAGTGGCACACCGTGACTGGCTCGACTGGGCCCTAAAGAGCAGTATTCACTCGCTGGTGGTGGAATATATTCAGATGCGCCCAGATCAGCTTTGGACCCAACCACCCAAACATGAAGAACCATTTTCTACGCCGCGCTCCTGGCATATGCTCAGCGACGCCCTGCATGAATACGGGGACAAATTAGACGATAAGGTCATCGAATTACTTGCCTATGGCTGCCTGTCGCCGCAACACGCCACCCAGTTTAAGGCATTCAACAAACAAGTGAAGAATCGCTTCAAACTAAGCGCAATCTTGTCGGGAGATATAAAGTGGCCGGCTGAAGCCGAAGACCGAGACCTACTCTACTTTCTAGCCCAATCTTTTCGCACTCAACTTTTACGAGAACTGCCTACCGAAAAGGAAGCAATTACCGGAAGACACAGGGAATTCGCCCATACCGCCAAAGCTCTCCTGAAAGATCTTTCGGTAATTAGTCTGGAAATAGCCCAGATGGTTGTAGCCGAAGACGAAACCGGCAAGACCTTGCCACCTTGGTTTCTCGTCGAAGTGGTGAGAGACCTCCCTCGCCTAGTGGAGAGGAAAGATGGCGCCCAAAGCAAAACCTAAGAATCTTCCCAATCCGGCGGAAGCTGCACTCTTAGAGGGCTGGCAGAGGTTGAAGAAGCATCCACTGTTTGCACCGCTCGCTGCCTCGGTTTATCTGTGCAACAGCAAAGGTAACAATAACATTTGTCCGCCGAACGGCTATGTTGTCGCCACCGCCGGCGGTACACTTTACTGCCATCCGACGAGGCGAGCCGAGACTGAAACCTGGACCTATGTGCTGGCCCATGCCCTCTTGCATCTAGGTTTTGGACATTTAAAGGCAGTTTCACACGAAAGAGAATGGAATGCCGCTTGCTGCGCCTTTGTCACCCGTTTTCTCAAAGACTTAAAGCTGGGACAACCGCCCGAATATGCCTGCGGACAATTTGAACTGCCTGCCACAAACGAAGAAGCACTTTACCGAATTTTTTGCGAACAAGGAATAGCTGCAGACCTGAGCGGGCTCGGCACGGCCGGTGGCAACCACTGCGACTTTCAAGGCATAGCTTCGGCGCCGCTTGGATACTGCGGACAGTACAGCAGCAAAACCTATGAAGAACTGCTGGGCGAGGGACTAATGGACGCTGTAACCAGCGCCGTCAACGTCGCCGGTGGCCTGGAACCCTATCTAGGCGCCTCAGAAAGATTGCACACTGTCGCGCAGCAAGCACGCTCATGGTTTATCAGCTCCTATCCACTCTTAGGAGCCATGGCCGCCGCCTTCAATATTATTGAAGATGCTGCCATTTGTCAGCGCCTCAATATCTCAGTAGCGGCAGTCGATTCCGAAGCCAAAGAAATTTATTTCAATCCTCATGCCAAGCTAAACGAAGCCCAAGCTCGTTTCGTTATCGCCCACGAACTCTTGCATGTGGGACTGCAACACGAGTCTCGTCTGCAAGGGCGAGATCCTTATCTTTGGAATGTAGCGTGCGACTATGTGATCAACGGTTGGTTGGTAGAAATGGGAATAGGCGAATTTCCAGCGCTAGGCGGTCTTCATGACAGTTCACTGAAAGGGCAATCAGCCGAATCGGTCTATCTGCTTATCTGCAAGAACTTGCGGCAATATCGCAAACTGGCTACTCTGCGGGGCATAGACAGCTGCGATATGATACGCCGCGATTGCGGCGACTACTCCTATTCTTCAAGGGGCACCGAACTAGACGAATTCTATCGAAGATGTTTAGCCCAAGGTCTCAGTTATCATCGACAAATGGCTAGAGGACTTTTGCCTGCCGGACTTATCGAAGAAATTGAAGCTTTGAGTCAGCCGCCAATTCCCTGGGACGTAGAACTGGCGCAATGGTTCGACCTGTTCTTCGCCCCGCTGCAGAAAAGACGCACCTTTGCCAGGCCTAGTAGGCGCCAGGCCAGCTGCCCCGATATTCCAAGACCACGCCATGTACCAGAAGAAACCCTTCTAGACGGCAGAACCTTTGCCGTCTTGCTCGATACTTCCGGCTCAATGGATCGCAAGGTTCTTGCCAAAGCTCTAGGTGCAATCGCCAGCTATAGCATGTCTAGAGATGTACCAAGGGTGCGACTGATTTTCTGCGATGCCACCACCTATGATGAGGGTTATGTAGCAGCAGAGTCCATTGCCCAGCGCCTCAGGGTGCGGGGACGTGGCGGTACCATATTGCAGCCGGGCATAGACCTAATTGAAAGGTTGGAAGACTTCCCAAAGAAGGGCCCGATTCTAATAATCACCGACGGTTTCTGCGACAACCTAATTGTCAAACGCGAACATGCCTATCTTTTGCCGCAAGGACGATATCTACCCTTCAAGGCTCGGGGTCCGGTCTTTCGTATTTCCTAAAAGCACTAACTTCAATAACGAGTAAACTTGATCAGCCCCTGACTCTCGTCAATTTCAAAATGCCAATCGCCTAAAAAATCACGCCCAAGCAAGCATGTGCCGCTCTGGACGGCATCGGTTATAGCCACTGGCATACCGCTTCTTTCAATCGGTCCAAGTTTCAAATCTACCTGGCTGACGCCCACAGGCGTACTGCCGACCACGCCGCTCATGACGGCACCTGAAACCTGCTGCACCGATAAACCCAGTTGCTTGGCCATCGTGGCATTGATAAGTGATACTTCCGCCCCTGTGTCAAACACAAAATCGAGACTGCGACCATTCACCTGCACGGCTACAATAAAGGAACGGCCACTTCTCTTGAAAGGCACTTGATAAACGTAGCGACCGCTCTTATCTACAACCATACTGGCGGTCGTGACAGGCGCTTTAGAAGAATCAGCTTTTGCGAGTAGATCTTTTCGGGCCAAGACAATAGCACTACCGGCGGTATCTACTCTATAGGCATAACCTTCAAAGAATTGCTGCCCCAGTATGGCTGTATTGACCCCGACATCAGCCACCATTATTGGGAAACTGGTCTTCTCTATACTGCCTACTTTCAAACGCCCTTTGAAAACCCAAGCCGGTAGGGCGTTAGCCCCTCCCACTCCATACAAAAGCGAATTAGGCTTACCGGAGGGAGCCGTAAGTCCTAGTCGCTTGAGGAGCTTGAGCGGCAAGAAACAAACCTCGGCGCCGGTATCCACTAAAAACGAGCAGGAATGCCCTTCGAAGCTACCATCTACATACATACCGCTACCCTGGCGACGAAAGGGTATCCAGGTTTCCCGAGGCAAACTGCCGGTGCCGGGCCAGACAATTGCCGCCTGATTACTGGCAGTCAACCTGGAAATCTCATTCAATGTTGTACGGGCAAGTTTGCCCACTTCCTCCGAGGGGAAGCGGCTTGCAGTCAAACGCAAGTAGGAAAGAGCCCTCTCCCTATCACCCAGCTCCCTATAACAAATGGCACTAAAATAGTAGGCATAGGCATTGCTTGAATCATGTTTGAGCGAGGCTTGAAAGCATTCAAGCGCCTTCTCGTACTTAGACTCCTTCAGACATTTGATGCCTACTTCCAAAAGCGCATTGGTGCGGGTTCGAGGGAGAACAAGCGTTTTGCCGGCAGACGATGACTCTTGAGCTTCTGCAGAGTGGACAGGCACAACCAGCCACAGTGCAGCAAGCAAAAGCAAACAGTTCTTAGTTATGGCAACCACCACTGCCGCAACCACCGCCGCCGCAGCCGCCCTCAGTTTGCCCTTCTACCGAGAAGGGCAAATCTTGTCCCGATTCTCCGCAGCCAAAGCTATCTTGTTCATAAGCTTGAGCCACAACTTCTAAACACTCATTCATGGCACTACCATGAGATTGAATTTCATATGTCAAATCTTCAATCTTGCCTTCAATACCAGTGAGTTTCTCACAAATCATTTCAAGCGCCGCAGCAATGCGCTCCATTAGTTCGATACTTGTGTTCTCACTGAGGGTCTTATCTTTCATCGTTATCGGTCCTTACAAACAGAGCTCACTTGCCTAAACTTACCTTTTATCTAATGACATGTCGTTATTGTGCCATAAAGTCTAAAATAGACAGCATAAAGGTAACAACGTTGAGAAAATTCTACGCATATCTAATTTCATTCCACTGCCTGGGCTTGGCCTGCTTAGCCCTGGCAAACTCATCAACATGCCTTTCTAAACCGACAACGTCGAAACAACAAAGCCCAGCGTCAAAAGAAATAATCAAAAAACTAACCGAACAGGCGGCTAAGGCTCAAAAGGCAAAAGATTATGCCCTGGCTGAAAAGTGCTATCGCCAAGCCCTGGAGAATGGCGATCTAAAGAGCGCCACCCGGCTGGGTGCCCTATTGGAAGAAGGAATGACAGGCCCCTCGGACTTTCTAGCAGCTGAAAAGTACTACCGCATGGCGGCGCCCGGCGATCCCGAAGCAGCCTGTCGACTATCTGGTTTGATTGGCTACAATAACCGCAACCAAGTAAGAAGCAGCCACAATGGCAGAGATATTCCGGAAGAAGCTCTTTATTGGCTGAAATCTTCGGCAGACAGGGGCTATCTTGAAGCCCAGTGCCGCATGGGCACGGTCTATTCGAACGACAAGAAAGATAGAGAGCGCATGGCGATAGCGCTCAAGTACCGACTGATGGCAGCCGCTCAAGGCGATTGCCGAAATGCTTATCGCGCCGGCAATTATCTTTTGTCCGGCATAGCCGGTCGTAAAGATCCAGTCAAAGCAGAAGCATTACTGAAAATGGCCGCCCGCACAAATCCCAACGCCTGCAAGCTTTTGGCTAATCTCTATGCCAATGGTGAACAAGGAGTCAAAGCCGATCCGGCAAAGGCTAAAGAATGGCGAGACAAAGGTATCGCGCTTTCAAAACAAATCAATGCCAACGACGCAGAAATCATCAAAAGCTTCAATCGAGAATAAGAGTGCTTAGCTTTTGGCCAAAGCCAGCTCTATAGTAAAAGTGGCGCCGGCACCGGGCACCGAAGCAAGGTTAATAGCGCCGCCGTGACGCTCCACCGTTGCTTTGACTATACTGAGACCTAGGCCGCAGCCCCCCAAATTTCGAGAACGCGAACTATCAACTCTATAAAAGCGTTCAAACACCCGCGCTTGGCTCTCGAGTGGAATGCCGGGACCATCGTCGGCAACTATTAGTTTGACCACAGACCGCCCTTCATCATAGGCAATCTTGAGTGTTACATGTCCAGCTGGGCGCGAATAGTTGACTGCATTTGATAGCAGATTGAGGAGCATACCTTGCAGAGCATCAAGATTGCCGCGCACTTTTAACGCTAGATAGTCCAACTCACTCTCTACGTTAAAGCTGATACCGCGGCTGAGAGCCAGCTGTCTAGTGGCATCACATATCGAATCAATCACCTGACTGATACTGAGCTCTTCCTCCAGATAAGTGTACTGCGGTGATTCCAAACGGCTGAGGACAATTAGGCTCTGACCGAGATTCTTCATACGATTGGTGGAACGCTCAATGATCTTGAGTAAGCGAGAGATCTCGGCGATCTGCATACTCTGCCTCTCCAGCACAGCCTCATCGCCATGAATATCTTTCTTAGCAGGCTCATTCGGCTCATTGTTCTTACTTGCCTTCGAGTCCTCACTCAATTCAGACAACTTAGCGGAAGACTCTTCCAGCTCAGCCGAGATTGTCTGCAAACTTGCCTCTATAACCGAAACAGGCGTATTGATCTCATGGGCGGCATCCATGACAAACTGTCTCATCAAGCCCATGGCTGCTTCCACCGGTTTCACGGCATTACCTGCAAACCAGGAACCGCACATGGCCACAGATAGAGCCAGAAACGGAGTTAGTGCCAACATGGTGAGCACTATTTGCTTGAGAGCCTCGTCCCGCTGTTTGACAGATACCTGCACTTGCAAATAACCGATTGATTTATTGCCTTCATACAAATCGGTATAGAAAGAGCGTAACACTAGAGAACCAGACTTGGCCATAGCCCCGGGCAATTCCACTTTCTCTTGCACATTACCAAAGACTAGACGTTTCACCCCAGAGGGACCGAACTCTTCAAGCAAGTTCTTCTCTTTATCAAAGACCTGAATAGTAGACAAAAGCTGATCATGCCTCAGGGCTACCCGCCTCGACCAGTTGACCAGAGATGGCTTGCCGGCGCTAATTTCAACGGCCGGCAAAGCGCCATTGGCCACGTCGTGCAACTCTTCATCGAGAGAGGCATCAAGTTTGTTGGCGAACATAAAGATGGCGACACTGCCACCCAGGAAATACAAAGCAACGAAGAGCAGAACGAACTGAGCCGTCAACCGTTTGCGAAGCTTTAGTTCAGTACTAGGCATTATCTGGACCGAGTTTATAACCCACACCATATACAGTGGCGATAATCGAGCTCATGCCGTCACTATCAAGCTTCTTACGAAGACGAGTAATATGACCACGAACTGTGTCCAAAAGAGCATCAGTATCCGATTCCCAAACAGAAGCCAATAACTCTTCCGCAGAAAAAACCTGATTGGGATGTCGCACCAAAAACTCTAAAAGCCGGAACTCTTTAGGCAAGAGATGGACTTCTTCTTCGCCTTTCATAACCCGGAATTCATGAGGATCTATGGTCAAGTCTCTGAACTTCAAGACATCAGAAACCGGTGAATGATTGCGGCGCAAAACGGCTCGCACCCGGGCAGCCAGCTCTTTCAACTGGAAGGGCTTGGTGAGATAGTCATCAGCACCAGCGTCAAGGCCAACCTCTTTATCATCGACATGTGAGCGGGCCGTGATCAAGATCACCCCAGCCGAACCGCCGCCCTTCCGGTACTTCTTGAGAATCTCCAGACCATCCATGCTGGGCAGCATCAAATCGAGCAGAACCACATCATACTTGCTGGTTTCCATCTTAATTAGAGCATCGATACCATCCGATGCAATCTCAACCAAGTGATGGTCCTTTACCAGCCAACCCTTTACAAGGTCGGCTAGGTCTACTTCGTCTTCGACTATAAGAATCTTGGCCATGGCTCACTTCTATTCTAACCGATCCAGCGCCAATTCTCTGGCATGGGCAAGCACCGGTCAAGCACTCTCTCCCTAGCTCCTTTGAACTTAGCGCCTGCGCTCCAAACGCCTGCTACCCTGCGGATGATCTGAAACCGTACTCAATTTCTCCAAAGCAACAAAGCAGACTTTGCCCCCATCATGCTCATAATCTTGTCTGAACTCAGCTAAGTGTTCCATGACCGTATGATCAATAAATGTAGTGGAGCTAAAGTCGATAAAGACCTGACCACCGAGCTTGATTTGATCGAGTAGTTTCTTGATGCAAAAATAGTTTGAAAAGACTATAGCACCATCCATATGTAGATAGTGATCACCCTCAGCTCCATCCTCCAAATAGGCGGTAGCCTTAAAAAGTTCGGAAGGCTTGACGCCGCGGAAAAGATGCAGCAATAGCTTGAGGGCAATGCCGCTGAAGACACCAACCAGAAGATCTGTGGACAGAGTAACAAAGATTGTGCTGACAAAAATTACTGTCTGTTCGTGCCCAATTGAGTGAGTCTCTTTAAAGACCTTAGGAGATGCCAGTCTAAAGCCCGTAAAGATAAGCAGAGCGGCAAGAGCAGCCAAAGGAATCTTGTTGAGCAGAACAGATGCCAGAGCAACAAACAAGCAAAGGAAAAGACCATGATAAAAATTGGAAAAGCGTGTACGCGCACCACTAGCGATATTAGCTGTACTTCTCACAATCTCGGCAATAATAGGTAAGCCGCCAAGCCCGGCTGATACCATAGAACCTAGACCAACGGCAGAGAGATCTTTACTAAGGTCGGCCTTTCTTTTGAAAGGATCGAGTTTGTCAACCGCGGCACAAGAAAGTACCGTTTCTACCGACTGAACAAAGCTGATACTAAGAACACAAAGCCAAAAGCGCGGCATTCTAATCGCTGAAAAGTCAGGAAAGGCAAAACAATGGCTGAGATCTGAAGGCACTCGCACAAGCAAATTGTCAGGCACAAGCCTAAATGTATGCCCCAAAAGATCGTAGGTTCTAGTCTCAGTAAGAAAAGCCGTCATCAAACTGGCAGTGAAAACCACCCATAGCGGTGCCGGTATTGCCTTGAGCGGTGCAAATCGAATATGAGGGTGGATAATCAAGATTATCAAACTAACCAAACTGACAAGCAATATAAACGGATTCAGATCGGCTAACAGATGCGGCAGCTGATGAAATATCTCAAGCGGCTCTCTAATCTTGATTTGAGAGCCAAGAAAGGTCGGTAGCTGTTTGATGATGATGACGATACCAATAGATGCCAACATGGCATGAACCACTGTAGCCGGAAAATACTTGCCAATCTCGGCTGAACGCATACGTCCAAGTAAAAAGAGAATAAAGCCGGAGACGACTATGGCTGAAAGCGTGGCGTGATAGCCGCGAATACCGCCGCCAAGCGCCTCACAGGCTGAAATCACCACAACAATCAACCCAGCCGCCGGTCCGTTGATAGTGACAAAAGAGCCACTCAATTGGCTTACTACGACGCCACCAATAGCGGCACTAACCAGCCCGGCAACAGGAGGCAAACCGGAAGCCATTGCAATGCCAAGAGAGAGTGGCAGGGCAATCAAAAAGACAATAAAGCCTGAAACTATATCGTATTTAAAATTCTGAATTAGTCCCAGAAAACCGTCATTGGGAACTGCCCTTTCCGGGGCGTCAGGAATCGTAATAGCCTTAAACTGCCCTGTTACGCTGGCTTGAATAAATTCCCAGGTTTGTCGCGCAGTCATCTATGCTACCGGTTTGGTAAAGAGCAAAACTATTTTCTACAAATTAGCAAGCAAAAGTGATCAGCTTGTGATCGGCTCTGATCACAACTTCATCACATTCGGCTGTTAAGCTCCAGAAGGACAGTCCGTGCAAGGCAATTACACAAAAGCGCCATACGAAAACACCTAGAAAGCTAAATGTTCCTCGATTTAACAACCCAACCAAACTGCATCATTTTCTATGGACTTGCCTGCCTAACCTGGACAATCGGCGTCGCTTTCACAATTATAGCCGATCTGCTCAAAACAAAACTTTCCAACCGGTTAGCTTTGATCCTCACCGCCGGCGGTGCGCTAGCTGCAGGACTAGGAGCGATAGGCAACTATCAAGTGGGCACATCGGTTTCTTTCACATTACTCAAGCACTTTGGTCTAACGACCCTCAGCTTTACCGGCGACAATCTAGCTATTCCCTTTATTCTTTTGCTAACTCTGGTTGCTTTAGCTTCCACCTTGTCAACGAGGGACTTGGTCGAAAGTACAGACAGCAAAGGCGGACATCGCTTCCAAAGCAATCACTATTATCGGCTGATACTGCTTTTACTACTTGGCACCTTTCTCGTTCTGCTTAGCGCTAACGCCATTACTTTCTTAGTTTTCTGGGAAGTGATGAGCGTGGCGGCGGCCAGCCTCATTGCCAGCGAGCATGTGAGACATAGAGCACAGAGAGCCGCTCTTGCCTATATCACCGCCAGCCGACTGGCCACCGCTCTTCTAACCGGCGCCTTTCTTTGGATGTATCATCAAAGCGGCACCTTCGACTTTGCCGGCTGGCAATTTCAAAGCAATTCCACTTTTCCAGCAGCACTCTTAATTTTGCTTGCAGTCTGCATTAAGGCCGGCATATGGCCTGCCCATGGCTATCTGCCTCAGAGTTATGCCGAAGCACCTGGACCTGCCGCTGCGCTTATCTCGGGAGTCATAGGCAAAACTGCCATCTATTTGCTCTTGCGTTTATTGGTACTCGGCAATTGCCAACATAGCTGGGTTATATACATAGCTTTGGCGCTCGGCACCATATCTTGCATTTGGGGCATTTTATTTGCTCTCGTAGAACGAGATTTGAAGCGCCTCTTAGCCTTCAGCTCGGTCGAAAACATGGGACTGATCATCATCGCCATCTCACTTTCAATGCTGGCACGCAAAGAAGGACTGCCGGTCATAGCAGCTATAGCCGTTACCGGAACGCTTTTCCACGCCTTCAACCATGGTGTCTTCAAATCTTTACTGATGCTAGCCGCATCGACTATCGATAAGAAAGCACATACTCGCGACTTGGCTCAGTTGGGCGGTCTGGCAAAACGCCTGCCTTGGACAATGCTCGCCTTTTTTATAGGCTCGGTGGCCATCTGCGCCCTTCCCCCATCAAACGGCTTTGCCAGTAAATGGCTTATCTATCAAGCTTTTTTCCGCATGGCGATTGAATCAAGTCCTCTGCACGACCGAGCCATTTCTTTAGCCATGCTCGGCATTCTCTCTTTCGTAGGAGCCCTTAGTCTAGCCTGCTATACAAAAGCAATCGGCATTGCCTTTCTTGGGCGCCCACGCTCTAAACAGGCTCAGTTCACACCCGAAACCGGCTTAAGCGGCTCAGCCATGGCACTGGTAATTCTTTCAGCCATCTGTGTCTTCTTGGGCACCTCGGCTGGTATCTGCCTGAGAGCGATCACACCGGCATTGGCCGAACTGACCGGCTCAGGTCTAGACGCCGCCAATCTCTTCCCTGTGGCTGTTGCACAATTAAGCCTTTTTGGACTGATCACCGCCAGCATTATCTATCTTTGCATTCTCGGTCCCCGCTCGACCGGCATGAAGACCTATATCACCTGGGATTGCGGCTATGGACCACTTTCTGCTCGCGCTGAAGAAACCGGCTCCAGCTTCTCTCATCCAATCGGACGCATATTCTCCCAAGTACTGCAGTTAAAAGTTGAAACCAATATTACCGGGAAAGACCGCCGACACTTTCCTGAAGGCATCAAAGTAGAAACCAGAATGACACCTTTCATTGAAACGACTGTATACAAACGTTTCATCGAACTGGTCAATCTTGCCTCGCTCACCCTCACCAGACTGCAAACAGGCAGCATCCACGTACATTTGCTTTATCTCTTCCTGACCATGATCGTTTTGGTTTATCTGGGCACCGTACTATGAGCATCGACGCAAATACAAGCGAAATATTGAAGAATAGCGGTGCGTTTCTAGCCAGCCTAGTGGTCTTGCCGCCACTGACCATTGGCATTTTGCGCAAGACCAAAGCCCGCTTCCAAAATCGTATAGGCGCCCCGCTGCTGCAACCATTTTTCGATCTAGCCAAACTCTTGCAGAAGAACGAAACAGTCAGCGAACATGCCAGCTGGCTCTTTCGCATTGCCCCCTGTATAAATCTCACAGTCATGCTTTTGCTAAGCTTGCTCATTCCCTGGACGAGTCTTACTGCCATTCCCCACGGTATAATCTCAGCCGACCTGTTTTTGATTATCTATCTGCTTGGTCTAGCAAGATTCTTCACAGTCTTGGCCGCTCTCGATACCGGCTCGGCTTTTGGCGGCTTCGGTGCCAGTCGAGAGGTCACCCTGGCTCTATTGGTTGAACCGGCAGTTATGCTTTGTTTAGCTTGCCTGGGTGTGAGAGGCGGCACCAGCGACCTCAGTCAGGTATTCTCATACCAAACCACCCCGCTAACCGGTCAATATGGACTCTGGTTCTTAGCCGGCTGTGGACTTTTTTTGTCAAGCCTGGTTGAACTATCGCGCATGCCCGCCGATGACCCCACTACCCACTTAGAATTGACCATGGTGCATGAAGCCATGATCTTGGAGAATTCAGCAGCCAACCTCGCCCTTGCCGAAATCGGCCACTATATCAAAGTAGCCCTTCTTCTTGGTCTTTCCTGGCAATGCTTTATGCACTGCTTACCAAACCAGCTACTTACCAGCTGGACCGCCCGAACAATTGTCTCCACTGGCGGTATCATTGCCCTAGCCCTTTTCATTGCTCTAATCGAAAGCTTAGCAGTCAAGCTGAGATGGACAAAACTACCCGAGTTCATTGCCTACGCAGTAGCCATGGCAATCTTCTCTTACTTAATCGCCCTTTCGGTATAGAGGAAGCATCATGAAGCTAAGTACATTTGAAGCGCTGGCAATGCTATCGGCAGTACTGGGTATTCTCATCTTGGGTACAACCCTGCTGCGCACAAACCTAAGCTTCTATCGCTTTCACACTTTAGCGATTGTGGCTCTTACAGTCTGGATTGGCCACAGCACCAAAGAGACGCATCTGTACATTGTGGCGACAGCCGTCTTGCTTGTCAAAGTACTTTTCATTCCTTCCTTCCTAAGTTGGATTATGAAAAAAGCCGAAGTCGGTTCAGATAAACAAGCCTTTATCGCCGCACCGCTCTCAATGCACCTCGGTGCCATAATGCTTGGCATTTCCTATCTTTTGAGTTCACGCATCCCCGGTCTTGAGGGCGTGCATCAAGAGGGCTCGCACCTAGGCTCCACAGCAGCCATGTCTATTCTCTTTACCGGAGTTCTGCTCATGCTGACCAGAAGGGCGGCGCTCAGTCAGATATTAGGTTTCTTGGTAATTGAAAACGGCATCTACCTTTTTGCAGTCACCCAGACCCATGGCATGCCCATGCTGGTGGAAATGGGACTTTTGCTGGAAGTGCTTGTAGGTGTAATGATTTCAGGCTTACTACTCTTCAATATCAAGAAAAGCTTTGAACACATCGACGTATCGCAATTGACCGATTTGAAAGACTAGAATCCATAATGAACGAACTCGGACTACTTTTCACAATTCCATCACTGACGGCGCTGCTTAGCCTCTTCATCAAGAAGACCTCGATTACAGGCAAACTTTGCGCCCTAGCCGCCTGGTTGCAATTGGCTCTAGTGATCTCGGTTCTCTTACCTATTCTCACCGGACACAGTGGAAGCATCAGTTTCGCCCCTGGTCTCATCGTCGATAAACTTGGCTCCTACTTTATCTTGCTCACAACCTTTGTAGTTGCCTGCGCCCTCACCCATGCAGACTACTTCTTCCAAGCCCAGAGCGTTATCGGAGAACCCTATAAAGAGTCTCGCGTGAAACTTTTTTACGCCGTAGTCAATATATTTCTCATGGCCATGACCTCGGTATTTCTTTGCGATAGTCTAGGTTATTTATGGATTGCCATAGAAGCCACAACGCTCTCCTCGGCACCACTAGTCTACTTTGAACGTAACAAACACGCCTTGGAAGCCACCTGGAAATATCTCATCGTCTGCTCGGTGGGTATCGCCTTTGCCCTTCTGGGAACTGTCTTTATCTTCGCCGCCAGCCAGCGTTCAGATCTGGGCTCCGGCACTCTGAACGTCTCCGAACTTATAGTATCGGCAAAAACCCTGAGTTTCCCACTTTTGCGTCTCGGTTTCATCTTCTGCCTATTAGGTTATGGCACCAAAGCCGGTATCTTTCCTTTGCACAGTTGGCTGCCCGACGCTCATTCGGAAGCACCGGCACCGGCATCAGCCATGCTATCAGGCTCTCTGCTCAACTGCGCCCTTTTCGGCATCTGGAAAGCTTCGACGGTAATCACCGCAGCAAAACCAGAGGCGCCCGCCTTTCATCTGGTGGCGGTCATGGGTGCACTAACCGTAGTAGCGGCTAGCATCTTCATTATTCGCCAACACAACCTCAAACGACTTTGGGCCTATTCGAGCATTGAAAATGTCGGGCTCATGGTCTTCGCCATCGGCTTAGGCTCGGGTCCCCTCTTTTTCTTGCAAGCCCTCAACCACAGCTTAGCCAAGGTAAGTCTCTTTTTGATTTCGGGCAACATCGTGCAAGCGGCCGGCACCAAGAAGTTATCTAAATTGCATGGACTTCTGGAAAATTCCCCCTTCTGGGCCGGCGCCCTCGCCCTGGCATCACTAGCGGTGGCTGGTGCGCCCCCCTTCGGCTCCTTCATGACCGAGATGTCCTTGCTTACTCTTAGTCTAGGTCATGAATACTATATTCTCGCCGCCTTAATCACAGTGGCTCTAGCGGTCAGCTTCCTTGGCATACTTGCCCATACAGGTAAGGTCATCTTCGGTGCCGGCAAGCCAGATTTTAAAGTCTTCAGCGAAAGAAGAGCGGCTCTTGTTCCCATGTTACTTGTTACCTCAACCTTAGCCATAGGATTGCTTGTCAATTATGGAAGTAGATAAAATAAGCATCAGCCTGGCTGAGTTGAAAGAACTGCTGGGCAAAGAAACCCATCGCATCGGGCATTTCACCTCTATAGACGGTGGTCAATTGCTCGCCCTTCTCTTAGATCCAAGTCAGGGAGACCAAGGCGTCAAGCTATATGAAATCAAGCTGGAAAACGGTGTCAATTCATATTCAAGCCTGACGGTGAAACATCCGCAGTTGCACTGGTTCGAAAGAGCACTCTTTGATATGTTCGGCATCATACCAAGCGGACATCCGCGCTTGAAGCATCTCTATCTGCATGAACCCTATGAGCGCAATTTCTTTCCCCTGAGACGCATTCCCTTGCCTGAGAACTTCAACTCGCCCATAGACCGCCGTTTTCATTTTCTAGAGGTGAAGGGCGAAGGCATCTATGAACTGCCGGTAGGCCCTATTCACGCCGGTATAATCGAACCGGGACATTTCCGCTTTAGCTGTCTGGGCGAGACAATAATCAACCTTGAGATTCAGCTTGGCTATCTGCATCGAGGCGTCGAAAAACGACTAACCGAAGTGCCGCTCAAACACATGCACTTTCTTGCCGAAGCAGTGGCAAGCGATACTTCCACCGCCAACGCCCTAGCACACGCTGAAGCCATAGAATCACTGGCAGACCTAGAGATAAGCGAGCGCAGTAAATATTTGCGCTCTATAGCCCTTGAGATAGAGCGACTGGCGATGCACATCGTCGATGTTGGCGGCATGGCAACAGATATCGGACTGCTCGGCATAGCCTCGGCGATGGGCAGGCTGAGAGGCACAGCTTTAGGTATGGGCGATCTATTGACCGGTTCACGTTTCTTGCGCGGCTTTATCGTACCGGGCGGAGTGAGACTGCCTGCCAATAACGGCTTGACCAAGCTGAAAGGTCAAGTAGCCAGACTGCGACACGAATTAAAAGAACCGATAGCGATGTTCTTAGATAACCAGATGGCCCTCGAACGCATGCGCGAAGTCGGTGTTCTAAAGGCTTCGCTGGCTAAAGAATTCGGCATGGTCGGACCAGCCGGGCGAGCAAGCGGACAAGACTATGATGTAAGACAGGTGTTCTCGCATGCCGCCTACCCCAATATGGCACCACCGACGGTGACAGCCCGAGACGGAGACATACTGGCTCGTGAAATGGTACGAATAAAGGAAATCTGGTCAACCCTCGATACCATCGACCGCCTCCTCGATAATCTACCTGATGGTGAAACTAGGCCCGCTGACTTCAGTAAAGTCGCACTCAAGCCAGACTCATTCGCTATCGGTATCGTCGAAGCCTTTAGAGGTGAGCTAATTCACTTAGTGGCAACCGACAAAGAAGGGAAAGTGGCGCGCTATGCCGTCAAGCATCCTAGTTTTAATAATTGGACTGCCCTGGCCATCGCCATAAGAAACAATCTAATTGCCGACTTTCCGCTCTGCAACAAAAGTTTCTCGCTCTCTTACAGCGGCAACGATCTATAGGAAACTAATATGTTGGAACTTTTGGGTTATCTACTTAAACAAGGCATCGCCACCAGTCGAGACAACTTTCCCGACTTACCTGAACACGTGCGGGGTTTGCCTATAGTCACAGACAAAGACTGTGCCGAAGCCTGCAACCTCTGTGCAGACCTCTGTCCCACCCAAGCCATAGACCTGAGCGAAGCAAACAATCCCAAATTAGACTTAGGCAAATGCATCGCTTGCGGACTTTGCACCGATGCCTGCCCCTCAGACACCTTGGTCAACGATAGACGCACCAGAACGGCGAGAGCCAGTCGCGAAGCACTGATCTCAACCAGAGAGAACCCTGCCCAGACAGCAGCGACAGAAGAGACGAAACCGTCTAAACCTGGTCTTTTCCGGCGCTCATTGGCAGTGCGAGTGGTGTCGACCGGTTGCAGCGCCTGCGATATGGAATTGGGAGCCAGTCTCAATCCTATCTTTGACATGGAAAGATTTGGTGTGACCGTGGTTGCCTCACCTCGTTATGCGGATGCGCTGGTGGTCACAGGACCAGTACCACTGGGCATGAGGGCGGCATTGCTTAGCTGTTATGAAGCAATGAGCAGCCCCAAACTGGTGGTGGCACTCGGCACCTGTGCCATATCGGGCGGGCTGCACGGCGGCGGCTACAGCCATTCCGAGGGCGTCGATAAGATTTTACCGGTAGATATTTACATCCCCGGTTGCCCGCCGCATCCATGGAGTATCATTGACGGCATGTTAGCGGCAAAGTCATTGAAGACTTGAGGTGTGCATGCGCTTTACCAAACTTTGGTCGACCCTGGCGAGCGGACCTGGGCTGGCGCCGACCTATGAAAGATTCGGACCGGTAAGCCGCGAAATGCTACCCGAAATAGAACGGCTGAGGGTTGATGAGATACTCAATGACCAAAGCTTTCACGATATGCTCGATAGCCCGGTCACAAAAATGGTGCGGGACATGGCGCTCAACAGCCTTACCGTCGAATACGAAGACGGCACAACCAACACTGTGCGCTTCATCAAAGGCGATACATCCGAGAGCATCGACTTTCTAATCAAGCTGACCAGAAGGGTCTCTTTGGAGAGTTGACTGAGACAAGACTAATGCTCGTCTGCCCCAACCCCCAATGCAGGTTCACTCTTCCCAGAAACTTCCGGCACAGTGGCTTCCACAGGCTCTTGCATCTTAGGACTATTGCCATTTTCAATGGTGATAAAAGAAGGTCCCAATATAGGTAAAATAGCGAGTAAAAAAGCTGAGACATGAAAATTTAGCCAAGCAAGCCAGTTATACTTCTCGCGCAAACTGTTTGTGCCGAGAATCGATAGACAATCACGTGTGACTATCTTGCCATCGCGCCGCCTATAGATGCGAATGCAAAGCCCACCCTCGTTCTTAGAGATCAAATCAAGAGCCTCGTCCCGATTCAACTGAGCAATGTTATAGACATTCTGTTTGCATTTCTCACAAAAGCGCACTCTTTCATCACCGTCCATGCTCTTCCATGTCATTGGGCATTTAAAGCTGAGCTGTAAGGAATAGAGTTCATCTAATAAATCGTCACGCATACAGCAACCTCAATCAAACTCACCAAGGTCAAATTCATTCAGTTTAGCCAGTTCATTCTCAAGGAGATTCTTTCGTTCAAGAGCCTGCTCATGCAGATCTAACAAACCCGCGCTGAGAGCCATCCGAGCACGACTAGCCCAAGCTCTAATCTGGTCTTCTATCTGTTGCTTAGATCGCTTCGGCTCTTCAGTCATATATCAAACTCTGCCAAAAGAATCACCTAGTCAGAACTCGGCGTTACCGATAGTCATACCAATTCTCAATGGAACCTCACTCTTTTCGAATTGCGTCTTCTTTAGGCTTGGTGTTCTTCTCCAGCTTAGTCTCCGATTCTTCAACCATAATAGGTCCAACTCCTTGGAAGAGAGTACAAAGCCCAGCTGGCCCCACAATCTGCAAAATGGCGAGCAAACCAGCGGAACAAAGAAAATTGATCCAAGCCCAGAAGTTATATTTAGCAGTGAGTTCTTGCCTGCCCAGTATAGATACACAGTCGCGTGTGATCAACTTGCCGTCACGACGCTGATAGAAAGCCACACACTCTTTGCCTTCGGTCTCTTTTATGAAACGATAAGCCTCATCGCGAGTCATCATCGAAAGATTATATACATTCTGCTTGCACCTTCGGCAATTGCGCACCTGCTCATTGCCATCCAGATCTTTCCAGCTTAAGGGGCAATTGTAATCGAGCTTAATACCGAACAGCGCTTCACTGTTCTCTGCTTGTTTATTGGGCATTGTTCACCAGAAAAGAAGATTTACAACATCGGAAGGGCGATGGGTGTAAGGCGATGGGTGTAAGGTCACGGGTGTAAGGTCACGGGTGACGCTAGCTAGTAATTCCTAAATCCATCATGACATAGTGCAAAATTCCGTCTAGACTGATAAGTGCACTATGTCGAACTATTGTTACAAGCCTTAGTTTTGTGCTTATCTTTCCGCAAAAATCATTCGCGCAATTGGCTATTCACAAGACCAAGAATGTCTGCACCAGAAACCAATGCCGATGGTACATAAGAGCCTGCGACAAGTTCGGCTCCAGCCCCAACTTTTCTATAAAGCCTGAGACTATAAGTGTGCGCAAACCCGCCGCTTTCGTAGTGCAGCAAAACTTCCTCAGCAGAGTCATCTATATAGCCGCTCAATAACCTGGAGAGAGGCAAAAGTTCTCCCCGTACCAAACAACCCACCTGGTAGGGGGCACCGATATCGGCCAGCGGCTCTTTCTCAAGCTCAGAGGCAAGATAGGCAGGTAAATCAGAGAGTGAGCGAGCTTCCCTAAAGGCGGCACGCTGAAGGAACTCTTTCACAGGTCTCAATTCTTCAGACATTTAATTTAAGGGATGACTCTTGGAACAAGTTTTCAATGAAGTTTCAATTTCGTCTAGTGCTTTCAATCTATCACCGAGAACCTGCATGGGCAACTGTCTCTTTTTGCCCAGCCTATAGCGATTGATCTCATCTTGGACGCGCAGCCTGATGTTGTCGCCCACTCCCACGAAGCTGCCGACACAGTAAGCGATGGTTCCGCCTTGTAAAACAGAGTTGGCTTTGTGATTGAAGTGCTGATAGACAAAGCCGGCACGCATCAAGCAGATACCCAAAGACATCTTGGTTGCACCTATGCCGGTACCAACAATAACGTTCTCAGTTGCCGACCGGGTACCCGAGCGTATCTCTCTGGTGGCAAGTTCAAGCTGCCCTTTACGTAAACCAGACTGCCTCTCGTAAGACGACAGCAAAGCTAAAGTCTGCGCGGAACAAGTATCGGAAGATACGACTCCTCTTGCCTTAACCAAATGCATAAGGTCTTCTTTGTCTTTTTCCAGGGTGGTCAGATCACATTGGGGAATCCCGGCGGTCACTCCCCGCAAGGCACGGCTGTGCATAGTTCCGACAACTTTACCGCAGGCCCTGGAAACCAGCGGCGTGGCAACAATCAAACAGCCCGAAATAAAAGTACAAATTCCACCCGGACCATTGAAGTTGGGATGATTCTCGTGCAGTCCCTTTATATTAATACCGTTGCCGACCGCACCCACTGAGTTCTTCAAAATATCAAGTACATAAAGTGAGTCTTGAAAAGCGCGAAAGCGCCTGGCTCCAACATGGAAAGCCACATACTCATGCAAACCCATAGCTGTAATATCTTTCAAAACCTTTTCCTCAGCAAGAGCCAATTCACGGTCTTCGGCGCTGAGAGTGCCGGAATCTACTAAACGACGCCTTCTCTCAAAGAGGTCCTCCAATTCAGCCTTCATAGCTAAAACTCTTTTGATGCCCTCCTTTGGAGCATAACCAGCCTTTCGCGACTGATACTCGTGAAACATGTTAATGGAGAGTTCGACACTAGATCCGGTGGCACCGATAATCTGACCGATCATCTGGGGAGCAAGTCCATTCTCTAGACGAGCCCTTATGGGCGTGCGCTGCTTATAGGTGATTTTGCCGTTTTTATCGAGCACCATATCGTTGGCAACATTGATGATGCGTTGCCTCTCCAAAGCCTGATAGAGCAAACCAGAACCTGTCAATGCAGCGTTCGCCTCTTGCGAGAGAAAATAACGCCAGCCACGCCAGCGCCCCTGCACATTATTCTTCTTGCGAAAATTAATTGCATAGCGCTCCAATTCAATCTCTTTGAGCAGAATATCGCGGTTGAGCGCTTCAATGGCGCTGACCTGCCCCCTTAGCACCACTGGTGCCGGCGCAGATTCAGAGGCGGACGAAAGCGGTGCAGACAGCTGGTTGGGCTCCATTGAGGCGACTGGAGGGACAGCCTCACCAGGAGAAGAAATGGCTGTTTCGTTTGCCATAACTGAGACCGGCTCGGCTAGAGGTTCCTGAGCCAATGTGGCGGTAAGAGCACCACTAGCTGTTGCAAGTTCGGGACCGACCTCGGTAGCCTGCGACAGCGGCGAGTCAAGCGAATGCTCTAAAGATGAAGAATCAGAAGAAGTCGTTTCTGCAGCTAAGGCTCCGCCCGCCAAATTAACATTGAGAAGCAACAACAGCAAAAGACTCGAGAATTTCTTTGGCAATAAATTCACAACAGATACCATCAAAAACTTTCTAACCTGAGCCAATGTACCGAAATATTGTGATCAAATTGTTCCTGGCGATCTGTTAGTTGAATCTCTGCCTGACTCTCTAACTGAGTTTATTGCTTCAATAGAGCGCAGGTTATCCTGAGCGCGGGCTACACCGGAAAGAACAGCTTGTTCGTACCAATAGCGTGCCAGAGTCAGGTCTATAGGCACTCCCCGCCCATGCTCATAGATAGCCCCCATATCATACTGCGCCCGACCAGAACCGGCTTGAGCAGCTCTTTCGTACCATAACTTGGCATTCTCCATATCTTGCTCGCCGAGAAAACCGCGATCATAGATGTAGGCAATATTGAACATGGCATCAAAATCACCTGCGGCGGCAGCCTCTTTAAAAAGAGCCAGAGCCCTCAGATAGTCTTTCGGCACCGCCAGTCCACTCATATAAAGAGAGCCTAGATTGTACTTAGCCCGGTTTGAACCAGCCTTACAGGCAGCTTCATAAAGTTGCACAGCCAAATCAAATTGATCTTGCCGTCTCTCTTTGAAGATCTTATGGGCCCTATCGACCATAGCCGCAATATCCGCCGTATCTGAGCAAGAATCATTCTGGCTTACATTACTTTGCCTTACACTACTTTGGCTAACACTAGCTTGGTCTTCCGGCTCGGGCATAATCTCTCTAAGAAAGGGCATAGAAATGGAGTTCTCTAAATTCTAGGGTAAATACCGGGGTTGGTCGATAGAGTCGATGCTTAAATCAATTATGTTCGCCTTCAAGAAAGACTTCGCCATATTATGAAAACAAGAAAAGTACTGCCTCTTTCCCTCTCTTTCCTTATGCTTGCGGCGATAGGTAACCCAGGCAGCAAGTCCCTAGCCTCAGACCTAAAGACAGGTCAAGAAAGTACGTCCGTCAGTCGTCTGCCGGTGAGAGAGGTAACCGTCTTCAAAGACGGACACGCACTTGTCATCCAAGAGGGCGATCTGCCTCTCAATGACAATGGCGAGCTTTTGCTTGACAGCTTACCTTCCCCGGTTCTCGGCACTTTCTTTCCTTACAGTGGCGACCAAACAAAGAAACTGGTCAGCGCCGTAGCCGGCAAACGAAAAATCACCAGGAAACCGACCGCTCTTTCACTGAGCGAACTGATTGAAGGCAATAAAGGTGCCCGCGTACACGTGGAGGAACTGGTAGGAAGCGGAGACGCCAGCAAACTAATTGGCTATGATGCTGAAATCATTGGCTTTCCACAACGTAGCGCCGAAGAGCTGGCCGCAGCCAATCCGGCTGTCAGCGCCGACCTCACCTTGCCGCAGAGAAGCGACTTAGTCGAACTGAAAACAGAGAGCGGTTTCAACTTTGTGCCGGTTGAACGTATTCAAACACTTACATTTAAGGGTGACTATCAAAGGCGAACCAAGCAAGAAGATTTGAAAGATATTCTCAGCCTTAAGTTTGACGGAAGGGGCAGCAACAAAGTAGGTATGATGTACCTGCAAAAGGGCTTGCGCTGGATACCGAGCTATAAAGTAACGGTTGATGGAAACGGTCATGCAAGAGTTAAGTTGCAAGCCACCTTGGTCAATGACCTTATAGACCTGGAAGACGTAAGTGCCAATCTTGTTGTGGGTGTCCCTTCTTTTGCCTTCAAGGACGACACCGATCCAATTTCGCTCAGTCAAACCCTTGCTAGAGTAGCAAGCAACATTGGCAATCAGTCCAGACTCGGTTACTTAAGCAATGCCATCATGACGCAGCAAGCCTATGGTGCGGCGGAATCCGACGCGCCATCTGATTCTGCGACACCAATAGTTACCGGAGAAGCCAAAAACGAAGATCTTTTTGTCTTCAATATCAAACACCTCAGTCTCAAGAAAGGCGAAAGAGCGGTCTTACCGGTGGCTGAATATCAAGCTGAGTACAAAGATCTCTATAGCCTAGAGATTCCGGTTATGCCACCACCCGAGGTGCAAAATAATAGAGGCGGAGAACAGATTCTGGCCAAGCTGGAAGAAGCACTGAAGGTGATGCACAAAATCAGGTTGAAGAATACGGCCAAGCAACCATTTACGACGGCCCCGGCACTTATTTGCTTAGAGACCGGCAACAAGCAAGAAGTACTAGCCCAGAGCCTGATGACATATACTTCTGCCGGCGCTTCTAGCGATATGGACCTCACCAATGCAGTCGATATCAAGGTCAGCAAGAACGAGCGAGAGACAGGCCGCACCCCCGATGCAGTTACCTGGCAAGACGACAAATTTGCCCGCATCAATATGGAAGGAGAGCTGACTTTCACTAATTATTCAGGCAAGACAATCAATCTGGAATTCAATCGTAAAGTTCTAGGCAAACTTGACAAGATCTCGGACGCCGGTCGAATTGAAATGCTCAATCCTATCGATGAGTGGTCGAAGATAGGCTGGCATGGATATTTCACCCTGCCGCATTGGTGGCTCAATATTAACGGCATCGGCAAATTCACCGGCGCACCGGAGATGAAGCCTGGTGAAACCCGTAAGGTCAATTATTCCTGGCACTATTTCTGGCGACGCTAGTCGCGCCTCTCTAAAAAAAAGAGCCCCAATAGGGGCTCTTCTAGCTTATGCTCAACTAACTAATAGGGCGGCATCATTGCCGGACATACATTCGCCTTACCAAGCAACTCGTTATAAACAGCACTAAAATGAGCCCCCAAAGAGCTACCAGGCACTGAACATTTCTCTCTTTCGATAGCTAGGGCAGAGGGATCGCTCCAGGTATCGAAGGGAAAACCCTCCGACTTTGCCCTTCTAAACCAAATCTCCACAACATCGTGCTTATAGACCAACACCGCCGGTAGTGGCTGTTCGTCGTCACACTGTTTCTGGAGACCCATCAGCACAGAGCGAGGTAATTTGACATTCATACCGCCGGGATAGACTTTGATCTCATGTTCACGAACTGCCTCGATAACTTCACTGGTCAGCTTGTGCACTGCCACGAGTGAACCATTTTCTTGCTTACACCAGGGCAAGGTCTTGAGATAGTCGAGGAAAGCCAGTCCGAAACTTTCGCTCGGGGCGTTGGGGGCTACTGCATCTGATGCGCCGGGCTCTGTCATAGCTCACTCCATTGTACTGACTCTCATAATCCTACAGTGTATTAAGAGCGGCGCATTAGAACAAGCCGTTGAAAACCCAACCCACGAAATTAGGCAAGCATCGTTAACACTCCTTAATATTCAAAAATGTTTTGTTCTTTGTTTAAGAACCGACTCCTACTATTGACGCTTAGCCTTCTAGAACTAATAAGAGGATGCAATGCTCGCATTTCAAAGCATAGCCAAACAGACCAGATTGAGCGTTCAGTCGACTTCACTAGCCTTACTTATGACTCTTATCGGGTCAGCCTTTATTCCAGCTCTGGCCGAAGCTGATAAAGACCGACTGGTGGTAATGCCTTTCGGTGGACCCAAAACCACCGCCATAGATGCAGACATACTTTGGAAAGCAAAAACCGGTATGACCGACCCGACCAAGGCAGAATTAGCCTCGATACCCCGAAACTTATCAGACTTACTCAACGAAAAACTAGCCGAGAAGCTTGGCAAGTCGGTGGTTAGCAGCAAAGAACTTAAGCAGACCCTCGACGACATAGGTTTATCAGCCGCTGCCGACAAAAGCAGTCGGCAAGCCGAGCTAGCCAAGCGCCTAGGGTCTGGCTATACCCTTGAGGGAGACGTGGACCGGCTCGAATTCGATGGAAACACTGTATTGAGTGACAAATATGTGGTGATTGTTTCTGCCAGACTAGTTAAAGAAGGCAGTGCGAGCCCGGTTTGGAAAGCATCAGCCAAGCGCTTCTACAAAAAGGTGAAGGCAGCCAAGGGCAGAGCCGTATCAAACGTTTTTATTGAAGAGCAATTGCCCGAAATTGCCGAAAGTCTGGCTGACGAAATAGCTAAAGCACTAGGCCGCTAAGAAAGCCGGTCACTCAAAATTAAATGTCAAGCTCACACAAGAGCCAGCTAAGCGTTAATATTCTCTTCAGTGTGGAACATGATTATTGATTCGGGGACAACCCCACTTGTCAGCATCCGCTACTTTAGTGCATGAAGTAAACTTCTCTTTTCGCCCTGAAAGCTTTGAAATGGAAAACAATCAAGAAGGTCAAAAAACTCCCACAGCTTATCTGGTCGACCTGGTGTCAAACCGCAAGATCCCGGTCGCCACTCCCAGATGCAGGGTAGGACGCGATGACTTGAACGACATCGTCATTAGCGGCGATCAGTCGATATCGCGGTTCCACTTTATTATCAGCTACGAAAACGACGAATTCACAGTACAAGATGCCAAAAGCAGACACGGTACTTTTCTGAATGGCAACCAGCTTACCTCACCCGAGACTATCAAAGACGGCGACGTCTTAAAGGTCGGTGTTTCTTTATTTTGGTTTGTCGTCGAGCAGGCAGACAAGGCGGCAGGCGACGGCGCAGAGCCATCTACCAAAGCCATTGAGGGACAAGGTGATAGTCCCATTGATATTAAGGAAGCGAAAGATTTAGATGGTCCCATACCGGGAGCTAAAGACCATACGCAAGAGATGGCAAAACCAGATGCCAGCCTGATTGAAAAGCTAGAACAAGCTGCCAATTCCATTCAACTTCAAGAAGAGAAAAAAGAGGAAGAGAAACCGAAAGCTAAAGCTTCTCTCGCCTCGCTGCTTTCCCCTCTCGCTGACGGTGGAGACAAAGAAGATCAAGCGAAAGAAGAGCAATCGAAAGAAGAACAAGCTAAAGAAGACGATGTCAAAGCGAAACTAGCCGCAAAAGACAAGGAACTTCTCAAAGAAATCGAAGCCGCAGCCGAGTCAGCCGCAGAAGAAGCCACCACCGGCGATGCGGTAGCCGCCAAGAAACTCGACAAATTTCCCGAGCGTATACTCAATAAACCGAGTGATACAGTGACAATAGAGGCACTGCCTATGCCCGGTACTCTGCAAGAAAAACCGGTGCATCCGACCGAATCGGTAGATGCCGGTAAAGACGAGGTCAAAGCCGAAGACGGTGATGCTAGCAAATCGGAACCAGCCGAAAAAGTAATAGAACCGCCAAAACTGGCGTTGGGAAATCTGCTTGCTCAGTCTGAAAGCAAGCGTGAAGAAGAAGAAAAAGAAAGAGAAGAAGAAGAAGCGAAACGTCGAGCCGAAGAAGAAGCCGAAGCGAAGAGCCAAGAGGCAGAACCAGAAGCAAAAGACAACAACGGTAAACATGACACAGCCTTAGAGCTTCAGTCCGTTGAGACAGCTGCAGCCGAGCTTCCCGAAGAAAGTAGCAAGGAAGAGGCTCCAACGCAAGAAAGCCCAGTCATCGATGCTTCTGAGGTACAGAAGCAGTCTCAAACCGGTGAAATTAAACTTAAAGCTGAAGGCGGCGAAAGTTCCGCTCCAGCGGAAACCGAGCCGATAGCGGCTGCAAAAGAGGTGAAAGAGATTATTCCAGAACCTCAGGTATCCGTGCCTGTAGAGGCAAATCAAGACAAATTGTTAACAGCGGGGGCGAGTTCAGTGCCGGATTGGTGTAAACGTTATTTTTCTGATGAAATTGGAAAGCTCAATACAGAGCTGGACGAACTCAATGAGCAGGTAAAACAAGCCCAACAGAAAATCAGGGATGTAGAGACCAGGGTAGCCCTTACCAAGGGCATTCGCAACACCCTACTCACCACCACTGGTGACGAATTGGTGGAAGCTTGCGGCAAGGTGATGGGTCTTATCGGTTGGAAAGTGACCATCGCCGCCGATGATAAGAACGAATTGAGACTGGAATCGGACGACAAACAAGTTTCAATTGCCAGAGTTATTTGGACGACCACGCAAGCGGAGCGGTCGCATCTCGGACAACTCTCCATCTCGCAGACTCGCTATTGGTGCGAAAAGGGTACCGAGCCTAAAGGCATCCTCATTGTCAGCAAAATCGGTGATGGACCGCCGCAAGTTGGTGGAGACAGCGCCGAGGATTTAGAGTTGCAGGAATATGCTTCGAAGAAGAATGTTTGCCTGATGACCACCTTGCAATTGCTCTCGCTATACAAAGAAGTGGCTCTCGGCGAAGGCAAGCCGGAAGCATTGAGAGCAGCTGTAATACAAGGAAGCGGTTGGTTGAGCGGCTATGACCTCGAACCAGGGAAGACAGAACCGGCAGAAAAAGAAGAAGGTGCAAATAAGCTCAGTTCGCTTCTTTCCGCCACTTAGACAGCAGTTCACAAATGCAAAACAGTAAAGGAAGACCGGTGGCTGCCGGTCTTTTCTTTACTGTTTTTCCTTCAACTTGAACAATTCTTGTTCCAACTCGCCTTTCTCAAGATTCAGCTTATAGAGACGATCGTTCAAGTCATAGATCTCTTTCTGCATCTCGGCCTCGCGGTCTAGAGTGCGATCGGACAAACGCCGCAAAAGTCCGGCCTTGGCCCGCTTCACCCAGTCGTTTAGCACATCGATAGGCAGCTGGTACTTAGCGGCAGCTTGTTCGGCGGTCAATTCTTTGCGCAGAACCGACATAGCAATCTCAGCCCGACGCCAAACATCAAATGCGGCATAGTTAAACTTAACACCGGTCAATCTATATATGCGCGTCGAGTCTACAGTACCAATCTCGGTGTAATTACCGAGAAAGCGCTCGACAAAATGATGTTCCTGGAGAGCATCTCTCACTGGAAAGTCTTGCAAATAGACCAAGTTCGGCCGATTCTTCAGTATATCTTCGCCAAGATTATCCACCACCTGTTTTTCGATGGCAGCAAACTTATCTTTCAGCTTGGGGTTGACCTCTACCGCCGAACGAATCATGGTAATCATGAAATAGAGATAGCGAGAGCCTGGTGCCCGCCCGGCCTGCAACTGGGCAGGATAGCCCGGTCTAATTCCAGAGCCGATGTGAACGATTTTGTCATCAGGCTGACTGCTCTCTATCATACTAAAGAAAGTTTCGTCGAAATCGTTTCGAGGTGAGAAGCCGCTATAACCGAGACCTTCTAGATTTATATCGAAGCGATCAGGCGGCACAGTTCTATACTCTGCTATGCATAGGTTGGCATAGTTTGCAGTAAAGCCGAATACCATCAGGGAAGCTAAAAGCGAAAAGCCCTTCCACATCTGAAATGCCCTCATCAGCGGGGCGGAACAGATGAGTCCTGCTTCGTAAGCCAATAACACCTGGGCAAACAAGGCCATCGGCAAAAGTCTATAAGTCCAAGCCTGGGCACCTTGAATATAGACAACCATGGCGCCCAAACAAATAAAGATAAAGGGCGAAAGCCAGGCGCCTGAACGGCTACGACCAAGCGAAGTGGGCAATATCAGGAAAGCAATAGTTAGGGAAGCCACCAACTGCAAGAAAGGTCTAATGAAATAGTCATAACTGCAAAGCATGTGCGGAAAGCACTTACTGCTCCAAATGGTGCCGTACTGATAAATAGGCAGGGCTTGCTCGAAGAGAACTTTGAGAGCTTCTTTAGGCAAACGCAAAAATAACAAGACATATCCAAAAGGAGCCACCAAAAGACTGAGAGTTTCAACAGAGATGAGAGCCCGAAAGTTGCGGGAAGAAAGCAGAAAGCCTAGTTCGGCGCAGAAAGCCAGAAAGAAGAATTGCGGCTTTAAAGACAAGAGCAAGCCGCAGAAGAAGCCAATCGGTATGGAGAACCAGTTTGACGGTCTAGTACCGAAATGTCTGATGCCTCTGAGCAAGAAATAAGGCATAAAGAAAAAAGTGAAAAGATGCTCTCTTTGCCCCATGTCGTTTTCCATCAAGGTAGTGAAATAGGCATAGGCAAAAAGAAAGGGCAAAAAGGGAAGAATCGGCACCGACTTGCGATAGACATAAAGCAGGGTAGCCATGACCAAGATCGATACAGCATGCAAAGCCTCAACCACGAGAGCAAGAGCGAGAGGCGGCGGCAAATGAAAAAGCCGCGCCACCATAATCGGTACCACATTCAAATACATAATCAAAGGCGGATTAAAGTCGAAGAAATCGCGATATGGAATCTTACCGGCTAAGATAAGCTCAGCCATAGCGAGATAGACAGACTGATCTGAACAAACGAAAAGCGGATGTGCCATCCAATAGACGACTCTCTGCATAGCCAACAAAAGGCAAGCCAAGAGAACCAAAAAATAGGCAGCAGTGACGATCCAATATTCGAAGGGCTTAGACTTGATGAAACTATTCATTTGACAGCCGCCCTACTTTTGAAAACCGTCAGGGCATAATAGGAACCCAAATACTCACGGGGCTCTTTATTATCGCTCAAAAAGACGGTATCCCCGATTCGTTCATAATTCTCATCCACTGAGTTCAAGAGCCCGGCCTCTTCCAGGAACTGATAAAGATAATAACCATGAGCTAAAATGAGCGTAGCCTTTTTGCGATCAAGATCTTGGCGAGTCTGAGCAATGACATGCTCATAAAACCCTCGCATGTCGCCTTTCAGTTCATTAGTCTTCTTCAGGGACAAAAGAATGCGTGCCGGTCTGCCATTTAGCAAGTAACCGCCCGGCGGTCTTTCCAAATTAAAGAGCAACGGATAAGCCGGATCCGGGTAATCAGACAATATATAGACAGATTCTTTCCATTTAGAATTATGCTCCACCATAATATTGATATCGGACAGACCTTTGATTACCCGCAATGGATGCGGGTTTATTCCTTCAGAGAAAGAATCTTCAAAGCGCTTGTTCAAAAAGAAAAAGAGCGAAAATGTAAGAATTAGACGAATACTGAGATCAAAAATCAGAGGTCCAGCCGAGCCAGGCATGCGACTCTTGATAAAGCCGAGCCCCCAAGAAAAACTGGCAGAGAAGAAGAGAAACAGTAAAGCAAGATTGGCCCAAACAGCCAAAACCAAGTCACGGGCGAAGCCCTGCTTTTCAAGCAGGAAAATGAGCATACCGCCTACCAATGCCATGGCCAAAGAGGCAACCCAAGAAGATCGAAGGGCAGCAGCCGCCGCGAACATAAGAGCCGGGCAGCCAAGATAGAAAATCTCCTTATGGTCGGGTGCGCCATCCCAGCCGTTTATGCCCTCGTCAAACATCTGATAAGAAAGCATTTTCAGCGGCACTACCCAATGTTCAAAGGCATGCCGCACTTCCTCATTTAAAGAAAAATAGTGAAGAATGGCTGCAAGCAGAGTCAAAACCAAGCCAAAGAAACCGGCAGAAAAAGTAAATCGACTAAGGCTAAGCAAGTTAACCCTAAGGGCAGCCAACGTACAAAACAGCACGATGACGGGGAAGGGATAATCAAGCAGAGAAGCTATACCGGCCGCCACTCCTAAAGCAATGGAAATATATCGATTGAACCCTAATCCCAAACCCGTTAACCAGACATAGGCCAGCCAAGGGGTCAAAGTCAAAGCCAAGAGAAACTGCACATCACCAAACTGCAGTCTTTCATAGATTGTGAATAGGGCAAGGGCAATTAGGTACGAAGTTGAATACCCATCAATCTGGCTGAGTGCCGTTTGCAGAGCCAGTCTTTCTTCTGATGGCAGAGGAAAAGCCAGTCTGGAAGCCAACTGCTTGCCGGCACTGCGAAACAAATAGTATGTGGTAAGGAAAGAAGAGAGCAAAAGAAAGAACACACCATATTTGGTGTATAGCTCGACACGAAAGGGGAAAAGCCCGCCCAGAAACTGCTGCAATAAGTAGGGAATTTTGCCGATTTCGAATACCAAGGGTGGAGCAAAATCGAAATAATCGACATAGAGACTCTGCCCAAACAGCAAGGTCTGGGAGAGACTGAGATGGAGAGTCAAAAGAGATGGAAGATCGCCTGAACGCGTTGAAAGATCGTGAAGCAAAAAGAGCAGAAAGGGCAAAATCAAGCCGACCATGCAAAGATCAAGCTTGGCAATAGGACTATTTGTCTTTGACCGGTCTTCCATGCGCTTATTATCTCCATATATTGATTATGGAATCAACTACGCCAAGAGCCGTTAATGACAGCGAAATGATTCTTGCTTTATGCTTTCTTGATGGAAGCAGCGCCAGAATATAGTCATTATGACAACTCTGGCATTTGAGAAACGAGACCCTGGAATGGTTAACCGAATACGCCGCTGGCTATTGCAGGGCGTAAGAGACCAGAATAAAGGCGAACATAAAGATAAGGCACCCTGGTGGCAGGTTATGTGCCTGACTGGTGTCGACTACTTTTCCACACTTGGCTACCAGCCCGGTATAGCCTTCCTGGCTGCCGGCATACTCTCGCCTTTGGCCACAGCCATAGTGGTGCTTGTCACGCTCATTGGGTTAGTCCCCCTTTACGGTCGCGTGGCAAAAGCCAGCCCACATGGTCAGGGCAGTATCGCCATGCTAGAAAAACTTCTACCGGGCTGGTTCGGCAAGGCGCTGATTCTAATTTTGCTTGGCTTTGCCGCAACCGACTTTATCATTACTATTACTCTTTCGGCGGCAGACGCCACCGCACATATTGTCGAGAATCCGGCTTGGCCAGCCGCCCTTTCTGACCGAGTCTTGGTCACATCTGTGCTTATTTTGATTCTATGTCTCATCTTTTTAAAAGGCTTCAAAGAAGCGATCGGACTGGCCGTGGTTCTAGTCGGTCTCTATCTAGCGGTCAATTGCTTTGTCGCCTACTGGGCTATTTGCGAAATAATAGACAAGCCCTTTCTCTTGCAAAACTGGCATGCAAGCTTGTTTACACAGTTCAGATCAGTGCCGCAAATGATCGGGGTATCACTCATTCTCTTCCCTAAACTGGCCCTTGGTATGTCTGGATTTGAAACCGGTGTGGCGGTGATGCCACTGGTACAGGGGCTCAAGAAAGAAGAGGAAGAGAAACTAGGACACGAAGCCGAAGTAGCAGCCCGAGTAAAAAACACAAAGCTTTTGCTCAGCACCGCCGCCATATTAATGGCTGGTCTCTTACTGATTTCAAGCGTTATTACTACAGTATTGATCCCAGCTCAAGCCTTTGCAGAAGGCGGTGAAGCCAACGGCAGAGCCCTAGCCTACCTGGCCCACAAGTTTGGTGGGCACGCCTTTGGCACCATATACGATATCAGCACCATCAGCATTCTCTGGTTTGCCGGCGCTTCGGCCATGGCTGGTCTGCTCAACTTGGTGCCGCGCTACCTGCCTCGCTACGGCATGGCTCCGGGCTGGGCTCAGGCGATCAGACCACTAGTACTGTTCTTCACAGCCGTTAGCTTTGTAGTGACGGTTTTATTCAAAGCCAATGTCGACGCTCAAGCTGGTGCTTATGCCACCGGGGTGCTGGTACTCTTCACGTCAGCCAGCCTGGCTGTGACCATGGCCGCCTGGAAGGAAAGCAAATGGAAGAGAACTCACTACACAGCCATTCTGCTTATCTTCATCTATACAACAATCGCCAACATGCATGAAAGACCGGAAGGTCTGCAAATAGCCTCTTTCTTCATAGGCTCTATCTTGCTCACCTCTCTTATTTCAAGAGCGATGCGCTCTCTTGAATTGCGCATCGCCCAGGTAAAGTTCGATGAGGTGGCACAGTCTTTCATTGAAGAAGCTCTCAATAAGCCCACCAAGCAGATCAATTTGCTCACCCATCGACCTGGCAATACCAATTACCAAGCCAAGGAAAGCGAAACCAGGAAAATTCACAAGCTAACCCATGATGAAGCCGGCTTTATATTTTTGGAAGTGACTCTAAGCGATCCCAGCGAATTCATTGACAACTGCCTTGAGGTAAGTGGGGCAGTCATCGACGGACATAAGGTCTGGCGTTGCAATAGTCCAGCTATTCCCAACGCTATAGCGGCCATCTTGCTTGAAATCAGAGACCAGACCGGCACCTTACCACATGCCTACTTCGGTTGGACCGAGGGCAGTCCTCTGGGCTATGTCTTCAAATACATCTTCCTTGGCGAGGGAGAAACAGCTCCTGTCACCCGCGAGATTTTGCGAGAGATAGAAATAGACCCGACCCGGCGCCCAGTAGTCATAGTGGGCTAGTTAGGCTAGGCTCTCTTGCCGCCCTTAGACTTGCCTACACCAGGCAGAGCCGCCAACAGCGATGAGGTAAGAGACAAAAGCAAAACCAGAAGGAAGGAACCAACCAGCGCCGGCAAAAGGCGAACGCCTTCTAAGCTAGGCCCGACTGGTCCGATAAGCAAATCTCCCAGCCAAGCCCCGATTATTCCCATCAGCGCTTTGTATAAAAAAGCTGAGCCGGTCTTAGCCTGTGCACCGCCGGGCAGCACAGTGGTGGCGAGCCCGGCGCAGAGGGCGGATACAACTATATAAAAGACAAAGTGCAAAATATCCATAGGGTTATAATAGCCCTGTCTTTCTTCTAAAAAGCATAAATGAAATGAATCAAACATTGCCCCAACGCCTCAGTCAAACCCTAGCCCTGACTGCCATAACCGTTTTGGTATTGAGCCTTAGCGCTTGTCAGAGCGACAATCAAGAAAGCAGCGAGACCAAGAGCACGGTCAAGAAAGAAGAAACCTCGGTCACCATAGGAACCGACGGAAAAACGACAATCACTGAGAAAGAAGTGGAAAGCACTGCCGGCAGCGACGATAATCCCGGCAGTCAGAATGAAACGGATAAAACGCTGACTATAGACGATAAAGCTGGCAAAGGCGGCAAGGTCAAAGTAGACCTGCCGGGCATAAAAGTTGACATAGACGAATCAGCCGGTTCTGTAAATGTTTCGACTCCACATGTTGATGTGAAGAAAGATGGGGGTAAGTCACAAGTACAGATCAATTTGGAATAGGCTATGAATAAGTGCGTATACCTGGCAGCCTTATCGGCATTAACAATTCAACAGAGCTTCCCGGCTTGCCTGGCCGCCCCGGCTAAGCAAGCAAAGAAACCCTCTTATCCTTCCAATTTCAGCGGCAATGCCTCGTGGTACGGCATTCCCTTTCATGGACGAAAAACAGCCTCCGGTGAAACCTTCGATATGAATAAACTCACCGCCGCTCACCTTAAGTTGCCCTTCCATACCAAAGTGCTTGTCGAAGACCCCAAGACCGGCAAGTCGATAGTGATTAAGGTAAACGACCGTGGACCTTACGCCCATGGCAGGGTGATGGACCTGGCTAAAGAAGCGGCTCGGCAGCTGGGAACCTTGCCTAGAGGCGTAGCCTATATCGACTGCACTGTCATAGATGACGACGACTAACCAGTTCAACAATCAAACTTGATTGAACTCTACTGTCCTTGTTTAGCTTCGATTGCAGCAGCACGCACATTAAGGTTGCGTGCATCATCAGTTTTGCCCATCAACTTCAGCAACTTGGCATAATTTCGAAGCACAGCCGCCACGCTGGCATCATCAGCACCAAAGACTTTCTCTCTGATTGCCAGTGCTCTTTTGTAAAGAGACTCAGCTTTATCATAAGCGCCTTGCTCGCGATAAGAGCGAGCCAAATTATTAAGAGCGGTAGCCAACTCAGCACTATCGGGGGCATTCTCGCGCACCGCCAAAGACTTTTCAAAATAGTCGGTGGAATCTTTATCGCGACCCATCTCTTTGTAGAGTATGGCCAGATCGTTGGCTGCATCTGCCAGCTTGGGGTCTTTGGCATCGCTACTCTGCCTGATATCAAAAGCACGCTTCAGCAATGGCTCGGCTTGGTCATACTTTTCAGACTGCCTATAGAGCTCGCCAAGATTAGCCAGTGCCGGAGCCAACTTCAAGCTAGTCTTGCCGTACTGCACTTCCAATGTAGTGACTGTATCTTTAAAAAGCTTCTCCGACTCAGTGGTATCGCCCGAACTAAGCAGGGCTAATGCTAGATTGGTCATCCGTACTGCATCGGTATCAGCCTTGCTCTCGGGGCTGAGACCTTTGACGCCGGCTTGCAGTTTGAGGGCTTCGCGATAATACTTAACCGCATCGTTGTAATCGCCGAGTTCTTTTGAAACAGTGGCCAAATTGTCGAGGGTGACAATCACTGTAGTTGGCTCATCGGCGCCCCTTCCAGCCAATAAATTGTAAGCTTCGAGCAGAAGTGGCTTAGCTTGATCAAACTCGCCCTTCTCGCGGTGCAAGCGAGCAAGATTGTTCAATGCCGCGGCTTTATTGAGGTCTTTGTCTTCGCCCCTGACACCGTTTCCGCTATCAGACTTGGCTAAGACATCTTTGTACAAAGCCTCAGCTTCCTCAGCCTTGCCTTGCTTGCGCAAAACCAGGGCGAGATTATTCTGCGCAATAGAGAGAGCCGCATTGTCACCAGAGGCACGCGCCAATTCGATCACCCGCCGCAAACGCAAAGCAGCATCATCAAGTTCGCCGGTCTCAATAGAAATGCCGGCCAGAGCATTGACCAGAGGAATAAGTTTGACGTCTTTGTCCGAACCTTTCTCAATAATAGTTACCGCTCTCTGATAAGCCAAACGTGCGTCCTGATAGCGCTTAGCGGCCTTATAGAGCTGACCGAGATTGCCCAAAGTGGAAACTAAAGACTCGTCATCGGCACCATAAGACTTCTCTTTGAGAGCAATCGCCTCCTTGAACAAGGCTTCAGCCTCATCGCTCTTACCAGCCTTAACCAAAGCCATTGCCAGATCGTTTATTGAAACCGCAACAAACTTAGGCTCTAGAGCGCTGGTTTTAGCTTCCTCAAGGGCTTTTCGATAACTCTCTACTGCTTTATCCAGACTACCGGCAGCTAAGCTAGCCTGAGCCTCTTTCAGATACTTCTCCCAGGTAACAGCATCGGCAAAGGCCAGAGGCTGACTGAAAGAGAGGGCGACAAGCAGGACTAGCTGAGTTTTATTAATTCTTGACATGAGCTTTTCAGATTAGATTTCTTCAGATTAAAGCAATACGTCTCTATTCTAAGGCTTTGCCAGGCTGCAGTCATGAAATTACTTGCAGATTTAGAGCGTCAGACAGATTGGGGGATGCTTTAGATAAACATCTTGGTTGGACAGACTAACTATCTCACTCAAGGTGCCCGCAGCTTGCCAATTTCTTCATTGAGGCGCCAGTTCTCGCGATAAAGCTCTTCCATCTTCTGCAAGAGCGCCCCCTTGTCATCAAGCACTCTGTCGGTCAACCCATCATCAAGAGCCTTCCGCCCCCTTTTCACCCAATCTTTAACCACCGGCAAAGGAACTTGTTTCTCCGAAGCGGCTTGCTCTTCGCTCCAGACCCCGCTTAATACCTTGAGTACGATTTCTCGACGGGCGGCAGTGCTGTATCTAGACAGATCGACCTTGCCGCCGGTGTATTTGTAGACTTGCGCCCCATCCACCTCACAGACTCGGCTATAAGCGCTCAGATACTTGTCGACAAAGTTATAAGGCTTGATCAATTCAGCTATTGGGCAGTCTTGCACCAAAACCAAGTTCACCTTATTTGTGGTAATGTCCTTGCCGAAGCGCTCAATAGTATCGGCTTCTAAACGGTCAAAGACAGCACTCAAAGACGGCTTAGTCTGGCGCGCCTGCGAAATCATAGTAAGGGGATAACCATAAAGGAAGACACTGCCCGGTGGACGACCAGCCTGCAGCTGAGCTGGATACCCAGGTCTGATGCCCGAACCCATGTAGACAACCGTATCGTGAGCGGTGGTATTTTCAACGATGGTATAAAAAGTATTATCAAAATCCACACGCGGATTGAAGCCGCTAAAGCCAATCTTGCTCAGGTCAAACCCTTCTTCTTTGGCTGCTTCATAATCGCGTTCATTCATGGTGAAATATTCGCCGGTATAATTCACCGCATAAATGAATAAACCGAGTGAAGCCAGCAAAGCGATGCCCGGCACGCGCTCCCTGCAGTGTTCGTAAACGATATTAAATACGGTGCCGCACTCTAAAGCCAAAAGCAGTTGACTATAAAGAGCCATTGGTAGAAGACGATAAGTCCAAGCATGACCACCAATGAGATAGTTAAAGAGACCAGCAAGCGCCAACATAAAGGCACCACTCAACCAGGGATTGCGCCTGCGCAAAATGACAAAGAGAAAAGCTCCGATCAAAAACTGATTGAATGGTTCAGTAAAATAATAGGTACCGCAAAGAGAATGCATAAAGCTCTTTGCCCCCCAGAGACTGCCATATTGATAGACGGTGAGCGCCAAATCGAAGAAGACTCTCAAAGCTTGCTTAGGCAAAGAAAAGAAACAAACCAGGTAGATTAGCGGTGGCACCAAGAGTGCCAATAACTCCGGATAGGGCCAGCGCCGCCCGACTGGTGCCAAAGAAAGTCTTCCGGCATAAGAAAGAAAACCAAGCTCGGCGAAGATCCAGATTAAGGCAAAATGCGGCTTGAGTGACATAAGCAAGCCGGCCAGGGCCCCGGTAAAAATGGCCAACCGCCTATCAATTTCCTTTTCCTCTTGCTTTAGATAACGCAAGCCCCTGAGGAAGAAAAAAGGCATGAAGCCTAGGGTAAAGAGATGTTCTCTTTGCCCGTGGTCAGCAATCAAACCTTGCGAATAGAGGGCAAAGGCAAAGAGCATAGGCACAAAAGCCGGCGCCAACAGGGTACGACGAAAGGCAAAGACAAAATAAGAACACAAGGCGGTGCTGACAATATGAAAACACTGCACGGTAACATTCAAACCCAGCGGCAAGGGCAAATGGAAAAGTTTTGCTACTACCACAGGTATCACGTTCAGATACATAATTAAAGGTGGATTGAAGTCGAAGAAATCTAAATAGGGCACCTTACCCTGCAAAATTAGATTACCGCTCTCGACATATACAGACTGATCGGCGCTGATGGCCAGCTGGTGCAAAAACCAATATGGGAACTTAGCACTGAGGATGGTTAGGAAAGAGAAAACCACCAACAAAAAAACCAGATCAAGACGTCTCTTCTTCTCCTGTTTGAGACTATCCACCCTCTAGCCCCCCGGTACGACTCTGCCTAGGCGGTGGCGCCTGCAAGCTTGTGTTTCTGCGCAGGAAAGAGTCAAAGCCGAAATAATAGCCAAGAAACTCCCGAGGTTGACGGTTATCACTCTGAAACAAACAAAAGCCGCCTTCGCTATAGTTCTCTTGCAATAGTTTGAGCAGGCCGTTCGCTTCCATAAACTCCTTCAGATAACAGCCGTGCACTAAAACCAAATCGGCACGAGCACTGGAGAACTCAGCCTCAAGATTGCCGACTATCAGGTTCTTGAGACGCTTCCAGCGCTCATCTAAAACACAAAGTCGCTCCAGCTTCATCAAAAGCCTTACCGGACGACTATTCACGAGCATAGTGCCGGAGCTGCGCTCTAAATTTAGGAGCAGCGGAAAAGTAGAATCAGGATAATCACAAAACATGGCAACCGGATGCTGCCACTGCGAGTGCTGCTGCACAAACAAATTGACGTCCGGCAATGCGCTCTTTTCTTTCGGATGGGGATTGATTCCCTCGCTATAGTCATGCTCGATGCTGAAGGCGAAATAGCCGGCATACAAAACGACGGCGGCACTGAGCCCGACCGTGACAAAGCGCCTGAATGAGCTTTCCGCCTTAGAGAAACTGCGACTTATATAAGCCAGGCTAAGCAAAGCAGCCAAGATAAGCCCGGACATCGCCAAAACGATATCGCGAGTGAAACCCTGCTTCTCTAAAATAAAAAAGAATAGCCCTATAACGCCGGTAGCAACGGCGGGTCGCAAAATTGGAAGCCGACGGTCGATGAAAATATACAGAACGCATACGGCAACGAAAAAGTAAAACACGTAAGAGAGATCGGGCGAAGAACCCTGCCCCTGAATCATCTCATCCAGTTCGCCGAATTGCAGTTGCCGAAGAGGAATGATCCACTCGAAGTAGGCCTTTTGCATGGCTTCAGGCCACTTGCGCAAACGCAGGAACACCACCATAGCCGATAGGGCAAAACCAAGAAGATTGTAAGAGAGGATCGGCTTGAACTGCCAAAAACTAGTGGCCATAAATAGTTCAAGCACAAGCGGTACTAAAACATAGGGATACTCGAGTGAAAAGGCCACCCCCATGACCGCCCCGCAAAGCAATGAGAGCCAGACCGAAAACTCGATACCACGATAAGCCAAATAGCGCATTAACAGCCAAGGAATGGCAGCCAAGCCCATCAAATATTGCACTTCACCAATCTGAAAACGAGCCATGTAGGCAAGTAGCACCGGGGCGAGGGCAAAAGGCAATGCCGCGATCTCGATCTCGCGAGCTAGAGCCAGAGGCTGCGAATTAGAACCGGCTTCCCCACCCGAGAGCAGCGCAGATTCACCGCCCGTAGTTCTTTCAGCCAGGCGCTTCAAGGCATAACGAGCAAAGCAAAAAGAAGCCAGGGAAGAGAGCAAGGTGAGCACAAGAAAAAGAGACTTTACTACTTCTTCAAGACGACAAGCCAAACCAAATGAAAGCAAGAGCCCATGCAAAAAGGGGGGGAACTTGAAGAGTTCATAGATGATAGGTTGGCTGAGATCGATAAAGTCGATATAGGGCACCTGGTCTTGACAGACCAAGCCATTAATAAAGAGTCTCTGCGCCACCAGACTAGACAAATCGCCGCGGCGGCGCAAATAGTCAGAAGCAATGAAAAGAAAAGCAGGAAGAACCAGCGCCACATAGGCAGCCCAAGAAGCGAGCCCGGAAGCGACCCAAGAAGCAAGCAGAGAAGCTATCCAAGATCCGCCTCCAGACTGCTGTTTCTCCTGAGAACCTTCCTGCACTACCAATCCCCCAAAGTATGTCAATAGTATCATCTACTGCTGCAATTTATAAACAGCACTGCCTTCGCAATAACCTAACAAACTGTATCCATGCAAATACTTCTCGATAAAGCCGAAACGCGAAAGCTCAGCCCCGATAGGCTCCAGCTGCAAGTAAATCAAGGTGGGCTTCCTTGCCACAATGTCATTACCGAGCTCGCTAATCATTCGCTCTTCCATGCGCTGAAAATGTTTTCGCCAGCCCTCATCTTTTCTAGAGTGCGAAGCTTGTAGAAGCATCATGAGCGGGAAATAGAGATAGCGACTACCCGGCTGGCGATTGGCTTGCAACTGAGCCGGATAGGCAGGTCTTATACCGCTGGAAATAGTCAATACACTCTGCCCGGCAGCACTGTTTGAAGAAATAGAGAGAAAAGATGAATCAAGATCACTGAGCGGACTATTAGCGAAAACACAACCATCAGCCTTGAACAAGGGCGCCGACTGCACAGCCAAAATTTCTTGTACGGTCTTAAAGCCGGTCAGATACAAAGCCAGGAGACACACTGCCCCTGGTATCAAGGTCCGCAACTTCTCAATGGGACAATATCTCGACCAAAGAGAATCAAGCAAGGCATAGAGGAGACAAAACAATGCAAGCAAGCCAAAGAGTTGCAAAGGCAAAATACGGTAAGTCCAGGCTTGACCACCGGCTAGATAGTGAAGTAAGCCCACCAGAGCCATAAGAATATTAGCAAAACCCAAGCGCCTAAGCAGCAGAGGCAAGCTCTGCCAGGCTCCGGTTAGATAAAGAAGCAGAGCGGCAAATAAAAGCAATATCGGATAGTAGAAATAATCAAAGCCGCATAGACAGTGCATGAAAGACTTGGCACTCCAACTTGAGCCATAGAAATAAAGAGGCAAAGCCTGCTGAAAATAGATGCGCCAGGCCTCAAAAGGCAAAAGAAAACTGCTGATATTGATTGCCAGGTAAAAGAGTCCTAGAGACTTCAAATCCGAATCGAATAACCGGCCCTTTCTCCATAGATAAATCGTTCCTTCCAAGAACAAGGCAAAGATGAGAAACTGCGGCTTAAGGGCCAGACCGAGGGACGCAAGGAAGGCCAAGCCCGTTCCAAGCCGTCGACCAAAAGTTTGATTGGCAGTGGCTGTCGAAACTGTTCGATAGAGCAGCCAGGGAACGAAAGCAAGCAAGAAGAGATGCTCACGCTGACCGAAATCGGAAGTGAGGGATTGATTGAAACAGGCATAGACAAGAAGGAAGGGGAAGCTGAAAGAAGCAGGGATGTCGCCCTTGCTCTGCCGCATTAAGCGCAGCAGAACTGCAAACGAGCCCAGGAAGAACAATTCGATGCTTAGGTTGAAAACCAAAGGCAAAGGCAAAGAGTCGAGACCAGGCAGCTTTGCCACCACCACCGGTATTACGCTTAGATACATTATCAGGGGCAGATTGAAATCAAAGAAATCGAGATAAGGAATCTCTCCCTGCAAAATCAGCTTTCCGGTCTCAAGATAGAGCGCCTGGTCGGGCGAAACTGCCAACGGATGCAGAAATATGAAAGTCAACTTGTAGACGGTCAAAGCCAAAGCAACCACAAGCAAAAGCCCCAGAGAAACAGCATCAAGATCAATCTGCGCCTCTATCTTATGGTCCGGCTCATCTTCTTTTCTGCCGATTGTCTTTAGTCCTTAAGTATTATAGTCCTGCAGTAATTTAGTCCTGCAGATCTTTTGCACTTGCATAAATTTTGAGACCTCGCTGCAGTACAAAACAATCTTACTGAACTATACTTTATATGTTCCCAGATATGTGCCCAGCCCGGGAGGTTCCGGTTTGACAGACGACCACCCGATCCTCGGACCAGCTCGATTATATTTTAACCAGCAGAAGCATGTCGAATTGGACGAGACGGCTCTTCGCTATCTTTCTTTCGAACTAGCCGAAACTTACAGCCTGCCGCCGGTAAGAGCACTACATTGGCTATCGGCAGCTCCCGCCCAAGTGCAGCAATACATAACTCGCAAAAGTCTCTATGAAGCGGTGGAATTCTTGGCGATTTTCCATACTCTCGGTTTTTGCTATTGGACCGAACCGCGTTGGACCTATGCCAGCTATGGCACCACTTACAATGGCAGCCTGGCGCTCTTACATAGCTTGCGAGAAAATATCGACCGCCTCAAGGAGCTTTACCAAAAACCAGGAGCCAAGCCGTCTGATTTGGCATTGGCCTTGAGCGGGCAAAACTCACTAGAGCTTATGGATAAACGTTTCGCCAACTTTATGGAACTAATGCAAGCTCTTACCGATGGCTTTGGTAGCGAACTTTTAATAACCGAGAAAGCCCTTAGTAAAGCCTATAAAATAAAGGAGCGCTTGCAAGGCTATCAAGACAAGAGCAGTACCGTTCTCACCTCGGGAGAAACAATAAGTATTGATTTTCTCAAACGAGCCCAGCTGCTGGTCAGCGACATCGATTATATGATGCGCCTGAAGAAGCTGGAGGGACTGGAGCAGATGGAAGAATTGACTGCCTTTGCCGACTATAAACTACCGCAGGTTTTGAGAGACTGGGGAGTCTTCAACTACAGCAAAGATCTAACTGCCTTGATAGATGCAAAAACAGTGCTCGCACAAGACAGCCCGGAAGAAATAGCAATTAGATGCGCCACCCTAGTAGCGGTGGAGAAGCTGAAAGAAGCTTTGACCAGGCTTTTGACCGGCACTAGATTGAAGTCGTCTGAAGTGGATAACTTGCTTTGGTTAAAGTCTCAAAAGGATGCCAATGACAAAACCCGCCCATACCACCGTTGTTTGACTGATCGTTATTGACTGATCGTTATTGACTATTGGCCGAGTCAATTTGAGAGACCGGCTTTCCCAACCAGCCTGAGCGACGGACAATTAACCATAGACTGCTTCAATTCTGCTACCTGCGCCTCGTTCCAGAGTGAAACATCGATTTTAAGATCTTTCAGATTTTTGCACTGGTCTAAAAAAGACAAGACGGACGGATCGATACGGTCGCCGCTTAAGTCGAGCATAAAAAGACCCGGGGCAAGCGGCTTCAACTCATGCAAGTCGCGGCCTGCGATACCACAGTTTATCAGCTTCAAAGAAAACAGCCCTTTAAGTCGACCGACCATTGCTAAAGAGGCATCATCGAGGGGCATTTCCTCCAGACTTAGCATTTGCATTACTCCAGGCTGAAGCTTATTCAAAAGCAAGCCGATATCGCCTTGCATCTTTGCCAACTCCAAAGTCTGCAACTTAGATAGACGTTTCAGGCCGCTCAAAGCCTCGGCACTAATCTTTGTGTGCCGGACATTGAGATATTGCAACTCGGTAAAAGCGTCGACAATGGAAAGCAAACCGTCGTCAGCCTCGGTATGTTGCAGGTCCAGCTTTTTTAGCCCCTTAAAATAAGAAGCGGTCTGAAGAAAGCTCTCTAGATTTTGCGCCCCTTTTGGAAAATGCAGACTATCGAGTACGTCACTATCAAACCCTAAAAGAAATTGCGGTACGGCAAGCAGATCGGCTTTGACAGCCACAGCCAGATGCTCAGCCGGACCAACACGCAGATAACGACCGTTAAAAGAAGCAAGGGGGCGCTCGACATTAAGGTTAGCGTCATGCACAAACAGCGGCGAATAAGGCATTTTCTCAGGCAGCAAATAAACCCGTCCGCCCCCCTTGCCGGTCAAAGCCGGTCGCGCATAACTTGCCGGTCTTACAGCCAGAGCCGCCTGCTTAAGCTGCCTTCTATGAGCTTCCTCGTCGGCCAAACTGGGGGTAAGACTTTTGCTGGCGAGAGACGCACCGGTCTCCAGACGGCCAGCACTTTTACCTGCTTTCTTGTCCAAACCAAAGATCAAGAGTATCGAAAGACTGCCAAGCAGGGCCAGCACTCCCAAAACCAAAGACAACCGAGAAAAAACCCTGACCATATCTCTTTCGGCATCGCTATCATAAGGCGATGTTTCGCCTCTTAGCTTGCGCCGATAGGCGACCAGGTCAACCAGGGCCTCAGCGGCTGACTGATAGCGTTCGTCGGCTTTCTTAGCTAGCAGCCGGCAGACAAAATCCTCTAAAAATGGATCGAATCTGCTCTCGCTATTAAATTGAGCAAGACGGGGAATAGGCGCTTCTTGATGCAAGACCAGGGTTTCCATTAAATTATCCCCTAGAAATGGTGGCGCCCCGGTGAGCATCTCAAAGAAAGTAATGCCAAAAGAATAAAGATCGGAGCGGGCATCTAGAGTGCGGCCAAGACTTTGCTCGGGACTGATATACACCGGTGTGCCAATTACGTCACGAGAGCCGGTCAAACCGAGGCTTTCACCCCCTTCAGAGACAGTGGTGCGCGCTAGACCAAAATCAAGCAGACAGGCTGTGATTTGACCGTCTTCCTGCCCAACCAAGAAAATATTGCCAGGCTTTATATCGCGATGAATTACCCCCTTACTGTGAGCATAAGCGAGCGCTTCCAAAATCGACAAAGCCACATCTATGGCCAAAGCCAGAGGTAAGGGACTCTGCCGAGCCAAGCGATTATCGAGGGTCTCACCTTCCATGAGCGACATTACATAATAGAGAGTAGCTCCATCATGCACACCGCAATGAACGATCTTGATTACGCCAGGATGGTCTAACCTTCCCACTAATAGAGCTTCTCTGATAAAGCGCAATCGCTTCTTTTCGACAAGAGAAGCTTTGTCGTTTAAGACTTTCAAAGCCAAGCGTCGACCGCTCGCTATTTCGGTGACAGCATAGACATCACCGGCTCCACCGCGACCCAACAGAGACTCTATGCGGTAAGAACCATCTATTACACTGTCTTTGGCAAAATCTATTTCGACCTCTCTCGGTCTGCCTGATATCTAAGTCAAGCCTCTCAAGCAACTAAGACGGCTTGCCCCAATACCAACCTTGACCAAAAGGAACACCCATTTCGACAAGCAGATCAAGCTCTTCTCGACACTCGATACCCTCGGCCACCAAGTCGGCACCGATACTGTTTACGACTTTGACCAAACGCTTCAATAGTCTGGCCTTGGCAGGGTCGGCCGAAATGCCCGAGACATATTTGCGGTCGATCTTGACGATATCTGGCTCAAGAATAATCAAACTCTCAAGTGAGCTTCTGCCGAAACCAACGTCATCGATTGCCACCAAGAGCCCTCGCTCTTTAAGGGCCTGAACATGCTCCCGCAAATAAGCCGGATCGCCAATGAACTGTTGTTCGCTTATCTCAATACAGAAGGTTCCTTCATGTTTCTCGAGAGGGAAAAGAGTAAGCAGCCGCTCAATTGGTGTATCCATGATGGTGGATGGGAAGAGGTTGACGTGGAAACGCGCCTTCTGGTCGAACTTGCTGTCTGTACAAGCAGCCAGACAAGTCTTGAGGCAGCGCAAATCGACAATTGTTAGCAAGTTATGTTCCACTGAGACCCTGAAGAGATCGTCGGGCATCTCAAAGGCTCCGGCTGGACCACGGCTCAAGATTTCATAACCGACAACTTTCTCGTCGGCCAAGTGAAAAATAGGCATAGAGACTGCTCTGAAACAATCGCCTTTGCGCAATTTTTCAGTCAATTCATCTAGAGCTTGTTTGTCGGGGCTGAGAGATGGAGCCTGACCAGGATTCTTCTCACCGCTGGATACTCTATTCTTACCGAGCAGTTTGGCCTCCCGCACAGCCAGCCGAGCTAAAGAGAGAACTTCTTCAATTGAACAAAACTCATAGGGCAAAGCTAGAACACCAATACTAGAGGTGACCCGCACTGTTTCAGAAGCGAGACGCAATGGCGACTCGCCCACCGAAAGCCTTATTTTCTCAGCAACCATCATGCCCTCGGCAATACGGGTATCGGGCAAGATAAGCAAAAATTCGTCACCACCCATGCGAGCCAGATGATCGGTGGGGCGAACTGTTTCTCTAATTCTCTCTGTAATTTGCCTGAGCACAACATCACCGACGGCATGACCAAACTGCCTGTTGATGCGATCAAAATCGTCGCAGTCGATAAGCATGGCGACAAGATTCCAACCGCCGCGCTGCGCTCTCACATATTCGGCTTCCAAGGCGTTCTCGAGACCGGCACGACTGAGAGCCTGGGTGGAGGCATCGACATTGGCTATCATCTCCAGCTGCTTCTCGGTGAGCACAAGCTTTTCACGCAAAGCTTTCAGCTCATCTTCCAATCTCTTCAAAGTTGAGGCATAGCGAATAGACTGCAAAAACAGACGACCGTCCAGTTCTTCTTTGACAAGAAAATCTTTGACGCCTTGTTTGACTGCCTCGCTGGCCATCTTATCTTGCTTGGCCGACCCTAACATGACAACAGGAACACTGGCGTCTTTCTCTTTCAATTTCAAAAAGCCGGCCAGGCTATCGCCGCTCTCACCCGAACGCGACACGTCCAAAACTACAACATCAATATTTCCTTCCGACAAAACCTTGAGCCCACCGGCCAGATGGTCGGTAACCTCCATGGTGAATTCGTTCGCCATTGTCTGAATGACATCCTTAAGGTCAGGAGCAACCTCCTTGCCATCCTCTATCAGAAGTACTTTAGTTTTCCTGGCTTCCATTTCACCACCGAACAAGGGCTTCCACATTGTAAACCCGCAACACTCTTGACAAAACCGTCGGGCTAATTCTATCTACCCTCAAATTGTTCCCCATTTAACGCTCACTCAAAATATTTTGCGAATGATCAAGCGTGGACCCGCCCTGCATAGTAACCTTAATGGTTAGTTCCCCGCCTAAAGACTAATCAAACTTGAATCTAGAAGAGACACCGTCCTCCACTGCAGCCGAAAATACCGAATCTTCCAAACCTTCCAAACCTTCCGGCAAAAGCAATATTCTCAAGCAACTGGCCTCTTTCGCCATTTCAGCGGTATTGCTTTACTTTGCTTTCAATAAAGTCGACCCGGCTGAAATATGGCGCTACACCCAAGCAATCAATCCCTGGCCCCTGGCTATCGTTATAGTCACGGCCCTGACAAGCCATCTTCTAAGAGCCTACCGCTGGACAATCTTGCTCAAACCTTTTGCCGGCAGGCAGATTAGCCTTCTTAATTCATTTTATGCAGTTATCTTAGGCTATGCCATAAATGTTGCCATTCCGCGCGGCGGCGAGGTGGCTCGTCTTCTCGCCATCTGCAAAGATGAAAAACTAGCCTGGCCCGGCGTTCTTTCCACCTTATTGGTCGACCGCATGCTCGACATGGCGCTGCTTGTCTTCCTGCTTGGTACCTGTCTGATTTTTCTACCTCAAAGCTTCCTAGAATCTTTCCCAGCGCTGCTCAAGGGAGGCATCGGTTTGCTTATCGCGACAATTATCGGACTCCTGCTTCTGCCATACGCCGGTTCGATTTTGCGCGTCCTCCTCAAACAAAACTTTCTTGCAGGCAAACTGCCTAAACATATTCTCGAGAAACTAAGCGAAATGGCCGATCAGTTCGATTCGGGCACCCGCGCTCTCAAAGACCCATTAGGCTATCCGCTCATAGCCACCCTCAGCTTTGTGATCTGGGCACTTTACTGGTGCAACTTTTACTTTATGCTGCCGGCATTTCATTTAGAGAAAATTATCGGACCGATAGATACGCTGATTATTTTCACTATAGGTTCAGTGGGAGTTCTCATCCCCACGCCCGGCAATGCCGGTTCTTTTCACTATCTAGTCTGCCAATCGATGGAACTGGTTGCCCCCCAGGTCTCTAAAGCACAAGCTCTAGCCTATGCAACCATTTTGCACGTGCTCACCTTCGTTTTGACTAACTGCATCACTGCCGCTTTGCTATTTCTGTTTAGGAAGTCGAGTAAAAAATGATTGAAAGCCTGAAACTTACACCTTTTGAATTTCAACAACAGTCAACCAGTGACTTTGCCGCCCAGCACCTGAAGCCCAAGGCGGCAATATTAGATGTGGGCGCAGGCAGCGGACAAATCGCCAAGAACCTCTACCAGAAAGGGTTTCAGGTCACCGCTCTTGACCGTAAATTGGGAAACGAAGTAAAAGGTCTCAAGTTTATCGAAGGCGACTTTCTCGAGACAAGCGAGCTAAAAGAAGAAAAATTTGATGCCCTTCTCTTTAGTAGAGTCATGCATCATCTTGTCCCCTTACGTCAAACCAGCGCCAGAGCTAGATCTCTTTTGAAAGAGAAAGGGAAAATCATCATCGAAGATTTTTCCTATGAACGTGTCGACGAAAGGACCTGTGCTTGGCTCTTTCCTTTGGCTGCCCTGCTATACGACCGCTACCAGATAAATGATCGGCATGCGTGGTTATGTTCTTCCCGCGGCGGGCTTTCCCTCTTCGACGCCGATAGCCCTGAAGACTATGTGCGTCAAGCTTTGGAAGTTTGGCGGCGCCACCATGAAGAGAAGCACCACATCGCCCCTTTCGAACATATTAAAAGCGTGTTGGACGATGACTATGTGGTGGAAATGGAAGCAAGAGTTCCCTATCTATTCCGATATCTCTGCGATCTATTGCCCGACACTACCGACGGTGGCATTGAAGCAGCCAAGCTTGCTCATTGGGAAGCAGCCCTGGCTGAAAGCGGTGCCATAGCGCCGGTGGGTGTGCGCATTGTCGCTACTCTAAAGAGCTGATGCTGAAAAGAGCTGCTGAAGAAGACCTGCGGCAGAAGACTAATTCTGCGCTTTCTGGCAACGAGGGCAGAAATGGCTGGACCGCCCGGCAATCTTTACCCTAGCGATTGCACTTTGGCAATGCAGACAGGGGGAGCCGGTGCGACCATAAACATAAGCCTGATTTTGGTAATTGCCGTTCACACCTTCGGCATTGACATAGTCTCTCAAAGTAGAACCGCCCGATTCGATACCCATAGTCAAGACAGCTCTGACATTCTCGGCTAATTTCTCATACTCTTTCTTCTTGAGGGAACCGGCTTTTCGTTGCGGGTGCACGCCGCTCAAGAAAAGGGCCTCGTCGGCATAGATATTGCCTACACCAGCCACCAAGCGCTGGTCTAAGAGCGCCGACTTCACTGCCTGACTTTTGCCGTCAAATAACTCTTGCAATAGTTTTCCAGAAAGACCGCCGCCAAAGTTGTCTTGAGCAAGCGGCTCCACTCCCAATTCAGCGATTGAAGGCACTACTTCCTCCAGTGTCAAGTGGTCGGGCTTGAACCAGAGCCTGCCGAAAACCCTCATGTCTTCAAAATGCAATTCTCTGCCGCTGCCCAGCTGAAAAAGCACACGCAGAAAGCGCCCCCGTTCAGCCCGCTTTCGGCCAGTGCTCCCTTTCACTATGAGGCGGCCCGACATACGTAGATGACAAATCAAAGAAGAGCCGCCTTCCAATTCAATCACTATATATTTGCCTCGTCTCCAGGCCTGCAAAAACTTCTTTTGCCCAAGCGACCGACAAAAAAGCGCGACATCGGGAAAGGCGACGGAATCTTCCCTCAGAACTTTCACCGAGACAATATGGTCGCCGCCTATAGCGGCATTCAAGCCGCGCACTACGGTTTCTACTTCAGGCAATTCAGGCATGAGAAAGACCTATTTGAAGACCTATTTAATGGGTTAATGGGCGGCAAAGAAGAAGGCCGCACCCAAAATGCAGTAGACAGCCAGAAGCTGAACTCCCTCAAGCCAGTTGCATTCTCCATCGGTGGCTACGAAAGAGAGAATAATCACCGAGACTACTATAGACAATATTTCTACTTCTGAAAAGCAAAGGTCCATAGGATGGCCAGTGAAATAACCGACAAAAACAATCACCGGAGCCACAAAAAGAGCAATCTGACTGCCTGAACCCAGGGCTATATTGATCGACAGGTCCATCTTATTTTTGTGCGCCATTAAGATGGCAGTGCTGTGCTCAGCCGCATTACCGACAATAGCGACAAGAATTACACCGATAAAGATGTGGCTGAGCCCGAGCGCATCGGCAGACTGCTCTACGGCATGGACAAGATACTCAGAAAGTACAGCCACGGCAACTGTGGCAATCAAAAGCACAGCGCTTGATTTGCCCACTCCCCAGCCTGCCGTTCCTAAGGCCGCGTCCTTTTCCTCACCATCATTACTAAAATAAAGCTGCTTGTGGGTCTTAAGGCTGAAAATCAAACTGAGCACATAAGTAACAAGCTGAATGGCGGCAATGGCCAGAGCCAGGTCATAGTTGCTGTGCTGGGCAATCTTGCCGCCATGGGCATTGGCCAACTGAAAGACGGCCGGAACGGTCAAGCTGATTGCCGCCAGAGCTAATAATGTAGCTGAAGTAGTAGCGGCGGTACGATTGAAATATTGGGTTTGATAACGCAAACCGCCAACCAACATTGACCCGCCTAGAACCAGCAAGATATTGCCGATTATTGAACCGGTAATAGAGGCTTCCACAACATCGATAAGTCCAGCGCGCAAGGCAGCCAAGGCAATAATCAGTTCACAAGCGTTGCCGAATGTAGCATTCAAAAGAGCCCCCCAGCCTGAACCAATGCGATCGGCCAGGTACTCGGTGGCTTTGCCCATCAGACCGGCAAGGGGCACAATCGCAATACAGGCGCTTAGGAATACGACCACCGGCGACCAGTGCAGGGCGCTGCCAATGATTGGCACCGGCAAAAATACGAGAAGGAGGTTTAGGGCGTGCTCTAAAGTAATCTTCATAAGTAGGGTTGATACCAGACCCGGTATTAAATTAGTAACCGATAAAAATTGACCGCAGTCAAAGCTACCAGATTTCTTACCCGATAATCTTTTAACTTACGTTTCTAGACATTGAAAAAGGGTCGAATCATGACAGGCTCATGAACCACAAAGCCAAACAGGGACTGCTCTGAGAAAAATTTAAGTGCTTGCCGAGAGGTAACTGTGGCCATATCGGCTGCATATAAGCGTTAACATATTGCAACGTCTTTGAAAGGCAAGATTTTTGCCTTTTTAAAGAGACGCCCGAAAAACAGTTTTATTTCTGGAGGAGATCTCTATGGTAGCGGTCACGTCGGCAGATAAACCGACTATGGAATGTGAGACAGAGCACTTTCTCGGCGCCCAGCGTCAGCTCGACGAAATCGCAGAGGAGATGGGCCTCGATAGAGAGTTGCACGAACGTCTCAGATATCCCAAAAGAGCCCTCATCGTCACCGTACCGGTGCGCATGGATGACGGTTCGGTTAAAACCTTCACCGGCTACAGAGTGCATCATGACGTCACTCTCGGACCGGCCAAAGGCGGTATTCGTTTCCATCCAGAAGTAAACCTGGGCGAGGTCTCCTGCCTCGCCATGTTGATGACCTGGAAATGCGCCCTTATGGGTCTACCCTACGGCGGCGCCAAAGGCGGCATCAGAGTAGAGCCCTGGAAACTGACCAGCGGTGAAACCGAGCGCCTGACCAGACGCTATACATCTGAAATCATCAACTTGCTCGGACCCGACAAAGATATTCCCGCCCCCGACATGTATACCAATGAACAGACAATGGCCTGGATCATGGATACATACAGCATCAACGTCGGTCACACCGTTCCTTCAGTGGTCACCGGCAAGCCTGTTTCCATCGGAGGTTCTTTCGGTAGAACCGAGGCCACCGGACGTGGTGTCGCCTACTGCGTGCGCCGCGCCGTCAATCACTACAACATCAAGAGCGATGCTCCCAAAGTGGTAGTACAAGGCTTCGGCAACGTAGGCGCCGTCACAGCAAAACTTTTGCACCAAGCCGGTTACAAAATAGTAGCCGTCTCCGATGTCTACGGCGGCATCTACAATCCAGACGGGCTCGATATTCCGCGCCTCATGGCTTATGTCTCGGAAATGGGCAAAGTACAAGGCTTCCAAGATTCACAAGAAATCGCCAACAAAGACTTGCTCACCTTGCCCTGCGATGTCTTGGTGCCTGCCGCTCTCGGTGGCCAGATAACCGAAAGCAATGCCGACAAGCTCAATTGCAAAATCATCGTTGAAGGCGCAAACGGTCCAACCACGCCTGAAGCCGACAGCATTTTGCACGATAAAGGCATTATCGTGGTACCGGACATTCTCGCTAACGCCGGCGGCGTCACTGTCAGCTATTTCGAATGGGTACAAGGCATGATGCATCTCTTCTGGAGTGAAGACGAAGTCAATCAGCGCCTCGAACAGATCATGGGCAGAGCCTGCGATCAAGTTCTGGAACTCTCTACGAAGAGCAAACTGAGACCGAGAATGGCCGCTCTTCGCATCGGTGTTTCAAGAATCGCCGAAGCCAAGAGACTGCGCGGTCTTTATCCGTAAGATCGACAAAGCAGTCAAGAGAAAATAGTTCGACCGAAGCACTCGCCTCTTCACAAGGCGAGTGCTTCTTTTCTACCTCTTATTTTGTTTCATAGTTCTCTATATGTGGCAAACTGATAGTAATCACTATTTAAGCGTTGGAAATGTTTTCATCAAGGAATTCTCAAGCAGGTAAGGGAAACGCGCCAATTCCGCGCGGCATCCGCTTGCCTAAAGTTTCAATACTGCCCTCTTACAACGACATTCACTTCTTGCACCAAGAGGCTTGTAAAGTGCCGGGTCGTCTCGTCGAACAGCCTTTTTCAGTAACTGAAGGCTCTCAAGAATATCTCTTGACCGTAAAGTTCGAACAAGAAATCGGACTGCCTGTTTGGACCTTATCGCAGATGACCAATCAGGGGCACCAAGTTATCTTTCAGCATGCAGAAAGCGATGTCAGTCTAGTTGCCAACATAGTCTTGAGCGGCTGCGGCTGCGACCCGCTGGCAGACAGTGTGGCCGACTCTTTCATGGGCACTGATTCAATGTCCAACCTCAAACCGGTTGGCAACACTTCCGCTGAAATGCCCATCGTCACCAATTCAGAAAACGCCGTTATCTTCGACTCACCGCGCCCAGGTCTGAAAGCGACACTGGAAGGCGATCTTACCAAGATGCAAGCCCCCAACCTCTTGCAATCGATCACTATGTCGAAAATGACCGGCAGACTAGATGTCAAAGACAAGAACGAAACAGCTAAAGTCTATTTTGTAGACGGCACCCCAATGCATGCCGAGCTCAAAGATGTGGGCGGTGATGATGCCGTCATCGAGCTTATCACTTGGACCACGGGCGAATTTCGCTTCTGGCCCGACGAAACGACACCACACCAAACAGTAAAACGCAGACTAGATGCCATGCTCATGGAAGGCGTCACCCTGCTCGATCAAAGCAAATATCTAGAGTCGGCTAACCTCAAAATGGAGTCGATTTTGGTCAAGCGCATGTCGGTGATATCAGAGTCTGAGTTTGCTTCTAAATTGCAAAAAGGGGCTCCGATTGCGGTTAAGCCTCAAATGGAGTTCTTTGAACTAATCGACGGACGCAGCACTTTCTACGATATTCTGCGCAAAAAACCAATGAAGAAGGCAGAGTATGTGCCGATTCTATTCAACCTGATCAGCTGCGGTTTGGTGCAAGTGACAGATCAGCAGGCACGCTCTGGTAATTTGCGCAGCCTTGGCATTGATGAAGCCACCCTGCAGAGCGTGACAAAGCATCTAGTCAGGCAAGAAACCGGCATCCTCACCTATCCGGCTTTTCTTTATTTCTTAGAGCAGGAATATCTGCGCTATGAATATTTCAACTTCCCATTTTCTTTGGTGGTTTTCAGCCTCGGTCATAGAAGACAGGCCGGCGGACAGGTAGAAGCGTTGCAGATTTTGGCGGTGAAGCGAGCCATGCAACGAATCAGCCTTGTAAAAAGACCAATTGACTTATTGGGTCACTATGAAACTTTCGACTTCGCTCTGATCTTGCCCAATTCAAACGCTAAAGCAGCAGCCGCTCTTTCTAATCGTATCGTTGACGTATTGAAAGAAGCACCGCTATCAGCTGAAATGGATCCGCGTGGTCTGGTGTTTGCTTTTGGCGTGGCAGGCGTGCCGGAAGACGGTCAAGAACTGGATAAACTTTTGAATGCAGCCAGAGCCGCCCGCGATAGTTCCAAACAAACACAAAGGGTGGTCCTGGCAAGAGAAATAATGGGCAGCTAACTTTCTATGTGAGTATGAACAATGGGGCAGCCCCCTGAATTACCTCAATCACAGGGACAAAACAACGACCAGCCTGATGAAAGCGGGGTCCGTCGTTTTCTGCAAACTCAAATAAACAAAAGCCAGCAACCAAGCCCAGATCAGTTAGCGGCAAAAATTTGGTCGATGAGCCCGGCAAACACTGAAGCGACCAACCCTGCAAACGAAACCGAACTAAAAAGAGAAGGCTGGGGACAGGGACACCGAGCCAGAAACAATCAGCCAGAAAGCGAAGTTCAACCGGTTATGCCGACAACGCCAATAATGCCCCAGCAAACGCTGGCGAAAGCACAAGAAAACGCCTCGGCAGGGCCATCGCCGCAGGCGCAAGCTCCAAACGAAACAAAGCCGCAGAAGCGCTCTCTCAACTCTGTTCTAAAAGGCTTACAACCAGGCAAAAGCAGCGGCAACGAAGAACTTGCCAAACCAAATTTGATCGAACCTTTGGCCAAAGCGGAAAGCAATTTTAGAGATATCACTGAAGCCAATTTAGCCCAGAAAAACCGCACCCAAGAAATCAAGCCGCCGATTCCAGCACCGACCGAAACATCGGCACCCTTGGCCCAAATTCGAAACACTGGAAGCGAACCGATTTCGCTCAATCGACCGAGCCCGCAGCCACCCGAAGTCAATTCGCAAATAGTCAATTCCCAAATGAACACCGGGACCGGCGCCCTGCGCTTCTTGCAAAACCAAGAGCAACGAGCCCTGCCCCTGCAAATGCCTGAAAACTTGAGTGTCCAGTTCATACCAAACGAAAACAAGCCTGAAATAATCAAGCCCGAAATTAGCAAACCGGTGCATGAAATAGTCAGCCCCTCTCCAGTATTTCAGATTGACAATGAAGCTTTCGAAGCACCCAACTGCATACAGACCATGCGCATTGACACCATGTCTGGTGTCAAAACCATTACCACTATGCTACCCGACTCAAGCAGCACCCGCATAGAATCCAAAAGAGCAGACGGCAGTTGCACTATCACTTTCACCGAAAACCTCAAATCAAATCAAAGCATTCAAGCCAGACCAATCGTCGTCAAAGAGCTAGATCTCCATGGTGTGTTGGTCAGTGAAACAAGGTACCAATACCACAACCTCAATACACCCTGCATTCCTACAGGCAAAAGAATGATAATCGGCGATCAGGTAATTGACTATACGCTCAATGCCTCAGGACAGATTATCGATCAAAAACTAGTGCCACCCGATAAGCTTTGAAACGCTTGAGCAACGAGGAGAAGTAGTGGCGAGCCTAGAGCTGAATGGACGCAAGATTGTCCTCAAGAGGGGCGATATAACTAGAGAAGAAGTGGACGCGATAGTCAACGCCGCCAACTCGTCACTTCTGGGCGGGGGTGGTGTTGACGGAGCCATACACAAAGCAGGCGGTCCCGAAATTCTTCGCCAATGCAAAGAAATCAAAGCCAGACAGGGCGGCTGTTCGCCCGGTCAGGCGGTGATCACGGCAGGGGGCAATCTCAAAGCCGCCTATGTCATTCATACTGTCGGACCGATTTGGCGCGGCGGTACCAGCAATGAAGCCGAGACCTTGGCAGCGGCTTATCGCAACAGTCTTGCGCTGGCGGAAGAGTTTGATTTGAAGAGCATCTCCTTTCCCTCTATATCGACAGGCGCCTATGGCTATCCTTTAGCGCAGGCTGCACAAATTGCCATCAATGAGGTGAAGGAATATTGTCGAAAAGGCAGCAGTTCAATTGCAGAAGTTTATTTTGTTCTCTTTGACCAATTCACATTTGATGCCTACCATCAGGCATTGCAAAGCTAGAAGCAAAAAGCCCCGACTTTTCACTTATCTCCAGCTCTTATTTCTTATCGATCGCGGTTCCAATTATTGGCCAGTTCTTCGAAGCTGCCGAAGCGTCTTTCTTGGCGAGCGGCACGTCGCGGCGAATCTTTCTTGCGCCCGCCACCATCACCATCACCGTCACCGTCCGAGTCATCGCCTCTCTTCTTCTCATAGCGCTGCCTAAAGCGATCTACCCGCGAAGGTTGTTCGGTATCTATATCTTGACCAGGCTGTCTTTGTTGTTGATCAGCTGGTGGTGCCTCTTGAACTGGCTGTCTCTGTTGTTGATCAGCTGGTGGTGCCTCTTGAACTGGCTGTCTTTGTTGTTGATCAGCTGGTGGTGCCTCTTGAACTGGCTGTCTTTGTTGTTGATCAGCTGGAGCATCCACTGCTCTCACTTGAGCAGGTTCGACAGGAAGAGCATCATTGAAGGTTACGGACTTCGGTGCAGCCGATTCAGCCGACGGCTCTGCGGCGCTGCGATCAGTAACTACTCGTTGCTGGCCGCGATCGAATCTTTGACCGCCCTGTCTATCTGAACCGGATCTGTCTGAACCGGATCTGTCTGAGCCAGGTCTGCCCGAGCCGGGTCTGTCAGAGCCGCCGAAGCGAGGTCCGCCTGGACCGCCTCTACCACCACCTCTATTTTGATCATCGGGCCGAGGATCTCTGATGCGGCCAGAGACTACATCGGTGATAATCTGTTGAGCCCTCGCATACTCCGGTGTACCAGGTTGAACAACGCGAGAGAGCGTGCTGAGAGCGAGAGCTTCATTGGCTTCTCTTTGACTTTCCGCCTGCTTGGTATCACGTCCGTCTTTACGAGCTTTGAAAGCATCTTGATCGGCTTTCTTAGCCGAGTTCACCGCTTCGGTCACAACTTTCAAGTCGCCCATATTTTGCGCCCGCGCTGCCAGTATGCCCAAGAGTTCAGCATGCTCGGGAGCATTGGTAGCTGGGTCAAGCTTAGCCAACATATTCTTGAGGGCAAACTGGTCGGCAGCGCCCAGTTGCAAAAGTCGGTCAACCAGAGCAGCGTTCTCAGGTGTGCGCAGAGCCAAGGCTTGATCTAAAGCAGTGAAGCGATCAGCCACCGAGCTGGTGCGAGGTTCAGATTCCCGGTACTTAGGATTCTGCCTGTCGAGTTGGCGACCATATTCCAACCATCTCATCAAATTAGGATTGAAGTCGGCCGGATAATCGTAACCACCTTCGGCATTTCTAGTGCTATAAGTATCACGCAACTGCCTCAGGTACCACTGCGGTAAAGCCTCTCGTAAGACTCGTCCACCGTCTACAGGAGCATCAGCATTACCCTGAAGGGCATTCTCGGCTATCTGTTTCTGCATGGAAGCTTCTAGGCGATAGCCAAGATAGTCGGACAATTCAACCGGCATAGAACCAGACTGAGACTTGGCTGGAGCGGCAAGGAAGTTGCGTATAGTAGCCACATCTACAGGGGCAGAAGCCGGATCTGTAACTAAAGCCACCACTTCCGGTCTACTCAAAACAGCCGAGCGACTCATACCCATAGCGTTCAGATTGGACAAACCGGCAGGAGCGCCGGGTCTCTCGACAGGGCTGTGCAGATACTTGAGCCAATTGATGAACTGGGCATCAGACATAGAGCCTATGTGGTCGGAAAGCAAATGGGCTCGCGCTTGCTTAGCAGCTCCGCTTGCTCCCTCAAAGTCGGCATAGAGCCGTTCAGGATAAACTGTCACCTTACCGGGTTCGTGTACCACGGCGGGACCTTCAGCTTCCTTGGTCTCAACCGGCTTGGGCTGCACATTGTCACCTTCAGCCACCGGCTCGGGACCAGCAGCTCGGGCGGCATCCGGAGCGTCGGGCAGCTCTGTGATATGACTATCGCGGAAACGAGAGAAATAGTCTGTGCCGAGGCGTGAGTCAATCATGGCGGCAATATCGCCATTGGCGGAGACACGAGCGAACTGATGCAAAACACCAACATGCTGAGGGAATCTATCGGCCCATATATGAATGCCTTCTTTTAGAATTATGTGCTCATCGGCATTGCGCGGGCGGTGTCCGATGATCTGCCTGAGCAAGTCGCGAGCAGCAGGCGGTGTATCGCCCCAATCAACCGGGCGCCTATCGGCCACCTCCCGGGTGAGACCATTCGAACCAGCATAGACTTCGCCTAAGAGACGATTCATGCCAGGGTGACCTAAAAGCTCAGAAGTAATGCGCACCGTACCCTGGGCATCGCGACCGGCGCCCCAGGCGAATTCCACTAAGTCGCGATACTCTTGTCCGAAAGTTTCCACACCGGGTCGAGAGGCGCGGTCAGCCAGGTCGAACCCCCTTTCAGCTACGGCAACCGACTCAGGTGTAGCTTTCATAGCTACTTCTATTAGCTTCTGAACCTGAACATTACCCAGGTCTTTATAGTCTTTTGCCATCTGCTCAAATTGAGCTTTTACTTCTTGCCCACGCCCTGCGCCATATTCAAGGAAGCGCACCACGTCTTTGGGATTGGAATGAGCATTAAAGACACCCTGAATCAATTTGATGCCTTCTTCAAAAACCGGGCGCTGAGCCTCGGTCATCTCATAACTAGCCTTCCTGGCATACTTAGCCGGCTCGTTTACTTCCACAAACTTGGCAGTTCTGGCTTGAGCTAAATCGCCCAAACCTTCAATCGCCGGAGATAAACCTTCTCTATCGAGACCGCGGGCGGCTACTTCTTGGGAAGAAAGTTTCGGTAAAGTACCAAGATCGAGACTGACTTCCATTGAAGTCTGCACATCAGCTGGCTTTGCCGCCTCTCTTAAGTTCTCGGCATCAACCGGTCTGGTCTCAGCATCAGCCGGTCTGGTCTCGGCATCGGCCGGTCTGGTTTCGGCATCGGCCGGTCTAGTTTCGGCATCGGCCGGTCTGGCTTCGGCATCGGCCGGTCTGGTTTCAGCATCAGCCGGTCTGGTTTCGGCATCGGCCGGTCTGGTTTCGGCATCGGCCGGTCTGGTTTCGGCATCGGCCGGTCTGGCTTCGGCATCGGCAGGGCGAGTTCGACCATCAGAAGTTCTGGTTTCGGCATCGGCAGGGCGAGTTTGACCATCAGAACTGCGGAGGGCGGCATCGCCGTCTTTGACTGCCCCTGGCTCTGCGGCTGCAGCGGCATTATCTTTAGGTGCATCAGCGGGCTTATCAGAGGCTTTATCAACCAAAGGCGCCTCATCACCGGCAAAAGCGCGAGCCGGAATGGTCGGCTGCCCTTCGCTCAAGCGACTTTGCAAGAGCTTACCGCCATGAACCATGGAAGACCCGGTTGTGCCGGCCAGTCCATCGGTAATCGCCTGCAGTGCACCTCGACGCATAATTTCATAGGGATCGATAGCTTCGCCGCTCTTATACTGCCTAATCAGTTCCTGCGAAGATCCGGTTGCCAAGCCAAATGTAGCACCCATACCGGTATTGCTTAAGACCTGTCCTTCCTTAAGGAAGGTGCCGACCTTGGATGAAGCAAGCGCACTTAGAGTAGGTGAACTCTCCACGGCCCTCTCGCCAGCTTTAGCTACTTGTTTAAAGGCCCCATGGGCACCCATAAATAGCGCCGCATCAAGAGCCATAGCCCCAGGATTGAGAGTAGTGGCGAAAGTTTCCTTCACCCCTTTGGCAAGCGAAACCTGACCGGTCTCTTTGTCTATGTAGGTAGAAGAAGAAAGGCCGGTCTCATAAAGCCTGGACAATCCACCGAGAGCTAAGCCCTTGGTGGCGACATTGCCGTATTCGAGAGAGGCTGTTGCAGTCTTGCCTGCGCCAAAGAAAGTCTTCGGCGCCAGATGATCAAAAGTCTTCTTAAGTGCAAAGCCCTTCAGTCCACCCATAGCGGCGTGAAGAGCAGCTGAACCGGCATCGTCGTTGCTTTTCACTTGGTCGAGGGCGTTCACTCCCACCGAGGCAGCCAAAAGCATCTTGCTGCGGCTGCCGGCAAAAAGAGGAACCGCTTTGGCGAAACTGCCGGCATAAAAATTTACTTCAGTCTGATGTGTGGCAGCCTTCTTATCATCCTCTAGCGCCTTCTTCAGTTCCGGCTTAAGGGCTTCGAAAGCTGCTTTATCGCCACGCTGATTAGCGTCGTAAGCCTTTAAGCCGACCTGCTTGAGGGCATCTAGCTTAGGCTTCTCAGCATCATAAAAGAACTCGACTGTCCTATCGAGTAAGGACTTGCTCTGGTTCGCTTTATCTCTTTCGGCTATTTGCCTGGCGGCAATTGCCAAAGGGTCATCAAGGACATAATTGCCCTCGTCAAGCTTCTTGCCTTTATCTGTTATGTGATCCCGCGATTCTGCCATTCTGCCGCCTGAGCACAGGGTAATAGACGCACTTACCTATATTTAGAGTAGGCCCCCCACTGCTACCTTTCAATGGGGAAACCACCACAGTTAATAGTTCCCGAAAAGCCGAAGATTCAATCCCATATATGGGTATAAGTAATTAGCGGATGGTCAGAGCAGGCCACGCTGGAAGCATTGGCAACACGGGGAAGAACCATGACTGATAAACAGGTCGGCAGAGAAGAAAGACCGGCGCATCTTTTAGATAAAGCACGCAAGGGTGAAAACCTGAGCGACGAAATCAACGGCATGGACCCCATTGACCGCCGTATTCATATGCAAAGAATGAAAGACTTGGCCGATTCACAAGCTAACGATCCCAAACTTCCTAAAGTTTCGATAGACCTCGACGAGAGAGGCAATCCCAAAGACATCAAGGTGGAATTCAAATCTTGGACCGACAAGGTCAAAAACGGCTTCAATAAAGATAAAGATGTCTATGACACGCCGGCTGAACAGGCGGCAAAAGGGCAAGATAAAAAACCGCAAAAAGATGAACCGATTTCTTCCGAAGAAGCAAGAAGAAGAGCCAATCAAGCTGGAGATGCTCTCCGTATGCTTCCTCCTTTTGATATAGCAGTGGATGCTATCAGAAAAAATAAGTAGTTTCAAAATTTTTTTCTGCGGCAATTTTATGCCACAAAAAACTCACAACTCTCGATTACTATCAAGCCATCGAAAACGAAATGCGTAGGCGAGGCAACAAGATGGCAGCTGTAGAGGATATGAGAGGACTGCAGAGACTTAATCTGAAAGACCTGAACGAAATAACCTTGGCAGACTCGCAAAAGAGACGCCATCTCAGTTTTGCCAGACTGGTGCACGAAATTAAGACCCAGAAACCAAATCTCAAACAAGTGGCGGCAAAAATAAGCCGCTATTTGAACGGACTTGTGGACAGGGCTCTTTATGAAACAGTCCCAGTTAAAGATGTCTATCAAGGCAACTTGCATTTCGAATAGTTTTCGAACAGCTTTTCCAGACAAAAGGGGCGGGCTCAAGGTTTACCTTGAGTCCGTCGGGGCTTTAAGAGATATACACAAGCCATGCGGGCGACCTACTACACCACCTCTGTCACCACCCCTGGTTGCGATAGCGATTCTGCAAATCTAAAGAATAACTTGACAGATAGCTGGGAAATGGGCACTCTAGAAATAGGCGTTGTCATTTTCTGAGGTTTACGATCATAGAAGCTTTCGACCTCTTAACCTTCCAAAAGAAGGCCAGGGAGACTTTATGTCCCAAGGCCTTGTTCGAACTTTGGGAAGATGTATGCAAACGCTATGAAAGAAGAGAAATCGGCGAATACGACTTCGAAGAAATGAAAGAATCTATTTGGCCTAACCTCAAAGCCCTCGCCTCGATTAGACGAGCGATGGATGAAATGGACGAAGATCTGGGTAGCGCAAGCAAAGCTGAAAGCAAAGACGGCGACGGCGGCAGTTGCAGTGAAGGCGATACTGGCAATAAAAAGTCTGCCTGAATAGTCGGGAATAATCTTTTGCAAAAGTCGGTAGTTTATACTACAGGCTCAGCCCTCGATTGCGGTCAGTTCTCATGTACCATTCAGCCCAAAGAGCAAAATTCATAGTAGCCTTAAGCCTTGCTTTTACTTTCGGCTTGTCTTTTGCGGTAGGCTCTGCCCAAGCAGACGAAAATGGCTGGATCGACGGCGAACAAGAAGTTGTGAGGGAAAGACCGAGACGCCCACGCAGCCAAGATTCCGACGCCGGCAATTATGGCGGCGGCCAGCCCAATTTTGTGGACCAGTCGCAAGGCAGAGGAGACTATGGCGGCGATGAGAGTGCAGGGAGATCCGCACCGGACCAGGCTGCAGGCAATGCCAATCCTGTACTAACCATCAAGGCCGGCTCCAATACAATTTCAGGCGGCATCAGCTCCAGCACTTTCCGAAACTCCAGCCGCAGTTACCGCGGACTAGACAAGATGAGCGCCCGCTTTCTACAGCAAGCCCCCTTCTTAGACTTACCGCAGACTATAGCTGTCCAGCCCTCTACATTTAAAAATTGGCTGGAACAGTATCACACCGGCGCCCTGGCGGCTTTCTCCCGCACCACAATCATCGAGATAAAGGGACAATGGGACGATAGCGGTCATATCCTGCGCAGTTTTGGACTACCCTTTACCCGAATTCCGCCAAGCAAAGTAGGCGATACAGACCTTTCCGGCACCAAAATACTGGTGGTTAACTGCGGCGCCAATCTAGGCGCCGATGCCCTCAAGAAAGTGCGCAAGTTTGTCCAAGACGGCGGTTATCTGCTCACCACCGATTGGGCACTAGACTCCTGCCTTGAGAAGGCCTTTCCTGGTTATGTCGAATGGAACAGCGACTATACTGAAAATAGTGTCGTAGATGCTGTGGTTGTGGATGATGATCCGGTTTTGCTCGTAGGAATGCCCAGGGTTGCCTACTGGAAGTTGGAAAACCGCAGCCAAACGGTGAAAGTCTTGCGCGGCAGAGAAGTACAGGTATTAGCACGCAGCCGCACCCTTATGCAGCGAGAGTGTAGCAATCTTGGCATTCTTGCCCTTACTTTCTCTTTCGGCGCCGGCAGAGTGCTGCATCTGGTTGGACATTTCGACAACAATGCCGACCGAGCCTTTAACAATGCCTTACCAGACCCATCGCCTATGATAGGTATCAGCCTGCGTCAAGCAATTGCTGGAAACTTTGTAGTGGCAGCCCTAAAGGGCGATATGAAAGAAGAAGGGGAAGCCCCGTCAGAAAGAGATAGCGATACTCAATAGCATCGGAAGTCCTAAAATTCTAATAAGGCTTGTCTCAACTTCGCTTGAAAAGGGTACAAAGTAAGTGGCATTGGCGCGGCTAAATACAGAGGCTACACTAGATATGTTTGACAAAAACGATGGCAGAAATCTGGCTGGTCATAGCGAGGCCAAAGCACCCGAAACCAACCGCTTACACCTAGAAGTCAGCGAAGAGCAGCGCTTCGAGAGGTCAGGGGGCAACGCCGCGACTAATCTGCGAGACGGGCTTGTGCAAACCATCAAAGGACTTTTGGAAAACGAAGAACCAGTCAGCCCAGGCAAGTTTAACGTGATCAAAGGGGCCATCGCCCTAGGCTTCAGCCCCCAGGGGGGCTTCGGAGAGGCTGACCGCAACCCGGTGGCCGACAGATTGGAACGCATGGCCCAAGCTCAATCGGATCCCAAAGCCAGGGAAGGGTTCGTCCGTATGGCTGAACTAATCAGACCGAAGAGCGCTTAAGCTTACCTTGTTTGTCTCTGTCTAATTTGTCGCCTTGGCTGTCTTTGCGTCGTTCAATGACCAGTCGTAAGGCATATAGTCAAACTGTACCTCAGGAAGATTCTTGAGGAGAGTAACCAGCTTATTTCTATTCTCGTCGGTTAAGTAGGGCATGATATAGCCGGCAATTATTTCTTGGTCGCTTGGTGGGGGAAATTTGTTCAAAGCCCCCGACTTACCGGCGAAATCTAAGGTAAACCAAGAAAAGATCTTCGACACCTTGAAGCGCCGGCCCGGTACATCGAGTAGCAGATTTTCATCATCGTTGATAAAGCGCTTCGCCGCACTATCAAGATCTTCATCGAGAGTCTGGGCTTTGTATGGTCGGGCCACTATCTCGGCACAACTTCTCGAGGCACAGACCACGGCAAAATGAGTGCGGGCATCGGGCAGGTCGCGCCTTATCTTCTCGTGCTCAATCTCATAAAGAGTGATCTCTTTACCCATGACTGTGAACTTCTGCGCTTCCCAATCTCCGGGTATCTGCCTGAAACTATCGGGAGGATAGTGCGCCAGTTTGCCTGAAATAGGATAATGATCAAGCACACTTTTGATAATCAAAGCATTGTAAGCATTAAGCCAAAAGGCCAGCCTTTCACTTTGGCTAAAGGTCTCGTACTCAGTGCTTCTGAGCTCGGCAAGGCTCTTCAAAAATCGGTTCAGACCGTTTTGATCTTTCTGCCAACTGGTATAGTCGATTTCGCCATCGCGCACAAAATGCCTTAGCTCTCGGGCAAGCAGCGCATAGTCTTGGTCAAACTTACGCTTCAGATTATCTTTGTTGGTTTCAGCAGACTGGGCAGGTAACAATCTCAATATATAAGAGTCTGGCGCCAAAACCAGCAAAGACAAAGCTGACATTGCTAAAGCTGGAATAGCCAACCGATTCTTCTTGAGAGAAATAATCACTTTAGTCTCGACTCTCGACAAAAGTACTGAAACGACCAATCTAAGATTTTAGGCTTCGACTAGCCCATTCTACTTGCTTGACTTTAGTTTCTCAAATGACTTTAGCAAACTTGCCTGGTCAAAGGACGGTCTAGAGCAAGTACCGCCCGAGCAGATAAAGGCTGCCGCCCTTTCCAATTCAGGCAATTCAAAACTTGCTCCAGGCAAAGGCCCTTCAGTCTTATCAAACCATTCCAAACGTAAATAGGTAATCGGCAACTGGCCAGCAAAGCTGAATAACTTAGCGGCATTGCCATCACTCTTTGCGCCAACCACGGTGATATGAAAAGGCTCAGACTGAGACTCTTCCACAGCCAACAAAATACCAGCTGTAAGAATCTGCCTTTTGTTAACAGCCTCTTTCGAACCCAGATAAGAAAGGCAGCGGTGATTCATTTCCTGATAGCGCGCTTCGGCTGTATAACGATAAAGTAAGTTGGCAAAGCGCGCTAACATAACATTGTCATCGAGCAAAGCCACAGGCTTTATAACACTTGAAGCTTCGGCACTGTTATCAGCATTGACATAACCCTGATGAGCCGATGCACGAAAGTGTGAATCGATAAAGTCGGCTAGTCGGCAAGCTTTGGTTAAGTAATCTCGCCCGCCGGTGGCGGCATACAAAGCCAAATAAGCGCGCGCCATAGCCAGGTTGTCGGAAAGATAGAATTTGACCGAAGCGCTTTTTGACGAAATAGCTTCGTGACTGAAACCACCTTGGCTGCTATGACTTTTCTCTATGCCAGCAAGGGCACGACCAGCTAAATTCAAATAAGCGCGGTCACCACTTGCTGCATATAAATTAGCCAGAGCCGTGATTGCCCAACCATTTTCTCTGGCATAAACATGCTTGTCGATAATGGGTTGCCCGAGCTTGAGTCGACCAGCCCGATCTTGCTTAAAATAATCGGCGCTGTGTTTGCCTTGCACCAAGTCGGCATCTTGACTGGTATAAAAGACGCCGTCTTGAGACTGCAAAAAATCTTGCAAGTAGGCAGCAATAGATTTTGCTGCAGCTAAATATTTAGGGTTCTTGTAAACTTTGGCAGCGAGGGCGTAAATCCGCATATTCTCAGCCTGCATCTGCATGATCTTTTCAAAGTGCGGATGCTTCCAATCGCCATGAGTAGAATACTGATAAACACCGCCAAAGGCCGGATCAAGCAAATTCAGCTGAGCATCAAGTGTTTGCTTAGCCCTTTTATCGAAAGACTGGTCACTTTCTTTGGCAGCCATAAGCATGGAGTACTCTACAGAATCCCAGTCAAGAAATTTCTGACCAAAGCCCCAGCCACCATTTTTGGTGTCATAGCCGTCTTTATGCTTGCGCAGCAAAGCTTGATAAATCGCTTGAGAATAGCCCGCCTCCTCTTTATTCGAGGCGACGACTTCACTGGTTGATATATCCGCCGACTCAGCAGGGTTTTCGCTAAGCGGGGTTGGATCTTTGAGAAACCCCTCCAGCATGGCTCTCATTTTCAGGGGCGGTATATAGCCGCGTTTCTTGACTAGTTCGCGACCGGTAGAGTCGAAGATAATTGTCGCCGGCCAGCCATAGTCTTCATATTTACCAGAGAGAAGGGGATTTTTGTCCTGATCCACCTTCACTACCAAATAACCATTATTGAGAGTTCTCTGCACTTCTGCATCACCATATGTCTCATGGTCCATGACATGACACCAATGACACCAGACAGCCTCTAAATCAAGCAAGACTAGTTTCTTTTCCCGGCGGGCTCGCTCAAAAACACTGTCATCATAAGCAAGCCATTGTGGAGCCAAGGAAGCTGATTGATTAGCCTGGCTTGGAGAGGCTGCAGCAGCCTGCCAAAGGCCAAACTGAAGAAGAAGAACAATGCTTAAATTCTTGAAAAAAGCCATTAATATCAGACCCTCAAGTGACTTTGCCGACAACGTATAGGTATTGATACGCAACCACCGAAAACTTTATTCCGAATCTTGATTTTTGCCGTGGACGAGGCTGCAGCGCAGAAAATATCGACAGTAGCCCTGGGGAAAATCATCGAGTTTTCCGTAAATTTCATAACCTAACTTTTGATAGAAATCAGGAGCCTGGAAACTAAAAGTATCAAGATAGGCCCCATGGCAGCCGCGCCGTTGCGCTTCGGCATGCGCAGCCTCCATAAGTCGCCGACCCAAACCTCGGCCGCGCAGAGCTTGGTCCACCGAGAGAAGGCGCACGTGCAAATACCCCCAAAGAGTCTCTCCGATTAGACCACCGAGATACTCATCTTCTTCTAGATTGGCACCGACACCGCGCAAGGCAAGCACAAGCGGCTGTGGATTCCATTGCAGATCCGGCGGACGAGCAGTGCCGAGATAGCGCAACACAGCCGCCTGCACCGCTTCAATTTGCGGCGGTGAAGACTGTGAGAGATTGACAACTGTCACTTCGGTCGGCAAGTGGGCCCCTTCATTTCTAGCGCAATATAGAGTTCTGGAACAGTATAGAGGCTGTTTATATAATTTAGGAAAGCAGAAAGCGAGTAATTGAATGCTATTGAAATCAGGTATAACTCAGGTATGAGCCTGGAAGGATTCACAGACCAAGAAAATTGTCTCGACAGTGAAAAGGCTGCCGATAATTCAGGCATTAAGGCAGTTCAGCAAAAGAGTCCCCAAGAGACCGAGCCAGATATTGACCAAGACATTGACGCAATTCATAAACGTCTAAGGGCTCTGGTTGGAACGGAAGAACTGAAGACATGGCTGAAAATTGATAGCCGCCGCTCTGGTTTGGACCTTGCTGTCAATTGGCTTTCAATTACCCTTGGCTTGACTCTGCTTTGCCTCTGCAACAACCTAGCCGCGGCGCTGCCTGCGCCGGCGGTTATGATTGCCGCCTTCTTTCTTATCGGTTTTGGACAATACGGACTATTCATTCTTGGTCACGACGGTCTACACGGCTGCCTGCACAAAAACTTGAACACTAATGACACAATCTGCCGTTGGCTAATCTACTCGCCGATGTTTATGGCCTTTGAAGACGGCAGACGCAATCATCTTGAGCATCATAAGCGCTTGGGGCACGCTGATGATCCAGATCGTTATTTGCATAGACTCTCAGACAAAAACAGTTTTCTCGCTTTGCTGGCTTTTTGCTTAGGCATCAAGACTTTTGTCAAAACAGTGATCAAAGTCTCGCCCTTTGGGGCTCGATTGAGGGCCCGGGAAACTAACAAAAACCAGGTCTTAGAGAGCGTGTGCGATAGAGAAGAACCGAATTACGATCTAGATGCTGAAGCAGTCAAGCCCAAGGGCAATGCAAACAGTGACAACAAAGCAGCAAAGCCGCTCATCACTTATATCAAAAATCGTCTAGCCGTAGCGATTTGGCAACTAGCAATTCTATCGCTTCTACTGGTGCTGCACCTACCGCTCTGGCTTTATCTCACTCACTGGATCTTGCCCATTTATTTTTGCGTTTTTCTTGCCGACGAAATTAGAGCCTTCTGCGACCATGCCGTGCCGATATTGCCTGACGAGAGCGCCGATGCTAAAAGAATGGTATCTTACACACCCAATCTAGCGGAAAAAATTGTTTTTGCACCACATTCAATGCACCTACATGCAGAACATCACCTCTTTCCGCGGGTGCCTTACTATAATCGCAAACAAGTCCACAACAAGCTCAAAGGACGACCCGAAATCACTTGCCATAAGAGCTATCTGGTCTTCTTGTTTAAACTCTTTGCCAGCCTGCCTCTGGCTAACGAGAGCAAGGGGAACTGATTGAGCGAAGGTCAAGCCTTAAAAATGGAACCAGCCGAATGTGCGGTTTGCAGAGCAACGGCAGTCAGTGCCGCCGTTGAAGTTGCCAGGGGACTCGACTTCGAATACGATACCAGCGCCGATACCTTTTTCATGGTGGAATGTCAGACTTGCCGGACAATCTATCTCAATCCCCGTCCAAGTGCAGAAGAACTGGCTAGAATCTATCCTCAAAACTATTACTCTTACAACTATTCCAACCGCGTTAATGCACTGGCCATAAAAGTCAAAGACTTTCTAGATAAGAACAAGTCAAAAGGTTGGCTCAAGTTTTGCCCAGCAGCCAACCCTCGCTTTCTAGACATCGGTTGCGGCAACGGTAGAAATCTGGAAATTCTGGAAAAACTTGGCCTCAGTCGCCAAAATCTCTATGGTCTGGAAATCAATGCCGAAACAGTAGAAAAGCTGAGAGATAGAGGTTTCAACGCCTTTCTTGGCGCCGCTGAAGATGCCGCGCTGCAACTAGAGAAGGAAGAGCCTTTTGATTTGATTGTCATTCTGCAAGTGCTGGAACATGTAAAAGACCCTGATTTGGTCATGAAGAGCCTGGCCCAATTGCTGAAACCGCAGGCAGTTTTAGTTGTCGAGACTCCGAATGTAAATAGTCTCGACTGCACTCTCTTCAAAAAGCGCTACTGGGGCGGTTATCACTTTCCCAGACATTGGTATCTCTTTAATAAAGAAAGCCTGACCAGGCTGGGGGCGAATGCCGGCTTGCAAGTTATCTCGGTAAAATATCTGCCAGCCCAGACTTTCTGGATTTATTCTCTCCACCACATAGTCAAGGAGAAAATCTCGGACAAGCTCGCCGGCGCTCTTTTCGACCCATTTAGAAACCTCTTTCTCTTGAGTGTCTTTACAGCATTCGATATATTGAGAGCAAAACTAGGCTTCTCCACCTCAAACATCCAAGTTGTTTTCCAAAAACCACCGAAATAAGCATCTATGATCGACGCCCAAACAAAAGAAGAAAACGTTGCGCCATTGGTATCAGTGGTAATGCCATGCCTCAATGAAGAAAAGGCGCTTGGCATTTGCATCGAAAAAATAAAGAAGACTTTTGTGGAAAACAATATTGACGGCGAAGTGGTGGTATCCGACAACGGCTCCACCGATCGCTCGGTTGAAATCGCCACAGAAATGGGCGCCAGCCTTTGTCATCAGCCACTCAGGGGCTACGGCAACGCCTATCTCAAGGGCTTTGAACATGCTCGCGGCCGCTATTTGATTATGGCCGATGCCGACGACACCTATGACTTAACCATGTTGCCACAATTTCTAGAAGGTCTGCAAAATGGCCAATATGACTTTGTCACAGGCAGCAGATATCTAGGCAAGGGCGAAAAAAATATCACCTGGCTGCATCGCTATGTAGGCAATCCCATGCTCACCCTGATTTTGAACATACTCTTCGGGGCCCGCTATTCCGATGTCTATTGCGGCTATAGAGCCTTTACCCGAGAAGCTTATGAAAAAATTCGACCGGTCAGTCCCGGCATGGAATTCAATCTAGAGTTAGCTATCAATGCCAGACTAGCCGGTCTGCGTATCAAAGAAATACCAATCACCTTGGGTGAGCGCCTGGGCGAATCGAAGCTAAATACATTCAAAGATGGCTGGCGCAGCCTGCGCATGATGCTCATTTACGCCCCAAACAAAGTCTTTCTTATTCCCGGCTTGTTTCTTTTCGGAATGGGCATGCTCTTGCATTTTGTCGTTCTGTTTAGACTGATTCAATCAGACGGAAGAGCCTTGGGTGTAGTATCAAGTATGGTGGCATCCACTATGGCCGTGACCGGCTTCCAAATCTTGAGCCTCTGGCTGCATGCCAAAACCTACTCCTGGAGCCGCCGCTTTGATCGCAATAATCCCTTTATTTTGAGCTTCTACAAAATCTTCAACCTAGAGATGGGTTTAATTTCAGGCATGGTGCTCACACTCACCGGCACAGTGATCATGGCCTTGCTCGTTCTAAAATGGCTGCACTTAGGCATGACGCCTCTGCCAAGACCTGAATTCGCAGCCTTTGCCTCAACCCTGATTATCATCGGACTCTCCTGCTTCTTTTCCTCTCTCTTCATTTCAGCCATGTCGATGAGCAAGGGAGAGACCGGTTGAAGTTATCCGGCGGCTATCGGTTTATCTTTGCCATCTTAGCCTTGGCAGGTCTGGCCCTGGCCGCAGAAGAAGCTTATGTTTGGCGCAACCTAGCCAATCTCTGGGATACCGACCTAATTTCTTACTTAGATAATGGCGAGGCATTCTGGAAAGCTGACTGGCGGAACTTTATCAACCCATATTGGTCTCCGCTTTATGGCATTATCGTCGCCCTAGTTCTAAAAGCGGCAGCAGGCAATATAGAGAACGAAATATTCTTGGTTCGGATGACCAACCTAGGTTTATTCGCAGCGCTCTGTCTCTGCTTTCTCTTTTTGCTCAACTCAGTCAAAATCTTTATAGAAAGCCGATTCAAGACAGAAGACCAAGCTAAACTTGCCCAATTCTGGGGATTGACCTTGGTCAGTCTCACTGCAGTTTTCGTCTATTCGAGCCTTACTTTGGGGCAGACCATGTACGGCACCCCAGATCTGCTCTCTTCCTGTTTCGCCTTTATCATTACCGGTCTTGCTTTGCGTCTCGCCAAAGACTTGGAAGGGCAGGGCCAACTTTCGCTCAAAACCAGCCTCTTGCTTGCCGCAAGCGGTTTTGTCGGTTACCTTAGTAAGGCTCCAATCTTGGCTTATGCTGCGCTCACCTTGCTAGGTCTTCTAGCGTCGGCTAGAAAAGTAAAACAAGCCCGTTCAGTCATTCTAGTCGGCTTGGCTGCTCTCTTTATTCTTTGCGCTCCTTATATTGCACTGATCTCAAGCAAAGCTGAGCATCTTACTTTCTCAGACGTTTGGAAAGTCGGACAAAGCTGGAACATTTTTCTCAAGCAGCCAATCACCCACGGACGCAGTCCAAGCTTTCTGCATCCTACCCGCATTTATTTGCAAAAACCAGAAGCCTATGAATTTGCCGACGATAGACCAGTCACGTATTCACCCTGGTATGCCCCATATTATTGGTACGCTGGTGTAGAAACAATCATCGAATGGCATGAATATCTGCCCCGCGTTCTTGCCAACCTAGTCAAGTATTCTCTTCTCTTTCTATGGGCGGCAGCACTTTTCTGGCTTATCGCCTGGAAGACCTTAAGACCTCTGACCGGTCCCTGCAGCACTGCCTTTCTATGGTTGCCAGTCGCCGCCGGCCTCGGCTTTATGCTTTTGGGCATCGACATGTCTGTCAATTCAGAGAGATACTACACACCATATTTAGTACCACTTTTCACAATTTTCTTTATTAGCCTTAAGCAATTACCCAAAGACAAGAGCTATAGAGCATTAAGACTTGTTTGCCTTTGTCTGGTTACCTTTGCCTTGCTGCGCCTGACTATTTTTGCCTTTAGTTATAGCCCTCTCTTGAGAGACGAGAACAGAGCGGAAGGCTTTAGGCCGGTTGAGATTACGATAGCGTCCTTGCTGAAACGAGAAGGGCTGCAAGAAGGCGACAAAATTGCCCAGCTGGGCAGTTGCCGCTATTATTTTGCTCGACTGGCCAAACTCAAAATAGTGGTTGACTTTGTCAAACCAAAAGAATTCTGGCAGCTGGGTGAAAGCGAACAAGCAGCAATTGTTGAGAGATTGAAAAAACTTGGTGTGAAAGCCGTGGTGCAAGAACCCTACCTGCGGGAAGTACCGCTCTGTCTAAGCGAAGAAGAACTGCCCAGACCAAGCGACCAGCGTTTGAAAAATTGGCTTACCTTGAAGCAGACCGGTCAAGGCTGGGCACTAGTGCCGGCCTATCAGGCAAATGAAACCAAATGGACTTATCCGAGCACCTTTATGATTCTTAAGCTCGACTGAAAGAGTGCGGAAGACAATCAAAATCAGTCGGGTCAGTCGGTCCATTCCGCCCATAGCACCAAATTCGATACCGGCCCAAGCAAATGAGCATGAGCAGTGGTTACCTTCATGCCATCCGGCAATAGCCCTATGAAATCCTGCTCGGAGAGTAAGTTCAAGTTGGCTTCATCGGCGAAATAATCTTTCTTTAGAGCCTTCAAAATTTGACGAAACTGGTCAGGCGGCAGCCAATGCAGAAAGGGTAAAACTGTATGAAACTCTACCGGATACCAGCGATTAGGTGTGGTGACAAAGAGCCGGCGACTTACTCTAGCCATCTCGGCGAGAAAACGGCGCTGCCTCTCTCGTGAACCTACATGCTCAATCACCGCCCAGCTGGTTGCTATATCAAAGGAGCGATCTGGAAAAGGCAAGTGCATGGCATCAGCTTGGATATAGGTTAACCCTGGATACATCTCACTGAGGAAAGAAGCATCTTCCAAGCCCACTGCGGTAATCTGCTCTTTATGAGGATAACAAGCTTCGAAAAAATTGGAATCGGACCTACGATTGGAAGTGACTCCAATATCGAGAACTTTTAGATCGGGTGCAGGTTTTGCTAACTCGGCAAAAGACTTATAGATCTTATTGCGTACCCGGGTAGAGATACGCTCAACCAAAAATTCAAAGCGAGCCTGTCCAGTGTAGTAAGGACTTTCTTCCAGGTTCTCGCTATTTTCTGTCGTGCTGCTTGATTCTATCGCCATGGCTCTCTTTCTTTTTGAGCTATATTATATACAGTGCAATATATTTCTAAAAGACTAAACAGTCGACTTGGTGATGGCAATGCAATTAGCCCGATTCAGATCTGAGTGCTCTTGGTTCTGCCGCTATCTCGCCATGCTTTCGCTGTCGCTGTTTTTAGTCTGGTATTCACCTTTTCTTCTCTACTTTGTGTTCAGCGCCATCGGGCTGGACAAATTACGTTGTTATCCCGGCTACATTGCCGTCATGGCCTGCGGCGGCTTCCCTAGCCTGTTTCTTTTGACATGCAGTTTTGCAGTATTTAAACATGTGCAAGCCAAATTAGACGGCTTGCACAGCATGCTACTGGCAGAGCAGTTATTAGTGCCCTAATAGCTTAATCAATATTGCTTGGCTAATCTCTTTTTTCAGCGCTTCTGAAAAACAAGAGCATCGCTAACTATGTATTGATACTTACGACGATGCTCTCTGATCAGCAAGGGCATATCTTGACGATGCAAGAGTTGAAATTCATCTCCGAGCATAGCCTTGATTCCATCTTGCGAGAAATGGGGCTTACCATCATCATCATAGTAGCCGCCAAGCCAGACCTCTCTGGGTGTAAACTTCTCCATCCAGGTATAAGGCGAGACAATCACGACAATGCCTCCAGAACGCAAAAGCCCTCGCATCCCTTCAAGCCGGCCCAGACATGCCCCCGGCGAAGGTAGGCGACAAAGCAAATTAGCAATCAGAACAGCGTCGAAGTCGATGAATTCAGCCGGTAAACTGCAAGCATCAGCTTGTCTAAATTCAACGCGAGCGGCAGCACCCGCATCGACTGAGGCAACAGCTTCTTCATAGATATCACCTTCAATTTTGACCTGATAAGGAAATTTCAGGCGCTCTTTTAGAGACTGCGCAGTGTCGACGAACTGCTTGCTCAAGTCGACGCCTACCACTTTCTCAAATGCGGAAGCGAGAGCAAAACTGGAGCCGCCAACAGCACAACCGATATCGAGAGCGCGCTGCATCGGTACATCCAACTTGCGACAGAACTCAATCAAAAGATTGGCGGTGCGCTGCGGGAAAGAGAGAGCAGCCTGCGGTCCCCCTTGAAACGGCAGCTGGGTCTCCGGCGCAGCATAATGCAAAGTCATGTACTCGTTCAAAACAGAGAGAGTTTCGTAAGGATTAGACTGCTGACCATCGCCATCAAAGCGATAGGCTTGCCCGTCGTTGTCACTCTCGGCAGAAACCAGTCTAAAGCCGGCATGCTGGAAAAAATGCGGTCTAAAGTGAAAACGGGCAAACTGACTGGCTTCATCGCCAGTGCTAATGAATGAACCACCCATGATCATTTGGTGCTGACCGTCATAACAAGGTGTCGAAAAATCATCATAGAGGCGATGAACTTTCGCACCTTCCAGCGGATTGAAATGGTCCTCCAGCCATTGCCAGACATTACCAAAGACATCAACGATGCCCCCTTCGCTATCGGCATGTCTGGTAGAGCTTTCGCTGCTGAATTTAAGCTCTGAATTACGCCCGACCGCTCCACTCTCGTAGCGCCGCATAGCATGATGCTCGGCCTCTGAAGGCAGACGGTAATGTCGATTATCGACCTCTGAGCGCCAGCGGCAAAACGCTTTAGCCTCGTGATAATTGACCAGGCAGGGCCAATCCAGAGGCATATCGATAACTTCAAAAATGGTTCGCAACTTAAACTGATTGGAGCCGGAAGGACCATCAGGCACCCAGAAAGTGGGGAACTTGACATTACGGAAGCTCTTCCAGCGCCGACCGGTCTCGCTCCAGAGCCGATCTTCGAAATAACCGCCGGCTTCTACAAAGGCAAGGAAATCACCGTTTGTAATCAAAGAGCGTGCGCTCTGAAAAGTGCGCAGATTGACGCTGCGCCTGCCGTACTCATTATCCCATCCATAGCTAGGATGCTCTTTGGACTTACCTAGACGAACCGATGTCGCCTCTATCTCTTGCCAGTCACCTTCAGAATACCGAAGAGCAGCAGCCGCATCTGCAACAGCATTTAGGTGCGGAGCCAGAGGCGCAAAGCCCGCCGGACGTTCAAGCAGGTCAACAGGCAACTCGCGCATCAAAACCGAAGAAGTCTCAAGGTGGATTCTCTCATGCTCGAAACCCATAAAAAGAGCCCAGAGAGGGTGCTCCATAGATATTGCCTGGTGCCCGTCGGCAAGATCGGGATGCGAGTTAATCAGAGCAGAAATCTTGGCATACGCTTTGGTTCTATATGAATAGGCTTCAAACAAAGTCGGCCACTCGATTTCGTTCTTGCTCATATCGTCCCAGCTCATCTCGTCGACACCAGTCTCGAAAAGACTTTCAAAATAAGCATCGATGGGCGCATCAAGCAGCTTGGCCAAACGCAATTTATTAATGTAGAGCACGGCAGGATGCACGTAATAAAAAATAAGTGGATGCCTGAGACCGTGATAGGGAGGTCGATAAAAACCTTCTGCATCTTTTAGGGCAGAGAATAGCAATTCAGTTAGTGTCCAGCCGTTGTCGAAATAGTCCTGCACGGCTTGACGCCCACATTGCGCTAAGTCGGGGGCCGGTAAACTGCGCAAATGTCCATCGTAACCGGGGCACTCTTCAGGCCGCTTGCCGGTAAAGAAACTATCGATTCGCTCAAAGAATTCTCTATTCTCGGGACGCGCGCAATTGACCCTATAGCCCTCCGTCTCAGAAGATCGCTCCAGCACCAAGCCAAGATTGGGATTTCTAGATAACGTCATTGTCTTTTCCTCTCACTCTCAAGAATGGTCTGAACTGTTGCTTTATCTGAATAGGAAACTCTTTTGTCTTTAAGGACTTGAAAGTTTTCATGACCAAAACCAGCAATCAGCACTGTATCGCCGGCTTCGGCCTGTTCGAGAGCCAGCCTGATCGCTTCGGTGCGAGGCGCAACGGCAATAGCTCCTTTTGCCCCTTCTAATATCTGCCCTCTTATTGCTTCGGGATCTTCACTGCGGGGATGACCGTCTGTAACAATCACCGAGTCGGCTAAGTCCACTGCGATTCGCCCCATCTCAGGCCGCTTACCGGCATCACGGTCTCCATTACAGCCGAATACCAAGATCAAACGTCCGGCGGTGAAGCCGCGGCAAGCTTGCAGCGACCGAGCAAGCCCATCAGGTGTATGGGCATAATCTACCAAGACCTGAGCCCCTGCATCTGTCTCAGCCACCAGTTCCAAGCGACCTTCCACACTAGACAAGGCCGCGAGGTTACCCACCGCTTCATCGACGTTCACACCCGAAGTGAGCACCACAGACAAAGCCGCTAAGATGTTCTCTATCTGAAAAAGTCCTCTAAGTTTGACAGGCACCTTGACGGTCTTGGAGCCAAAACTCGAGCCTAATCTCAACTGTAAAATTTCGCCGGCAGCAGTGCTCTCTCGCTCTAGCAGAGTCAAGGCTTTACCCTGGCGCCCAAAATCAACTATTTCATGACCACGGCGTCGGCAGATGGCGGCAGCCGGGTCAAACCAGTCGGCATCGGCATTCAAAACTGCTATAGCACCAGGGGCCAACACACTATCAAATAGAGTCATCTTCACTCTGAAATACTCATTCATGTCGCCATGAAAATCGAGATGATCGCGGGTTAAGTTTGTGAACACTCCGTGGCTGGCTTTAACCCCATCGAGACGGTGATCGAACAAGGCATGGCTGGTGGCTTCCATAGCCACGTGCTGCACTTGCATTTCAGCCAAACGAGCAAAAATTTTGTGGAGAGTGACTGTCTCAGGCACCGAAAGAACCGGGTCTCGCTCCCAAAGAAGAGTATCAGCAGAGCCGCCTTCTACCACCGCCCCCAAATTACCGATTGAACAAGAGGAAAGACCGCAAAGGTGCCAAAGCTGCCTGGCGAAATTGACCGTTGAGGTTTTGCCGTTTGTGCCGGTGACCAAGGCTATGTGAGCGGGTGGATTATTGCAATAAATTCTTTGCGCCAGAGGTCCTAAATAGCGCAAAGGCTCACTGCATCTAAGCAATTTCACCCGCGAGCCCAGATGCTTATCTAACTGTTGAAAGCTATTTTCTAGATGTTCAGGCACTTCGCTGGTGGTCAATACCAGGCTAGCTCCATTTTCTACAGCCAGACCAATGTAATCTCTTCCGTCTAAACGCAGTCCGTACCGCTCTGAATCTACCGTTTCAGAGACATCAGCTACATAGATGAAACCATCTTTGCAAAGCTTGGGATCCGCAGTAACTCCTGCATAACTACCCAAGGCAATAAGCTCGGCTTCATCAAGGTCGTGGCGATAAGTCTGGGTCAAGGGCGCTTCTCTGGCTTTCGGGCTCGCTAACTTGAGTTTAGTGCGGCAGTCTTTCAATCGGTTTTTTGTTAAGCATTAGTCTCTATTTGGAACTATAGACAGGCAAAGCAAACCTTATGTGAACAGCCCCAAATGAGACGTTAAGGAACAAGGCGCCCTTAACACTTCTTAACCAGCGTTAATGTACATACCGACATGAATTAAGACCCGAAGACCCTCGTCAAAAAGTGGAGGGGATTTTTTCTGTCCACGCGCCCTTGCCGATCTGTATTCGTCTTACTACATTCTATAATATCTCAAAAAAAAAGAAGACCGAGAGGAACCACAAAAGTGATTCCCCTCGGCCTTACTGGTCTCGACCAGCAAAGCGCCCGGCGGAGCGAGCGCTTTACTGTTTACTTGCCGCCCGCCAGGTCGACGGTGAGGGCGATGATCGCCTTCACCACTTCCACCATGTAGGGCAGATTGCAGTTCTTCACCCGGTCGGAGAGCTGATGATAGTTCGGATTGAAGCCATCATCGGTGAACTCCTCCGAGATAAGCACAGCCTTGTAGCCGTGGTCGAGGAAGCCGGCGTGATCCGAACGATCATCGACGGCATGGTTGTGGGTATCGACCGGCTTGAGGTTGATGCCGTAGCGAGCAATCGCCCGGAAGAAGGCGACCGCAATCGAGTGCGAACCGTTCTTGTCGGCACCGTCATGGATGTCGACACGGTTGCCCGGCTTGCCGCAGTAGCCGATCATGTCGACCTGCACCATGGCCACGACATCGGTCTTGGCTGCGGCAACCAGGTCGGAATAGGCATAGCTGCCCCAGAGACCCTGCTCTTCACCGGTGAAGTGAAGAATGCGCACGGTGTAGGGCAGACCCATGTCCTTGATGGCGCGAGCCAGTTCAAGCACACCGACCGTGCCGGAACCATCGTCGTCGGCGCCGGGAGCCTGCGCTTCCACGCTCCAAGGACGACCGGCGGTGGAGTCGAGGTGCGAGCCGATGACCACCACCTTGTCGGGGTTGGTCTTGCCCGGAATCACGGCTTCGATGTTCTCGAGCTGCTTGCCGCGCACCTTGTAGGGCACACGACGGGCAGCAATGCCGAGAGCCTGGTACTGCTCGACGATGTAAGCAAGCGCGTGCTGCAAGTCACCGTGATGGGTGCTGCGGGTGGCGATCTTGATGCTCTTGCCGCCCACCATCAGGGGCAGTTCACCCGACAGACGCAGCATATGCTCGCGAATGCGGTTTTCATCGACTGCAGCCAGAGCCGCCTGCACCACCGGGTTTACCGGCGGCAAGTTGGACAGGTCGATCTTGGGTCCAACCAGATTGCGAGTGCGGCGCACTTCGTCGGGGTCGAACTTGCAGCCACGATAGGCAGCCTTGCCTTTGTGCACCGAGTCGAAGTCACCAGCCTCGGGGGCCAGCACTTCGGTTTCACCGGCAGGCACACTATGGCTGTGACCCTTATGGGCATCGCCATGACCGACAGTGTCGCCGGTGGCGTGATCATCGTCACGAACAGAATCGCGCTGGTCAGAGGCACGGCGCGAGGTACGAAGGAAAAGATAGAGAGCGAGGAGCGCGAGCGCACCCAGCCCAATCAGGAAGATGCTGGACATTCGGTTCTCCTTAGAGAGGGTTTAATTTGGTTGAAACTACTTTCTTCGCCACTAAACCAGCTGCGCAAAGCGGCATACAGCCTTGCTAAGCAAGCGATTAACTAGAAGAAACGACCACCGGTCGACGACAAATCGCTTTCTGCAACATCAGCTGTCGCACCAGATGTGGTGACAGAAGAAATTGCTAAACCCAGTGTTTATTCGGGCAAGTAAAAGCTAAGTTGTCAGATTTCCTTCAAGACGCGAAAAGTAGTTTGTAACTGACCATAAGAAAAGGGCTAGCTATGGGGCAAGACTTGCAGCGCCGCTCGCGCTAAGTTTTAAATTAGCAAAGACTTAGGAAAAGCATTCTGAGCTTGATGGAGCAGAACTGCGCACCATTTCACAAGGGTGAGACAGGGCAACAGCGCTGCAATCACGGCTGGTAAAGCTAGCTGAGAGAAGCGGAACAAGACTTGTTAAGCCAACCTCATAATGGCTGCATTGATTGACAGAGCTTGCGCAGCCTGGAAGAACATCGCTCAATGAATGTTATGTAACCGCTCTATGGTTAAGAATCGCGTAGCCTCGCATCCGCCTGACAACTATTAGCGATAGGATAGCAAACTGTTCAGATTTATATCTTTATCGCTTTATCGGGGAGCAAGCCAATGGCAATCAAGGAGTTCATCAAGCATCATTACCGTCACTTCAACGCAGCCGTTGTCGTGGACGCTTCAGAAGCTTATATTGCGCACCTGAATAAAGGCGGCAAGATGTTCATGACTCTCGCCGGCGCCATGAGCACCGCCGAACTCGGTCTTTCACTGGCAGAGATGATCCGCCAAGATAAAGTTCATGCCATTTGCTGCACCGGCGCCAACCTAGAAGAAGACATTTTCAACTTAGTCGCCCACAATCACTATGAACGTGTGCCGCATTACAGACAGCTCTCACCTAAGGAAGAGCAAGAGCTGCATGATCGAGGCATGAACCGGGTAACCGATACCTGCATCCCCGAAGACGAAGCAATCAGACGCATCGAGCACGAAGTTTTAGAACTTTGGCAAGAAGCCGACAAGACCGGCAACCGTTACTTCCCCTACGAGTTTATGTATCAGCTCATTCGCGGGGGCAAGATCAAGAAGCACTATCAAATCGATCCCAAAGATTCATGGATGATCGCTGCCTGCGAAAAAAATCTGCCTATCTTTACACCGGGTTGGGAAGATTCCACTCTTGGCAATATCTTCGTTTCTCACGTCGTACGCAAAGACATCTCCAATTTCCAGGTAGTCAAATCAGGATTGGAACAGATGGCAATGCTTATTGACTGGTACAAAGCCAACAGCAAAGACGAAGCAATCGGCTTTTATCAAATAGCCGGCGGCATTGCCGGAGACTTCCCTATTTGCGTAGTGCCGCTCATTCAGCAAGACCTGCAGGAAGATTGCAAACTCTGGGGTTATTTCTGCCAGATCTCTGACAGCACCACCTCTTACGGTTCGTACAGCGGCGCCGTACCCAATGAAAAAATCACTTGGGGCAAACTCGGTGAAGATACACCGCGCTTCGTTATCGAATCTGATGCCTCTATAGTGGCGCCTTTGATGTTCGCTTATATCTTGGGACAGTAGCTGCAAAACCAGTTCGGCAAGAAAGAAAAAAGAAAGAGAGGGAGCACTAAAGTCCCTCTCTTTTACTTTAACTAACCGCGCCCGCAAGCCACACAGGCATCAACAGCGCGACGCTGGGCTTCCAATTTTTCCACTGCAATAGCTTGCTGCTCTGCCTTCTCTTTATCTTTGCCGCCCTTATAAAACTCAAGCAATCTCTTGTGAAAGCTCAGTCTCTGAATAGATGACTGCGGCATCTTGTCGTAGTATTGGCCAGCCTCTAAGAGCAAAGCTTCTGCTTTCTTACGGTCAGCGCCGTAGGCCAGCTCATCATTAGCCCAACTCTCAAGGGAAAATGCCAAGCCGGCGTTGGCAGCCCCGGCTAGAACACTCTCGCCGGCCTGCAAAGACTTTCTGTAGCCATCGGCTACCTGCTTGAAGTATTTACGACCATCTTCTTTCTTACCGGCCTTAAAGCTTTCATGCCCCAAAGCGTTCAGTAAAACCCTCTCAGACTGGCTGCCTGGTTTCTCTTTAGCTAATTCGCTCTTCAGTTTGTCTAGATCTGCGCCTTGGGCTGGCTGAGCCAATACACAAGCGGCTATCGCCATCGAAGCCAAAACCTGCTCTTTTCTAGACATCAAATCTCTCCTGAGTTCTGTAAAAGCAATCTTATAGCGATTATTTTAGTTTACCGGCTCAATTGAAATATGGCATTATCCAGCGAAAACCACCCAAACTTTAGGACCGGCAGGCTCTTAGATAGCCTCGCCTTGCAACAGCCGGTCTTTATCTGCCAAAAGCAGAGCATGCTGCACCTAGTCTAGAGTGAGAATACTGCGATTGCTCTAACTACGACTAGTCTAACTGTGAATCAAGCTTGCTATAGATGGCCGACCTTCTTTCATTTCTCTCATCCATGCCCCTGGCATTCCAGGCCATTTTGCCGCCGCTAGCCAGCCCAGCACCGGCGACACAACCGCCGATGGCGCCCGGCACATTGGCGACAAGGCCACCAGCAATTGCACCACCAGCGCACCCGGCTGCGCCCAAAACAGACGCGCCCAAAGTCATGGTCACTTTCTTTTCCTGCTTGAGTTTGCCGCCCAGTACATCCAAGTCTCTGCGGCTAGCTAGGCCCCTGTCAATTTTATCGTCTACAACTTGCAAGGTCGCCTCTGAAAGATGCGATATTCCCTCGATGTTGTCACGAATAAATTTCAATTCTGGTTTAACTTCGTCAGGAATGAACTTAGCGGAAGGCTTGAGCCCCTCAGCCAATTCAATTTTCGACAACGAATTATCATGGTTCAAATCAAGCATAGGCAAGTACCTATCGGCAATAGTCTTTATATCGCTCTTCTGCAAACCAGGGCGAACATACTGCTCACCAGGCTCTATCTCTTCCTGGGTTCCGTTAAAGAATCCCCAGTCAGCCATAGCCTGCTTATCTTTCACGGCGTTTTGAAACTTAGTCTCAGCCACAATGGCAGCCACTGTCCCGATTGCCGCGCCGACAGCCGCCCCTTTCCCTGTGCCTTCGGCATAATCAGAAGCGGTGGCTTGTGAATCCAAAGCGGTAGCAGCGGCACCTCCGGCTGCACCGCCAGCTATCGAACGAACCAGAATCTTGCCCGAATTGGAACCAGTGGAAGGATCAAACTTAGCGAGCATCTCCATGCGGTCAATGTCGCTCTTTTGGAAACTTCGGTTGCCCGAAAGTGCACCAATATCATAGACATGTTTCTGCAAAAACTCAGAGACCGCTGTTTGCTCTTTATTGAGGTCTTTGCGCTGGACAAATGCATTCACATCGGCATGAGTAATTGAGCCGTAACCGTCAGCATCAATATTGTCAAACTGGTTGCGCAAAGACTTAGCCAATTTTTCAGGGCTTGCAGATAGATCGAAAGAATCGCTTGCCATACTAATTCAACCAAAGAGAAAGAAAAGAAACAGACGGGGAAGGGGCAAACTGGGCAGCTCTATCAAGCTTTGCAATTTGTGGCTGGATAATAAGCCCCTATCTGTGTCCTGTTCGTGACATTCTTTCAAGGCTTTCGAGACGGCAGAATCGCATGTTATCCTAGGATAAATATGGTGCGGGGAGGTTTCAGCCGTGATTGAGCTCGTATACACCTCAGGTTGCCTTTAGCAATATTTGTGCATTTCCACTAAAAGCCGCTATGACTTCTTTAATACTCGGAAAGCGCCCTAGCTTCCGGTTAGAACAGTTCGTTTTGTTAAATGTCAGTCATGGCAGTCAATTGTACTCAGCAGCAGCAACTACGCAATTGTAGATAGAGGGGCTGCTCCTGGCTATGCGTAGGGGAAAAACCATCGATGTTAGAACAACTTCTAAACTCAATTTCACTGGAAGAAATTATCGAGACAAAAGATAGGTCTTGGTCTTTCCCTCTGCTTAAGGAACTTCGCAACAGTATTGATCCAACAGAGGACGCTCTAGAAAAGCTTACCAAAGCGCTCATTGCGCTTGAAGACTACAGATTAATCGAGCCTCTCCTTGAAATAGTTTTGGACGGCAGCCTCGCCGCTAAAGTCAGAGAGGCCGCCAGTCTGACCCTTTGTGACTATTGCACAGAAGAAACAGCCGAGGAAAGAGCCAAGTGGTGGCAAGACGGAGATGAGACTATCAAACGCCATGCCATGAGAATGGCTAAAAAGGAGGAAGCTGAACTAGTTGTAGCAATAGCAAAAGACCCTCTTGACCCTCTATTCTGCGAAGCCTTGAAGAAGCTCGGAGAATGGACCGAACCACACTTTCAAGAACTCCTTATTCAAGCGCTTGATCAAGTTCAGCCCAAGTTTAGAGCAATTGCAGCAAGAGCACTCATTTGGGAACAACCGGTTAGGGCAGAGAAGAGGCTTCTTGAGATAGCCATGGAAGCAGACAGAGAGGCAGCAACGGCTGCTCTCCAAACCCTCTGCTACTGCGTTAGTAACGAACTTCTATTGAAGTTGGCGGAACTGACTGAGAAGCCCCCCTACAAATGCCTAAAGGCAGAGTACGAAAATGCCTTTGGTTGGGTCGCGAAGGAATTCAATTTCTTCCTGCACGATCACTACTGGGAAAGCGAAGCTGCGCGTCAATACTTCGAAAATTGGTGTAGACCCGCAAAGCAACTTCTCGAAGTCAGAACGATATCGAGAAAGAGAGAACAAAGTGCATCAGCTCAGAGCACCTCCAAAGAAAACGATTGCCCATCAGCAGAGGCAAACACACCAGAGAAAAACAACTACGAACTCGATGTAGACAAAATAATTGCGGACCTAAGCGATGAAAATGGCAAGTGGAGGGAAAAGGGCGACAGATACTTCAATATAGATGGTTTTAGAGAATTCAAAGACCATGACCAAGACAGACTACTGAAATTTCTGGCCGAGAGCCCAGACCCAGGGGTAAGAGAATTGGCAGTCGAAACCTGCAAGGTCCTTAAGAACAGCGAGCATATTCAAGCCCTTTTGAAAGATAAGTGCCATCGAGTGAGGCGAAGAAGCATCTGCCAGTGCAAGTACTTGGAGCGAAATGAACAAATCGCTCAAATCTTGTTAAGCATAATAATCGATCAAAATACCGAGAGTTCTATGGCAATCGAAACGCTAGAAAGCTACTTCGTTCATGCCTCAATAATCGGTCAGGCTGACTGGCTTCTCGGTCTCGCCATATACGACAAAAGGCCGGAAGTACGTCGTGTAGCTGTCAACAGACTCTGCGAACTTGATGCAAAAGAACACTCAAAGAAGCTTCTTGCCATTCTAACCGAGCCACCCTGTAATACATGGTACCTGCACATCGCCGTTATTGAAAATTGCCTCTATTTCAATATCGAAATACCGTTCTCATATTTAGAGCCACTGCTGACTATCGACAACCCAAGCCTGCAAGAGGCTGTGGCGAAAGCCCTCTTCAGACCAACGTAAGGTTGACCAGTGGCAATGCTTCTCATCAATCCACAGGAAAGTGCACGAGAAGATTCAGAGCCATTGGTCAATCTGCTCTCACGCAACTTAGCGACCTCTATTAAGCCTAACTATTCTTCAGGTTCTCGATCGATTCAAGAGCCTAGTTGCCCTGAGCCCTTTGGCTCTCAGTCGAATTCTGAAAACACAGCTGCTTAGTTATAGGAAATCAAGTTCAGCATGAACAGAGCAAAACCTAGAACCAACTCTCTACAGCCAGCTCAAGAATAAAGCCTATCCAGGTAGGAATCTCTCTCGTTGCGCAATTCTCCACTACCATTATTTCTCTCAGTATGTCCGGCAATCACTTCAATGCCGTTGGTTAAGGAAAGGTCCGGCAAAGACTCCTGTGTACGTTTCCAACTATCCCTATCAACATCGCGACAGTCTGCGGGACTGGAAACGACAGGCCCACCAGGCCAGCACTCGGCGAGAGCAGCCATGTGAAAGTTATCACCTGATTGAGGAAGAATATCTTCAGACTCACTTGTATTCATATGTCTTTCCAGCATAGTAAATTCTCCTAATAGAAAAGTAAAAGAGGACGACTTAGAAATTTCGCTCTAGCTTTTCGCATAAAGACTCATTCAAAATTTGTCCTTAATAAGAAAATCAGACTCACTTAACTTTGGGGTGAAAAGAATCACCAGGTCAGCTGCGGAGCGGGGCTCCACTTTCAAGCCGAACTATAATTCGCCGACCTAACCGACAAATGACTAGGCTGTGACCAAAATGTGACGGTTTTACTACCCGTATCGAAAATCGGCTTTCATCGTGTGCAGTTCTATCTGGCGACACTTCAAGCTTCCCACTAGATGACCAAGCATAGATTGCGGATTTGATAGTGACCCGTGCGCCGCAAATAAAGTCACGGATGCAACAACGTCAAAATCACCTTGGATAACTCTCCAAGGTGATTCAAGGACTATAATTGGAGCAGAATCTCAGCAAACGGACAACAGTCAACTTAATGAGCCTGATTTCAAGCCAGAAGCAGCTCAAGACGTAAGACTTCGCCCCTCACGCCACGACAGCCAGATTACGAATACAATCTATCCAGATAGGAATCTCTCTCGTTGTCATTACCGCCATTGCCGTTGTTTCTCTGAGTCTTTCCGGCAACCACTTCATTACCGTTGGTCAGCTGAAGGTCTGGCAAAGAATCCTGCGTCCGTCTCCAAGTGTCTCTTTCTGCTCCGCGGCAATCCGCCGGGTTGGAAACTACCGGTCCACCAGGCCAGCACTCAGCCATAGCAAGTTGGCGAAAGTTATCACCGCTTTGCCGACGAATACCATCAGGTTCACTTGTAGTCATACGATTTTCCAGCATAGTAAATTCTCCTAATAGAAAAGGCGGTAAGCACCGCGTTTGAACTTTGTGCTAGTAATCTAGCAAGGCAAGTTGACACGAAGCTGACATGACACGCGCAATCACTAACAAGTCAAAAATCAATCAATTCAGAACATATCGCCGACTAGCCTTATCCGCCGCTTCGAATATTAATCAAGCCGCATATCGTGCAGGGACCAACCTTGCCTAGAAGGGCGCCCATATTAGCCAACCAAAGAGTCCCCGACAGTGCTATGATGCTAATAGAAAGATTGTGATGTGCGCCCTTCTGTTAAGCGTAACAACTTAGTAAGCCGCTATTTGCACTCGGTCTGGTAAGAACCACGACGTGAGGTTATCGAGATAGCGGTTCAGTCAAATATTGCTGCTGCCATTGGCACCAGAGTTCAAGTTCTCATAGTCAGCTGCCAAGTTAATCGACAGCTGCATTCGATCGCGCCCGATCTTTTCTACTCACACAAAATTTACTCACTGAAAGCGCATGCGCTCTGTATTGTCTCCAGCCAAGGCCGGATGTAGCAGACAATACTTTCTTCGATGCGCCGCCAATTACTCATAAGGAGAAAACTATGTCCAATGAAAAATCCCCCGACCGCATCCAGCGTGCTGATTCTGATGCGCTGGAAACGGCTCAAGCTGAGCGAGTCGGCCGAGACTTTCTGTGGCATTACGGACGAGTGACTCGCCTAGGCAGTTATGATGTACTGTCGGAAACAAAAGACCGCAGGTCGGTGACTATACTTTGGGAATCAGGCGGACTGAGCTGCCAGTACGGTCAGATTAGTGATGATCACTGGGAAATCTTGAAAATGGCCTTCATGTCGACCGGCATGATTAGTGTTCTCAGTGACCAAACCGGTGAAGACTGGATGTACGATCTTCGATTTCTAGAGGCTGTTAGATGAGTAAAGAAGCACAAATATTAATAGGCAATCTATCAACTGATGCCAAAGAAGAACAAATCTGCGAGATGTTCTCGAAAACCGCAGGAAAACTGAAGTCTTTATCGATTCCCAAAGACCCAAGAACCGATAAAGGCAGGGGCTTTGCCTTCGTGGAAATGAACAGTATTTTGGAAGCGCAGGAAGCCATATCGGCTCTAAGCGGCGAGAGCATCAACGGCAGGAAACTCTCCATGAGCTTAGTAGAACCAAAGAAGGAAGAAAAGAAGTGGTATCAAAGAAGATGATTCTTCTTCAGGAACGTCAACACGTAAGTAGAGAGAGAGAGAGAGAGACAAAGAAGATTGAACAGCTTTTGCCAATTCACCAATTAAGTTCAAGCAGTTCAAAGAATAGAAGTACAAAGAATAGAAGTACAAAGGTATAGAAGGGTAAACAGGAATAATGAAATCGAAACCTAGCAGACAAATAGTACCGATGCCGCCGGATACACCAACCAAATATGGTCCATTAAGTATTCACCAGAACGGTATCGCCGTTAAACATCTGACAGCTACACCCACGCCACTGATTGGCAGACAAAGCCATTTGGCTCATTCACTTGAGAATGTACGTCTTTCCCTGCATGTGGAACGTTTCGACGCGACTGAACGACTATCTTCAGATATTATCTGCATCACTCGATTTCCTGAATATGGCTATGAAATCAAACACCTAACACCTTGTGAGATGCGCGTCGGCCAAACACACGGTACCGCCGTGGTTCAATCGACCTGCATGTGCATGGACTTTGAAAACGCTCACGACACCTATCTAGAAGTAGAATACTCACTAGGGGAAGAATCAATCTCACTGGTAACCATTCCAATAAAGTTCCCAGTTGCTGCGACCGAAAGTGAAGACGAAGAGAGCTAAAAGCAGAGTAGTTCTAAATAGAACCACTCTGCTTTTCTAAGCTATTGAGCAATAACTGCTCAGTAAGCAGTTACTGCTTACCAGCCATTACCATAAACAGTGGCAGGTTTGCGATCACGCGGCTCTGATATCGCCACATAGAGCGTGCGTCCGTTATGCGTACTTTGATCCAAAGTGCGGATAGCATTCTGCGCGGCTTCCTGTGAGCTCATCTCAACAAAGCCAAACCCACGAGATCTGCCGGTTTCGCGGTCAGTAGCCATTCTTGCCGAAAGTACTTCGCCATGCCCGGCGAAGATTCCACCAAGCTCACCATCGGTAGTGCTGAATGCTAGGTTTCTGACGAATAGTTTATTGTTTTGCATTTAAAAGTAGACCTTAATTGAAGTATGTTTTCGACCGCAACGCGGGCGAAGAAAGAGTCATAGAGATGAATATACAATGCAACGATGCGGCACTATCTTATAATCACGAGTGGCAATATGAAGACTGCACACAAGTACTGAAGACAAAATCGATATCCGGAAAGTGGCTTTGCACCTAAACCTTCGGCAATAGAACTCAAAGGTAGAGCAAGACAGCCTGACAATTTCAAGAACACTCTAGCACGTCCTTCCACTAAATACCAGCATTTACCAAAATTGTTATTTGCCGCCGGCTTAAACTAACCTTCGAGAGACAAGCCAGCACATCAAACCGAGCACATTCACTCCAACTTGACACAAAGTTGTGGTGACCGATACCATCTTCATCCAACTCTGAAACACCGAAAAGTAGGACAGCTGTCGAGATCCCGTTGCACTCTCCGATACATTCCCCGTTACATTCACCGTAGCATTCAATGAATAAAAGCCGAAATCAAACTGCCAGACTGACAAGCCTTTTTCTAGCTTTTCTGCTTCTCTCGACCAGCAGTCCCCTGCTGGCCCAAGCACCCACCTCAGAGCGCGCAGAAAATCAAGGAAACAATCTAAAGCGACTGCGTGAGCCTTTCAAGCTTTACTTAAACCCAGAAACTGTAGATAAGAACTCACAGCTTGTAGTCAATCGCTCAACCCCATCCAAAGATGGAGCAGCACACGCAGCGAAAATGCTATCAGCCGAACGAGTTCAAGCCATTCTTGCCAAGCTGCCGCCACTGCCGAACAACAGAGAGGAAGATCAAGCAACGACTGATCCAGCCCTCGCTAAAACAAAATCGCAAGAGCAGTCGACAAGATCATCTGCTATACGAAAGCAAACACCTGAAGAAGCCCTAGCCAAACCTGCGGATTCGGCACCACTGCAAGTAATCTATATAAGCCACCGCGATAAAGTAGAACAAATTAGACAACTGTCCGTCACTTTCTCAAAGCCGATGGTACCTATTGGCCAAATTGCAGCAACAGATGCCGAAAAGTACATCAAGCTCACCCCTCAACCTTCAGGCCAGTGGCAATGGGCAGACCCAGCAACCCTGGTCTTTATTCCAGAGAAAGAGCGCTTTCCCCAGGCCACTTCTTATGAAGTAACAATTCCAGATTCGGTAGTATCGCTAGACGGCAGCAAACTAGCAAAAACAATCAAGTGGAGCATTGAGACACCCACAGTCAGAGTAAGACAATTTTATCCCCAGACCCAGCCAAGGTCTCCACAGGAAAAATCTCCACAAGAAGGGTCTTTAGAATTAGTACAAGGCTGTCAACCTGCTCTTGGGGCGGTCTTTAATCAAGAGATAGAACCAGAAAACCTTATCAAGCACATTACTCTTGTGGCGAACTCAAAGTCATACGCCCTTCGACTGTCCAAGAATGAAAAACTAGGTATTCAGGCAAATGGCAAAAACTGGATTGCCTTTAAGCCCGTTGAACCCTTACCAAAAGATTGCATAGCCACAGTTCGCTTTGACCGAAACCTTCCTTCGGCAGAGGGGCCGCTTCAAGAGACAAGCAAAGACGCCCCAGAACAGACTTACCAAGTAAGAATCTATGGTCCGCTGCGCCTTACCAACCCTAATCTGAAGGGAAGGGCAAGAAGCAGAAAAGACCTTGAAGGGACCTCAAATATAGAAGGTGAAGTTTTCTCGTTCTCAAATCCGATTGATATGTCATCATTCCATGCCGATATGGTGAAAGTCACACCTCCACTAGCGCAACAAAACGTTCAGCTCTGCGGCAATAAAATAATCGTATCAGGTCAATTCGATGCATTCAGCCAATATAGCGTCGCCTTCAGCGAGTCCATCACCGATAAATTTGGACAAAAACTTGGGCATGACTGCATCGGGCTGATTAAGACCGGCAAACTGGGTCCTCTAGTTAAGGCAAACAAAGAATTCCAATCTATACAACCAGGCAATCCGATAACTCCCAGCTTCTGGGCTCAGGGCGGAGCAAAGCTGAAAGTAACGGTTCGCCAGGTACAAGCAAAAGATTGGCAGGATTTCAACCTTCGCAAAGCAATAAAGCCATACGGAAAAGTTCTTTCACAAAATGTCTACTCTGTTGGTAAAGAAGGCGGAGATATCAAGCTTGACCTGGCCAACCGCCTTAAATCCAAATACGGTCATCTCTTGGTGGAAGCAAGACTTCTCAATTCGCCGCACGACTCCAAAGCTGTGGACTATACCTGGATTCAAATTACCGATATGGCATTGGATTCATTCACACCAAGTGGATCGAGCTGCCTGACTGTATACGCCAACCGGCTATCTGATGCTGCTCCTATCGAAGGAGTCTATCTAACCTTGGGTGATACTGCAACTGGAGCAACCACAGACAAAAATGGCATAGCAACAATCAAGATGCCTCCGCGTATTGAATTTATACAAACTCTGATTGGCAAAAATGGAGAGGACTCTTGCCTCTTGACCGAAGCATGCCTAAGCGCATTAGATAAAGGCGAGGTTCGGAAAAGTTGGTACCTGACTGCAGACAGAAGTGTTTACAGACCTGGTGAGAAATGCTTTGTAAAAGGGTGGGTTCGAGAAGTAAAGCAAGGTAAGTGCTTGGTTCCAGCAAAATGTTTAGCTGTACATTACAAGCTTACAGGCAATAACCAAAACATAGAAGGCGATGCCATGGTAGACAGTCATGGCGGCTTCTCATTTCAGCTTTCGCTACCGAATGATTTGCCTTTGGGACACTACTTGCTCACGACTACCCCCACTAGTATGAAAAAAGGCGAATACGGATATGACACTGGTCAATTATTCTTGAAAGTTGAAGAATTTCGCAAAAACGATCTAGATATACACTTAAGTTCATCGAGCGGTGAAAGCATCACAGAAGGACAAGACACAATAGTCACCAGCAAGGCGAGTTATCTTGCCGGTGGTCTGGTGGCAAATAGCCCGGTGCAATGGACGGTAGAAAGTCGTCCGCTCTTTTTCAGACCGGAAGGATGGCACAATTATGTATTTAGAGAAGAAGCTGCAGATGAGAGTGACTACTACTTAACAGCAATCACAAAGACCGTTAAGGGCACAACCAGCGAAAAGGGCGAATCCAAGCTTCTCATAAAGACCCTAGCCAACTCTTCTAAAATAGCAATGAGCTATTGTTGCAAAGCCACAGTCACCGATATAAACCGGCAAGAATGGTCAAAAGAACTAAATTTGGTGACACATCCAAGCGACATTTATGTCGGCATAAATACACCAAATAAGGTGCTCACGCCCGGCGAATTGCTTCCGTTGAATTTAGTCGCCGTCGATCGAAAAGGCACAATCCAGCCAACAAAGGTTGAGTTGGCAATAAATGAATACAACCAAAGCGGCATCATAACTGAAACAAGGCATGAGTCTCTAGACATCAAGACAAAAGCTGAAACGATATACTACAAACCAAGCGCTCAAGCAGAAAAAATCAAAGTTGAAGTATGGTCGGGTCTCTCAAGAGGAAGCATTCAGAAAGCCTCTAAGATAAAAGCATCTACGATAGTTGATATCAAACCATACTTAACCAAGCCTACTTTCAATGCACCCGAAAAGCTTTGCACCTTAACTGCCGACAAACCCTTTTACAATCCCGGAGAGGTAGCCGAAATAACAATTCAAACATCGGTCTACCCTTCAAACGGGCTGCTGTTCAGTAGCAATGGACAAATGACGCCCATGCCACTGAGAATGGAGGGTCCTGCAAAAACAATCAAAATTCCAATCACCGAAGATTGCTTTCCATCTTTTCACCTGAAGTTATTTTTGGCTAAGAATGCAGATACCCTTTGCGAAGGCGATTTGAACGTTCTGCTGCCACTTTCGCTGCGCCGCCTAGACCTGACCGCAAAGCCGACCCAACCAATAACTCTACCAGGCAAAGAAACGACAATAGATATAGAGCTAAAAGACCAGAACAAACCGGTGCAAGGTGGTCAGATAGCGCTGGCAGTGGTCGACGAAGCAGTCCTGACCTTGAACGACTACAGATTGAAAGATCCACTTCATGCCTTCTACGGAAATATCTACAACTATACGGAAGGCAGACATTCAAGAAATCTAAGGCGCGGTATCTGGCTTACTGTTCGCAACTCTGGAGCTCTCGCCAGACCTACCGAAAAAACTTTAGACCAAGCAAAAGAGTCTCCGAATTTTCCTTTCTCTCCGGGCAACCTGCGTCGTAATTTTTCAGCTGTGGCTTTCTTCAAGCCAGATATACAGACCGACGCCAACGGTAAAGCCCAAGTAAGATTCAAGCTGCCAGACAGCATAGCACGCTACAGAATTATGGCAGTGGCGGGGTCTAAAGACAAATTTGGCGCAGTCGAAGATAGTCTAACAAGCACAATACCAATAGCAATAAAGCCATCACCACCGCGCTTTCTCAATTTGGGCGACCAAGCTGAGATATCCATGGTACTTCAAAATCTATCAGACAAAGAACAAAAGGTAGAGATCGCTCTTCGTTCTGACAAATTAGCTATTTCCGACCCAGGTAAAGAGGTCTTCGTTCCTGCCAATAACAGAGTGGAAGTGCGCTTTCCAGCAAAGGCAATGTCTCTAGGTAACGCGCATCTGCAATGTGCTATGACAGCTGACACCTATTGCGATGCCACCGAATGCAGTTTGCCGATTCTGCTGCCTCAAAAAAACGAAACCATTGCTAAAAACGGAGTGCTAGCAGAAGGGAATGAAGCCGAACTGCAAACTCTTTCAAGAGTTGAACCGCTAGTGATACCGGATGACGCCCTTGACCATCTTGGCGGATTAACCTTGAGCACCAGTGCTTCGGCGATTCAGCAACTTGCCGGATCTTTTGAGTATCTACGAGACTATCCTTACGACTGCACTGAGCAGATCTCTGCACGGTTACTGGTCCTGCTTTCAATGAATGACAAAATCTCTGCATTGCTTATGCCCAAAGAAAAAGGAGACGGGCGGATAGAAACAATTATCAGAAGAGATATAGAGCGACTCTGCAGCCGACAAGAACCTGATGGTTCCTTCCGTCTATGGGATGGTAAGACTTCTCAAGGCAGCCCATTCGCCTCAATTCAAGCAATCAGCGCTCTGAAAATGGCAGTAGCACAAAAGTATGCCGTAAATGGTTACACAATCGAAATCGCTGACACCTATTTAAAGAACCTGCGGAATCAAATCAAGAGCGAATATGATGAAAAATCCAGAGTGGCTCTTCTGTCCTACGCTCTCAATGTTAGACACGCAAACAAAGATACCGACAGCAAAGCTGCCAAAGCGCTTTTGGCACAAGTCATGCCGATGGGAAGACCCGTAGGAGATACCAGAGGTAAAGTATGGAGAAGCAAAGATACAGCCACTACACTCTCAACCGAAGCTGCGGCATGGCTCCTCCCCGTAATTGCTGGCGACAAGAATAGTAAGAGCGAAGCAGAGCTCCTGCGAAAACTCATCAATAGTCGCATCACAGTCAATTCAACGAGTGCAGATGTCCTACAAGATAATTACAGCGATTTCGATCATTGTCTCTTCTTCAGCAAAGCGAGGAGCGAAGCTGTTGTCTTAGAGTCATTGATGGAAGATCAACCACAAAGTCCTATAATTGCCAAACTGGTGCACTCCCTGCAAGAATGTAAAAAGAATGGCAAATGGGCAAATTCACAAGAGAGTAGCCGCAGTTTGCAAGCCTTATTGAAGTATTGCAAAAGCTACGAAAACCAAGAGCCTCGCTTTCAGACACAGGTCTGGTTGAATGACAATCTGCTTAGCGAAGATAACTTCGCCGGCAACACCAACAAGCAAGCTTCAATAAGAGTGCCGATGAATAAACTCAAAGACCAAAACTTCATCAATCTAAAACTGGAAAAAACCGGCAAAGGCAAGCTCTTCTATCGTATCATTCTCGACTATACCCCAAAAGAAAGTGAAGGCGGGCTCAACCGTGGCTTTAGGATAGAGCGCGGCTTTGAGGCAATAGACGACAAAGCTGATGTCCGCAGAGACGAACAAGGAATCTGGCACATCAAAGCCGGAGCCAGGGTAAAAACGATAGTACGATTCTCCACACCGGGAGAAAGGCACCATGTAGCTTTGACCATCCCCCTACCTGCGGGAACTGAAGCAAGCAACTCCAAAGACCTAATTACGATTGACAACAGTCCTGAAAAGTCAGACCAGGCAATTACAAATTGGGTCGATCACCAAAACCTTCGCGACGATCGGGTGGAAGCATTCGGTACTATGCTGCGGGCTGGTCATTATAAATACGAATGCAAGATGCTGGCGACGACACTAGGACGCTACAGAGTACCACCTGCAAAAATTGAAGAGATGTACAAAAATGAGATTTTTGGTCGAAGCTCTACTGAAACTGTGATTATTGAATAAAAGGTGCTCGCCACATAATCAAGCTTGCTGAAACTGAAATAGGAAAGCAACTATAGCTCCTCAAACTCCTGTTCCAGCAATTCCTTATCTGAGCTGTAGACAATGCGCTTATCCGAATGAAGCCCTTCCAGCAACTGTCCTCTAATCTCACCTGCCTCGTGCAGTTCTTTTAATACCTCACCCATCGGTTTATTGACCTGCTCGAAAGCCGCTTTGCGCTTTTGGTTACGCATATCGATACGACTATTGAGAATTGCTAAAACTATCGCCCTCACAGCTGGAATAACCAGCAAGACTATTGAATAAGTGAGTAATACATCGATAAGTCCAGCTATATGACTCAACAGATTGATTGTGGCAATATGCTTAAAAAGCCACCAGCTACCGAGAAAATTGAGCACAGCTAAAATTAAGACAAAGGTTTGAGAATCAACCGAGAAATTAGAAAAGCGCCATTCCGCCTCTTCAAGATAAGGCTCTGGGCGCGGCAAAACTAGCTCCTCGACTGCACTTAAGAAATCAGGAAAGACATAGACGATGAAACCACTTTCGGTCACTTGTGGATGACCATTAAACTGAGCAAGCGCATTCATAATCATGCCCGAATCAGACATATCGCCGTCAAGATATGGAGCAAGCTGTTCGGCGGAAACCACCCCGCCGTTTTCCTTGATCACTTTAGCAATCTTCTGCCAACGAATTTCTTGTAAATTGGAATTGGGTTTACCGTCGCCGAATAAAAAGGAAAAGGTCTCTAGAAAGAAGTTGCCACGCGGTCGAGCATCGACATAATCGGCATATTGATCACGACGTGCACTAGGTAGGCTATTTGAATAATGACTATGGGACGGACTATAGTTCCAATCAAAGATGTCCACCAAATAGCTTAGGTCAAAAAATCCACCACCAAGGTCAAACCCGCCGGCATCACCGCCGCTATCACCAAAAATGGCGGCAATTGCCAGCGTTATCAATGCCACAAAGATAACTACGATAATCATTACTGAGAGCACCAGTGCCACACCAAATGAGACACGCACCACCCAATAAAGCAAATTGAACAAAAAAGCACCGAGAAGCAGAGCCGCCTTAAGCATGCCGCGCTTGCGATAGACATTGGTAAAGCCTGGTGCAAACTGATAGAAAATGGTGCCGTCGTTAGCGACTTCCAGCTTAGCGCCGGTCTCTCCGGCAATCTTATTTAACCAATAACTGGACTTGTTTATCGACAATTCGGACGTGCTGGCTAACTCGGCGGGAGTAATGCGCAACTTCTGCTTTATAGCCTTTATGGCTCTTTGCTTTTCAGGTACGAGCAGAGAATACTCAGGGTCGCTTTCATCAAAGCTTGCCCTCTTTATCTCTTGACGTTCACGCTGCTCGTCTTTCAACTGTTTTCTCTTGAAGGCAACCTGCAGGAACTAGATCTAGATTTAGATATAGATCTAGATTTAGCCTTATCTTACATGCCTGAAGCGCACGGAGCAAAGAAGGCATTACAGTTCCCCGCCAAGACCGCGTGGAAGATAGCAAAGCCGGGCAATGCTAAACTAGTATTTGCTTTTCGCACGGCAGGACTCTTATTTTTGAAAGCCTCTTTATGCCAATTGACCCCGGATCACTAGCCGATTGGGCGGAAGCCCTGACCAATACTGTAGTTCTGGTCTTTATCTATAAGCAACTGCGTCTAATGAACGTGCAAATGGTGCAAAACGACGATCAAGAACGTTTTCGCCGCTCGTGGGAATTTATCAAGCTCTATAGAGATGAATTGAGCCCGACGGATGGTCAGCTACCACCCACCCTTCTTGACCTAGATGTATCGGACGATCTAGAGCTAAATAGTGACGATCTAGGTCAACTTGTCGATCTGTTTTACAGACCGCGGCTAAGGTTGTTCAGTCTCTTAAGCCAATTGCTCGAACACCAAGAGGTTGAAGAGCGTCTCTTATTCGGCTATCTCATAGAAGATTTCAACAAATTTGTCTTCATAGGCGTTCGCGCCGGCGGCGCCGAACCCTTCAAAAGTGAGACCGCCCCCAAAATAAGCATGTTGCTAAACGCCTGGGGCGCGCAAATGAAGAGTCGAAAGCTACTCTTCGCCAATTAGCTGTTAAAATAGTCGCCTATGTTAAACGAAACCGCCCCGCCATTCACCCTCGATGCCACAAGTGGAGAAAAGGTCGTCCTTTCTCAACTGCTCGGGTCTTTTGTCGTGCTCATCTTTTATCCAGCCAATGACACGCCAACTTGCAATTCTCAGCTTGCCGAAATGAGCATGAATACCCCGGAATTCCTCAAACTAGGAGCCTTTGTCTACGGGGTCAACACCGCTTCGATCGCAAAATCAGGCGAGTATTGCACTCGAAAGAGACTAAACTTTCCTATTTTGCATGACAATGGCGGTACTGTCGCCAAACAGTATAAAGCCTTCACTTCATGGATAGGGCTAAACCGCCGCACTGTAGTGGTGGTCGATCCGCAAGGACGCATCTGTTTTTACGAGAAAGGCAAGCCGGCCGCTGAAAAGATTATCAAATGCATAGAGGCGCACCACGCCGCGCTCTAGCCCGAGGCACCGGGCAAGAGCGAACCGGCAGTAACGCCTGAATAGCAGTATTGCTGCACTGTGCCGTTGAGACTGTAATTATTGGTCTGGTTGTATGGATAGTCATCCGAAGGGACCTGGCCCTGAGCTTGAAAGACGCCGAAATAGGCTTGATCTGATCCTGAATAGGTGGGAGGGCTGGGCGGTGAGCCAGGCAGCCCCGACTTGAAGGGCTCATTGAAAGCCTCAAAAGCAAATGTAGTGATTTGGTTGCTGATTGCCCAATCAACAACTGCGGCATAATTCCATTGAGCTAGTTCAATACTAGTTGGAAGCGCAGGGTTGGTGGCATTGACTCCATTTGTAGGCCAACCAGTTTCACCAATGCATACGGGCGTGCTTAGATTTACCGCTTCAAAACTACTAATGATCGCCTGATAATAAGCACCAAGCTGAGTCTTGACGTAATCTTGGAAATCAGTCTGTGATGGATTGGCACCCAGATTATAAGTAAAGCCGTAGGGATAGATATTGGCATAAACCAAATTCACCGACTTAAGAATCTGTAAAAGAGTATCAGAGTAACTCTGGGACTGACTGACGCCGCAAAGAATACCCTGACTCTCTCTAATGCTTATCGGCATATAGGTGGCAGAATTGGTAGGGTCGGTATTCTGAAAGCCGTAGGCGCCCAGCTGCGAAATTGCATACTGCACCAATGTATAGATATTCTCGGCAAACTGAGGTTCGGTGGCAGCACTGGTTCCCGATTCAATAGCCTCATTAGTGATATTGAGGCCAATCACAACTCCCGGATGATTGCTGGCGAATTCTAGTGTGGAAGTAATATCGCCTTTAGTAACAGCCAAATTCCAACCGCTGGTTTGACTGGCATCAAGCCACTGATTAGCCCCTGCCACGACTGTCATACCAAGGGCGGAAGCAGCGGGCAAAATATACTGATTAGAATCTGTTTGAGAAACTATTCCGCCATAGGCTGAGTATCCGTTGCCATAGGTGGAAATCATATCGATGCCTTGTGCTTGCAAGGAGCCGAGAAGACTCTGTACCACTTCTTGCGAATAACTGCTCCAAGCATCAGCAGCCCAAGCGCCGCCAGACTCTTGCCACGGACCCACATAAGGTTGAAAAGCAAAGCCGATATATGACATTTGTTTCCTCAATTCCGGTTATCTTGCAGAGTTATAGCACAAGCATTCTCTCTATTACGACCCATATGAGCATCGAATACCAAGCGCACAACTATCCTATTCAAATAGTTTCCGGCGCTCCTTAGTCATTAGACACTCCCCAAGTTTGATAGAGCCGAGCCGCTAGACCGATCATATCTTCCTGCATCGACTCTATGTATGGAGCATAACAATGGAAAGTTCGGCTCAATTTATTCTTTGTGTCTCCTCCACCGACAGAGAGAGACTCGCTCAATCTTTCGAGAAAAGAATTTGCCGTAGTCAGATCATCTTTATATTGTGCCCTAGAAGAAACAGCCTGCGAAAGAGCCGAAGAATATGCCGATGAAAGTGTTGAATTAGGCACCATATTCGCCACCAACTCGCCGAGCCTGAGATAATCTTTCTGAAAATCAAGCTTGTCGCTCTCGCCAGCAAGACTACTGCCTAGACGCTCATAGATCACATATTCAAGATTGGGCAAGGCCGCCAGGGCATATTCAAGAAGGGCGAACAATTCCTCCGGTATGGGACGGTCATGCGTATCGCGCCGCAGATGACCAGAATTGGCTTCGGGTCTTCTCGGCTCGACTCTTCCCCCCGCCATATGAATCTCAACCACTCGCTCCAAAGGATAAGTAGCAAGCAGGTCGAAAGGATCTATGGCAAAGTTTGTTGCCTGGCAATAGAGATTATGCAAATCTAGCAACAAAAAAGCCTGCGGTTGGTCTTGCAAGAGCGCGCCAAGAAAGGCACCCTGCTGCAAAACCTCTTCCCTCGAAAATGCAAAGGCTAAATTCTCCAAACCGACCCTGGTACAAGCATGCTTGTTCAATCTCTCTAGATTAGCCCGTCCCCGCTCTAAGAACGCCTCAGAATAAGGCACCGGCAATGGTGCATTGTCTAGATACCGAACTGACTGAGTAAAGCCGAAATGCTCCGAGAACAGAGCGAAATTGTGAATAGCGACACTCTCCTCGAGAGAGCGCAACCAAGCCAATTGTCTATCATTGTCGCTAAAGAGAGAATAACTGACGCCATGACCAAGCAAGGCGCCTTGTTCCGCATAGTCGTTCAACAATGCAAAAGCCCAGCCAGGCATAGATTCCAGACCCGTATCGAAGCTCCATTCCAGACATTGCACCAAACCTTGGGTATAAAGGGGCAAGAACGCAGTAAGGAAGTTTTCTTCCAGCATTAACGAAACGCCCAGCTTTATCAAGGTGTCAACTCAAGCCCTTGCTTTCGGTTCTCTATCTACAACTCTAATTCCTGAATACCATGATCATCAACTCTCAAATCAAGCAAATGACCAGGATTCTTCTCAGCATCCATCCAATTTTTTATCTTGGCCATGACCGCTTCTTTATTTCGCCTATGCACCACCGTGACCACTGAAGAGCCCGCACCGGACAATACACAGCCCAAAACAGGCTCATTCACTAATTCTCGCCTGAGGCGAGCCAGCTCGGGTACGAGTTGGGCGCGAAATGGTTCATGCAATCTATCATCCATCGCCTCACGCAGAGCCGACTCATCGGAACGGGCCACTGCCGCCACCAACTGAGCCACTTTGTGCACGTTATAGAGCGCGTCATCAAAACGCACCTGCTTGGGCAAAACAGTTCTTGTGGCTGTTGTATTGAGCGTGTAATTAGGGGTGTACACCAAAAGGCGCCAATCGTCCGGCCATTTCAAACGCTGAGTAATAATGCGCTTGCCGCTTGCCGCAGGCGAACAGACAACCAGACCGCCCAATAAGCAAGCCGATAAGTTCTCTGGATGCCCTTCCAATTCGCAAGCCTCGGCTAGTAACGATGGAGCGGTTGGAATACGATCTTTCAAAACATTTGCCGCCCAAAGGGCGCCGATTATGGCAGTGGAAGTAGAACCTAGACCTACGCCCAGGGGTATTTCCGAATCGACCATAATTCGCACCCTGTCGAGAAGGTGGTGGTCTCTCTGCCAGAGTTTGGAGAGAATCGTATAAGTAAGATTGCCGCGGTCTTTAGCCAAACTAGAAACTTCAATATCACCCTTGAAAGTAATCAGAGGAACTTCCGGGTCATTATCATCGAGCAAAAAGAAGGTCATGCGGCTGTATACATTTACCGCCAGCCCTAGACAATCAAGTCCGGGTCCTAAATTACTCGTGCTGCCAGGCAACTTCAGGGTGATCTTGCGACCCTGATTGATGAGCTCTTCGATTTGTGTGAGTTCCAAGTTCTATGGTCTTCTAAAGAGGTAATACTTGAGACTGCCTGGGAGGATATTAGCTATACTTGCGAAAGTTTTGGCAACCGAAAGGCACTGATGAGACATTTAGTTACCGGAGGCTCCGGATTCCTTGGCAATCTAATCGCGCAGCATCTCGTAGAGAGAGGCGAAGAAGTGCGGATATTGGACATTTGGGAAGATCCAGATCGACCCAAACAGGCCCAGTTTATACGCTGCGATGTCCTTGACAGAGAGAATGTAGCAAAAGCAGTCAAGGGGGTCAATGTTGTTCACCACACTGCCGCCCTGGTACCGGTAACCAAAGCGGGAGACATGTTCAGAAAAGTGAACGTGGAAGGCACTGGTATAGTCGCCGAAGAAGCTGCCAGAGCCGAAGTTGATAGCTTTATCTATATGAGCTCGAGCGCCATCTACGGCATCACCAAGTCGCCGGTTGATGCGGCTGTCACCCCTCGACCAGCCGAAGAATATGGACAAAGCAAACTGGATGGGGAACTGAAAGCCAAAAGCATTTCGGAAAAGACCGGCATGCCTTTAATTTCAATAAGACCGCGTACCATCATTGATAAAGGTCGCCTGGGTATTTTCCAGGTATTATTCGACTGGATCAAAAACGATATCAATGTCTATACACTTGGCGACGGCTCAAACCGTATACAGTTTTTGCATGCTCAAGACTTGATCAACTGCTATTTACTTTTGAATGATCTTCAAAGACCCGGCTTTTACAATGTCGGAACCGACCGTTATGCCAGCTTGAATGAGAATCTAGGCAATCTAATCAAGCATGCCGGCTCAAAATCAAAAGTCAGACATCTCCCGAAAGATCTGGCTAAGACTTCGCTGCTTATGCTCGACAAACTCAATCTAAGCCCGCTTGCGCCCTGGCACTATCTAAGCTATGGCGAAGACTTCTTTTTTGATGTCAATCACCTAAAAGAGCTTGGCTGGAAGCCAAAGTATTCAAACGACGAGATGCTCTGCGAGAGCTACGACAGCTTTACCGCTAATTATGAGCAATCGATGAAGGGAAAAGCAGGTTCAGCGCACCGCAAACCGCTGCAGCAGAAAGTGCTTGGTTTACTCAAGCTCGTTTCCAGATTCTAAGAGACTATGAATAAATTGACTGCAGTTCGGCAAGCATCTCAGAAGCACTTGCTGGTCGTTCTTCTGCCTTTTTGCTCAAGCAACTATTGATTAGTGCCACAAGGCGCGGGTTCGGCGTCGGCACATCGGCAGCCAGCAATTCAGTAATGGGTGGCGGTGTTTCATACATGTGCATGGCAAAGGTATGCATGGGGCTTTCACCTTCAAAGGGTGCGCGGCCCGTGAGCATTCGAAAATACATACAACCAAGCGAGTAAATGTCGGTGCGACAATCCAGCTGTCGCCCCAGACACTGCTCCGGACTCATATAGAGAGGACTGCCGAAGACCATGCCGGGCTGGGTCAATTCACGATCGCGATTCTCGTCATAACAGCGCATACACTTGGCTATACCGAAATCAAGCAGCTTTACCGGCTCAAACTGATCAAGCGGATAATGCTTGTCAAAACAGGAAACTTTATCAACGAGCATGACATTACTTGGCTTTATGTCCCTGTGAATTATGCCCAGTTGATGGGCCTCACTGAGGGCCTTAAGTACAGCAGCGATGATACGATAGCCTTCACTTTCATCAAATCGGCCGACACGCTTAAGGACATTATCAAGGTCTTGCCCATGCAATCTCTCCAAAACCAGATAGGGTCTCGGGGTCTCAAGCCGCATCGTGGTGCCGTCCTCACGCTTCAACTCGCCTTCCAAAACGCCGGCCGAATAGATATGAACCACATTTGGATGATTGAGTTTATTGATAATTTCGGCTTCTCTGCGGAAGCGCTCAATACTCTCTTCGGTATCGGTAAGATTGGAATGCATTATTTTCACTGCCACTTTCAAGTCGGCACGGTTGTGACTAGCTAGATAGACCGTGCTCAGCCCACCCACCCCAATCATCTCTTCGATCAAGAATCGCCCTTCGACAAGGCAACCGACTAATTTGGCACTTTCTTTGACAATTCGCTGCATATTCACCTTCTTTTTAAGAGTCTAGCACTGCCTCCCCAAAGGTGAAGTTATTTCCCGGGCGAAAGATTCTTACTGTCCCGTTCTAAAATGAGTCAGGGCTTGGCGCACTCTCTCTGAAGCAGGGCTGTCATAACCTTTAACAGCTTCGTTGATTACCAATTCTCGCTTAAGATACTGCAAGGCGGCAGCTTCATGCCCGGCAGCTAGACTCTCCCGGCAAGCATCTTCTAAATGTTGGCAATGCCCGGAAGTGTCAAATCCCAACCAACCACCCAACACCGTCAGACCATCTGAAACACGCGCCCCTGTGTGAAAAATTCCACGGCTGGCCCGGCGCAGGTCTGCAGTCACTTCGTCAAAGAAAATATCCGAGGCGTCGTCCCTCCTGCCAAAGGCTCCTTCACCGGTCACAGTCGTCGCATCATTGCCGTCCATAATCGCTCTCCTCTGCGGTAACGAAACCACTTTACAAAGGGCAAGCAGATCTAGCCATGTGCAATAGCACAGCCTTTTTCCCGTGCTATCATGAACCCAATCACTGGTCAGAGGAAAGGTTCTTTGCAAGAGTTTAGACGTGACCAAACCCAGGGTCGAGCTATAGTTCGCCCAGTTTATGCCGAGCCTTGCCTTCAGAGAAGCAGCACTGGTATGGTCCAGCTCAGCAAGAAAAGCCTTATTCTCTCTGTTGCCGCCGGGTTGACCATCTTGAACATTTCGGCTTGCCAAAATCAAAGCAGTACAGTCAAAACTGATAAACCGGCGCCGCAAGGTACCACCTATGCAGCCAGTGAAGACCTCGAATTGAAGAAAGCCAGAATTGACGCCCTTGAACACTTTGAAGAATTCAGGCAAGCTTTCAAAAATAAAAAACCCGGTGAAAAATTTGCCGTCAAGGCGGCCTTTAAAGACGGCGATCAGGAAGTACACAAATGGCTGATTGTTGATCAAATGGACAATCTCGATATTGTCGGTCATTTCGCTTCAGGCGATCCCCAGGGAACATTGCAAGCCGGGCAACAGGCTACGGCCCGCGTGACCTTTATAGATGATTGGAGCTACATAGATAAGGACGGCGGCGAACACGGCGGTTATGGACTGGCTGTGCTGCGCAAGAGGCAGAAAAACTAAGCAGCCAGAGAATCAAGAGCGCCAGAGAAGAAATAGTGCCCAATACCATCTGCAAAAATCACGAGTCTTTCAAGCATTACCTTTCTGCGCACCGAGCCGCTTTCGGGCATGCCCGCGACGGCCGTAACCTCGAAATTCTCTTGGGTTTTAGCCCCTTAATCGTCTGCTTGATCATTTATCAATTGGGACATTTTCTCTTTCCTAAAGCCGATGCAGGCTTTCCAAACATACTTTTGAACCTATCCGCCCTAGCCGGCATGCTTGTGCTTTTGGTATCAGATATAGTGCTAGAGCCAATTCGCGCTGCTCACAGACGCGCCGCCAATCTCGACCTAGAAGCTTACGACACGGCGACCTTGGGCATGCCCTGGCATGAAGCGGTAGCTGGTGCCAGACCAAATCCAGAGAGTCTATCAAGGCAAGCAAATGAGTACGAGAACGATATGGCCGGCGCGCATCCCCCCGAGCTCTCTCTGGATGATAGTTGGTACCCCGGCGAAATCGAAGACCTGGAGTTGGACATAGCTCGTTTTCTTTGTCTCAGGCAAAACGTTAGTTTCGAATATTTCTTTCGCAAGAAATATATTCAGTTGTTTCTAGTGCCGATGCTAACCCTCATATCTATTCTGGTAATGATTCAGATTTTTCTGTTTGGAGCCGGCATAACAGCCGTTTGCTGCACCCTGGTGACTGCAAGCCCTGTGTTTAGGCTGCTAATCAAGGGCTTACTGACTCAAAACAAAAACTGCCGCATTTTGGAAGAACTAAAGAGCGATATAGAAAAGTCCCTGCAGAACAAGGCAGAATTGACCACCGAGAATGCTAGACGCTTTCAAGATCGTCTCTTCTTAACTAGAGATAGTCTGCCCTTGATGAGCATCGCCGGCTTCAAGGTGACCAAACTCAAATATCTGCCGCTTCTTAAACAAGAGACAATAGAGCAAATCAAAAGAACCACGCAAACCCTGCTCATTGTCTTAACCTGTATGAATTTGACAGCCTGCTCTGTAGACAGCTTGCTTGGTTCAGTGAAAAATCTGCCACAAAAGCAAACAGTGGCCGCCGAAGTGGCTCTGCCGGTTAAGCAGCCCGACCTGAAAAATCTGCTCAGCGTCTCTTCCAAGATCAAGATCGTCGCCTCAGGCTCTTTCAAGCCGGGTAGCTATTGGAGTAATGGCAAACAATTGAGCTTCAGCCCCGACACTAACTTTGAAGTAGATGTAGAAATGCCGGTGGAGAGCGCCGATTCGATTTCGACTAAGTCTGCCACCGGCTTTCTGCGCACTTCCAAAGAATTCTCGGTAAACGCCCTGCCGGTGCCGAAAGAAATTCAACTAAAGGAAGGAAAAGCCTCTGGAGAAGTGCAGTTTGGCAAGTGGCTAGGAGCCTTTTTTGTCAATCTGCTGCAACTTGCTTCGAATGACGGAGGCTTAAGGGATACCATCGCCAATATGCAGATAAAGAGCGCCAGGCTTGAACTCAAACCCGGTGCAAAACTCTGCTTCGGCGAAAAGAGCGTCATTGTTGGGCAAGACTCGACGATTACTCTTAGCGATGTGGCCATAGACAAAGACCTCAACTATAAAGGAGATTTGGTTTTTGATCTCAACTTTGAGAAGGGCTGCGACTGGCTCGGCAAGAAAGTCGATGTGCGCTTTAACGGTGGTTATGCCAAGCTCTATCTCATCGCCGAAGGACGAGGTAAAGGGCTGAAACTAGGACTTAATACCAGTCATCCCCTGATAATTGATAGTCGCCATATGGACATCAAACTGGAAGATTGTCGATTCAACTTTGGTCACAACAAACAATCTATATCACTCAGCCGCACCGCTGAAATTGACATCAAAGAGCTTACTTGGGAGAGGAAGGAGCTGAAGGAGCCGACACTCTTCCTCAATAGTGTGATGAACCTGACAGACACCGCCTGTGATATCAGCACCGGCAACCACCAATCGAAACTGACCCTGCCCGGAATCTTACACACGATTCTAAATATAGACACGACCGGCAGCGAGAGCATTACTCATTTTGAGACCGAAGGGTCCGCAGTAGCCAAAGCTATTGCCGTCACGATCAACAAAGCACACTCAAACCTAGTCCTTTTACTGGAAGACGGCTTGATTGGTCCTGTTACTTTCGACAAGTTCGGCACCCTAGACTTTAGCCTCAAAGAAGGGAAAGCCCATCTTAAGAGCTTTGAATGGCAGTCGGGTGAGAATTCTTTTGCCCTTAATGCAGAAGGCAATTCGACACTCTCGGTGCCCAGCGAAATGCTCCTACAGAAGAAGAACAAGAGCACAAAGACTTCCATGTCTCTGCCCATCGATATCGCCGTTGGCACTGCCAACTTCAAACTCGGTGATACAGTCACTCAGCTCGAAGACCTAAAAGGGCGACTGCGCATCGACGTCGAAGGCGAAATAGAAATGGAGTCTGATCTCGACTTCAATATAAAACATTCCACCCTCTTCAAGAATGATGAAGCCGACGTACGAGTGCGGGGGCTAGATCTAAAGATAGGTGATAAATCTTCCAATTTAAATCTTAAGAACTGCCAAGTTTTAGTGACTAATAAAGCCCTGGCCGCTGCTATTCAAACCGAGACACCCAGCCAATTCGACTTAAAGCTCAACAAAGTGCTGGTAGAAAATAAGCACTGGCGTTATCGCAATGCTGTCGGCAAAGAAGTAAAAGTTGAGAACCTCAAACTCTTAGATATGAAAGCGCGCGGACCCGGAATTCTTGATTTCAAAGCCTCGGCAGACGCCGTTTTGCTTGGCACTGTGGAAAAGTGCGGACTTTTCATCGGCAAAGACAAATGGCAGACCAAACCATGGAAGCTGGCTGGACATCTGCAAGGAAGCGGCACGGTCAAATATCAGTTCAGTAAAGAAGCCGGTAAGCTATCCCAACTTGATTATCAGCTTGCTCTGCAATTACCTTTGCCGGAAGACATGGAGCTAGACTGGTCACAAGTGGGGGCAGGCTTACTCAAGTCGACTGAAAAGCATGTCATTCTCTCGCATCTAAGGCAAATCACCGTGCCGGTATCGCACAAAGGAACCATAGATTTGTTCGCAGATGAAAAATGGAAAAATCTGAAGATAGTAAAGCTGGAAGTCAGACCCTCGGCTACCGGGGCGGAAGTGGCTTTCAGTGCAAGTTCCAAACTATAGGGAGTGTTATGTACAAGTGTCGTTCTTTATTCTCAGCATTTGCATTAGCCCTTATTGTCAATAATGCCTGGCTAGTCGCGGCAGCTGATCAGACAAACGGGGGATGGACCACTACCTTAGTAGATGGATTAAAGCTAACCTATCCCCAAAGTTTTCAGAAAACAGCAATCGGGCCAAGCAGCGACAACAAAGACAATCTGCTGAAATTAAGCGGTCTGGTCGGCTCTAGCTATTTAGAATTAGCCGTTTCCAAACTCGACCTGCCGCAGGAAATGAGCCTAGAGACCAGTATAAAATCCCTAGACGAGATTGTTTTTAGTAAACTTCCAGGCTTTAGAAGCAATGGTTTATTGCGTTCAATTTCTCCCTATAAAAGAGCAGTAGAGCGCGAGATTACCTTCAAACATGGAGATACCGAATATTTTCAAAAGCAAGCTTTTCTAAAAAACGGCGACACAAAGCTTTTGACATTGACCGGACCTATTAAGTCGCAAGCATCGGCTGGCTCGGTATGGCAAGCAGCCCTCAGTTCTTTAACGAGCTCTTCAACGGGCGCGAGGCCGGCCGGCCCCCAGCAGAATCATCCGGCTGCCGGCGGGCAAAACAAGATGAATAGTCAATCTAACGCCAACACCTGGACCAGCAAAGACGGACGTTTGTCCCTAGCCTTTCCAGCCAGACTGATTGAAAAAGTGATGGATAGTGATGATCACTGCCTCAAGGCTGTGTATGAAGAAGCTGGAAAAGTGATTGGTCTAGATATCTATAGGGGCAAAGGCGATAACGAACTTGGACTGTCTCAAATTTCTGAAATACTGGAAGAAAAACATTTTGCCACTCTCAATGACTATAGAAAGATCAAAGAAGAACCTAAGCAACTGGGAGACAGCGGCAGTCTACCAAGCATTGTCCGAGAATCGACTTTTGAAACTAATGGCTGTAAAGTTCATCATTTATCAGCCTACATAAAAGACGAGAAACAAGCAAAGGTTTATGCTATTTGTTTAACTACAGCCGGACTCAATCACAATGAAGCTAATCAAGTTTGGAACTCGATAGTTTCATCGGTGCGCTTGAAAAACTAATTGACAAAGCTAGTTAAACCAAGCGGCAAAGCCGGGGAAGTTAGGTCCAAATTCGGACAGCCATGTTCGCCACTGCCGACCACGCGATAGACGTCCGTGCTCAATGTAAGGCACAGCGTCCGAGCCTTGCACCCAAAGCACAAGATCAAACTTTCTAGGCTCAAGAAAAAACCGCTTTAGGTTAATGCCGTAGCCAGTTTGTGCCTCTCCACGAAAGGCACCTTTGCTCTGCCCCTTGAAGTCACGCCAAAACGGAATTAGTTTCTCACCAAGCAAGAGCGACTCACCTTCGCTCATTATAGACATCCAAGTATTGATCATCTCTTCGGTCACCCTCACGCCGGGAATCACACCGGTCTGCTTAGGATTAGGCAACCATTCACAATCATCATCAACTTCTTCTCTGCTATATTTCCAGGTGAGCCGACTCTCTTTAACCACAGTCAAAAAATGACTGTGCGCAGAGCGCAGCCGCTCCGCTCCACCTACTGGGACGAAGTTCAAACTAACTGATCGAGCAGATGGACTGAAAAAATCTGCTGCTTTCGGAGGGACTGGACAAGCCGATAGTGCCTTATCTTGAATGACAAGATTCGACTCTTGTGTCATCAAGGGCCAACTGATTGTATGAACCAGACCCACAAAATCAAAAATATCAGGCTCGCCAAACTGGGCGGTAGGCAATTGCGAATTGCTAAAGAAAATGGGTGCCGCCAATGCGAAAGAAGAACTGCTGTCATATGCCAGTAGACTCTCGCAAATGCCAGAAAGCAAATGACAATAACCTTTTAGCCAGTGCACGTCGGCACGATCAAAGGCAATTTCAAATTGCTCAGCTGAAGCCTCCAGCCGGCTTTCCTCTTGCCGCATCAATCTACTATAAACACGATAGAGAGTTTCGTTGCGTTCTCTCACGCCGTCTCCGTTCAGATCAAGTCTGACTTTGCCAAAATGCAGACGCACTTTCACATCGCCATCAATCAGCTCGAGAGCCTGTAAACTGTGCCCTAGCCGAGAGAGAAAACGTTCGATAGAAAGACGAAATTCTTTATAGGTAATTGTCCGAGGATTCGGGTTTACTCCTATTACTAGACTCATAAAGGCAATACGTCTAACCGGCTTAAAGCCATACTTGTACAGATCTTGCCCAAGACCTTCCACAGCCATAAGGAAGCGACCTATTCCTAGAGCGAAGGCAGCACCGTTTCTATCTTTGCCATCCAGATCATCCTGAAAGTGCCTGGACGCAGCCGACAAACTCTCCTTACCAAGAAGATCGGCTGAATAACCGGCTTTCAATGGGGTCGGCGGTGCCTGCGCATAGGTGGGCTTGGTCAAAGACAGAGACTGAGAAAGAGTGAGAGCCAATAGCGCCGCTCCAATCTTATTTTTCTTAGCAACCGATCCTAATTTCGCAAACGGTCCTATTCTCGAAAACAGTCTTCCCATTGCCGACTAGCTCCTCTGTAGGCTTACAGAAAGTCTACAAAGCCCAAGAGGCAATTAGCGCTAGTGTCAACAGTTTGCCTACTGTTGCCTGAATGCTGCAGTTCATCGCTATCTACAAGTCAAGACGAGCCAACTTCATGTTGTCATCTATAACCTCAAGCATTTGCTTGCGACTCTCTGCAGTCAGATTGTCGGCAGATACAATAAATCGCCTGGCATCAAGGTATAGGCTAAGAGACTTCTGCAACTCTTTGCGACGGGCAAGCGGCTCACTCTGGCAGCAAGCCTTCAGATACTGACAAACAGCTAGATTACTCAGGTCGCGACCAATCTGCGCATCACCAAAAGACAAACGCTTCTTATTGAAAGCAAGAATACTGCGATAGCTTTCCAGCGCGCTGTCGAATGCACCCATCTCACTATACAAAGAGGCAAGTTCGTGAGCATCTCTGTTAAAGTCCTCCGCCGAAGCAGGTTCAATCCACAGAGCCCGCAACAGGGCGGCACTTTTATCCAGTTCCCCGTCTTGTCGGTAAACCGCGGCCAGGCGGCGCTTACCGGTGCGGTCGAGTTTCCCCTGGGCATAGAGACTGCCTAACGAGAGCTTTTCGCTCTCCAGATGCTGCCAGTGATTACTTTCTCGCAAGGCATCATTCGATTCATTGACGAAAGTCATACTGGCAAGCACGGCAGCGCTCAAAGCCAAAGCAGCAAGTAGAAGACCGATTACTTTCATTTCTAACCTCCCGGAGGCGCTGGCGGCGGCGGCGGTGGAGGAGGAGGCGGCGGCGGTGGTGGCGGTGGCGCCGGTTTGGGCGCGGGAGCTGGCGCTGGAGCCGGTTTGGGCGCAGGTGCTGGAGCGGGTGCCGGTGCCGGCTTAGGCGCAGGTGCTGGAGCGGGTGCCGGTGCCGGTTTGGGCGCGGGGGCTGGAGCGGGTGCCGGTGCCGGTTTAGGCGCGGGTGCTGGAGCGGGTGCCGGTGCCGGTTTGGGCGCAGGGGCTGGAGCGGGTGCCGGTGCCGGAGCCGGAGCCGGTGCCGGAGGCGCTACCACAGGCGGTGGCGCCGCGCCCGAGCCCGGGTCAGGTACAAATGGCACACCCAGAATTGGGAATGTATAGGTCCTGGCATAGGGTAAAAGCCCATCTTTCAGCTGCGCTCCGAAAAACTGAATCGGCACAGGCAACCTCACATCGGCACGGGTGGTGACCGCCACATAAGGAGAGCCGGTAGCTGGCGTGACATAGATGAAATCGGTGGCAGTGGCTGAAACTTTTGGCTGCGAAACGAAATAGCCATCGGTGCGGTGAGCTAGGGCAGCCTGTTGAGCAGCCTGCAACCCTGCAGCCGCATTAGATGTTGAGGCTGCCGCTCTGGCAGCGTCTCTTGCAGCCGAGTCGACTACCGAATAGCCCCAGACGACCACCAGCATATCGAAAGCAAGAATAACAAAAACCACAAAGAGCAGTGAAGCGACGGCAATCTCGATAGTGGTGCTGCCGTGGCATTTATTTCCCATCTTTCTCATTGCAACACCACCAAACTGCGAGCGATTGTTTGAAAAGCCTTATTGAGATCGGCAGACTTAGTCACGGACACATATATGGCGTTATTGCCAGAGATAAAGGCTATGCCTTTGCCCGAACCGCCTTTATTATCACCTAAGAATGCATCTTCTTTGGGTTTGATAGTGGCGTTTTGAGAAAGCCCGATTGTATAAATGGGAATGCCTTTAGTATTGGCTAAACTAGCCTTGGCAAAGGCGGCAGATTCGGCTGCCGCTGAGCTACCGCCAGGTTCATTGGGTACACCATCGGTAAAGAGGATAATGGCTCGCTTAGCGCGGGGTCGATACTTGGCCGTGTCGGTCAACTCAGTCAGCGCCGACTGCAAAGAGTCGGCAATATTAGTTTTACCAGTCGGTCTCAAAGGCAAGATTGGACCTTTACCGTTCAATGCGTCGTTTACGTCGTCAAAGTTGGATTTACTCTTGTCTAAGTTGACCAGAGGCACGGGATAGTTATTGCTGCCTCCATGCAGCCAAGCCGGATCACAACTGGCAGTAGTAGTAGGCCAGTAAGATGTGGCAGAGGTTCCAGCTTGATCAGAAAAAGCGCTCAGACCAAAATGGGCATTGCTTGAAATATTCATTGTGTAGAAGAAGTTTCCAGCTGCCAGACGGGCTGCAGCCATAGGGTCAAGAGTCTTCTCCACCTGGGCCCAGTAAGCGGCATAATAGCCGGGCTGCCGAGGGGGAAGCTTAGGGTTTATCTTTGTCCCCCCTTGACTCTGCAAACAAATAGCATCGCTCTCCATATTGCCCCTGGCTGCCTCTACACAGGTCTCAAATTTTGAAAAGTCATAGGCACCGATACTGGGGACGGGCACAATCAAATCGGTGAAGCCGTTGGCATAAGCATTGGCATCGACACCATTACCTTTGGCATTGATCGTATTAGTAGGATCGAAATTGCCCGGAGGCCACCCCTGCTCATTGATGAGCGCGCCGGGCGGATAAACAGTTGCGGCGGGTAAGCCTGGTATGCTGCCGGCAGGATATGTGAACTGATTGCCTCTCAAGCCCTTAAGGGCATTGCCGGCGGGGTAGCTGGACTCTGAAAAGATGAAGGGTTTGCTGTTAGATGGAGCCCCGTAAGCACCATAAGAAAGGTTCTGAGGAGGCACGGCGTTCAACCCGGTACCGGTATAAGTCGGCAAGAAAGTATCATAAATTGACTTGCCGCTGGAAACCAACTTGTATTCCACTGTGCTGGTGGCAGGGTTCCAGTATCGATTGACCAGACTAATCGGTGTTTGATCATCCATTGAACCGGAAACATCGAAACAGAGAAAAAGATCAAGCTGGGGCAAGCCGCCGTCTGATACAGCAGTGGCAGTTTCGATCAAGCCAATGTTCAAAAGAGATGAAGAAAATACCGGCTTATCGGAATAAATAGCTTGCAAACGCATAGTCACTGCATCTTTGCTGCCATTAGGCACCGGCTTGCCGCTGCTGTCCAACAATGTGAAATTCAAATTGACTTTATTGACTGCCGGCGCGCCGAGGGGACTACCGGCATTGCGATCTATTTGCACATTCGACTTATTAAAGCTTGTGGTCAAAACACTGTTCTGTTCAAAGGTCTGTATAGCCACATCCATGGCCAAATCGTGCAATTGCGTATAAGTATAGCCGGGCGGTGAACTAGCTAGAGCAGCAGTGCCGGCTAAAGTAGCGGCATCGGTGACCGATCGCAGCTGGGCACATAGTAAGGTATAACGAGCAAACTCAAAACCGAGCAGCCCGAGCGGTAAAATCACAAAGAAAGCAATGACAAGAATAAGAGCTACGGTTGTAGCGCCTCTTCTTCGCTTCTGTCTATAGTTTGACATTCTTGACACTCCAACACTAAAGGCATAGACCAACTGCATTATTCAGTCAGACCGCTAGGATTCTCCGAATAAGTATCGATATTAAATCTAAGATGATAAGGACCGGTCAGCCCCGGCACAGTCATAGACAACCACTTAGGGTCAAAATGAACCAAAGGATCAAGATCTGCATCTACTGCAGTTCTGACAAAATAGAGATTTTTAGATGTATCAACCGCTCCGGCAGCCAGCTTAGACTTATATTCAGTCAAAGCGCCTCCACTCAGAGGCCTTACTAATACAGAACAGACCGGCACACCAGGCGTGATACCAGTCAAATCTTTCAAGGCGCCATTGAGTGACTTAGCCGCATTGGACACCGCATCTGTATAGGTTGGAGATTTAGCCGCTTTCTTGGCTGCAATATCGCTGGCAAAATAGAGGAAACAAGCGCGGTAACCCATACTAATCATAATGATCAAAGGGAAAGCCAGACCTATTAATAGCAACCAGAGACTAGCCGGTAATTCTGCTATTGCATAACCGAGCTGGCGCTCTCGACTCCTCTTATTTTTTCTCGCTTCCATCTTCATAGTAAACTCCCTTCCAAAACTCTGTTCAGGTGCTGCCGGGGTAATTTCCAAGGTAATGAGCAGGAAGAGCGGTGTCAATGGGCACTTCACATAAGCCTCACGCAAAGGCTGGAAAAGCGCCAACTTCACGCTAAATTCACCTAGTTTTTATGTTGGCGCTTCACCTAGGTTTCACGCTCAGCAAAGATGATAGGGTCACAGGCAGGCGATTTGCCGAGCAGTACAAATTACTAATTTGCCAATCCAATAAACAAAGTAAAACAAGCGAGTCAGTGCAATGAATAACGAATCACTTTTTAGATCGAGCACCGATACATATGAAGATCTCGAAGCCCTCCTGCAATCGGGTGAAACATTGACTCTGCAGATGACTCTAAAGCCTAGAAGCGAAAGCCAGGAAGAAATAACAAAAGTAATGCAGGAGCTAAACAAAGCCGCAGAAGGGGAGAAGACAAAAAAGCAGCTACAGGAAGAATACCAAGCGGCGTCTGCCGATAGCTATATCAGCCACTGCCAAAAGACAGCCAGCAGGAAGAGCACCAGACAAGACTTGCCTTGCATTCCCTTAGAAGAAGAAAAGAAACAGTTACTAAGCAAAAACGTCAAATGCGGTATCGCCCTCGGTGCTTTTCTTTTTGCCTTCATCACTATAACTGCCATGTTTCAATTTGCCTATCTTTCTAAACTCAGCCTGGAAGCAGCAGAGAAAGCAGAAATCGAAAACAGAGCAGACGAGGCGCTGAAACTGACGCAAGAAGCTGTAAATTTCAATCCTCTCAATAGCAGAGCCTATACGATGAGAGGCAAATTATTGGCTAAAAACTTTTGTCTTCTTGAGGCAGAGCGTTGCTTGAGCCTCTCTCTTAGTCTCTGCCCCAACGACAAAGAAGCTCTCGATAGCAGAGCCGCAATATCTCTCAAGTTAAACAAGCCAGCTCAAACAATCGCCGACATTGAAAGGCTGAAAGGTCTTTGCGAAAACGAACTCGAAGCTTACCAAGCCGGTAATCTTGCCGCCGCGCAATATGCCACAGGTCATTTTGAAGAAGCCTTGCATAACTATGAAAAGGCAACCACAAACCAACCTCACAATCTCAGTTTTTACAGCGGCAGAATCTACAGTCTTCTAGCAATGTCTAAAACCAAATTAGCTCTTAATCTCTGCGAAGATCTGATCAATCAGTTTCCAGAAAGCGGTGACGTTTTTGCCCTACGCGGGCTCTGCCTGCAGCAATTGAATAAATACGAAGAAGCTCTGCATGACTTCGACCGAGCTATTGGTCGCGAGCCCAAGAATGTAACCGGCTACAGACTGAGAGCGAGTCTGCATCTAAAGAAAGGCAACAAAGAAAAAGCCTGTGCAGATCTACTGGCAGCGGCAAAACTAGATAGCTTTAATATCGAAACCCAAATAAACTCCGCTCATCAATTGCTAGCCTTGGCACAAGTGAAGCAAGCGGGGCAGATTCTGGCACTAGCTTCGCGCATGCCCGAATTTAAGAGCCATAAACAAGGACAGGCTCTTATGGTGGAATACTACCTGCAAACAAATAACTACAAGGATGCCGAAAAATTATTGCGAAAAGCCAACCAAGAAAATTCAAAAATCTTATTAGCTTTTTGTCTCGCTAAACGCTGCCAAATCGAGCAAGACTCACACCTTGAGAGCGAAGCACTAGAACTGATCAAGTTGCTGAATAAAACTTCTGCTTCAGGAAGTGAGCTTTACCTAGCCGGCAGAGTCGCAACAATGCTCAAACAGGAACTAACAGCAATTGACTATTTCACACAGGCGATTCAGTCAAGCGCAAAAGACTACCAAGCCGATAGACAAAAAGCTTTAGTGGAAAGAGCAAAACTTTATTATGGAAGGCAACAACTTGCCAGCTGCAAGAAAGACCTAGAAGAGGCTGAAAGACTTAGCGGACTCGATGCCGATGCGGCGCAGCTTTTGCAGCATTGCCGCAACAAGCTTAATGCCGGAGCCAAAATTGTAATTGACCTTCCCAAAAACGCCCACGATCTTTACAAAAACCATGGAGATGCCAAGCTATCGAACTTGGCTTACCAAGCCCTGCAGAGAGGCGATTTCGATGAAGCCAGACTGACGATGATCGAACTAACCCAGAGACAACCAAAAGACATTCGCGCCCTTAAATATCTGGTCACAGCCCAAAGCAAACTCAATCTAAACGAAGAAGCCGTAGACACTTATGGCAGACTGGCCACTCTTGAAGCCTTAGATAAGAACGCCAAACTACAGTACGCAAGGGCTCTGGGACACACGCAAAACTTTGCAGAGGCTATGACTATTCTTGAAAGCTTAAAAAAGGAGAGCAAAGACGAAGCTGTAATTTTAGAGATGGCCCGTGTTCTAGACGCACAGGGACAGGTCGGACAAGCCCTCAATCTCTGCCGCCTTCGCCTGGCCGATGAGCAAACTATCGACAGCAAAAGCCGCCACGAACTAGAACAGTTACTGGGACGCCTACTTGATGCCGACAAGAACAGCCAATCTCAAGAGAAAGTGAAGAGTGAAAATAAAGACACTCAGGGCTAATTGAGGTTACACTAGCTGACCTTAAGGAAATGAAAATGCAAGAGATAAAGATCAATAGCAAGCCAATTAAAAAAATCAATCATAAAGAGTTGCTCCTCAGCCTCTTCATTTTCACTTATCTCTTCTATTTGATAGCCTGGCTCTCACCTGAAAACGAGACGCGAAAACGAATTATTGAGCCAATCAACACAGCATGGCTATTCTTTGGTCTAGACCAAAACTGGAAACTATTCTCACCAGAAATCAAAGATATCAACTTTCATACAGTGGCGATTCTCACCTTTGAGGACGGCACAAAGAAAATCTGGGAATTGCCGCGTATGAAAAGATTAGATTTTTGGCAACGCTTCAAAGACGAAAAGTTCAGAAAGTGGAGCATTGATTCGCTTCCCTGGCCGGACTATAAAGAATTCCATCCAGACTTTGCAGTCTATGTAGCCAAGAAATTCTATGATCCTGCCAAAAATCCCAAGAACAAACCAGTCTCGCTAAGCCTACAACTCTTCTGGATTAACATTCCAGACCCGGCCAAGCACTTTACCAAAGTAGAGAATCTACCTGAGCATACTCGTATGAACAATGTTTTCTTCTATCGCTTTAAAGAGGGAGACCTGCAATGACCTTAGCTTCTATCTGGCAAGCTTGGCGACGTTTCTGGTTTGAGCCGCAGGGCACGCAGACTATCTCGGTCTACCGTATTCTCTATGGTCTTCTAGTTAGTCAAATCTTTCTCATTCATCTAGCTGGTAGATTTGAAGAATGGTACGGTCCCGATTCGATGATCAGAATCAGCACAGTAATCAATCATTTCTGGCACAGAGAGCCACGGCTAGATCTATTTCTTCTTTTTCCGCAGCAAGCGGAAAGTTACACCCTGATTTACTTCATCGCTTCGACGCTCTCAATCATGCTCATTCTCGGTTTCAAGGCAAGACTGACCGCCTTTCTAGTCTGGCTCATTCTAGTCTCGATGCACCACCATAATCCCTACAACATTAACGGCGGAGATGCTTTTCTCAGAGCTGTAGGAATATTTCTCGCGCTCTCCCCATGCAGCGATCACTATTCGATAGACGCTCTCATCGCTAAGAAAAATGGTGTTCTCCCGATGGAGAAAAGCCCCTGGGCGCAGCGAATGATCCAGGTTTCAATCGCTCTTGTCTATTATCAAACATTTTGGTGCAAGATTTCCGGGCATCAATGGCTAGACGGAACAGCGGTTTACTATGCCACCAGACTCGATGACATGCTGCGCTTCCCCTTGCCGCTGGTCTCAGACAATATGACCGTGCTCAGGCTGCTCAATTGGTTCACCTTGATTATTGAATTTCTCGGCTGGAATGCCATTTTTATAAAAGAATGCCGTTACCCGGTCGTTATTGGTTTAGTCTTCCTGCACCTAGGAATCGAGTATATGGTCAACTTGCCAGTCTTTGAATGGGCATTTATCTTTACTCTATTCACTTTTGTAGACGCCGAACACACAAGAAAAGCAAGCGACTTTATCAAGTCATGCTTTATTGCCAAAGTCCGAGAAAAGAGGACAAAGCCTAATCTAGACTTGGGTTTAGAAATTGGCGGTCAAGTCTAGCCAAGCAGGTCTAGCAGATAGATTGACGGCGGAGTCGGCGCCCTAACGCGCCGGCCCCGCCGGTCCGGCCGGTCCTACCGGAGGCTGTGGCGGTACAGCAGCCACAGGCATATTACTGGCTGGACTGACAGCGTTGATGATCAAGTTACGATTATATTCGGCAGCGGCTGCAAACATGGGTGTCACTTTCGGTGCCCCATCTAGATCGGCAATTGCTTCGGCGGTTTTGCCGAGCAGATAATAGGTCCAGGCGCGGTTATATAGAGCCTGACTCAAACGGGGATCTACCCGCAAAGCCAAACTATAGTTCTTCAGTGCTGCCTGCAGGTGCCGACTGCACTTTTCCACTAAGGCGGCGTCAGCTTCATGCACCAAACTATTGGCTAGAGCATGATGACAAAGAGCCCGGTTATAGAATGCTTGCGCTATACCGGGGTTGAGAACGAGACACTTGGAAAATGTTGCTATGGCATCTTCATAGCGACCTTGCCCGGCTTGAATGGTACCGATGCAATACAAGGCCTCGGCGCGGCAGTTTTCACTGCCTGAAGCTTCGGTGAACAAACGCACAGCCTCGTCGTTCTGACCTTCCACTGCAGCCTTCAGAGCTGAATTGAAGCTTGCCGCTCCGGCTGCGCTGTTATTGACGGGAGGTCCGGAAATACCAGCAAAACCGGCAGTGCTAACCAACTTATCGATAACATTCAACTCTTTCAGAGGTCGAACCTGAAAACCAGGATCAAAGAGAAATTCAGCTTGTTGGGTATCGTTTGAATTGGGCAAAATCAGTTTGCTTTTGCCGTCACCCTCGGCCATCTTGACCATGGTCGGTGCATTTGTCATGGCATACCAGCCATAGAAACCCACCAAGAACAAGATCAAAGAAGCTAAGATCAGGGCTGTAGTTTTGTTTCTCGCTTTGGGAGGCTCGGTCTGTGCGGCCAAATATTCTAGGCGGTCATACTCTTTATGGGCGACAATGTCTGCGGTGTCCTCGATAAGAGAGTCCAATTCTTCCGCTATAGCATCGGTAATGTCGAATTTGCCGCTCTTTTCAGCCAGCGCCAATTCTTCCTTCTTGACTCGTCGACCGGCGTTTCTTGCCACATCATAAATTGTTTCGTAAAAGAGATCCGGGTCGGGAAGCGTACCGTCCAACTTGGTTTGCCGATGCGACTCTTCCAGCCCTGCAGACCTGACGGCATCGGCTATCAAACTGGCAATACGCTCAACCCGTTCTTGGGTATGGCTCTGACGACGCTCAAGAAGGCGAGGAGATGGAGGCTTAACCGGTGCACCTAATTCGGGTGGCACCTCATCGATAGATAGAAAATTGGCCTCGCCCTTGTTAATCTGCTCTAGATACTCAAGAAAACGCTCCTGACGACTGAGACAGTCGAAAGCAGTGTTTACCAGCACCATAGCCTTTTCGATTTTCTCACGCTCGGCGCCTTGAGTCTGCATCAAGCGATCGCGCAACCGACCCGAAATTCGGTCGCGAGCCTGTCTAAGTTGTTTGCGTCCACCCCCGGCTGAAACACTCAAGACACGCCTGAAATATTGCCGCAAAGACGACTCATCCACAACTTGGGAATTTGCACCAACTTGGATAGTTGCACTATCTTGGGTTGGTGCACTTTCTTGGATTGGTGCACTTTCCTGGCTGCTTGAATTGTCCATCTCCGCCACGTTTACCTTTTAGACAGTAAGAAAATATTACACAGAGGCTTTCCAAGAGAGTTTAATTATCTCTCTCAGGGTAGATCTTACCTGACTTGTGTGGAAGCTAAGTGGCCTCAAACCTTACTAAGATTATTAAAAGTCGCGGCACCGTAGTCTTTTTCGGACTAGCGGTGAGCGCAGCATTGCTCATCATGACAGCCCGAACAATTAGATGGAACGTTGTCTATGATGCCTTCACCGGAGCCGTCTGGTTACCCTGGATTCCGCTTGCTGTGGGCACATATGCAGTCGGTATGCTGCTTCGCGGTCTGAGACTGCAGAAACTAGTGGAAAGCGAGGCAAACCTTACCGTCGCCACCGCCAGCAACATCATTGCCGTTGGCTATGCCGTCAACAACATTTTGCCGGCGCGTCTGGGAGAATTCGCTCGAGCCGGCATGCTGGCAGAACGCACCGGACTGCCTTACGCCTTATCTCTCACTGTGACATTCCTAGAGAGACTACTGGACGGTCTGACAATTCTTACTCTTTTCGTTCTGGCGAGCTTCATTACACCAACCCAGAGTTGGATGACCTCAGCTTCTCAGATAGCCGCCCTCATTTTTGCCATGGTCCTACCCTGCGTTCTCATCCTGGCTATCTTCCCACAGCTGTCACTTTCGCTGGCCTCGCAGCTCAGCCATCCTTTCGGCAGAAATTTGCACCATAAAGCCCTAGCGCTCACCACCCAGGTTACGCGCGGTTTCGGCTGCTTGCGCAGTGGCGCATCAGCGCTCTTGGTGCTGATGCTGAGCTTTCTTATCTGGGGCATCGAAGGCTTGATGTTCGCCTTGGTTTTGCCTTGTTTCCAAATTATTTTCAGCCCGGTAAAAGCACTGGCCGTGATGGCATTCACTAATCTCGGCATTCTCGTCCCCTCCACACCGGGCTATCTGGCCGTCTATCACAAATGCTGCGCCGAAGCCCTGCAGGCGGTGACCAGCAAGCAGGGAGCCGGACTAATAACCCCATTCATCCCCGGTCAATTGCTTGAAGCAATCATGCCCTATTCCACAACGGCTGTAGAAGCCGATACAGCTCTGTCTTACGCCGTGGTAGTGCATCTTATTTTTTATGCCACAGTAACAATCTGGGGCGTAATCGCCATGGCGCGTTACGGTGTAGAACTGGGCACCACGGCAGCGCTAGCCTGGGAAGCCAAGCCATTGCCCAGACAAGATCTGGAAAAATTTGCCGACGTTGCTTTGATTACCTCCACTCCGCGCATTAAGAGTGAAACCCTCTGTTTTGAACCCAGCCCCTTTTGGACCAAACTGGCCGAAGCAATGATTATGCCGCCGGGAGAAACCTTCCTCAAAGAGGAAGCGAAACAAAAGAAAGCCCTGGAAGATGCGGCGCTTTTTCTTTGTCGGGAGGTATCTTCCTTGCCGCGAAAACTCTGCACCATGCTCAAAATTGGCATAGTCGGCTTTCGTACGATTGTTATCTTGACCAATTTCAATGCCTTCGAAAATCTCTCTTTGGCTAAGAGACAAGCCATTGTCAGCGCCTGGTCTTTCGGCAAAGTCGGCTTGACTCGCAAGCTCTTCAAACCGCTGCGCAGTATTGCCCTTTTAGCTTACTTCGAAGATGAAGAGGTGCAAAATGCACTGCAGCCGGAGCGGCAAGCATGAGCGACATACAAGAGAAAAGACGAGAACAAGTTTTGATCATCGGTAGTGGCGCCGGCGGTGCTACCGTGGCCTATACTTTAGCCGAGCACGGCTTTGAAGTGCTTGTATTAGAAGAAGGGCAAAGGCATACGCTGGATAGTTATGGTCAGCCACCGACCAAAGCAATGAATCTGCTTTATAGAAACCGCGGCATGATGCCAATAATGGGCAGTGTGCCCATCGGCTATGTAGAAGGACGTTGCCTAGGCGGCAGCACCGAGATTAATTCAGGTTTTTGGCATCGTCTACCACCCGAATTCCTATTGCGCTGGCAAGCCCGCTTCGGCTTACATGATTTCAGCCTGGAAAGCCTGGAAGAGCATTTCGACTGGGCCGAGGAGAAGCTCTTGGTGCAGGGTCGAAATGGAGAATGGCCAAAATCGACCCAAGTCTTTCACCGGGGCATAGAGGCCATGCGCTGGTCTTCGCAAGAGGTGAAGAGAGCGGCTTCCGGATGCGTCAATACCAATGCCTGCGCCACCGGCTGCCCGAAAGGCGCCAAGCAAGGCGTAAGCGTCTCTCTCATCCCACAGGCAGAGGCGAAGGGAGCACGTTTTTTAACCGGCGCCAAAGTCAAACTAATATTGAAAAGCGGCGGCAAAGCCACCGGTGTCCTTGCTGATGTTGTAGGTCCGGACGGCAGCGCCGCCCTGGTTAGAATCGATGCAGATCATATCTTTGTTTGCGCTGGTCCAACCCAAACTCCAGCGCTATTGCGCAAGAGTGGTATCAGAGAGCACATCGGCGACACCTTCCAGATTCATCCGATGCTCAAAGTTACTGCTTTGTTCGATGAAGAAATCAACGCCCAAAACTCAGTAATGCCCCTTTTGCAGGTGAAAGAATTTTGGCCGGATATTTCAATGGGCGGCTCTTTCTTTTCGGTCGGGCACCTCTCGGTGAACCTCGCTGATAATTGGTTGGAAACTTCAAAATCGATTAGGCAGTATCGCAATATGGCCAGCTACTATGTTGGCGTGCGCGGCACCGGTCATGGTACCGTTCGCCCTTCCCTCAGTTCCGACGGCGAGGCTAAACTAAAATATGAACTTTCAGACGTCGATATCAGGCACCTTAGCCAGGGTCTGGCTCGACTTTCCACCTTGCTTTTGAGAGCGGGTGCCAAAGAAGTCTACCCCTGCGTCTTTGGATTGCCCAAAATAAACGCCGAACTGGAAGCGGTGAGATGGCTGGACGAAAGCCTACCAAGAGCAGCCCTCAGCCTGACCACCGTGCACGGTTTTTCCACCTGCCCAATTGGTGAACGCCCCGAAAGATGCGCCGCCGATTCTTTTGGGAAAGTACACGGCTTTAATAATCTCTTTCTTGCCGATGCCAGTATGCTGCCTGATTCACCCGGGATTAACCCGCAAGGCACAATAATGGCAATAGCCAGACGCAATGCTCTCAACTTTGTAGAACATCGACAAGCAAAAGGAGAATGAGAATGAGCCTCGCTATCGTCACAGGCACTCCCGGATGGCTCGGTAACAGGCTCTTAGAGACCTTGCTTACCGGTATGCCGGAAGTAGAGACACTGAAAGAGGTGAAGAGCGAGAAAGTGCGCGCCCTCTGCTTACCCAACCTGATAGAAGACGGCAAACTAAAAGAGCTTGTTAAACAGGCGGATGGAAAACTTGAGCTGGTAAAGGGAGATCTTGCCGTGACCGATCCGCAGGGTCATAATCTGCATCAGCTATTCAAAAATGCAGAAGGCGCAACCGTCTTTCATGTGGCCGGCGTTATACACCCCAGTCGCGGCGTCAAAGAGTTTTATGACGTTAATGTGGAAGGCACAAGAAGAATGCTGGAAGAGGCAAAGAAGCAGGGCGTCAAACGCTTCATCCATGTTTCTTCCAATTCGCCTATTGGCGTAGCCGAGGCCGGCAACACAGTCTTCGACGAAAATAGCCAGTACAACCCCTATATGAATTACGGCAAAAGCAAGAAACTGGCCGAAGACCTAGTCAATCAAGCCGGGCGCGAAGGAAAGCTGGAGACTGTCATTATTCGTCCACCGTGGTTCTATGGTATCGGTCAACCGGCACGGCAGACTCTCTTTTTCACCATGGTCAAAAACGGTAAAGCCCCCATAGTCGGTTCAGGCGAAAATCTCAGATCGATGGCTTATGTAGACAACATATGCCAGGGTCTTTTGCTTTGCCGGGAAGTACAACAAGCAGCCGGGCGGACCTATTGGATTGCAGACAAGGAGCCCTATAAAATGAACTTCATTGTCGACACTATCGAGAAGGTGCTCAGCCAGGATTTCAATATAAAGTGCAAAGGCACTAGAATGCATCTGCCGAATCTAGCCTCAGAAGTAGCTTTAGGCATAGATGCCACCTTGCAAAGCTTGGGTCTCTATCACCAAAAGTTTCATGTTCTATCAGAAATGAATAAGAATATTGCTTGCTCTGTTGCCCTGGCGGAAAAGGAACTTGGCTATAAGCCAACCATCGCATTGGAAGAAGGTATGCGCAGGAGTATAGATTGGGTTCTCAAGAACGGACAAAGCATTTAAGTTCACCGTATTTGGTGGCGAGCTTGGTTCTGCTTTCAGCGGGACTTCTCTTTTCTTATTTTCTCTACAGCAATTACGCTCTGCAAAACGAGATGGCCATCGAATACGAAGGTCCTTGCCTCTGGGCGGCCAGTCGCATCTTTCACGGGCATAATCCTTATCCCTTAGAAAGTCTTAGTAGAAGTCCGTTTGCCGTCATTATTTATCCGCCCGTCTATTTTCTCTTCACAGCCCCCCTCATGTATTTTTCAGAGGGGTACAGACTATCCAGACTTTTTTCTGTATTAACGGCCTTAGGCTCAGCCCTCTTTTATTACCTATTCTTGCGCCGTCTCAAACTCTCAAAAATTAGCGCGATGACAGGCAGCGCGCTTTTTATGAGTTTTATGGCGGTCTGGCTCTGGTCGGCAAAAGCACGGGTTGATGAATTGTCGCTTTGCCTGACCGTTATTTCACTCTATTTCTTTGCCGGCTGGCAACAAACTCGGAATCTAATTTTGAGCGCCGTTGCTCTTAGTTTAGCGACGATGACGAAGCAGCCCTCGGCCTTGTTTGCCCCCTCACTCTGCCTGTTTCTCTTGCTGCAAAAGAACTGGAGAGCATGCGCGATCATGGCCGGCACATTCACCCTTAGCCTGGCCGCCCAGATAGGCATCAGCCAATTAGCCACCGCCGGCGGTTTCATTGCCCATATGCGTTTTGCCTCTCATATGCCTTTTCAATGGCAATATTTGCTTGATCGCCTCGCCCTGATGTTCGGCGACTTGCCCAAATTTTCAATGGCTCTCTTGGCTCCACTCATAATTATGAAAGACAAGGCGAAGAGCCACAATTTAGTTCTTGCCGTGCTGCTTCTGCTCACCAGCCTACCTGTCACTCTTTATACTGCCGGTACCGAATACTCCAACGTCAATCATTTCCTTATTGCTTTGGTCCCACTGCCTCTCCTCATCGCCCAAGCACTCGACTGCTCTATAGAGAGCACCAGCTTAAGCGGCAAACTCTACAAGACAGCAACGGTCTGCACCAATATCATTTCAGCCTTGATTTTGTCATTTTTGGCTTACTCACAGTTCAACCCCAACAAGCTCTCAGACAAGCCCCATCTTGACAAGCCGATAAGCCTTGAAAGATTTCGAGGCCTGGTGACAGGCAAAAGTATTCTTGCCGAAGACGGCGGCTACGGAGTGCTTTTCGCCGCGGAAAGCGAACCGGTGGACATAACCACCTTCATTCAAGTGCTTGGTAGAGACGGCAAGCAAGCCGAGCAAATGACCGAAAAGCTCAAGCGTTGCCAATATGCGGCAGTAGTCATGAACCACAGAGAGCTAGACGGTACAAGAAATGCCATGCAATGGAGTGCCAAACTGAAAGGCGCCCTGCGGGAAAACTACCGCTTCGCCGGGCAAATTAACGGAAACGGGGAGTGCCAGGACGTGTTCTTGCCGGTGCGGTCCGTGCGATAATAGCTAACTTCAATATAGACAGGTTGGGTCGTGTCGGAAGCCGAAGCTACAAAACAAACTGGTGCCAACAAAACTGGTGCTGAGCAAACCGGTAAACAACGCTTACTGGAGCTTTCCGGCTTTGGTCGCTGGAAAGAACTTTTTCCGCCCCTCGAAAATGAAGAAACTGCCCTCGCTTCATTGCGTGAAGACCTAGCAGAAGTGCCGGTACTCGGCACCGACGGCAAAGTTACAAATACCTATGCCAAAATCGAAGCGGAAGACTTAAGCCGGGCAGACAAAGATTTGATCTGGCATTGCCTAGCCCTGGTGCGCGAAGCTTATCTAAAGCTTGAAGACGCCGATTGCCAAGCTGGCGGCGGCGGCTACCAATGGAATATGAATTGGAAGCACACCCGCGGCGAATTAGACCAGGTTTTGGAAGCTTGTCGTATCTTAGAGCTCAGTCCGCAGGAAGCGCGAGACGCAATGATCGCCTCCATCTTCTCAGATGCGGTCAAAAACCGCGGCAATTTCATCGTCCACAATGTGCATGGGGCCCAAGCTGCCGCCCAGGTTCTTTCTTATTTCTTCGACCCCGAAAATCCAGAAGAAATAAAAATAGTTGAACGCATTGTCCTGGCTGTAAAACAGCATCAAATAGCGCCTCCTGAATTTATGGCCCGCACCGTAGCCGTTCTGCTATGTCGTAAATTTGATCTAGAGCCCTTTGATCGCCTCATTGCCCGCGGCAATACCATGGAACAGGCAAAGAACAAGCTCAACAGGCGGGTCGTTTCCATTTACAGCAAAATCAGACTCCCCTATCAGAAAGAACATCTCAGCGAAGATCTGCTTACCATCAAATTTACTGAAGAAGAAAGAGAGATGCTCTCGGCTATCGAAATAGAAGACTGGTATGTGCCGCATCCAGATGTACGCGACTCGGTGATCGCCCACGCCCTCATTGCCGGCGATCATTCGATTAATTACAATAATCCCGATGGCTTTGCCAAGATAGCGCTGATCAGAGGTCCATCCACCGAAGCTTATTTTGAAGACCCAACCATCTATGATTCTCTCGAATCGGCTATGGCCAGCTTTAGCGACAGCTACAAGATTTTGCTGCCCGAAGTACGCACCTTAGCGCTGAACGGAATTAGGCGCACACATCTTGCTGTAACGCGAGTTTTGCGCATCATGACCGAGCTCTTTGCCAATATCACAGTGGGACCGAGAGAAAATAAGACCGAAATTAACGGCGAAGAAATGGTCAGACAGGCGATGGAAAGAGCCAAGATGAAGAATCCGGACATCTTTGAAAGAGACGCCGGCTACACCTCGGAAGAAGGACACCGAATATTAGAAAAGGCAGTTGAAAAGGTAGGACAGATTCTGGCCGACTGGCAAGAAGAATTCGGCGATATACCATTTTGCGAAAGAGAGCCAAGCCAATCGGAACCGGGACCAGGACGCCTGCCTTTCTGGAATACCCCTTTGCGCTACCCCCTTCGCGATCAAAAAGGCGAGTTGCTTATGTCCAGCCTCACCGAATTAGAACAGAGGCAATTTGCCTTTGCCCTTAGAATCAGGGAAATAGCCGTAGAACTTTTGCGCGCCGAACAGTGGTTTTTCTGCTAGACAAGCATCGTTGTAGATCGTTATTGACCGCTTATTAAGCCGGGTGGTAGCATTTGCCACAGCGCATTTAATTGCTTACTTAGTAACGAAAAGCAAAAAATACAATGGAAGTCATTGCCTCGGTAGACGGTAACGGAAAAGTACTCAGCATCAGCCAGAACTCGTTTGAAGCCTGGAAGCTGTCTGCCGACGAACTGGTTGGGCGCTCCATCTTCGACATACTTTACCCGGAAGACATGATGTCGGCTCAGCAGGCGCTGCTCTCGGCAACTTTCATGAAACAACCGACCCAGTTCGAATGCCGGGTGGTAAGACGTGATTCTATAGTTGTTCCCATGTACTGGACGGCTCAATGGTCCGATATGGACAATGCCATGCTTATGGTGGCGCAAGACCATATTAAGCCGAAAAGCGGTGAAGACCCATTCAAAGAAGCCAGAGAGACAATGCGTTTTCTCATGGAAAGTATACCTATGGGGCTGTTTCTTGCCAGCGTAGACGGCAAAATCGACTTCGCCAACAAATTCCTCGAAAATCTCATGGAAACTGGAGCGCTCGGACTTTCAGAAAGACTGATCAGAACCGTTTTTCCTATGGATGTAAGGGTAGGAGCCAGTGGTGACTCAGCTTTTGCCGCCTATATAGACAAGAAGACCCAGATGCGGGTATTAACAGCCAAAGAGCGCGAGATACCAATCGAATTCTCGCTAAAGCGCGTCAATATAGGCGGACTACCAATGTACCTTGGCACCGTCATTAATACCACAGAGCGTTTTGAACTGCAGCGCATGCGTCAAAAATTCATCGACAGTGTGCAAGTGCAGCTGAAAGCCCCGCTTGCAGCCATAATGATGCACATCGAACTAACTCTGGAAGGTGTGCACGGCAACTTGAACGAACAAGGGAAAAGACGCGCCGAAACCATTCTCAAAGATATTCATGAAATGCTTGCCGCAATCGAAAGCATTCTAGAGGTAAACAAGCTGCAATCGGGCACATTCGCCCTTGATGTGGCGCCTAATAATATTATGGCTCTCTTGCAGCAAGCCCTCATGGCTATGCTCTATGAAATCAGAGAGAAAGAGCTTGTCTTAGAGATAAACGGTCCCGAACTAGCCGTTATGGTCGACGAAGAGAAGCTAATGACCGTGGTAATGACTCTCTTTGCCAATGCCGTTCGCTTTTCACCGCAAGGCAGCAAGGTGAGAGTGCAAGTGATTGATGCCGGCAACAAAGCCAGAGTAGAAATAATCGACCGTGGACCTGGCATGACCGAAGATCAGAAAGACGCTCTCTTTGACCCGCTCAGACAGCCCACAGTCACCGGCGAAGGTGGTGCAGGCACAATTCTTGCCGCAAGACAAATAGTCGAGAAGCACGGCGGCAACATGGGGGTAATCAGCCACCAGGGAGCCGGCTCTAATTTCTGGTTCGAACTGCCGAAAGCCCCTGACTAAGCGGCAATAACTGATAGCAGATAGAAAGATAAAACTCGAGAAAGACTAATTTATGGTCTTTTCTCGAACACCTCTCCCTCTTTCCCCAAAGTTTCAGCGCTCTTCGCTAAACTCTCTGGGCTGCCTTGCTTTGACTGAGAATTCTTTTCTTTTTTTCCTTGCTGTTCGACCGAACAGCTCTTCGACATTCAGGTGGCGATGCCCATCTTGGGCAAAATCCAGAGCTGAAGAGCAAAATACACCCCAATCAGGGCTAGAAACCAAATCGCGTCGTGCATAGAATTACTCATGTTAGTTAGAGAATAACAAACGGCATGGACTCACAAATAATCATAGCGGCTTTCGCTGCCTTAGGCGCCTCTTTATTGACTTTCTTCACCGGTTTTGGGCTGGGTACAATTTTGCTGCCGGTTTTGGCGGTCTTTCTTCCTTTAGCGAATGCCGTAGCGGCAACGGCATTGGTACACTTTTTCAATTCAACCGTCAAACTCTGCCTCACTTTTCGCCATACAAACCGCCTGATTGTTCTAAAATTCGGCATCCCAGCCTTTATAGCATCGTATTGCGGCGCCAAACTGCTGGTGCTAACTCAGGCGCCAAAACTGCCGATGGCTTTACTGATGGCAATTTTTGCCATAGTCGACTTGCTAAAGCTAGCCGAAAAAATCAAGCTACCAAATAAAAATCAAACTCTCTGGCTTGCCGCTGGAGGAACCTTGAGCGGTCTATTCGGTGGCTATTCCGGGCATCAAGGGGCCTTTCGCACGGCCTTTCTCTTAAGAATGGGACTGAGCAAAGAAGCCCTAGTTGCCACAGCCGCCGCTCTGGCTTTTCTAGTTGATCTTATGCGCCTTATGGTCTATCAAAGCAGTCTCAATCTATACGTGCTTGCCGGACAGGGTGAAAATCTGATGTTACCGATCACTTTTGCCGCCACAGCCTCGGCCCTGCTAGGCACCATAATTGGTAGCAGGCTTCTCAAAAAAGTAGAGATCAGGCAAATCGAAATTCTCGCCTCGGTCATGCTTCTGGCAGTAAGTCTTGCTCTAGCATTTGGCTATATCTAAAGTCGGCGCGCCCTAACTATTTCACGGGCGGCGCGCCGGTCTGCTTCGGTAGGACCATTCTCAGCTTGCCACTTAAGCAAATCAGGCATACGCCTATAACTTAGCATCTCCTCAGCCAACCTGCCGCTATGCAGCTCTTGCATCGGTCTGGTGACCAGCTTGCCTTCACGCAATGACTTGATCACTGCATCTTCAATATCACGAACCGTGACATTACCTTCACCTTTCTCTTTTACAAGGCGCCGAGCAATCTCCACCCCCGCTCTGTTATTGAGCAGATCGGCATTAGTATCGGCAATTTTGGCCAGGTCAATCTTACCCCGATAGGATGTATAAAGATTGAAGTCCTTCTGCTCGTTCATCCAACCCATCTGCAGTGAAGTGCGCTCGCCGTACTTCATCGCGTAAATGGCCGATGTAATGGTATGCCGGAAAGCGTTCTCTTCAGTTAGGTCACGCCGGCCGTCTTCAACGAGATTATGGGCGCGAGCCCTGTTGCTCGCCCACTGATTGAATTCGTTCTTGCCTGAAATTGTAAAATCACCGAAAGCCCCGTCCAGATTAGGCGAAAAGGAACTACCCTGCTCAGCAGGCTTGCCGCGGTAGCCGTCTTTAGCCTTGGTGCTAGAGTCATCGCCAACCAGGGTTAGCTGACTGAGACCTGCTGTATCTCTAGCCTTAAATGTCTGCCTAGCCTCAGGACTGGAGAGCAAACTACCACCAAGCATGGCCAATTCGGTAGAGACAGCGCCCTTGCCTATTTGACCGCTTTCAAGCTTTTCTCTGGGCTCGTCATTTCTTGAAACCATAAGCGATATATACCCGAAAATACGGCAAGTTGGACAAAGCCGGGTAATGGATACAAGAAATTAAAAGAGAAGAGGAAAGAAGTCTTTCCTCTTCTCTTTCTATGAAGCGTACCTAGAAGACCCCTAGCCCTAGAGAGTTTTATCTCAAAAGAGCTTTATCCCAAGAGAGCTTTAACGGCAGCTACTATGTGCGGGGCAGAGATGCCGGCGGCATCCATCAGCTCATGGGGCGCACCCGAGCCCGGCATTTCACGCACTGCTATCTTGACCACATTAGGCACTTTCTTGGCGGAAAGCTTCTCTCCTCTGGAGGGCGGCTTAACAGCAAAGGCATCGAGGACCGCGTCTCCAAGTCCGCCTTCGGGCCAGTGGTCTTCCACCACCACCAGATGCCCTGTCTCGTTGGCCGCGGTTTCTAGAGTTTTCACATCGATGGGCTTGACGCTATACAAATCGATGACTCGTACATTGATACCCTGCGACTTCAGCTCTTCGTAGGCTTTCACACATTCGTGCAAGGTGATGCCGGCGGCAATGAGAGTGACTGCATCTTCCTTAGAGGAATAAAGCACCTTGCTGCCGCCAATCGGGAAGCTTTCATCTTCTTTGTAGAGCAGCTTGGTTTTTTCCCTGGTTGTGCGCATGTAAGAGATACCGTCCAGATGATACATCGCTTCCACCAGACGAGCTGTAGAAACAGCGTCGGAAGGATAAAGCACAGTGGAGCCGTGGATGGCGCGCATCATAGCAATATCTTCGAGAGCCATTTGAGACGGACCATCCGCACCAATCGAACAACCGGCGTGGGAACCGCAAAGCTTAATGGTACCGCGGCTGATGGCACCCATACGGATGAAATCATAAGCCCGAGAGAGGAAGGCAGCAAAGGTGGAAGCAAAAGCTTTCTTGCCTCTGGTGCCCAATCCAAGACCAACACCGACCATCAACTGTTCAGCAATGAACATTTCGAAATAGCGATCCAGAAATGCTTTGGCAAACTTCTCGGCATAGGTGGAGTTGGATACCTCGGCATCAATAACAACGACATCGGCGTAGGCGGTGCCGAGAGCTTTTAGGGCATCGCCATAGGCCTCACGGGTGGCGGCCGGCGCCGAATAGTGAGGCGCGGCATATTTGCCCGAACCAGTAATTTCAGCGCTGAGCTGAGCCTTAGCAGGCATCTGCGGCGGAGCAGCCACCTTGATGGTGATGCTTGACTCACCACCGAGGAGCTTGATTGCTTCCTGAGCCTGCTCGGCTGAAAGAGGTTTGCCGTGCCAGTTATCTTGATTAGCAGTGAGCGGGATACCATGACCTTTCTCGGTCTTAGCAATAATCAAAACCGGCTGCCCTTGCACTTTAATGGCTTCTTTGTAAGCGCCATCTATTTGCTTGAGGTCATGCCCGTCTATCTCAATCACATGGCAACCAAAGGCTTTAGCACGTTCGGCATAAGCATGAGAATTCCAACCAAGAGCAGTCTCGCCTCTTTGACCAAGGCGGTTCATGTCTAGTATCCCCACCAGGTTATCAAGCTTGTAATGAGATGCACAAGCCATCGCTTCCCAAACCGAACCTTCGGCCATTTCACTATCGCCAAGCAAGACCCAGACCTTGTAATCGAGCTTGTCCAGATACTTGCCGTTCAGGGCCATGCCAACGCCCAGAGCCAGCCCTTGACCTAGCGAACCGGTAGCGACATCCACCCAAGGAATAATCTTAGGAACCGGGTGCCCCTCTAGGCGAGAGCCGAACTTGCGCAGACTCATCAGTTCCTTATCGTCCACAGCGCCGGCGGCTTTGTACATTGAATAGAGAAGGGGGCAAGCGTGCCCCTTCGAAAATATGAGGCGATCGTTATAGGCGTAATCAGGACGGTCAAAGTCATATTTGAGATAGCCTGTCATGAGCACGGCCATGAGATCGGCTGCCGACATACTGGATGTGGGGTGACCGGAGCCGGCAGCCGTGGTCGATCTAATACTATCGACTCTGAACTGACGGGCAAGCTCGGTGACCTTTTCTACGGCCAATGCCTGTACTTCCACCATGTTTACTCCTTCTGGTTGAATCACCCTTGACAGGTCCTATTCCAAAACATCGCTTTCTCCGGTTAACTTCCGGAAGCGCGGCTTGATTTGCATATGGTACCTGGAACCGGGGCGATTTGCCTTAACTTTATTATTAAGCGGAAAGAGTAAAATAAGCACTCGCGCTAGATCAAGCTAGTTCAGGTCGAAATCAAGAATAAATTTGGCTCTCATCAAACAGAAGCAAATAAATAAGAGGTAAAGCAAGTGACCGCAGGCAAATTAGATGATTACAGATTGAGCAAGGCTGTTTTACCTGAGCGTTACCGTATTCATCTCTGCCCCGACTTGCAAACTTTTACCTTCACCGGTGAGTGCGAAATCGACGTACTGTTAACCGAGCCAGAAGCAGAAAAAATCACCGAAATCGTCATGAATGCGGTGGAACTGAATATCAGCAGTGCTTCGCTATTGAGGGACGGCCGCAGAATCGAGCCGGTCAAGATCGAACTAAACCAGGAGCTAGAGAGGCTGACAATCAAATTCGCCGAGGCCTTAGAACCAGGAAACGGCACTATCAATATAGCTTTCTCTGGTCATATAAACGACAAATTGAGGGGCTTCTATCGCAGCGAACAAGTACATCCCGAAACTGGAGAAAAGAGCTTCATTGCCCTCACTCAGTTTGAAGCGACTGATGCCAGAAGAGCATTTCCTTGCTTCGACGAACCAGAATTCAAAGCCACTTTTCAGCTGAAGATGACAGTAGAAGAGTCGCTCACTGTCATATCAAACACAGCCGTGGCGGAAGAAATTCTAAAAAGCAATAACCAGGGTCAATCGCTAAAGACTGTGCGATTCAAAGAAACCATGAAGATGTCGACCTATATAGTCGCTTTCCTAGTTGGATTTTTCGACAAATCAGAAACTGTTGATGTGGAAGGCATTCCTTTCACTGTTTACGCTCCGCAAGGCAAGGGACACCTGACTAATTTTGCCCTCGATATTGGCGCTTTTGCTCTACAGTTTTTCAACAGCTATTACGGCATCAAATATCCAGGCGAAAAGATGGACATGATTGCCGTTCCAGACTTTGCCTTCGGCGCCATGGAAAATCTAGGTGCGGTAATCTACCGAGAGAACGCCCTGCTGGTTGATCCCCAGAGAGCTTCGCATCAAGAACTAGAAAGAGTTGCCGATGTAATTGCCCACGAACTGGCACATATGTGGTTCGGCAATTTAACTACAATGAAGTGGTGGAACGGCATCTGGCTAAATGAAGCCTTTGCCACATTCATGCAATTGGTTGCCGTCGAAAACTTCAAACCATCTTGGAAAAGATGGGAAACTTTCGGGGTCTCACGGGCGACGGCAATGACCACAGACGGTCTTTCCGCTACTCGCAAGATCGAGTTTCCGGTAATAAAGCCGGAAGAAGCAAACGGCATGTTCGACGTGTTGACCTACGAGAAAGGCGCTTCTGTACTGCGCATGCTCGAACAGTTCATCGGTGAAGATGAATTCAAGGCAGGAGTAAATGCCTACCTGCAAAAACACAAATATGCCAACACCGAAACCGCCGACCTCTGGCAAGCTCTGGCGGAAAGCGCCAAATTGCCAGTTGGCGGGATAATGGATTCTTGGATTTACCAGGAAGGCTATCCCCTCGTCAAAGTAGAATACGGCGAAAATCCAGGCACAATCAAACTTCAACAAGAGCGCTTCTTCTATCTAAATGAAAACCGCTCCGACACACTTTTTCAAATTCCCCTCGTTATTAAAGTAGGACTTCGTACCGACAGCACGAAGTCCGCCTCGAAAGATTGCGGCTTTGAACGCTTCCAAACGATCAAGTATCTGCTCAAGGAAAAAGAAGCGAATCTCGACTTAAATGAACTGCTCAGGCAAAGTTCTAAAGAGAACTCGGCGATAGTCGCCCCTTCAGACCTAGAACTTTTAGTTATCAATGCAGGCGGCAGTGGCTTCTATCGAGTGCACTACGACACCGAACTATTGAAACGCATCAAGAGAGCCCTGCAAGAGCAATTCGCCGCTCCCGCCCAAGGTCATGTCAAGCAAACAGATATTCCCTTGAGTACACTGGAACGTTTCAACCTAATCAACGACTCTTTCGCGCTAGCCGTAAACGGCACGGTCCCCTTACAAGAATATTTGGACTTCTTGAAACTTTTCCGCTTGGAAGGCGACAAAAATGTCTGGGCTCTCATTATCTCATCCCTGCAGTATCTGGAGAGAATTTACTTCCCCAGCACTGCCGCGATTCGCGATTTGACCCTTGAGCTGCTGAAACCAACCATCAGCTGCCTAGGGCTGGCAGAAATGCCTGGCGAAAGCGAGCAAATCAAACAGTTGAGAGGGCTAGCCTTACAAGCAATTGGCACCACCGGCGATGACAAAGAAATACAAAAGCAACTAAGCGAACTCTATGACAAGAACGGCGATAACTTGCCGCCCGATATACTTTCGGCAGTTCTTTCCGTACTAGCTTTTTGCGGCGACGAAAAGCGCTACAACGACTTCAACGCCAAGTACCTAGCCGCGCAATCACCGCAAGAGAAAGAAAGATACATGCAGGCTCTAGCCCAGTTCAAACAAGAAGCCTTGCTCAAGAGAACACTTTCAATGACCCTGACCGGCGAGATTCGCAGTCAAAATGCTCCTTACTTGGTGCGCAATCTTATGCTTAATCCCTGGGGCCGAAAAGTCGGCTGGCAGTTCGTGACCGAAAACTGGACCGAAATAAGAGCTAAATTCCCCGCCCTGATTATCACCCGTTTGGTGGAAGGCATCACCGGTCTAATCGACGAGCAACTGAGTGTCGAGGCTGAGAATTTCTTCGCTGATAATCCTGTTAAAGAAGGGCAAAAGACAGTCGACCAGCATCGAGAAAAACTAAAAGTAGCCATGTCCTTACAAAAGCGACTAAAGACAGGCAGTCGCATAAGCTGAGCAAGATCGGGAGCACAATTCTTCTTCACTTGCATTAAACTGCCATTACTGCAGCGAAGTGTAAGCAAACTAGTTATTGAAGGGGAGCACATTGACTACACTGACAATAATCGAAAAAGTCTGCCGCCTAATAGAAGACGCTGAAACCTTGCCCTCTCTCTCTGACTTATCGAAGCAGTGCGGCATCAGCCCCCATCATCTGCACCGTATCTTCAAGGAGACCACCGGACTGACACCTCGCCAGTACGCTCTTTGTGAACGTCGAGAAAGACTAGAAAGAGCCCTCAAGCAGGGAAAAGGTATGACAGAAGCACTCTTTGAAGCCGGTTATAACTCAACCGGTCGATTCTATGAAAAAGCAAACGAACTTCTTGGCATGAAGCCTGACCAGTACAAGAATAAAGGTCACGGCACGCAAATCTTTTTTGCCGTGGGCACCTCTAACTTAGGAGAAGTTTTGGTGGCGAGAAGTGCCAACGGAGTTTGCGCCATTCTCATTGGAGACTGCGCCGATACACTTTTGGATGATCTGCAAGAACGTTTCGAGAATGCCGATATAGTCGGAGCCGATAGCACTTTTGATGATGTAGTTGGCAAGATAATCGGTCAGATTGAAAATCCTAGCATCGAGAACCAAATCAGTGACCTACCGCTCGATATCCAAGGAACTTTGTTTCAGCGCCGTGTCTACAACGCTCTCAGACAAATACCCATGGGCGAAACAATCTCTTACCAAGAATTGGCGGAGTTGGTGGGCGCACCAAAAGCGGTGCGCGCCGTAGCATCGGCTTGCGCATCCAACAAGCTCGCCATAGCCATCCCTTGCCACCGAGTGGTTAGAAAAAGCGGGGAAATATCAGGCTATAGATGGGGAATTGAACGGAAGCGAATATTGCTGGAGAGAGAAAAAGCGGTCAAAGGCTAGCGGGCTGGCTTAAGCGACCTGCTAAAATAAGCCTGCCTTCAAGTATGCGCAAGCGTAACCATCTAAAAGGAAACTCACAAATGACAGTATTTGCCTCCTCCTCCAGAGCCCCGCTTAAGGAACTAGATCCTCATTTCGAGCAGAAAGTCAGAAATAGTTTTGAACATCAGGGTTTCAAGAGATTGGGCGGTGAGTTGCCGGTCATAAAGCTAGGACACGTCGAAGCACATCTGCCCTACAGCGACATGGTCAGACAGCAGCATGGACTCTTTCACGGCGGCATGGTCGCCATGGCAGCAGATTCAGCTTCAGGCTATGCGACCTATACAGTTCTAGCGCCTGACGAAGAGTGTGTTTCGGCCGAGTTCAAAATAAACTTTCTCAAGCCGGCTCGCGGCGAAAAGCTCATCGCCAGAGGTAATGTTCTTAAGGTTGGCAGAACCCTTGTAGTAGCCGAAGCAACCGTCTCAGTAGTTAGAAACGGCGAAGAGATTGAATGCGCTTTGATGCTTCACACTTTGGCTAGAGTAAAGCACCTAAAAAGCGGAAAGAATGAATAAGTCACAGTTCGCAAAAGACTCAGAGCTGCTACTTCAAAAGGAGGCACCGCCAGAGAGGACTTTAATGAGGCAATTCGTAAGGGGAAGTGCGTAAGGGGAAGTGCGAGGAGCCATAATCTAGAGGGAACACACTTCACAGGAGAACTGCTATTTTGGACAGAAGTTTTTTCAAGGGACAGATTCTAGACATCTGGCGCTCTTCCAAGAGTCCTGAAGAAACAGCCCATGAAGTAGAATTCTTACAAGAACAGTTTGCCGACATTCCGAATCAATATCTATTGGACTTTCCATGCGGCGCGGGACGCTTAAGCATGGGCTTGGCGATGCTCGACTATATAGTTACAGGTATAGATTCTTGTACCGAATATATAGCAGAAGCTAAGAGAACTGCGAAAGCGCTTCAACTATCAGTCCAGTTTATCGAGCAAGACCTACGCCATGATTTTTCTTCCACCTCATTCCATAAATTTGGTGGTGCCTTTTGTATGGGCAATAGTTTTGGTTACTTCAACATGGCTGAGACAAAGCATCTTTTCTCTCAACTAAGCTACTGCATGGCTCCCGGCGCCAAGCTAGTAATCGAGTCTGAAGCCATCGCAGAAAGCTATCTATTGAATGTCGGGGAACGAGAGTGGATGGAAGTGACTCTGAATGAGAAAAAAGCGTACCTTCTCGTCAAGACGAACTACGATCCGATTTCTGGAATAGCCGATGCGAAATACATAGTCGTGGAAGACGAGAGGACATGCGAGTATAGCGCCAGGCACTATATCTATAGGCTTGGAGAGGTAGCCGGAATGCTTGATGAAGCCGGCTTCAGGCTGGAGTCTGTTTTATCTAGTCTGGATGGTGACGACTTTCGTGTAGGTGACAATAAAGTGATCCTTATTGCTAGAAAGGAAGAGAAATAGAAATTTTCGAATTTTTCTACTTCTTTATCTCAACAAACCTCCAAACTGAAGAAAAACAATTTAGATAAAACCGGCAACAAAGCTGGCTTAGGTATAGGTCGAACCCTCAAAACATCAATACCCTCGGTCAAGAATCAATCAAAGAACTCGATATACAGATCCCCTCAGAGTTCTATCTAAGCAAAAGTTCTTGAGCCGGGCACTCGATACTGATCTGTTCGACCGGCTTTGCGAATTTTTACTTTTTCCATTAGCACCTGTAGTGATTCGTAAGGCAACCGTGGAAGGCAATCGCTTATCCACTGAGGCAGAAACTGTTTTAGAGAAGGAACCACCAACCGTTCCTTCGGCGAAAGACTCAAAAAGGTATTGAAAATCTCTTCTTCCGAACAGTATTTCTCTCCCTTTAGCCAAAGCGCACGGAACTTCCTACCAGCCTCGGTTTCACCCAGTCGAGACTTTCTATTTCCAATAGCAACGATATTAATCTCGGCTTCACGAAGATAGATGCTTGAGGTTTTCCGGTCTCTTATCTCCTGTTCAGCTTTGAACCGTCCTCCGCTCGAGACACACAGAAACTCGACCAAACGAGAAGAATCTACCGGATTTCCCAGTAAGAAGTTTCTCGCTTCTGTCTTCTGTCCTTCTCTGGATTGATTGGTCGTTGAAACTCTACCAGCAAATGCCACCCGCTTGATTCCAACAATAACCTCCTCCGGTACAGGCTTCAAACCTGTTACTTTGCGCCGGAAGACTCCCCTCGCCAACCTTTCAATATAGCCATCTTTAACAGCCATGCAAAGGAAGGAATCGAGAGACGGTCTTTCCTCTACCAAAGTCAGAAGTTCTCGGGTCGTGAAGATATAGCTTGGTGGCAGAATCGACAAGTATCTGCGAACCAAAGATAGAGAATCTTTGTTATAGGGTCTTTTCTCCCTTTCTTTGTTTTCTGGCATAAAGCCTCCTTTTGGCACAGCTTAATTCAGAGTCGCAAAAACGCCACATGGGGTTCTCTATATAAAGACGTAATTCGAAACGAAAAAGTTCAATCGACGCATCTCTTGGCAGCACAAAAATAATCTTTTGGAACAGAACTAGATAGGGAAAAGTAGAAGAAGTAGAAATTTTCGAAAATTTCTACTTCTTCTACTTTTCCTTTTGAAGCAATGCAAAAATCTACGATTTATCCCCACCGGAGAACTTAATATTCCGCTGGCGAAAGACATCAAATATCAAGTGATTCAACTCACTTCTCAATGTACTAGGCTTAGACAAAAACTCAGAAGAATAAACACGAAGCAGATAACTGTTTGTCTTCTCTCCCAACTCTTGCAGAACCACTTCTGGCGCTGGCTCTGACAATACCCCAGAGTGAGCTTTTGCAGCTTCTAGGATTGCCTCAATTACGTTAGCAGGAGGAATCAAGCCATCTGCACTCACCGGAAAGGTAAATCTAACGCTATGTTTCGCGTCGCTAGCGTTACAACTCCAGTTTGTGATCTTTCCTTTGAGCAATTCGGAGTTTGGGACAATGATCGCAACATTGTCATTCGTCACTATAGTTGTTGTGCGAAGCGCCACTCTCATAACACTTCCAATCGTTCCATCAAATTCGATTCTGTCTCCGACTTTGAAAGGACCCTCAAGCACAATAATCACGCCACTAACAACGTTGCTAATCAAGCCCTGCAGACCCAAGCTGACACCCAGACCGACAGCACCGGCAACCACAGTAAGAGCGCTCAAATCGATGCCGGCAGTCTGCAGTATAACGATGAATCCGACAAAGAGAACAAACCCGCGCAAGAAAGAGCCGGCAGCGGCTCGCATTCCTGGCTCGATTTTGGTTCTGGACAAGAGTTCTTTCTCAAACCAAGTCTTCGCACGAGCCGTCGTAATAACCAGAAAGAAAAATAAGACAGCTACATAAATGACCATAGTGAGAGAAACCGTCGTTCTGCCTATCGGCAAGAACTGCGCATTCATTATCTGGTTCAGCTGAGACAACTGATTGAATAGTTGAAAGTTTGGATTCATAAGAGTCCTGTTATTCGCTTAAAATCAAATTGAGACGATGATTCTCTGGATTGCCTTCTAAAACTTCCACATCGACCACAACCTTGCCGCCCTTCTCCAGTTTGCCAAACAGCAGTTCTTCGGCGAGAGGCTCACTGAGACGTTCTTTGATCAGTCGACCCATTGGTCTGGCTCCATACTGTCGGTCATATCCATTCTCAGCCAGCCAATCTCGGGCTCGAGCAGTAATTTCTAAGCTCACATTCTTCTCGGCTAAACGAGAGCGAACTTCATCAACAAATTTATCGACAATAAGCAAAATGTTTGAATATGTGAGCGGATTGAAAGCTATCCAAGCATCAAGCCTATTTCTAAATTCAGGTGAAAAAGTTCTTTCAATGGCACCGCGACCTTTCCCAAAACCGAGCCCATAGCCGCCCCCACTAGAGTCGGCTCCCGCTCCAGAACCAGAATAACCGCCGTCCGAAGTTTCTCTTTCTTGACGAGCTTTTTCCATTTCTTCGGCAAGATGTTGGGTCAGCGAAGTCTTTGCCGAAGAAGCACGAAAACCGATATTGTCTCCCATCATCTCACGGGCTCCGGCATTGGTCGTCATGATCAGAATGACGCTTCTAAAATCAGCCTTCTTGCCATTATTGTCGGTGAGAGAACCATGGTCCATGACTTGCAGCAAGATATTAAATAGGTCTGGATGCGCCTTCTCAATTTCATCCATCACTATCACACAGTGGGGCGTCTTGCCGACGGCATCAGTCAATAGACCGCCCTGCTCAAAGCCTACATAGCCAGGCGGCGCTCCGATAAGGCGAGATACAGAATGCTTCTCCATGTACTCACTCATGTCGAATCGCAAGAAATTGACACCAAGTATTTTTGCCAACTGCTTAGCCAGCTCAGTTTTTCCAACCCCAGTCGGTCCAGAACACAAGAAAGAGCCAATTGGTTTATCGGGACTACCAAGTCCTGACCTAGATAATTTGATAGCTCGCACCATCTTTTCGATGGCATGATCTTGACCAAAGATGACCTGCTTCAGCTCTTTCTCAAGAAGCGCGAGTCTGTCTTTATCCGAGCCGGACACAGTCTTGGGAGGGATCTTAGCCATTGAGGCCACGGTGAGCTCGACATCATGAACGGTTACGATAGCGACACCGTCGCTCTGCTCTTGATCATTCTCATTGTCTTTGAAATCGCTATCGGCTTTGAAATCTTTGTGCTCTGCATCACCGGACGGTCTCGCCACCCTAGCGTCATATCCGGTTAGTGCCCCAGTTCCTGCGCCCTCTCTTGGCCCAGTTTCTGCGCCCTCTTTTGACCCAGTTCCCGCGCCCTCTCTTGCGCCAGCGCCTTCGTCTTGAGAGCTATCTCCATCACGGCGCAAGCGCACGACTGCTCCGGTTTCATCTACAACGTCAACGGCTTTATCGGGCAAAAAGCGATCATTGATGTGGCGTGCTGATAGTTCAGCAGCAGCCTGTAAGCTTTCGTCTGAATATTTGACGCCGTGAAATTCCTCGTAATAAGGCTTGAGCCCCTGAAGAATCTTGACTGTGTCTTGAATAGACGGCTCAGAAATATCAATCTTCTGGAAGCGCCTAGCTAGAGCCTTATCCTTCTCCACTGAGTTCTTGTATTCAGCATATGTGGTAGACCCGATACAACGCAACTCGCCAGATGACAGTGCCGGCTTGAGAATGTTGGAGGCGTCCATGGCGCCGCCTTCGACTGCCCCCGCTCTGACAATGGTATGAATCTCATCGATAAAAGCAATTGCCCCGGGCAAAGCCTTTAGCTCTCGCACTACAGCTTTGAGGCGCTCTTCGAAATCACCACGAAATCGGCTACCAGCAACCAAGGCACCCATATCGATAGCATAGACATGTGAAGCTTTGAGCGCACGAGGAACTTCACCTCTGGCAATTTTGAGCGCCAGTCCCTCGGCGATGGCAGTCTTCCCAACTCCGGCTTCACCTACATAAACGGGATTATTCTTGCGACGGCGACAGAGAACCTGAATAGTTCTCGCTACTTCCGCCTCACGCCCGATTAGGGGATCAATTTTGTTGGCTCGAGCTTGAGCAAGCAAGTCAACACAGTATTTTTCAAGGGCAGTGCGACGTCCCTTATCAGAATCTTTTCCACCTTGCCTCTTCGCACCACCACGACCCAGGCTTTCGGCCCCCTCGGCTCCTTCGTTTCTTTCGACTTCTTCGCCTGCTTCTGCGCTAAAGTCTGGTCCTAAATCAAAGTCTGAATCCGCCTCCGGCTCCCCTTGATGCAAGTCTTCATCTTTGGCGATACCATGCGATATAAAGTTGAGCACGTCAAGGCGCGAGACACCGTACTGCTCTAAGAGATAAACGGCATGAGAGCGCCGTTCATAATACATAGCAGCCAGAACCGAGCCACAGTCTATAGTCTGACGCTGAGCCGAGAGAGCCTGCATGGCAGCGCGCTCCAATACCCGCTCGAAGGCAGCCGTAGGCTGAGGAAAATCACCATCATCGTCTAAATCAGGGCTAGTACCGGAGCCGGCAATAGTACCACCAAAGTTGAACTCGTCTGGCAATATTGGCTTGCTCTGGGGGATCTTTTCCAGATTATCCTCCAGGTAGCGGTCCAGTTCACGAGCCATTACAGCCACATCTACGCCGCAAGCAGTCAAGACCTGCCGGGCCGATGGTTCAAAAGTCATGGCTAAGAGCAAATGTTCAAGCGTAATGAATTCATGACGGCGCTTTTGGGCGTCTAAACCGGCTTGACTGAGTGTATTTTGCAGTTCCCGACTAAGCATTGCGCCTATCCCTTTTTGTTTTCCTGGTTTGTTTCCTGACTGGCTCTGTTGGATACATGAAGTTATTCAGGTTCCAAGGTGAGGCGCAGGGGAAACTGCCTAGCTCTTGCTAATCGAGTAACTTTTTCAACCTTAGCCTCAGCCACTTCGAATGGATAAACCCCCGCGATTCCTACTCCCTGCCTGTGCACATTCATCATAATCTGGTCGGCTTCAGCCGGCGGTTTAAAAAAGACAGCCCGGAGGATATAAACCACGAACTCCATCGTCGTGTAATCGTCGTTATGCAAAAGCACCTTGTACATAGGCGGCTTTTTCATCTTTTCACGAGGCCGTTCCAAGACCTTGGTGGAACCACCCGAATCACGGTCACCGGAGTCGCCGGAGGCTCCGAAATTCCCGGAAGCTCCTCCGCAGAGGGGTGACGCGCTTGACTTGGCGCGCCGGTCAGTACTGAAGAGGGGTTTATATCTAAAATTTGCCGGCACAGTCTTAAATCTCAGTTGAGTGCGGAACTCTGCTTTATTTTATCCAAAATTATTTTGGTGTCACATAACCGACACAACTATGTCATGAACTCGACACAGAACGCATTGTAAATTAATCCCGTCGAAAGGCAATTACGGCGAAAGCAAAGCTCGGTGCTAGTCCGTGATCAATAAAATTAAGGAGAGATGATGGTGGGATCGTCTCTCCTTAATGTTTTCCTAGGTTGTAAACGGCAACAGATGGCGAAGGCAGTCTGGATTTTTGTCATAATGACAATATGGAAAGCCGCCTGGAAGCCACAACCGCAAATTCGAGCCAAGACTCGGTGACCAGCGCCGTAAAACTGGCAATATTGAGCACTGGCATTTTCTCGGTGATGTTTGCCTTGATCAAAATGCTCGGACCAGAGTATCCATCCGGACAGGTCCTTTTCTGCCGAAGTTTTTTCGCCATCATTCCGCTTTTTCCCGCCATAATCAAAAACGGCGGCTGGCAAGTCTTTAAGACTAGTCGCCCGGGTATGCACCTCACCCGTTCAGCAATGGGATTAGTCTCAGCCTTTCTCTGCATTGAGGCGCTGCGCTTACTGCCCTTATCAGAAGCAACGAGTCTTTTCTACTCCGCGCCCCTGATTACCACAGTGCTTTCAGTCTTCCTCCTCAAGGAAAGGCTCTCGCCGCTTAAGCTAGTTGCTGTTATAGCAGGCTTCGGAGGCGTTCTCTATATGCTGCAGCCGCAAAGCAACGGCAATTTAACCGGAGCCCTGATAGCTCTCGGATCGGCTCTCTGCGCCGGCTTTGTTGCCATCGAGCTGCGCCGCCTCAGCGAAACAGAGAAGAGTATCACCATAGTAGCCTACTTTATGAGCGCTTGCTCAATAGCTGGGCTCTTAACCATGCCCTTTGCGTTCACTGCCCCCGATTTCAAAGACGCTCTCATCATGCTCGCCATTGGTATTACTGGCGGTATCGCGCAGATGTTTATGACTGAAGCCTACAAGTATGCACCAGCATCCACAGTGGCTCCGCTCAACTATACATCTCTAATTTGGGCAACTCTCTTCGATGCCTTAGTCTTTGCCAAGATACCAGCCTGGCACACCCTAATTGGCGCCCTGGCGGTTGCCGCCTGCGGCATCTTGGTGGTCAAAGCCGGTAAACACGAAGAAACTAGAGTCTCAGCCAAAACCCAAGTCTAGAGCGCCTGATCTTCTTAAGCACTGTCTTCTTAAGCACTATATTTGTGAGCACTTACTGTTGAGCAAAAGCTGCGCACTTCTCTTTGCGGATTATACGAGCAGGACTGGTTTCTTTCACGCACTTTTCACCCTGTAAATTCGACTATATTTACTGCCGATAGATGGAGAAACAAGCATGCTAGACCAAAGAAGCAAGAATGAAAACGAGCAATGCCGCGAACTTCAGAAGCAATTAGAGAGCTTCGCAGATCCATCCAGGAACCATGGCTTTAATGCTCTCTTTGATGCAGAAAGAGTACGCAATCAGTACGACAGCCAGTGCAAAGATCTAGGCTTTCCATCTTCAAAAGAGTTGCTCGATTCGCTAAAGAAAAAATGACAGCGGGCAAGCGTAGTATTATGAATGCATGATACTTGCTTTGCGAGGCAAAATGTTATCCAAGACAGGCGGACGAAGCTCAAACCCAGTTATGATGTTGCCTATGGTCTTGCTCGCACTTAGTCTTACCGGTCAAACAGTCTGTTTAGCCGCACCCAATTACGACAAGCTTTACAACGAAGCTCAGGTCTTGATGAATCGAGGCAGCTACAAAGACGCCAGGGTAATTCTGAAACGCATAGTCGAAGCCAATCCGCGAGATGCCAGAGCGCTCACCGCTTTAGGTGTGACCCATATCAACTCCGATGAAAACAACCAATCGCTTAGCCGAGGCTTCCCCCTAGCTATGGATTGCTTTCAGAAGGCGACAACTTATGACCCTAAAAATGAAGAAGCCTGGGCCAGACTGGCCGACTGCACAAATATCAACGGCGACTATGTCAAAAGCTTACAGTATGCAGAAAAGGGTATAGCCCTCAATCGAAGCAATCCGCACATTCTTTCGCTGAGAGCCAAAGCAGTGGCCCTCAGCAGCCTGCATCGAGACAAAGAAGCGCTGCCGGTGGTGGAGCAATTAATCAAGACCGGCTACAAGCCGATAGACTCTTTATTTATGAAGGCAGCCTGTCTTGAAAATATCGGCGACTATAAAGGAGCTATGGCTGTCTATCAGCAGGCTGAAAAAATCAGTAAGACTGACACCGTCATCTATCATCAGATAAGCTGTCTGGAACACCTTGGTCAAAGAACTGAAGCGATCAAGCTTCTCGACAAAATTCTTGCATCCAATCCAGAAGACGATGCCGCCCTGCATAAGAGGGCTAAGCTAAAGGTTACAGCCGGTGACCTCAAGGGCGCCTTGAGCGACTATAGCCTAGCAATCAAAAGCTTACCAACCACATCACTTCTCAATGAGAGAGCCAATCTTTACGATAGGTTGGGTAGAGCAGACCTAGCAAAGAAAGACCGAGAGAAAGCACTGCAAGATTAATTGCCATGGTAGCGGGCCAAGAGCGAAACCCAAAAGCAGAAGCAAGAGAAAGAAGAAGAAGAGAAAAATACAGCTAAACAGAAGTTAGTCAAAAGCTGCCTATAAAAGAAAATCAGTCAGTGTTGCAATTGTAAAGAGGACACAAATCGCAACTGTCTTTGCTCTAGCAGTCTTCATCATTTCTCAAAGCCAGAGCCTAGTCGCTCGGTCCCCCCTAAAAATTGGACGTCTGCTAGGATGGTTTTAGTACTCGATTTTAGAGAATCCCGATGAATCATGAAGCTCTCGACGGAGAAGGCGAAAGCCTGATTAACTGGCAATCTCTAGATGGGATCAGCCCGACCAGGCTGGTTCTGATGGGCTATGAAGCCCTTAGTCGTAACGACTTTGGCAGAGCTCGCCTATGCTTTGAAAATGCCGTGGACAAATCAATTCAAAGAAGTGAAGCACTTCGCCAGGCCGCCCTAGAACTTGGTCGTCTGCATGAAGACGGCTTAGGAACCGAAGAGAATTCATCCATCGCTTTCGCCTATTACAGACTGGCGGCCGAAGCGGGGCAGTTAGATGCAGTACAGAAAGTTTCAGATATGTATTCGAAGGGTCAAGGCACTCTGAAAAACAAGAAACACGCTAATTATTGGTCCAATATAGCCAGAGAAAAGTCTCGAGCGAAAGGACACTAAAGGCGCCATTGAATTAAGAGCTGCTTGGCATATTCTTTTGCATTTTGAATTTTGCCTTTCGCAAGATACATCCGGCTGAACTGGCTGGCTCAATTTTCACGACTTTTTTATGCAGGCAAAACTAAGCTTGGCTCTGTAAATTTCCTGCACCCAAAATTTTCTAAAAGCCGTGACTACAGAATTACATTCACAACCACGAAATGACCGTGTTCATGACTCTGGGAATCAGAGTTCAACTAATGACACCTTCAATACAAGGGAGCTGTATCGCGACCTACCAACTCTTAATCAGATGAATCGAGCAAGCGAAGATCTGACTAAAGAAGGAAACTTACCAAATATCAAAATCGCTGAAGCCGGTCGTCATACCTTAAGTCAGGTCTGGCGCGACTCTGTTACTGACACTGGTCGCGGCTCTATTACAGACACCGGTCGCGGCTCTATTACAGACACCGGTCGCGGCAACTTAGTTAACGACAAGGGCATCGAAAGGCAAAAGCCGCAAGAGAAGCCCGATGTACCGGCCAGAGCTTTTACTATGGATCTGAAGAATCACGCCGCCAACCACGGTAAACCTGATGCTTTAGTCTACCTGCCGCGCAACTTCGACCCGTCGAAACCAGTCAATCTAGTCATCTACAACCACGGTTGGCGCTCTACAGCAACAAGTTCATACAAGAATGAACGCCTAGGCGATCAAATGGCCGGGGCACCACCAAATACAGTACTGGTCATTCCTGAATGGCAACGCAGCCCGGGCGCCGAGAACGGAGACCAGGGAGCCTTGGCCGGTCAGGGTAAGTACGCTGCCATGCTGCAAGAAATTATGAATAAGACTCCCGGTCTCAAGGGAAAGAGCATCAGCGATCTTGAGTCTATCAATATAGTTTCTCATTCAGCCGGCTACAATCCGACCACAAAAATGATCTACGACCCAACCATTGGTCCCAAGGTGAAGAGCCTGACAATGCTTGATTCGGCTTATAACGGACCGGCTCTCAATGGTTGGCTGTCCAAGAATGCCCGAGAGCTCGCCAGCGGCGAAAAGCAATTTATCAATATTTTCAATGACACCACAAGACAAAGTTTGGCACAAGCCAAGTTTCTCAAAGACACGCTGGGTAAAGCCGGTCTGCCTCCGTCACTTGTGCAGGAAGATTACAAGAACGGCAAGAGACCAATCTCGAAAGAAGCTGTCGGAGGCCATGGAATCATTTTCAAGCGCAGCGACTTAGCAGGCGGCGGCAGTGGTCCCCATGGTGCCATGCCTAAACTCTTCTTCTCGACCGTACTGGAAGGGGCTAACTTGAGAAGACAAAGGGGCCGCTGAGGGACCGATAAAAGGGATAAGCAAGTCGCAGAGACGGGAATAAAGCAAACTGAGCTAATTAAACTGGTTTGGCAAATTGAAGACCTGCCCGAAATGCGATTCTAGCTTTTCAGATAGCATCGAAACCTGCCCCCACGATGGGGAAGAACTGGTATTGGTGAGCGGCCGCAGTACTCTTGGACCTGGTCATCTCTTCGCCGGTCACTATGAAATTCTATCGATCTTGGGCAGAGGCGGCATGAGCGTTGTCTACCGAGCCAGACACAAGCTCATGGACCGCATCGTAGCCATCAAGGTCTTGCAAGGCGATGCCGATCAATCGGCGATTGAACGCTTCAAACAAGAAGCAAAGTCTGCAAGTCTACTCAATCATCCCAACATTATCAGCATCTACGACTTTGGCTTGTTCAACGATCAAGCCTATTTGGTCATGGACTGCCTAGAAGGTAAAACAATCGCTGACATTCTGGAGAGCGACGGCAGAATCAGCCCAGATAGGGCTGTAGAAATCTTTAGACAGATCTGTCTCGGATTAGATGCTGCCCATCGGCACGGCGTAGTTCACCGCGATCTCAAGCCCAGCAATATTTGTCTGGTGCACGACGAGAACGGACACGAACACATCAAAATAGTCGACTTTGGTATAGCAAAACTGCTCGACCGCACAGGCAGACACGCTCTACAGCTGACCCAAACCGGTGAAGTATTCGGCAGCCCTCTCTATATGAGCCCCGAACAGTGCTCCGGTAAGACCTTGGACAATCGCTCCGACATCTATTCACTGGGCTGTTTGATGTATGAATGCTTGACCGGAAAACCGCCTATCGAAGGCGATAATGCCTATGAAACCATGGCACTGCACGTCTCGGGCACCCCTATGGACTTCGCCAGAGCCTGTCCAAATATAAAGATTCCAGCCAGCCTGGAAGCAATAGTCTTCCGCTGCCTAGAGAAAAAACCGATTGACCGCTACCAGTCTGCAGCAGAAATAATCTCAGACTTGCCTGTTGTACAGCCGGTTTCTGGCTCACTCAAGGTCAAATCTGTGGCTCATCCGGTCAAGCACAAAAAAGAGCTATACAGACTAAGACTGGGCTTTTGGACTGTCTTTACATTGTTGGCCGGACTTTTGACCTATATGGCTCTAGACCATGGGCCGGAAAACGACCGCGGCACGGTTTTGGAAAAAACCATCTGGAACTTCGAGACGACTCTTGCCCAGACCCTAACCGATTGGCACCAATACGATGCCGCTAAAGCGGTGCTGGCGCAAGTAGAACAAACCGCACGTAAACGCTTCAGCAATAAAGGGCGTCTGATCACTTGTTTGAACATGCAATACAACCTCTACAAGAAGGCGCGTATGTTCGAAGACTTAGAAGAAGTTGACGACCGCATAGCCATGGCGCAAGAGGCTATGCTCTCCGAAAACTGCGACAAACTCTTGAAAGATCTCGACGAGATTAACGACTATGACACCAAAGCCGGTGCCAGCGTAAAAAAGGTATTGGCACCCTATGTTATCTATCGACTGAGATTAGTGGTGAACGGTTTAAACGGTCAAGGCAAAGAACTGCGCGCTGAGTCGATTCTGCTCAAAGCCCATCAAGTACTCACAGATCTTCTTGGACCAAAAGATCCTTTGGTTGCTGACCTGAAAGTTCTTCTCGCCGAGTCCTATCAAAGACAGGAAAAAGGCTTCAAAGCACGTCCCTATCTAAGTGAGGCCCTGGCAATCTATAAGCAAAACACAAGCGATGATGAACGCAAAGAAATTTTAGCGCTCTTGCACCTAGGTCAAATAGATCGAGACAGCAATAACCTAGAGGCTGCAAAGACTGAACTGGAGCAAGCCCTCAAACAAGCTGAAAACATGCCGGTTCAAGACTATCATCTCTTGCTCAAATGCTTGAACAGCAACGCCAATCTTCTAGACCGCATAGGCAAGAAAGCTGAGGCGGCAAAGCTTCTGAGCAGGGCTTATGAACTAGAGAAACAAGATGACGCGTCCGCCGCCCCAACTAAAACAGAACAGACTCCTGAGCCGCTCCCTGAAACTGAAAAGCCGCAATCAAAACCGGCGCCGGAAAAGATAGATACAAAGCAACCTATTAATATGGATGGTTAGAGCTGAAAATCGAAAGAAAGCTGATCAATACAACAAGTCAGCGCCTGCAAAATCAAGGGTGTTCAAGCTTCTCGGCTATCTTGCCGGCTTCGGCTTCCACTGCTAGATCGCCGCATTCTTTAGCACGATCTCTTACCGACTTAGCATCTTCGATAGCTTCAATCCGCCTCTGGCTGTATTCTTGCATCAAAACTCCGCCCATCCGGGCGTTTAAAACATGATAACTGCGCTTATCCAAATCACCTAAAGACTTGAGCAGGTCCGCACTATAGTCTCTAAATTCGCCTTTCTTGCCGGCTTTCACTCCGGCAATCAAATCGCCGGCCGCCTTTCTATAAAGATTGAAATCAGCACCGCATTGGTCCGAACTGTAATAAATAGTTTCTAGGTCACCAAGTCCGAAATCTCCAGCGCGTCTGCTCAAGGGCATCCCTTCTTGGGCAAGCGAGATAGCCTCCGAATCATCCTTTTCCATCAAGGCAAAGCGCGCTCCGTACAAGAAGGGCACAAGCTGGGCCAGAGCAGGCAGTTTGTCCTGGGCCGCCACACCAGAGGGCTTAGCCAGATCAATTTGGTCGATGAACTCGAGGCAATGCTTCAGTCCCGACTTAGAGTCATTCTTCTCGCCATCGCTCAAAATCTGCAAAACTGCGGCGGACGAAGGCTCGGTCCCCAGCTTCTGCAATTGCACCTTGAGCCTTTCAATGGCTCCAATGCTATCGCCTTCTTCCGAGTGCTCGAGCAGCTTTATGTAGGCAAAATGACAAAGCGACTTTTCATGCGAGGAAAAGGGCACTTGGGCAATTGGTTTAAGCAAATGAGCAACTTGTTTACGTCCGGCTTCGGAGAACTGCTTAGGAACACTTATAGAAAGTGACTTGCTATTGGAAGAGGAGGCAGCCAACATTTCAGCCGGCGGCTCTTCCGAAAGTGCCGTATTTTCAGAACGAAGCGCACTCTTTTGAGTGTAAAGGGCATAACTGAGATAAAGCGCGCCCGCTATTATGATTAAAAGTACGGGATGAACTTTCATTCACTTCTTCCTGGACACCGGTTCATAGCATGTGATTTTACCGCTTCAACCTGCAAATGACTCAAAGAGACGAAGATACAAAGACAAAACTGTCAAAACAGTCAAAACTGTTAAAGAAAGACCAATTCGAGTCAATGACCGACTTGGCGGCTGCTGGTGGTCAGGGGCAGCAGAAAGAAACCTTTGAAATCTTCACTGGTAACGAAGTAGTTGCCTCTAAACGAGTGAAACCGCAGGTAACTGATAAAGAAAAGGCACTTTTAGAAAAGTTCGGCACGGCACCGCCACAATCGCCAAAAACCGAAAGAGCCCGGGACAGCGCCTCCGACCAAGCTAGACAGGCGATGGCGGCAGATCTTGAAAACGCCGGTCTGGAACTATTGGGAGCCCTGGGACAAAACCTGACACTTTTAGATTTAGACCAAGAGAGAAAGCGCTATGCTCTTGTGCAGGCGGTTAGAGAAGTGGTGGCTGATCGCCGAGTGGAAGGCACAATAGCTACGGTGGCGGCTTTACTGGCAGGGTATTACCGCAATAGCAGAGAACGAGTGGAAGAAGATGACTTCGATTGGTACGACGAGAATGACCTCTTAAGTTTCGGCTATTTTGCCGCCGACCGCTTCAGCATTTTCGAAAGCAAAAAGCAGGCAGCCGCACTTCTACCCGAATCACCCGAATATAAAGACTGGTGCGCCGGTTTCGCCCCATCCGAAAACTTTCTTTTAGCCTTGAGAGGCTGCGCTAGAGATGGAGTCATCGAGCTATCTCAACTGATAAAACCATGCAAAACCAGCAATAAAACGAGCAATCAGGTCAGCCAATCGAGCACATTTCAGATAACTTTTGGCGGTGCTCTGGCCCCCATCACAATTGAAGAGGCAAGCCAAGGCGAATTGGTTTATGGGGCAGCCCACTATGGTTTTAGTTATCTCACTTTACTGGAAAAAGCTTATGGTCATTATTTGACGACAGCCACGGCTAAGGAAGCACGCCCCATATTGACTCAAGACGGAGCCTGGCAAGCCCACAGTATATCTAAAGCCCATTTACCACTAAGACTGCTCTCTGGCAAAGCACCGCTATTGGTGTCAAGAACAGAAAGTCATAGAGAGCTTGATTTAGATAGCTTCAAATCTAGGGCAACAGCCATGCTTAGAGAGGCACGCAGCTGTGAGCAGACGGTCTACGCCGTCAAACAAGCGAGCCGCTTCAAGAAAAGTACTAGATTAGCGGCGGCACTTAAGCATATAGCCCTAGAATTCGACGAAACGGAAACGCCATGGCTTGTGCAATTTGATCACCTAGGTAAACTAGAGCGCAAACCGCTAAACCTGGAAGAATTATTCAAGGACGCTCTGCTTTTCTATAGTCTCAGTTCTACTGGCTAGAGCTGTCTTGACTGACTTCAAGCCCTTCAGGCGCTTCCAAATCAACCGACCATTTCAGATCTTGTAAAGCCTCTTCTACAGTCAATTTATGCTTGCGGGCATGATTGAGTGCCATAATCGCCTGTTCCATAGTCAGCTTATCGCTTCTAATGAGAAGAAGTAGACGCAGTGCGGCATGAAGTGTATGTTCGTCGATAACGCCAGTGACTAAAAGCACTTTGCCCAAGAGCGCGGAATTGCGACTGGCATCTTTCAAGGCTTTCTTGATGTCGTTATCACCGACTATACCGCAAGCTTTAAGCATCTCACCCAGTCTAACTCGTTCTCTTCTCTCACCGGCATCAAGGTCGAGTTCAGAAATAGCGCGAGCCAAAGAAACATGATTAACGGCTACTCTTCTAAGCGCCTCCGAAGCTTTCAAGGCGCTCAAAGAATGACCTGATACCAGTTCCTGCAATTTAAGGGCGGCGTCAAGAATTCGCTTTGAGATAAAGCCGCCCTCGACCAACATCTGACCAACCGGCGCTTCTCTAATCAAACCAAGTTCCAATGCCGTCATCAAATCTGGCTCAGAGACCAAGCCCGATAGTACAAGAAGCTCGCCCAGCTTGACTCTTTGCCGGGGCGGCGGCTTGTAAAAGCCTAGATCCATCAATGAAACTTCAATATTGACTCGGCGGAAACGGCTGCTTTGCAAAGCCTGTACAGCTTGCTCAGGTGAAATTTTGCCGTCGCGCACTAAAACCTGGGCAGTGAGCGCCGCTGAGAGCATTTCTTCTGAAATAACACTGGTAAGAACTAAAACGCGCCCCACAGGCAAACCGGTTTCGTGAGAGGTTCTCAGAACATCTTTTAGTTGCGATTTAGTAAGCACATGGGCTTCAACAAGCAACTCACCGAGGCGAAAAGTCGGCTCGACGGTCTCTCTGGCAAAACCCACCGACTTCAAGCAACGCTCAAAGTCCATGCCTTTCTTTGACATAAGCTGTATAGCTTCACGAGCCTTCTCTGTGGTCAGGGCACCGTCCTTAACCAGAGACTGTGCTCTTACAGCCGCCTCCAGTTGACGTTCACTGATATAGCCGCACATGACCAAAACACGACCCATGGGCAAACCAGTCTCAGATGATAACTCGATGGCATGTTCCAATTCGGCCTGGGTCAAGACAGAGGATGAAAGGAGTAGCTCTCCCAGTCTTTGAGAAGTTTTTGTTTCCGGTTTCACAGATAGGTCTCGTATCTTGAGGTTCTTAATGAGCTTAGCATTAACGATTAGTGTGACACAGCTCTTAAGATAAAAAAAGCTGCCCTTTGCAGGCAGCTCCGAGCTTTTGCTCTTTCAAAATTTACCCCCAGGGGAATTCGAATCCCCGTTACCTCCGTGAAAGGGAGGTGTCCTAGGCCTCTAGACGATGGGGGCATGTCTAACGGTTTTGAGAGGATAACAAAACGCGACGAATAGTGTCAATAAGAGTTCAGGCTAAATCAATTTCCTGTTACTCGTAGTACCATGAGATACCACTTTGAAAGATATTCCACCCCGACAGAGTGGGCAATCAAAGAAATTACATACTCCCGGGCATTGCTAAGCGAACGTAACATGTCGGAACTTTATCGGTCTTTTAATCAATATCTAAGAGAAACTTTCGGCGAACGAGTCTACCGGGTGCCCCTCGATGCCGGTTTCACCTGCCCCAATCGCGACGGCTTCAAGACCTTCGGTGGATGCACCTTCTGTGATGAAAGGGGCTCGGGAGCGCCGACAATTAAGAATGCCCTCTCGATCAAGAGCCAGATGTCATCTGGTATGGCTCGCATTCGCAAACGCTTTAAAGCCGGCAAGTTTATAGCCTATTTTCAAGCCTTCACCAATACCTACGCCCCGGAAGGCGTTCTCAAAGAACTCTATGACACAGCTATAGAACCGCAAGATGTAGTTGGTTTAGCCATAGGAACAAGACCGGATTGCCTGGATGACAATATATTAGACCTGATCAAAACCTACGACGAAAAGCTCTTCACCTTTCTGGAAATAGGCGTACAGAGCGTCCATAATCGCACCCTGGAAGCAATCAATCGCGGTCACACAGCCGAAGAGTTCTTCGATGCCGTCGGCAGAGCCCAAAAACGCGGACTGAAATTGGCTACCCATCTGATTTTTGGACTGCCCGGCGAGAGTGAAGCCGACATGATTGAAACAGTGAAACAAGTGGTTCCACTCGGTCTGACCGCCATTAAGATTCACCAGCTCTGCATCTATAAAGGTACCCCCATGGAAGAAGATTACCGCGCCGGGCGGCTTCAGACCATGAAAGAAGATGACTATGTGCGTCTTGTCGCTGATGCTCTAGAACTTTTGCCTCCCGACATGGTTATCATGCGCCTAGTTGCCGAAGGTTCACAAGACGAAGTTATCGCCCCAGATTGGGCCTTTGAAAAAGAGCGAGTGATGAAGAAAATCGAGAACGAACTGAACAGAAGAGGAACGAAACAAGGTTCGCGCTATATCAAGAAAGAAGCAGAGCCGCACCAATCGTTCCGGCAAAGTCTCCCAGTTCAGCCTTAATTATTTCAGTTTTGCGGGCAGGTATGCGTAGCGAACGCCGCCGAGCTTCTTCTTCGGCCAGTTCTAGATAGAGAGGCACAGCTTCAATCAATCCACCACCCATGACAATGCGAGCTGGGTTATAGAAGTTGATCACATTGGTCAAACCAAGGCCCATATAATGAGCCGCCCTATTAATCGCCCTGGTGGCCACAGGATCTTTTGATTCAAGAGCTTGGGCCAGCGCCTTCGAGCGCAAAATACCCTTACTGGGATCGACTTTATCGCGCAAAACCGAGTCGAACCCACGAGATAGGTCGTAGACTACCGACTTAGCAACGGCGGTGCGGCTGGCATAAGATTCCAAACAGCCGTGGCCGCCGCAACCACAAGGCAAACCATCGGGCACCACCACCACATGTCCGATTTCACCAGCCGTGCCGCTGCCGCCCCGGTGCAATTTGCCGCCGTGCACAATGCCTGAGCCGATGCCGGTGCCAACAAATATGCAAACGAAGTTACTGCAATCGCGACCGGCACCAAAGGTCATCTCACCCAGGGTAGCAACCTCTACATCGTTGCCCAACTTGACCGGCAAACTAAATTGATTTTTTAAGGGCTCACAAATCGGCACATCGTTGGTGCCGATATTGGCTGCAGCCAATAGCACACCGCGCTCTCGGTCGACCATGCCGGCGGCACCAATACCGATACCACTAAGTTTGTCACAGGACATACCCGACTCTTCCACGGCATCGCCTATGACTAACGAAAGCCTTTGCACCAGGTCAAAACCCTCGGTCCCAGCCCTCGTCTTCTTCTTTGAAGTGGAAACTATCTTGCCATTACTGAGATTGACAACCGAAGCCAGAACCTTGGTTGCGCCCAGATCGACACCAACTGCAAATTTATCGCCCAAGTCAAAGCACCTACAAAACTAGCAGAATCGCTTACCGAGAAAAGTTCAATGTAGCAGATTCGGAAGCCTTTTGGTACGGTCCCGACTTATCTTCACTGAGCCCGGACTCGGGAAGACTGACCGATGCCTCGCGAACGGTATCGGACTGACCGGTAAAATCGAAATGCATGAACTTGGTCATAAGAGGATCGACGGCTTCAAGATTCTCAGCCTGCCGGTAAATTTTTTCGTAGGGCAAAAAGGAAGTGCCCACCAGACTGCTTAAGTCTTCACGGGGTCTATAAGATGAGCCCAAATATGACTCTAAAGCTCGCGCCTTTTCAGGAGGGAAAAGACCGAGAGCGACAGCGACTCGACGCTGAGAAGAATGGGCATTAGCCGTAACAGTGCGTCCATCAACCACCATAGTGGTTGATCCACCGCCGTCAAGATTCATAGCCTCGCTGCAGTCATGAGACTGAAAGAACTTAGCCACATCGTACATCGTATGCGGACCTTCAAAGGTAGCCAAAAGAAGATGGTCATCATTAGTGATACCGCAGGCAGTGCGTTGATGAATATGACTGCCGACAAAGCTGGCGGGAAACTTCTCTTTTTTAAGATCAAGAGCTAATCTGCCATCTTTGAGAAGCAGTGGCCCGCCGCTCACAGCCTCGACCACATTATCCCAGGTGCCGGGGCTGATCTTCCATCTTATATTGACACTCTCGCCATTTTTAAGTGAGGAAATGGCTGAGCCTTTTGAGTCAGCCAAAACGTAACCGCCGTAGGGAATATCCAACTTGAGATCATCGCGGTCAACAACCCGTCCGCCGGCGTCGACTGCGATCAAGACGCCAGGATAAGGCAGGGTGGCTTTGGCACCCCAGTGACGGGTATAGAGAATGCAATGCGAGCCAGTGCGCCTCGGTTGATTGACGTTATTGATCCAAAGGACCGGATGCTCAATAGAATCGGTATAGAGTAAGCCGTGTAGGGAAACTCTATCAATGCGAGCATAACCACCCTGGGTAAAGCCAAGAGTAACGCGGTCGTAGAGCGGTCCGGCCAGCCAATCGCCATCTTGAATCAAGGTACCCAAAGGCACACCATTAGTTTTGAAATAATTGGCATTGATTGCCGCAATAGCACCACTGTCACGACTGTGCTCGCGCACATCTTTTAGGCGAGAGAAGGCATAAGACCCGGTCACCGGACGCAAGCGCACAGGTGATGCCGACATATTTATGTCGAGCAGGTTGATGCGAGCGCGCCCGCCCGAGGGCAACTTGCCTGAAAAAACTTTGTAGAAAACCCCTTGATAAATCTCTTTAACTGAAATCGTCTTCAATTCAAAATTGGAAGGCGCCGCATTGCGGGCTGACTTTTGCGCCGGTGTAGTCGGTACATTGGCGGCAGCAGATGAGGTCGGTTGGCTTGGACCACTGCTGTTGACGGAACTGCCGGAACCCATAGGTTTGGTCGAAGACTTACCTAACCTAGACCATGAGCTATTGCGATTTTTATTTAGATAGACGCCACGCCTGAGTGTTGAATGCGAACGAACATGAGGCATGGGCGTTGGCACAAAACCAAGAGCAAGAAGTTCTTTAGCCGATCTGTTTTTTAAATTAGCGGCTTGGGCCGGCGGGCTTGCCAAGCCTTGCATCAAATTGAGACCACAGGCAGCCAGCGCCGAGAGAGCAGCAAAGCTAATAATGGCGCGGCCCTTCATTTCTATCTCCTGCTAGATCACAGATTGATATATACCCGTTTTCACACTTACTTATTCAAGCAGTATTTCTTCCGTCGTGCAAATAAAAACAGCTAGAAGACAGAAAGGACGCAGATTCTAGCCTGCGCCCTTTGTATATACATCTGACAACCGTGAGGTTACTTCACCTTGGCAGGCCCTTTTTCTGCCGGTTTTAGATATTTATCTCTAAAGAGGGCTACAGCCTCTTGACGCTCGCCTTCGGGCAAAAGCGGGAAGCCAAGCTCAATTCGGTGAATCAAAAAGCCGCGCGCCACTCTCTCGGACAACTTGCGAATTTTCAAGATGCAGGCCATACGCTCATCTCTACCGAGCACACCACGAGCATCGAGCAAGTTGAAAGTATGTGAGCACTTGAGAATCTGCTCGTATGCAGGCAGTACCAGCTTTTCATCAAGCAAGCGCAAAGCTTCCTTCTCGGCAAGATGGAACAAAGTATTCAACATCTCGGGGTCACTCTTTTCAAAGTTATAGGTAGACTGCTGCACTTCGTTGGCATGATAAAGCTCGCCATATTTGACTGTGTCGTTCCATTGCAGGTCATAGACATTGTCTACATTCTGCAGATACATAGAAAGACGCTCGACACCGTATGTAATCTCAGCCGCCACCGGTCTGACGTCTAAGCCGCCGGCCTGCTGAAAATAAGTAAACTGAGTAATTTCAAGACCGTCTAACCAAACTTCCCAACCGACTCCCCAAGCACCGAGAGTGGGAGACTCCCAGTTGTCTTCCACAAATCTGATGTCATGCTCCAGAGGATCGATTCCCAGCTGCTTGAGACTCTCAAGGTAGATTTCCTGCACATTGTCAGGAGAAGGTTTCAAAATCACCTGGTACTGAAAGTAGTGCTGCAAACGGTTGGGGTTCTCGCCGTAACGTCCATCGGTAGGACGACGACAGGGATCGGCGCAGGCCATATTCCAGGGCTCCGGACCGAGCACCCGCAAAAAAGTGCCGGGGCTCATTGTGGAGGCACCCTTTTCAAGATCGAAAGGTTGCATCACCACACAACCCTGCCGTCCCCAAAAGTCATTAAGGTTATGAATTACTTGTTGAAAAGTAAGAGCCATTGCCCACCCGCTGTATCTGCAGTCCTAATTTTTTAAAGTTTAGCAAAAGCGCCTGGGCTAATGGTCTTCTCAAGGGACATCTTGAGGGTCTTCTTTACTTTTCGGCTTTATATTTCCGGTTTTAGATTATGGCTTGAGCTTCTCGGCTGAGGGCGAAGCTCTAATGACAACCCGAACCTCGTAACAGATTTACCTCTCCTCCGGCAGATGCAAAGCGCTACCAAGCCGGTCTAGCATTGACCGAATTGGCTAGACGCTGGTTGCGCTGGGCAATGGCGAGCGGGGTGGAACGCTCTGCTTCATTAATTTCATTGTCCTTGCTTTCGCGCTGAATCACATCATTCATTTCGTCACCGCGACTGGCAAGCCTAGCTTCTCTCTGTGCTGCAGCAAGCGGAGTGCTGCGTTCAGCTATTTCATTATCCTTAGGTTCAGAGGAGGAAGGTGAACTGATCCCTTTCTCAAGAGCACCTTTCTGTTCGCCACCTTTTATAGCGCCCTTGGAGGGCTCGCCGCTCACATTCTCTTTATTTTCAGAAGCATAGATATTGCTTGAAAAATCTAGACTGGTTGTCGTAATAGCCTCGCCGCCGGCACGGGCAGCAAGCGAGCGCTTGCCTGAAAAGGACTGCATATCGTCGTAGACAGACATTGCCAAGGCATCAGGCATATCGTTCTTGGGGCTTTTCTCAATTCTTGCGGTATTAGCTTCGGCCATTTCAATAGTCATAGTAAAGAACCTCTAGAAAACTGATTTAAGCTGCATTGAGCTCGATGCAGTTACTCTAATTCCGGCTACTTGGCAAACCAGGGTCAAAGAGATTAGAAATGCCAGCTGGATGGGCAAATTTGGTTCAACTCAGTATAATCTTGCCAGACCAAATTTAGTCATTAGTTTAGTCATTAGTATTGATTAGGCATTAACTCAGAAGGAGCCCAGATTGGACAGTCATAGAAATACGGGCGTGCACGACATGGACGACAGATATGACGGCACCCCGGCCCAGAAGGTGCAATACCTAGCGCCCAAGATTCAGCTTCTTCTAGACAATATCAACGGGGTTCTGGTTGGACAAGAACATGCTACTCGTCTTTCAGTGGTAGCCTTTCTAGCCGGTGGTCATGCCCTGATTGAAGACGTTCCCGGGGTAGGAAAAACCCTCCTGGCAAAGACTCTCGCCCAGTCTGTGCATGCAAAGTTCAAGCGTATTCAATGCACCCCCGACCTTCTGCCTTCCGACATCAGTGGGGTGAGTGTTTTTGAAGCGAAAGAAGGCGTTTTCAAATTTATGCCCGGTCCGATTTTCACCAATATATTGCTGGCCGACGAAATCAACCGAGCCACTCCTAGAACACAGTCCAGCTTGCTGGAAGCCATGGAAGAGAACCAAGTCACCACAGACGGTGCAACAAGAAGATTGCCCGACCTCTTCTTTGTTATTGCTACAGAAAACCCTATCGAATATCACGGCACCTTCCCCCTACCGGAAGCCCAGCTGGACCGCTTTATGATCTCACTGTCTCTGGGTTATCCCAAACCCAGCCAGGAAGTGGAAATCTTGGACAAAACCTTAGATGAAGGTTCCTTTACTGTCGATGCAGTTCTTTCAGAAGAAGAAGTATTGGAAGCGAGACAGGTCGTAAAAAGTATTATCGTTGAGCAGTCAATCAAAAACTATATTGTCACCGTGGTTGGTGCTACGCGCAAACACCCTTCCATCGTCTTGGGAGTCAGCCCCCGCGGCAGTCAGTTATTGATGAGAGCGGCACAGGCAGCGGCATTGGTAGACGGCAGACACTATGTCAAACCAGACGACGTCAAATTGCTCGCCCCCTATGTATTAGGTCACAGAATTATTCCCAAGGTGAGAGACAACCGGGTCAGCCATGCTCAACTTATTGAAAGAGTCCTCGAAGAAGTCCCCGTTCCGGTATAGATTCTCTTCGAAGGGCAAAGACAAACTGCAAGAAGAACTGAAGCCGAAAGGCTTGAAGTTCACATTTAAGTTCGACCGAGACGCGGCCGAACTAGATCTCATACTCGAAACTCGCTTTTTCGTCATTGTTTTTCTCTTTCTTTCGCTATATATATTTGGTTCTGAAACCGGCAACCTTTGGGCTTATATGCTGGCAGCAGTGGCACTGGCAGCAGTTGTTCTCGGGGTGCTTTTGCCCCTCTTTCAAGTATTGGAAACAAAGGTCTTCTTCAATCTGCCTTCAGAGGCAGTCGCCCGCGAGCGCCTCAATCTCAGAGTAAAAGTAACCCGCAAAGACTGGTGGGGCTTCCTTGCTAAATTTCTGCCCATCAAATGGTTATTGGTGCAAATCAAGCTTGTACGTCTGGGCGAGAAAGAAAATATGCTCAGACCGATCATGGTGGAGCACCTGACCAGCGAAGCTTGGGTGGTGGCCCAAACACCGAGACTTAGGCGTGGAGTCTATACCTTAGAAGCAATTGAGATTTTTAGTTGCTACCCCTTTGGTCTAGCCTGGTGGAACAAGCGCTCTAAGCTAACCGATAAATTTGCTGCCGAATTGGCGAGCGGCTTGGAAGTACAAGACAAAGACAAACTCTATTCAGGCAATACCACCAGAGCCATAGACGGTAGCCGTTCAAGCCTGCCCCAGATGACGGTCTATCCGCGCATCAATAATATCGACGGCAATTTCCTCTTTCGCCTGAGGGCAACCGGTGACTCCGCCCTTTTCTTCTCATCATCAAGACCAATAGCGGCTCTCACCTCGGCCTCGGTACGCTCGCTCAGAGAGTTTAGAAGCGGCGATAGTCCACGCTTCATTCACTGGCCCAGTTCAGCCAAGACCGGAAAACTGATGATTCGGGAGTTTGAGTCGGAGGGTCTGCCAGGTTTTGATGTTCTACTCGACCTTACTTCCGACTGGAAAAACGAAGATCAGTTCGAGTTGGCTGTATCCATCACCCTTTCTCTTTTGCAATTGGGCTATAAACTGGGCGGCGCTCCCGAACTGTTCGTCATCCCCAGCTTGGATGAAGACCATGAAAGTCTTCCTGAAATTTTGACCGACTTGCCGCCCATTGCCAGAGGTATCGGGTGGTCTTCGCAAATACTTGCTAGAGTGGAAGCATTGTCGCTGCAAGACTCGGAATATAGAGCCAAGGTACCGCAAGTGGGCTTTTCAGATACGATGGCACTTTTGACAGTTCGCCCCTCCGAGAATATCGACCAGGAGCAAGAAGAGAGCGCGCCCAAAGATCGCGCTACCGAAGAGAGAGCCAATCGGCAAGTGGACCTCTGGGTCCTTTCCCGCGCCTATCTCGAAGCTGACAGCACCTTACTCAGTGCCAAACGCCAGGCTGCCGCTCCCATTCCCTTGCATGCCATGGGCTCGGGCGACAGACGCAGCGAAGGCACCGCCCCCGCTGCTGCCGGTGAGAAACCGGCACGCTATGGACGTATTTTGGCCTCACTTTCTGAATTTGAGGAGCTATCACACCTTTGAACCAGAAAAAGAAAAAACGGGAAGAAGCAGCAGAAAGCTCGGTCGGAACCAGGCTTACCGCCCTGATTATGAACTTAGTTCTGCTCTTGGCGGCAGCCTGCTATGTGCCCACGTTGCCCGTGGCCACTCTACTTTATGTTCTCACCGCCATCTTAGGTTCCTATCTCGCCTATTTGTACAGAGATTCTCGACCAGGTTGGTTGGGCACTCTGCCCACGGTCGGCACAATCTTGCTTTTCACCAACTTTGTTTTCGAAGTGATAAACGGCTATATGAGCTCGACAGCCACCGCCGTGGCCGCTTTCGTGCATCTAATCGCCGGGCTATCAGCCTTGCATTGCTTCGATCTGCGCACCCGCACTGATTTCTCCATAGCCTCTCTCATTGGTCTTGCTCTTCTCACTTTTCTTACCGGCGTCGGCGGTAAAGATCCATTCTTCGGTCTCTTTATCTTGCTCTATACAGTTTTAGCCGGTCTGCTCCTCTTCTTCGATTCGTCATCGCGCTCCCACGAACTCGGTCCATCAAGGGCGGTGGCAGCTACCGACAAAAGCAAGCAACCGGTCGTAGAAAAGAGATTGAGAGCACTCTCTCTCACTAGCTTCCTGCCAATCTTACTTTTGCCCATCGCCAGCTTTGCGCTGTTTACAATAATGCCGCGTTCCGATTCTTTACTGGACATCTTTATTGGCAGCATTCGCTCACGTTTTCCTTTATCAGCCTATCTGAGCAGTCAGCTGGGCAAGGGTGGACGCAGCCAGGCCCTGAGAGGCGGCACCGAAAGCCGTGATACCGGAGGCTCGAGCTTCACGGTCAAGGGCGGCGAACATGGCACCGCCGGCGGCACTACCGCTCAAGACAAGAAACCAGGCAAGGGCAGCAGTACAACTGTAAGTGCGACTCCCCTAAATAAGAACAATGACGATGTTGACTTGAGCAAAATCAAAGGACCGCTCACACCGGCGCAAGCCGCCAAGCTCAAAGAGCAGGTCAAGAAAGACAAAGTGCTAAGCGAAGCCTACGAGAAAGAAGGCGTCGATCTCAATAATCCCCAGTCGCAGGCTGAGACCTTGGTCATGAAAGTCTCAGGCAATCACAATGTCTATCTGCGCAAATACGCTATGAACGGTTTTGACGGACAGATCTGGAAACGGGCATTGCCGACCAGCAGTATGCTCCTCAAACAAAACAAGACTTTCGGCTTTGACCTAACCAACTCTAACTCAGTCTATGTGCCGCCCGCTCTGCCAACCCTCGAAGTCAAACTAGACTGCCGAGCCGAAGCCGATCTAGGCTATTTTGTGCCAACCAGCTGGATTCCCCAGATTGTCAGAACCGCCGGCGATGAAATCAGGCTTGATACAGACGGCACTGTGAAAGCAACCAAACCGATTTTGCGCGGCTCGGCTTTCTCGGTAATCTGTCAGTCGCCTATTTACGATCTTGAGGTGATGCGCAAGCAACAGCTCGAAACCCTCAATGAAGTAGACGAAGAACGAAAAGATGAGCTTGAAACAGCAAAAAGCTGCCTCACGCTCAGCGGCGGACTTTCGGACAAACTAAAGGAACTATCCAACAAGATTTGCGAAGACCCTGAAGCCAACTGGTTTACCCGCGCAGAAAAAATACAAAACTATCTAAAAAACAACTATCAATACGAAGCCGATGGTCTGTTCAAAGAGCAGAACAGCAGCGAAGATCCATATCAGGCAATCGACAATTTTCTCTTCCAAAAGAAATCAGGCAGCTGCCGGCACTTCGCCACAGCCCATGCCCTTCTTTGCAGAGCCCAAGGTATTCCTTCAAGATTGGTCATCGGCTATCTGCCGGGCACCTTCAATAAAAACACCGGCTTCTCTGAAATCAGAGGCAGAGACTCCCATGTCTGGACCGAAATCTATATGCCTTACTGGAACTGGATTCCCTTCGATCCAACTCCATCAGGACGGTTGCCGGCGCACGAAGAGGGCGGGAATGTCCTCAGTAAGTTCATCAGAAGCGGACTGGCGAACCCCTTTGCCCAAGAAATAAAGTCGAACCGCAAGCCTAAACGCAACCTGACCGACTTGAACGGTCTCAACAAGAGCAATCAAGAACAGGCTGACCTGGAGCCACCGCCGCCTCCCGGCGAAAAAGGCAAAGAAGGCTTTAAACTGCCCATGCTTGGCACAGTCGACCCACAAGTGATGCAGACCTTCGCCCGTGTTCTGGCTATCCTATTTGCCGTGGCTCTCTTGGTCTTCTGCCTGGTGGTCTACTTCAAGCACAAGAAAGACAAGGCTGAGAAGCTCTTCTTGGCGCAGTACAAACCATCGACCATAGTTTATTTGGAAGTCCTAGATGACCTCAAACGTTTCGACATCGTCAAGTTTCCCACCGAGACAGTAGACGAGATTTCAACCAGACTAAGCGATCGCCTCGACACATTGAGAGATGAAGGACGGACTGTGCCGGAAGCACTAAGCCCAGTTGTCAGTAAGTTCATGGAGCTGTACAACGCCGACAGATTCGGCGGGGACGACTATTTAGACGAGCTAACCGAGATAGCTGAAGAGATTAGGCGCTTGGCAACTGCGGCGAAAAACTGAACTTTAATAAGCTAAAGGCTCTCAGGTGCTGGAAAGAACCGGCGCAACGCGCTAAAGTGGTTATATTTGCTATGCTTACATGGTCAACATGGCAGGTTATAGCAAGGCTGTAGTCAAGCTGCACAAATAGAGAGATACACATGCAACAGGTAAGAACAGGGACCCAGCAGCAACAGGAGTTTGTTCCGCCATATCCAGCCAGCATCGCTGAGACTGGTATGAAGGAAGGCTTCCTGGAAGAGCTGGTACTGAAAGACATTTACATGGTCAACTTCGCTCTCGGTCGAGAAATCGCATCGAGAACCATGTTGCC